>JBDTSJ010000001.1:0-10853 GCA_039931205.1 Acidobacteriota bacterium
GGTCACGCCCTGCCGCACTATGGGCCGCGGTAAAATCAGCGGGTTTACGAAACCTTCGAAGAGAGACATGACTAGCTGACAAGTTTACAGAACAACCGCATCAAATAAACCGTCACTTATCGATGGAGCCGTCCTCCGGAGGAACCGCAGTCCAGATCGTGGACGGATGGCCGACAATACATCCACAATGCGGCTCCCGCGCGAGGATGAATTCATCCGAAACGTCCTTCGTGGGTTGGACTGCTCCCGAGCCGCTCGTCTAGGTGAGCGTCCGTGTCCTTGACAAGTATCTTCAAGACATGAGTTTGCCGCCCAATTTACCTGTCTGGGACCAGCCGGAATCTAATGATGATTGGCTTCCAATGATGATTGGCTATAGAACAAGGATTAGGAGTCACTCAGCGCGAAAGCTTGGATGATCCCGTGTCGTTAGCGGTGGCCCATAATCGACGCTTCTAAGTACTAAGCCCGCTCGGACATCCGAGCCACTCCGCGAGTGGTTAAAACCCCGGTCAGGTTCGCGTTCTCGACGTAGGCAAAGAAATTGACGAACTGGCGGCCGCATTCAGAGGATGGGTTTGCTGGAACCGATCGTTGTATTCCCTGGTCTTGCGGATCACGTGTAGACTCTTGCTGCGTTGGTTTCGGCGTTGGGGGACTGGGACCGTTCCCCTACGCGCACGTATACCCGCTTGGATTGTGGTTCAGCTTCGAGGATGATGTACACTCGTCATGGCTTCAAAAGGGGACTTATGTCGTTCTTGCGTAGAGCACTGGGTGTGATCGCGCTTCTGGCGCTTGCATTTCCCGCCCTCGCTCAGACGGATCGCGGCGTCATTACGGGCACGATTGTCGATCCCACCGGTGCCGTGGTTGCCAACGCTCCCATCGAGTTGGTCAATACCGAAACGGGAGCACTGTATTCGGCCGCCGCCAGCGACACAGGCAACTATACCTTTGGCCAGTTGCCCGGCGGCGTTTACAAAATGACTCTCGCGGTTCCTGGATTCAGAATCCTCGTCGTGCAACACCTGACTCTGGCCGCGTTGCAGACCATTCGGCAGGATATCGCCCTGGAACTTGGCACGGCCGCGGAATCGATCACCGTCAACGCCCTTGTGTCCCAGCTCCAGACCGAAGGCGGCGCTGTGAACTACAACATCTCGGCCGCCCGTCTCATCAGTCTTCCGGTTTTGCCCATCGGAGCCGGATTCGCGAGTAATCTCGGCATACGAAATCCGATGGCGGCACTGGGTGGCTTGGCGCCCGGCGTGTACGGCGAGCCCAACCTAAATTTCCGCGTCAACGGCGCTCCCAGCAATACCCAAAGTGTCCGCCTGGATGGCCAGGATTCCACCGGTGGAATCGCAACCGCCGCGCAGGCCCAAACCCAGCCCAGCGTGGAAGCGCTCCAGGAGGTGACCATCCAGACCGCCACTTACGCGGCTGAGTTCGGGCAAGCCGGCGGCGGCGTGATCAACTACACCACCAAATCGGGCACCAACAAGTGGCACGGGTCGCTCTACAATTACAATTCCAATGAGTTTTACAGCGCCGCCCAGTCGTTCAAGAAGGAGAAGCCCAAGCTGCGCCGCAACGACTACGGCGGCACCCTGGGCGGGCCGGTGTGGATTCCGAAGGTATACAACGGGCGCGACCGGACATTTTTCTTCTGGGGTTACGAAGTATTCGACGAAAGGGGCGTGGTCTCGACCATTACTCCCACGGTTCCGACCGAGGCTTACCGCGCCGGCAACTTCGCCACGGCGTTAACCGGCCGGCCGATTCAGGGATCGCCGGCCGATTCCTTGGGAAGACCCGCCCGGGACGGCGAGATCTACGATCCGGCTAGCGAATTTCCGGATCCGCTGGGACGGCGTTTGCGCAATCCCTTCCCCTCCAACGCGATCCCCGCAGCCCGTTTCGATCCTTCCGCAGTGAAGCTGCTGGCCTTGATTCCCAAGCCCACCACCGGCTCCTTGGTCAACAACTACAACAATCCCTATCCCGCGAACCTCAATACCAAGATCCCTAGCCTGAAGCTGGATCATTCCCTGGGCGCGCGGCAGAAGCTCGCCTTTTATTGGTCGACCACGGAGTCCGCCCGCGCGTTCTGCTTCCCCACATGCAATTCGGAAGGCTTTCCGGCGCCCATTACCGCCACCGCCGGAGTGTTCATCAAATCGTATACGCTGCGCCTCAACTACGACTACACCTTGACGCCGGCGATGCTGCTGCATTTGGGCGCCGGCTTTCTGAACAACGACTTCAAGATCGCTCCGCCCACCACCCGCTTCGATGTGGCGGGGGTGCTGGGAATCGCCGGGGCCAAGGCTTCGCGCTTCCCGTTTTTCACGGGCATGATCGGCGCCAACAGCAGCGGCGGCATGGATAGTATGGGTGCCTCGAACACGCAGCGTTATGTCGAGCAAAAACCCACCTACAACGCCAGCCTGGCTTGGGTGAAGGGCAACCACACTTACAAATTCGGTAGCGAGTTTCGCACGGAAGGCATCATCTCCTACTCTTCTCCGAATGCCGCCGGGCGGTTTCAATTCAGCCCCTCGGAGACTGGTAACCCCTGGTTCTTCGATGCCGGCGTCACGATTAACGGCGGCGCGGTGGGTTTCCCGTTTGCCCGCCTGCTGCTGGGGCGAGTCAACCAGGTGCAGCTCTCCGCCTTACCCGCCACCCGCCAGGGCCGCAAGTATCTAGGCCTGTTCGCGCAAGACACCTGGAAGGTCACGCACAAGCTGACCCTCGATTACGGACTGCGCTACGACTACGCCAACTACGCGAAGGAACAGTACGGCCGCACGCCGGCATTCTCCGGCAGCGTGGCGAATGCGACCGCGGGCGGGCATCCGGGAGCTACGATTTTTGAAGCGACCTGCAACTGCACCTTCGCCCGGAACTATCCCCATGCCTGGGGTCCCAGGGCCGGCCTGGCTTACCAGTGGAACGGCAAGACTGTACTTCGCGGGGGCTTTGGCGTCACCTACACCACCGTGCTGAACGGTGTACTGCCATCGCCAGGCGCGAACCAGATCGCCGGCGCGCCGGCCGCAGGCGATCCGGCCATGATCCTGAGCCAGGGCATCCCGTTGAATCCCATCTGGCCGGACTTGCGTGCGAACCTCTTCCCCGACGCTTCCTTTGCCGGCGCGCCGACGGTATTCGACCAGAACTCCGGCCGTCCCGCGCGCCAGCTCCAGTGGAGCGCCGGCGTGCAGCGCGAAATCACAGGCGGTCTGCTGGTGGAGGCCACCTACATCGGTACTCGCGGAGTGTGGTGGCGCACGGGGACGCTCTCGCCCTACAACCACCTTTCCCCCGGCGCTCTCCAACAGCAATTCGGCCTGGACATCACCAACGCGGCCGACCGTGCGATCCTGGCGGCCCAGGTAGGTCAGGCGGCGGCGCAGCGATTCCGTAATCAGTTACCGTTCACCGGCTACCCGACCGGCTTCAGCGTCGCGCGTTCGCTCACCAATTATCCGCAGTTCCTGTCCACGCTCGGCGGCCAGGGCCCTGTGGGCAAGACCTGGTACGATGCGCTCCAACTGAAGGTCACCAAGCGTTTTTCCCACGGGCTCGAGGCCAACTATAGTTACTCCTACTCGAAGGAGCTTCAGTTGGGCGCCGAGAATGACGGCGGCGGCGGAGTGGTGAACGATGTCTTCAACCGCGACACCAACAAGCAATTTTCCTCGTTCTCACGGCCCAACTGGCACGTTCTGGCCGTCGGTTACACGCTGCCCAAGTGGGGCGTCAACCGGTGGCTAAACCAGTTGGCGGCGGACTGGACCGTAACCGGCGCGTTCGGTTACGGCAGCGGTCAGCCGATCCTCATTCCTCTCACAGCGCAGGCCACCAGTAATCTGGGTAGTGCGCTGCTGCGCGGCACGCGCGCGGAGCGTGTTCCCGGCGTGCCTTTATTCCTCCAGGATCTGAACTGTCATTGCTTCGATCCTGGCCAGGTCCAGGTGCTGAATCCCGCGGCGTGGAAGGATCCCGTGGCGGGAACGTTCTCGCCCTCGGCCGCCTACTATAACGATTACCGCTACCGGCGGCGTCCGCAAGAGAGCATGAGCGTCGGCCGCATCTTCCGTTTCGGTGAGCGCGCCCACCTGCTGGTGCGCGCGGAGTTCAACAATGTGTTCAACCGGACGCAGTATCCGAATCCCATCAGCAGCGGATACAGCACGGCAGTCAGCAGGACCACGGCGTCCATCGCCGACGGCGGGGCGACGGTGACGGTCAACAACACCGGTTTCGGCGTCATCGCCACGCAGCCGCTGAGCGCGGTTATCGGCGAGCGCACCGGCTTACTGGTCGGCCGCTTGACATTCTGAAAAATCAGGCAAAACCGGGAAAGGTCCGTCTGTCCCTGTCTTTCTGTTTTCCCTGTCTTTCTGTTTTTCGTTTTCCCTTTTTTGTGTTATGAGGCCGGGGTTGGACTGAAAGCGATTGTTGGGGGCGTTCTGGCCCCATCCGTTCCACTGCGCGCCGGATGCTATCTTGAAAGTCCCGCCGGTTCTGGTGGGGCACAGCGCGGGGGCGGGCGCGATATTGAGAGGTTCTGAGAACCTCTTGCCGCTGGCGAATTCGGCGATGGTACGGCGCTGCTCAGGTGAGTGGCGGATGGTGACGGAGACCATGGCCCCCGATTCGAGGCGGCAAGCACGCGGTCTGCGGTCATGGCTGCCGACGCGCCCGTATGTTGGTGGATTGCCCCAGCGGTAGAGCAGATCTCCTGCCTTACCTTTGGCTTGTTCGGGCGTGGTGTTGTGATCGATCGCCAGTAGTCTAGTTTTGCTTCGCCCTTGAGACCTACAATCTCCTGAATCGCGCCAATTTCAACCTGCCGGGCCTCAACTTGGCGACCCCGGCCTCCTTTGGCCGCATCTCGTCCACGGTTGGCGCTCGCGTGCTACAGGTGGGCCTGCGGTACGACTTCTAGCGGGTAGGAACGCGGCGTTTCAGTTCATCGGCCCAGCCCAGCACGACGCTGAGTTTGGTGACTCGCTCGTCGGGAGGCTCCTGCCTGTGTGTGATGATGAACTGGCCATCGGGGGTCACGTCATAACTGCGGAGTGGGTTGGAAGTGAGGTAAGGCCCTTGGAACAACACGCGTGGATCGCCGGCCTTGAACGCGCCGGCGGTGGAGAGATCCACGGCCATCATCATAGAGCTCACGCCGGCACTTCCAGAAACCAAGTAGAACAGTTCCCGGCTATTGCGCGACCACGCCGGGTTCGAGCCCCCCTTCGGGGAAATACGGTGTTTTTCTCCGGGACCGGGGAACGCCTGCACGTAGACCTCAGCGGCTCCAGATTCAGTCGATGAATATGCGATCCAGCGGCCATCCGGCGAAAACTGCGCGCTCCACTGATTGAACGTGGACGGTGAAAACTGGCGCGCCTCGCCGAAATTCGGTTTGGAGTCTTGCACGGGACGAACCAAAATCTGAGTCACGTTGCCGACGACTTCGACGTATGCCAGCCATTTCCCATCCTGGGACCACGACCCGGCGCTCAGGCTAGAGCCAGGTTTGTCTTCGAGCACGCGCTGCGGCGCGTTGCTGCCGTCCAGCGTCAATGAGTAGATCCCTGGGCTGCTCCCACCCTCGTGAAATAAGATGCTCTTGCCATCGAGCGAGAATAGTGGCCAACTGGCCTCGCCTGAGGAAGTGAGCCGCGTCGGAATGCCAGAAGGAAGCTGGTACATCCAAATGTCGCCTATGCCGCGGCCGTCTTGGGTCCTAAAACCCACAACACGAGAGCCATCGGTGGAGACGCGAAGCCCGACTAGCGCACCTTTAATTTCCGCCACCTTGGTTTCGGCGCCCTTACGATCCACGCGCACCAAGGTGCGTTCGGGAGTTGGATATAGTCCGCCGGAAGCATACACCAGCGTGCCGGATGAGGACAGAGCGAACTGCCCCATGCCGGTGTCTATGCCCATGTTGGCCGCATTGGTGGACTGCATCACGCCGGCGAGCAGGGGAACCGGGGCGCCGGTGACCTCTACGCGGTCCGCGTCAAACGGCACGGCCAATAATGCGGCATCGCGCATGAAGACAAGATGTCCGGTGGAAGAATAGCGCGCGTCCGCCGCGTTGGGGATTAACGTCTTGCGTTGTTTGGTGGTCAGGTCGATCGCGTCGACATGGGCTTCTTCCCACTTGAATGAGGCAACCTCCGTCACCAGAACGGTGTGGCCGTCCGGCAACAGGATCGGCGAAAAGAGTTCGGTCTTAGGGTCGTCTTTGATCGGTGCCTCCGCTTTGCCGCCGGAATCGGAGACCGTCCACAACCCCCGGCTGGCGAACGCGATGACACCCGCCGATCCCCAACTGGCGCCATCCATACCGCCCGTGAGAACGCAGATGTCGATGGGAGGGCCTCCGCTGAGGGCGACCTTTTTCAATGTGCCTCCAGAAGCGAATCCGACCCATTGGCCATCCGGGGAAAAGAAGGGGTACTGGGCGCCTTCAGTTCCGGGCATCGCGACGGTTTGGGGCTCGGTGAGGGGACGGCGGTATAGCATCAAGCTTCGGTTAGGCGGGCTGATCTGGCCGCTAAACACGATGGTTGCTCCATCCGGAGAAATCGCGAACGCGGTTCGGCTGGGCCGGTTGAAAGAAGTCACGGGGCCAAGCATGTCAGCGGGGGAAACGTCCATGGTGAGACTGGCTGTCAGTCGCGGTGAGGTGGAGGAGGTCGAGTATGTGCGTAGCGCATAAGCGGCTGACAGTAACGCCACGATCGCGAGCGTGCCCATGACTGCCCAGGCCCAGCCTGGCAACGCGGTGGTGGGTGCAAGCGTCGCGGTGCCTGAGATCGCTTGCTTGGTTGTTGCCGTGATCGGCTCAGTTGCATCACCGTCTTCGAGCAGCAGCGTGACGCTGTGCATGTCACGCAGGCGCTTCTTCGGATCTTTTTCCAGGCATCGGGCGATTAGCTTGCGCACCCTAACCGGGACGCCGCTCAAGTCCGGATGTCCGTGCACGGAGGCCGCCAGGATATCCACGGAATCGTCGCCCTTGAAGAGCTTCTGGCCCGTCACCATCTCATACAGCACCACTCCGAACGCCCACACATCGGCGCGCCGGTCCACCTCCTTGCCCTTGACCTGCTCCGGAGCCATGTAGCCAGGAGTGCCCAGAATCATGCCTTCCCTGGTCGCGGCCATCGACAACGTGGGCGAGTCTTCCGTGAGCGGGCCCGCATTGGTACCTCCAAATTTCGCCAAGCCGAAATCCAGCACCTTGACCACGCCATCCGGCTTAATCTTCACGTTGGCGGGCTTCAGGTCGCGATGCGTGATGGTCTTCTCATGCGCGGCCTCCAGAGCGGCGGCGATTTGCAGGGCGATGGGCAGAGCTTCCTCTAACGGGATCGGACCTTCCTTGATCCGCTGAGCGAGCGTCGGCCCTTCAATAAATTCCATCACCAGGTAATTCGGCCCTACGTCGAAAATCTGGCAAATGTTGGGATGGTTCAGCGCCGCAACCGCGCGAGCTTCGCGCTCAAAACGCTCATTGAACCGCTCGGCCGATATCTTGATCCCGACTTCCCGCCGCAGCCGCGGGTCATGCGCACGATACACCTCTCCCATGCCGCCCTTGCCCACTGGAGCAAGGATTTCGTACGGGCCGAGGCGGTCACCTTTCGAGAGGGGCATGTGGGGGATCTAGCTAAGTCTACTCGATGGGAGATCGGATGACACTACTGAACGGGTCGAGACTTCTAGCGGGTAGGAACGCGGCGTTTCAGTTCCTCGGCCCAGCCCAGCACGACGTTCAGCTTCGTGACTCGCTCGTCAGGTGCCTCCTGCTCACGCATCATAATGAACTGGCCATTGGGAGTCACATCATAACTGCGGAGCGGAATCGTGGTTGAGTAAGGCCCTTCAAACAACTTACGTGGTTCGCTTGCTTTGAAGCTGCCCGCGGTCGAGAGATCCACGGCCATCATCGCGCGTGTAGAAATCGAGGGTGACTGGGTCACCGTCAATCCCAGAAAGTACAATTCCCGGCCATTAGGGGACCACGTCGGGCTCACGCCGCCCTGCCTGGAAATACGGTGCTTTTCGCCGGGACCGGGGAACGCCTGCACATAAACTTCATTGTTCCCGGATTCACCCGAAGCGTATGCGATCCAGTGGCCATCCGGCGAAAACTGCGCGTGCGTTTGACCAAACGTGGACGGTGAAAACTGGCGCGCCTCGCCCAAATGCGGCTTGGAGTCCTGCACAGGACGAACAAAAATGTGAGACACGTTTCCGACGACTTCGAGGTATGCCAGCCATTTCGCATCCGGGGACCACGACGCGGCACTCAGTCGTTGGCCGGGTTTCTCTTCGATCACGCGCTGCGGCGCGTTGCTGCCGTCTAGCGCCAATGAGTAGATCCCTGGGTTGCTCCCACCATCGCGAAATAAGATGCTCTTACCATCGGGCGAAAATAGAGGCCAATCGACGGTGCCGGTGGAAGTAAGCCGTGTCGGAGTGCCGGAAGGAAGTTCGTACATCCAAAGGTTGACCGATAGGCTGCCGTCTTGTGTCTTAAAAGCGAGCATACGAGAGCCGTCGGAAGGGACGCGAAGCCCGACCAGATAACCCTTGATTTCAGCTAGTTTGGTTTCGGCTCCCTTGCGGTCCACGCGCACTAGTGTGGTCGCAACCGTGGGAAATCGTCCACCGGAAGCATAGACCAGCGTGCCGGACGCGGACAGAGAGAACTGCCCCATGCCGGTCTCATGAGCGGTGTGGGGTGCGTTGGTGGATTGCATGATGCCAGCGAGGAGAGGAACCGGGGCTCCGGTAACTTCCACGCGGTCCGCGTCGAACGGCACGGCCAATAGGACGGCATCGCGCATGAAGACTAGATGTCCAGTCGGCGAATAGCGGGGGTCAGCCGCGTTGGCGATCACAGTCTTGCGCTGTTTGGTTGTAACGTTGATCGCGTCGACGTGGGCTTCTTCCCATTTTCCCGGGGCAACCTCCGTAACCAGGACCGTGTGGCCGTCTGGCAGCATGAATGGAGAATAGAGGTCGGTCTTGGGGTCGTCTTCGATCGGAGCTTCGGAATTACCGCCGGAATCTAAAACGGTCCGCAAACGTTGAAGGACGCTAAAGGCGATGACACCTGTGGAGCCCCAACTGGCGCCATCGATAAGTCCGGTGAGAACGCAGAGGTCGATGGGAGGGCCTCCGCTAAGGGCGACCTTTTTCAATTTGCCTCCAGCGGCAAACCCGACCCACTGGCCATCCGGCGAGAAGAAGGGAAACTCGGCGGATTCCGTTCCGGGGATGGCGATGGCTTGCGGCCCGGACAGGGGACGGCGGTATAGCATCGCCCGTTGGTTGGGCGGTTTGAACAGGCCGGCAAACACGATCGTCGCGCCATCTGGAGAAATAGCGAACGCAGTGCGGCTGGGCCGATTGAAGGAATATGCCGGGCCAAGCATGTCAGCGGGGGAAACGTCCATGGTGAGACTGGCTGTCAGTCGCGGTGAGGTGGAGGAGGTCGAGTATGTGCGTAGCGCATAAGCGGCTGACAGTAACGCCACGATCGCGAGCGTGCCCATGACTGCCCAGGCCCAGCCTGGCAACGCGGTGGTGGGTGCAAGCGTCGCGGTGCCTGAGATCGCTTGCTTGGTTGTTGCCGTGATCGGCTCAGTTGCATCACCGTCTTCGAGCAGCAGCGTGACGCTGTGCATGTCACGCAGGCGCTTCTTCGGATCTTTTTCCAGGCATCGGGCGATTAGCTTGCGCACCCTAACCGGGACGCCGCTCAAGTCCGGATGTCCGTGCACGGAGGCCGCCAGGATATCCACGGAATCGTCGCCCTTGAAGAGCTTCTGGCCCGTCACCATCTCATACAGCACCACTCCGAACGCCCACACATCGGCGCGCCGGTCCACCTCCTTGCCCTTGACCTGCTCCGGAGCCATGTAGCCAGGAGTGCCCAGAATCATGCCTTCCCTGGTCGCGGCCATCGACAACGTGGGCGAGTCTTCCGTGAGCGGGCCCGCATTGGTACCTCCAAATTTCGCCAAGCCGAAATCCAGCACCTTGACCACGCCATCCGGCTTAATCTTCACGTTGGCGGGCTTCAGGTCGCGATGCGTGATGGTCTTCTCATGCGCGGCCTCCAGAGCGGCGGCGATTTGCAGGGCGATGGGCAGAGCTTCCTCTAACGGGATCGGACCTTCCTTGATCCGCTGAGCGAGCGTCGGCCCTTCAATAAATTCCATCACCAGGTAATTCGGCCCTACGTCGAAAATCTGGCAAATGTTGGGATGGTTCAGCGCCGCAACCGCGCGAGCTTCGCGCTCAAAACGCTCATTGAACCGCTCGGCCGATATCTTGATCCCGACTTCCCGCCGCAGCCGCGGGTCATGCGCACGATACACCTCTCCCATGCCGCCCTTGCCCACTGGAGCAAGGATTTCGTACGGGCCGAGGCGGTCACCTTTCGAGAGGGGCATGTGGGGGATCTAGCTAAGTCTACCTCGAACAGTGGATTGTTCCCGAATGACGTTAGATCTCTATCGGAAGCGGCCCGGCGAGAAAGAGCCGAACAGCAGAGCGAGGTTGTGGCCGGGGCGCTTCGGATAGAGTCGTAAGAAGGAAGCCGCTCACGTTTAGGGCAGACGCGGGCCATTATTGGAATCGATATTCCACAGGACGTTAGTGAACTACAAGGCTCTAGTGTGAGCATTCCATAGGTGGAGCATCGCCGAAAGATTACTCCTTCTGCACAGTGAGCGCAACCCGGTCGAAGCGACTTGTCGCTGCCACATGAGAATGTCCTATTAGTGCCATTTAGAAAAGTCCTATTG
>JBDTSJ010000002.1:0-34375 GCA_039931205.1 Acidobacteriota bacterium
GTCATTTGAGAAGCTCTTTGGCGAGAGCTTCTCAAGTGGCGACGAGCGGATTCGCTCGATGCGTAAAAAGAGAAAGGAGAACGTGTATCGGAAAGGACAAAGTAAGTGAGGTTTCGCAAGCAGCGAAACCTCCATACTTTGAAGAACCTCTAAAGAAGAAACTAGCGCGCCGCAGGCGCATTTCGGCGGCGTGCAGTGGCCAACGGCCAAAGCAGGCCGCTGTGGTGCATCGCCGCAATGCTTGCGAGGCACCGTCTTTTGAACCGAAGCACGTGCTCCATGAAGCGCACGGGCTGAGGTTTTGCTTTTGGTCTTTGGGCCGTGGCAATATGCCATGTGTTCAAAGACCATCGCCAAGGATTTGGGCTTTGAGAGGGATTGGCCTGTAAACAAACAATCCCTCGCCTTTTTGGGAAGTTCGAAAGGATGCAGTACCGTTGTAAGGCGATGAGCATCGCGGGATTCATCCAGCAGCTGGCTGTGGGATACATCGCGCGCGGGTATTATTTCTACGTTTTGGGTCGCGTGCCCGAGGGGAAAGATCCGCAACGGCTCGACGAGAAGTTGATCGCGAAGTACGGCATCGTCGCAAGTAAGGCCACGCGCTCCAGACGAAAGGCGCTAGGGTTCGCGAACATCCAATATCTCCGATACGATGATCACTTCCTTCTTCTTGCCACTCCCGGAAAGCACGAGTTCTTCCTCCACGAGGCTGGCCAGGTGCAAGACGCTAGAGAAATTCCGATCAAGTTATTTGGCTATGCGGTGAGCTACCGAAACGGACATCCTCACGTTCGAATCGAGCAGAAACAGTATCTGGAGTTGAAGGCATTTTTTACTGACATGGCCATTCACCGAAGAAGGGAATGGCTAGAACAAGAATTTCGATCTCTCCCCTTCGAGCCCTACGCTCCGGTTCGTTCTCAGCTTCACTGCATTCTTCGCGAAGTGAATCGCAGACGAAAGGTCGCCCAGTTTGAACCTGTCCCCTCTTCCTGTCTCCGCACTAGGCGGCGGATAGTGTCGCCTTTCGGGAAAGCTATGCCTCTAGAGAGGCATACGTCTGCCGTTATAGAGGCACAACCGTGGCTAGGGCTTGGAAACTGGGACTGGTGTATTTAAGCGGAGGAAGGAACTGTTGCACTTTTTGCAACAGTTCGATCAAGACGGATGGAGTTGCTTTCGCACGTAGGTGTCGATCATGGATTGTCGAACCGTTTGAAAGAGAAGTCCCCTCTCCTTTCGGCCTTCGATGTAGTGTTGCCGAAGAAACGTGGGAGCGCTTTCGACCAAGTCCTGTTCGATCCGCTCTTGTTCGTCGGTAGGCATCGAATTCCAAAACGCATCAATTGCCGCGCGGTCAGTGTCGGCGCCTGGTCGTTCTTGCTGCGGTGTGCTCCGGGTGAGCGGCACAACCTTTGAGGTTTCGCGTTTGAGCTTGGCGCGTACCGCGGCTTGGTAGTCTTCGGGAAGTGCAAAATCGTCGGTGATGGAGCGGTAAAGAAATCCTGCCTTGTTCTTTTGAACTCGTGCATCGTTTCGAGCCGAAAGCCAATCGCAAAGAGCAACCTTCTCTTGAACCTTTTCAACACTGATAGTTGCAACGATCCTTCGGGCTGAGGCTGCGCTTAGACCACGATCAACGAGTGATTGAACCACCGGCGAGGCCTCGGCCAGTCGCGCGGTGGTCTTACTGGCCTTAACAAACACAACACTCCACTCCCCTCTCGCCTTTCGCAAGAAGCGACCTTCACTTGAAGTTGTTTCGATGTAGCCGAGTGCTTCAAGCTCCTGGATCGCCGGTGTTAGAACGCGCTTTAGCTCCCCATTGTGATAGTTCTTTGAGAGCCCAATGTGATCGCAGCAAAACGGGCGAAGATCGAATTCAAGGCGCTGGCGCTGATAGAAGCGCTTATCCAGAAACCGATAGAGGCGCTTTGAAACTGCGCTCTCTAAGCCTTTGTAGAATTCAAAATCGATCTGCTTGATGTATCCTGCTTTGAAACTGTTGAACACGATGTCGTTCCAGACGAACGAACTCTTGCCGGCTTCGTCGGCGTTTCTTTTTGCTGATCGCCGCTGGCGCTCTTGATCGAGAATCTGAACATGGTCCAGGATGTGAAACCCTTCGCTCACCCAGCTTTGCTCTTCCTTCGACCACCAGGCTTTCTCGTAGTACAGAGTGACTCCGAGCCAGCGATTCAAGCTCTGCTCCAGTCGATGGTAGTTCCTAGTAGTGTCTGGCCAATTCAGGAGCTTGAGCAGTTCATAGCGAGTAAAGAACACTCTTCGGTCCTTGAAGTCGGATCTGCCCGTGAGCTGAATCAAGCCGAGAATCACTTCATCGTCCATCGCCGTAGGCAGCCCGTACTTGTCTGAAGCGGTGATTGTAAGCTTTCGCTGAACGCGTTTGTTGACGGACTTGTCGAAAATCTCATCGGTAAATTCTAGGGTCTTCTGATCTTTTGGAAGGGACGTTGAAAGCGAAGCGAGGGGGAACTCTGCAAAGTTCAACTCGTCGCGGTAGGACTCTCGTCTGGAGGCTAGCTCTTGGTGTTGAGGGAGAGCGTTCACGAGGCAGCTCCCCCTTTCATTCCAAAAGCATCAACTGGGCTGTTGTAGAGTTTGAATCTTAGTTTTGTACAGTTATCCGGCGAAAAGCCCAGTGAGTTCGGCAGCTTAGAGCATCTCCCCGTGTATGAGAACACGGTATCTAGCCCCTTTTTCGTGTATGGATGTGCGGTAGGCGCGTGTTTGACAACACGGTGTACCGGTGTTCGGTACGACGGTGATTCGGTGCATCGAGGTGCGGTAGCAGGTCCGTGCGGGCGGACTTCTTCGACTGAAGGGTGCGTGATCTGGATGATGCTGATCGGTGTATGAAAGGACGGTAGGAGAATTCGGGCATGAGTACCGTGTTTGAGAACACGGTACGGATTTGTTTTTAGCCTTCTCTCCAAAGCCTTTCCTCGGCGTGGTTGGTTTAACGCACTTGCACTAGTAGCAATGGGTCGATGATCACGTAAGAGGGAAACTGCTGCGACTTGAAAAGTCTATGCCTCTATGGAGGCATAGGACCGTTCACCCTTCTGCGAAGGATGTTTTATGTGCCTCTATACAGGCAGGCGTATGCCTCTATAGAGGTATACGAACGAGTCGTGGGTCGAAACATTTTCCCGTGCTATCCAATCGGCGATGTGCGCCGCTACTCGATGTTCATTTCTAGCTCGCAGGAGTCCGAAAGAAAAGAAATCTTTCCGAATCCGGGTCGAGAGTCAGGTCGGCTGAATCGAACGCCCAAAAGTACGCTTTTCGAATTTGCGCGATCCGGCGGATGCTCGCCGAAGGATTGCTTCTACCTCTATAGAGGCATACGCCTGCGCCGCGCACTTTGGGGATTGTTGGATCTGCCTCTATGGAGGTATACGGATCGCAATGAGATTTCCAAGAACCCAAGTCATTGCGCTCGTAAACCAGAAGGGGGGCTGCGGTAAGACTTCATCCTCGGTGGCGATTGCAGCCGCGTTTTGCAATCTCGGCTATTCGGCTTGCCTTGCTGACACCGATCCTCAGTGCAACGCGACGGAGAGCTTCGGCGTCAGGGCCGAGAGCATTGTGGAGGAGGGGAAGTTCACCCTTGCTGATGCCTATCTTAAAAAGCGGGCAGCGACAGACCTCGAACTCGATTTCGGACATCGGTTCGGAGGAAACCTCACCCTTCTTCCCGGACACCGGGGCCTAAGCTCAGTACCTCTAAAGCTGGAATCAGAACTTCAAATCGCGATTGCTGACGGTGAGAGGAATACGCTCGATGCCGACGAAATGAGAAGTGAACAGCGGCTTCGTCTTAAGAAGTCGCTCGATACTCTGCGCGACAAGCGGGACGTGGTCATCATCGACACGCCTCCCAGCTTGGACTTTTTGATGGTCTCTACGCTGATCGCTGCCGATTGGTTTATCATCCCCGTGTTTCCGTCCGGCTACGACTTGAAAGGCCTAGAACTCCTCATGCGAACTGTCTCCAAGGTGAAGGAGCGATACAACCCGACCTTGCGCCTAGCGGGTGTTCTTCTTGGAAACTACGACCGGACGGCGATCTTGGATCGCCAAATCCACGAGATGTTAAAAAGCCGGTTCGGCGGCGAAACCGTTTTCAACACAACAATTGGTCGAAGTGTAAGGATGCGAGAAGCCACAGTGCATGGAAAGACTATCTTCGAGATGCCTGAAGCTGTTTCCCAAGCTGAGCAATTTCAGGCGCTGATTCATGAGATGTTGAACCGGGGCTCAAAACGAAGGGACCAAACTCTAAATCCACTTCCGGACGACGAACTTTTCGGGAAGGTAGCAAATGGCTAAGCCAGCAAGAGGACTACCCAGCGGATTCTCCCTGAATCTTCCCGATGAAGGCCCAGTCGAGATCGGGGATTTTCTCGATGAAGCTCCGCCAACCCACTACAGAAAAACCTCGCAGCCTTTACAGCCAGCGCAGTCTGAGGTCCTGGAGCCACCGTCATTTACTCCGCAGATTGTCCCTCCTCGAACAGAGCAGGAACGGGAAGTCGCTCCAGCTCGGCCTGTGCAGCGGAAGGCTCAATCATCAAAGGTCATCCGGTATCAGTTGAACCTTACACCCAAGAGCAAAACGATGTTTGAGGAGTTGATGAAGCACGTTCAAACCTTTAGCCCAGAAGGGGACACTCGAACGAGCGAAGTCTTCCAAGGCGTGATCGGAGTTCTTCACAGTGCGATGGACGAGCTCGATCTTTCTGAGCTGCCACGACGTGGAGCTTGGGGATCTGTGACCGCAAAGAATTTTCCAAATGCGCTAGGCGGCGCTTTTGAGCAGGCGATTGTTAGGGCTGCCAAAAAGAGGGGAGTAGGATAGAGTGTGCCTCTATAGAGGCAGCAGGAACCTTCCCCGCGAATCGCTTCAGGAATCTACGCCTCCCAAGAGAAACAGTAGCGCTAAGCCGACGCCATAGTTAGTTCGGCCTCCGCAGTGTAGTCGTCGTTCTCAACGTCCTCTCCTTCTTCCTGAGCGACGCCGGTATATGCGGACTTGCCCGTGGCCTGCTCGATGAGCGCGAGAAGTTTCGATTGTCGATCAGTCATGAAAGTTTCGAAGACATCCGAACGAAGCAAGGCGGGATCGATAAGGTGAGATGTCAGATAGAAGTTGAGCTTCTCGGCTTCAATGGAAGGAGTGGTGGTGTTGCCCTTCTCCAACTTGGCGATGTACTCAGAAGGTGCAACACCACCGATGATGCGATTCGTCTTGTAAGAGAGAGGCGTTTTGTTGATGATCGAGTCGTAGATCTTTGGGCTGATCCCTTGTTTCTTGCACCAGTCTTGGGGAAAGATGTGGTGGATATCCACGTTCTCACCAAAGAAGATCGTGTGGTCAAACTTCTGCCCGGAACGAAAATCCTGCGCGCCTTCCTTCATGAGCAGCGCGTTCATTCCCTTATAAGCGGCGGACAAACGCATACGCATCGTCTTTAGCCGATCTGCGCGAAACATTGTTTCGCTCACTGTCGATGGCTCCGCGCCACCGTTGAGCCAGATCGGAACCTCGATAAAATCTCGCGCGATTCGCGTCTCGACCGTGGAACCGTAGAGTTCACCAAATACCCCGTTCCAATACCATTGAACGAGCTTGGCCCGATTCGCCTCGTGCTCCCACGCATCCCCAATGTCTGCAAGGATGGCCGCTAGCGGAACTATCTGCGATTGGTAGGGGAGATCAAAAATTCGGTAGATGTGCTGCATATGGAGAAACTTCGCAGCCTGCACGAAGCCGCGCTCCACCTGCTTCTCGTATCGTTTGTATTCGTCAAGCGGGAGGTTCAAAAGTGCTTGCCGATTCCCGGTCACTGCTGGCAGATCCTTACCGAGCTTCCCGGCCTCTTCTGCCGCCCTACGCCGATCCCGTGTATGGAAAAGAGAAATCGCTTGGAGGAAGTCAGTGTTTGAGACCGCCGCGATTATCCCGCTGTCTTGGCCAGCGGGTCGAAACGTTTCGGCGAATCTCTTGTGGCGTCCTTTTGTTCCATCGTCCCCATACCAGTCTTTCCGCAGCTCATGACCCGCTGCCGCATACATGGCAGTGACCAGCTCGAATGCGTCCAGAGGCTTTCCGCCTGTGTTCACTTTCTCGAAGACAACGCACACCGCCTCTTTGGAAGTGGAACGATCGAGCGCGATGACCGGCACTCGGTACATCTTGAAGTTTTCGAGAACCTGTTTCTTGAACATCCGAAATTCATCACGGACGGCCTTGTTTTGATCGCCTGGCCAATACTCGTCGAAACCATCTTGCCAATGATCCCAATCGAACACTTGAGAAACTGGGTACATCAAGGATGCATACTCACGTTCGGGAGAGGAAAGATCCAAGACGATCTCGCGACCGAAGTCTTTCTTGATCAGTCTGTCCTCGGGTACTCCTACGATGGCGTCTTCCCTATCCGCAGACAGATCGAGCGCTTTGCGGATGTCGATGTAGAACCAGCGCTTAACCTTTTTGTTTTTAGGCGTAACCGTCTCAACGACACTTCCTCGAAGGGTGACTTGGTACAGAGAAGTCATCCGTTGCTGTCCATCCAGCAAGAGTGATTGAGGTGCAGTGGTTTTCGAGGAGGCAGGCGCGCCTTCGACGGGTCTTGGTTTGAAATTCACTGGACCACCTGTCTCAAGCGTCATCAACGCGCCGACTGGGAATGCTCGTGACACCGAGGCAATCAAACTCTTGATCCGATCCTCGTCCCACACCCAGCTCCGCTGGAAATCTGGCAGTTGAATAACCCCCCTATGGCACTCTTCGAGAAGTGTGTTCAGGTCAAATGGGTTCGTCTGAAAGGTTGATCCGGCCATGGGTCTCCGAGGTCATGTGACTTGTTTGTAAAGCTTCGGTGCGAATAACATCATCGCACTCGAACGGCTACGCGGAGGATTCAAGAAGACTGCGGAAAGCGGGACGGGTCCTAAGGAGGCACCCGCCAAGAAGCGTAACTGATATTATTCCGTTTATTCTATTAAGGACGACTGCAAAAGCGGAACCCGAAGAATCAGTGAGTTGCATGGCCAAGCATCAACGCGATTTGACGCATAAGTCTTGTATTTTCAATCGACGTGTAATTTCCCAAGCTGGACGTCGCCGGTTCGATCCCGGTCTCCCGCTCCAGCCTTAGCAACCACCAAGTTTTCCACCGTACTCCTTACCTCACCGAGACCTAGCCAGTAGGATCAAGCGCGAGGCAATCACTAATTGGGTGGACCCAAGGCCCGCTGGGCGTGATCTAGCGGCCGAAATACGTCGCGTTCTTCTGGGCGAAGTCGGCCCACTTTTCCGGCAGGTCGTCGAGAGCGAAGATAGCCGATACCGGGCATACAGGTACGCACGCGCCGCAGTCGATGCATTCAACCGGATCGATGTAGATCAGTTGTTCGCTTTCGAACTTGGGGTCTTCTTTCTTGGGGTGGATGCAATCCACCGGGCAGGCGTCCACGCACGCCGCGTCTTTAGTACCAATGCAAGGTTCTGCTATTACGTAAGCCATATAGAGCGCAAGTGACCATTGATACCATACTGCCGGCCATCCGCGCAATTTAGTTGCAGTGAACTGCTACGAACGGAGGGTGAGTGGTAGGGACGGGCAGATTCGAACTGCCGACCTGTCGCTTAGGAGGCGGCCGCTCTATCCATCTGAGCTACGTCCCCACTCTACTTTCGATTCTACCAGCGCCGCAGGCCCTTGGCGCCAATGTCATGCCGCCAATGCGCGCCCTCAAAGTGAATCTTTTCAACAGCCGCGTACGCATGAGCCATGGCCTGCGCTAAATCTTCGCCGGACGCTGTAACACCCAGCACCCGCCCGCCGGAGGTCTCCAAGCCCCTTTGCCCCAGCTTTGTTCCGGCCTGGAAAACGTCCACGCCGGAGTTTTCGACCCCCCGGATTGGATCTCCCGTCCGAACTTGCCCGGGATAGCCGTACGCCGCCATGACGACACACACGGAGGGATCCTTTTTCCAATGCAAGCTCGCGCCGGCGAGCCCGCCGGGGGTTGCGGCGCCCATCAGGATGTCCCCCCAGCCGGCGCCCATACGCTGCATGAGAGGCTGCGTCTCCGGATCGCCCAGCCGCACGTTGAACTCCAACACTTTAGGACCGGACGCGGTCATCATTAAACCCGCGTAGAGGAATCCAGTGAATCCGGTAGCCTCGACCGCCGGCAGGATGACCTGCTGCATGGCGTGGGCGTTTTGCGCGGCGGTGAAGATACGTCCGTCGCAGTAGGCGCCCATGCCTCCTGTGTTCGGCCCGATGTCGCCATCGCCCACACGTTTGTGATCCTGGGAAGCCTCTAGTGCGAGTACATTCTTCCCGTCACTCAGGACGATGAAGCTGACTTCTTCACCCTCCAGAAATTCTTCGATTACCAGCCGTGGACCCAAGCTGCGCACCGCCGCCTCGGCTTCCATGCGATCCTGCGCAATGATCACGCCTTTCCCGGCGGCCAGACCGTCGGCCTTCACCACTAGAGGGAAGTCGAATTCCTGCAGCGCGCGTAGCGCCGTTGCTTCATCGTCGGTTTGCAGGAACCGCGCCGTCGGAATGCCGACGCGCTGCATGAATTGCTTGGAATAAATCTTGCTGGCTTCCAGGCGCGCGCACTCCGCCGTGGCGCCGACGATCTTTCGTCCGGCGGAGCGAAACTGGTCCACTACGCCGTCTGCTAGCGGAACCTCAGGGCCCACCACGGTAAGGTCTACTTCCATGCCCGACGCCACCGACATGTAATCGTTGGTAGGGACTACGGTTCCCACTTGGGCGATTCCTGGATTGCCCGGCGCGCCCCAGATCTGATGCCCCTCTTGCGTGAGTTTCCACGCAATCGCGTGTTCGCGTCCACCGCCGCCAATGACCAGTATCTTCACGAGACTGTCAGTTTACCGCGCTTTGAATCGCGCGTCCGACAATGGCTTGGGCTTCTTCCTGAATCTGCGCAAGATGTTCGGGATCGCGGAAGCTCTCCGCGTAGATTTTGTAGATGTCTTCCGTTCCAGAGGGCCGCGCGGCGAACCAGCCATTCTTCGTAACAACTTTCACGCCTCCGATGGGTTGGCTGTTGCCGGGAGCGTTGGTCAGTATGTTTTCGATGGCTTCGCCGGCCAATTGCGAGGCCGAAATGTCCTGGGGCGAGAGTCGACCGATGGCTCGACGCTCGGCCGCGGAACCAGGGGCATCGATTCTTGCGCTGAAGGGACGGCCATGCTCGCCGCACAAGGCTTCGAAAATCTCCCCTGGATCCCTCCCCTGGGTGGCGGTAATTTCGGCGGCCAGCAGCGCTGCGATAAGACCGTCCTTATCCGTCGACCAAGGGGAGCGATCAAGCGCCAGGAACGAGGCTCCGGCGCTTTCTTCGCCCCCGAATACCAAGGAACCCGTGAACAATCCATCCACGAACCATTTGAAGCCGACGGGGACCTCATACACGCTGCGGCCTGCTTTAGCGGCCACGCGATCCAGCAGGGAACTGGTAACCGCTGTCTTGCCAATGCCGGAACTTTGATCCCAGCCCCGGCGACTGGCGCACAGGTATTCCACGCAGACGGCCAGATAATGATTCGGAGCCAGCAGCCCTGAACTCTTGGTTACGATGCCATGGCGATCGTGATCCGTGTCGCAGGCGACCGAGATGTCGAACCTGTCTTTCATCTGGATCAGGCTTTGCATGGCATAGGGCGACGACGGGTCCATGCGGATCTTGCCATCCCAATCCAGCGTCATGAAGCGGAAGGTGGAGTCGACCGACTCATTTACAACTGTCAGGTTCAGCCCGTAACGTTCTGCGATCACGCCCCAATAGTGGACGCCAGCGCCACCTAAGGGGTCCACGCCAATGCGCACGCCGGACTCGCGGATCACTTTCAGGTCAATGACGTTTTCCAGGTCGCCCACATACTCCGCGATAAAGTCATGGGTGCGCGTGTTTGCACTATTTCTGGCCGCGTCAAACGAGCGGCGCTGGATGTCCGTAAGCCCCTCGTCGAGATATCGATTGGCCAGATCCTGTATGGCGGTGGTGATGCCACTCTCGGCCGGACCGCCGTGAGGGGGGTTGTATTTGAAGCCACCGTCCTCCGGCGGATTGTGGGAAGGCGTGATTACAATTCCGTCGGCCAAGCCGGTTTTCCGGCCCCGATTGTACTTAAGGATGGCGTGAGAGATTGCCGGTGTCGGCGTGTAGCCGAAATAGCTTCGGGCCGTCGGTGCGGCCGTCATTACAATGACGTTGTTGGCCGCGAGAACCTCCAATGCAGTTACCGCCGCCGGGCAGGATAGCGCGTGCGTGTCGATGCCGAGGAACAGAGGGCCATCAATCCGGGCTTGCTTGCGGTACGCGCAAATAGCCTGGGTGATCGCCAGAATGTGCTGTTCGTTGAACGTGCGGTTGAGCGACGAGCCGCGATGGCCCGAGGTTCCAAACGATACGCGGTGTGCTGGTACGCTGGGATCGGGACGCTCCGCGTAATAGGCGGTGACGAGTGCTCCGGGATCGATGAGATTAGATTCTTGCGCTAATTGACCTGCTCGCGAATTGATTGCCATGCCACTCCTTGCATCATGATTACACGTGCGCCTTTGTTCAGGCCTGGGCTTGGCGGGCAGCCTGAGACCAGTTCGCGGCCCTTCCCGGATGCGGGGGCCGGAAACATTCGGTAGTATTGGAAAGCCCATGTTGCAGAGACGTTCATGACTCCCTCCCGCTGGCAGCAGATCGAGGAGTTGCACCAGGCGGCCCTCAGGTTGGGGCCCGCCGAGCGCAGCGTGTTTCTCAATAGCATCGATCCCGAGCTCCGCCGCGGAGTGGCCACTCTGCTGGCCGAAACGAACAGCATCGAGGACGCTACGCTGACCCTTGTAGGCGCCGGCGCGCAGCTTGGTCCGTACAAGATTGAGGCTTCGATCGGCAAGGGTGGCATGGGCGAAGTGTTCCGCGCCGTGGATACCCGGCTCGACCGCAAGGTGGCCATCAAGACGTCCAACAAGCAATTCGACGCGCGCTTCGAACGCGAGGCCCGCGCGATATCTTCGCTCAATCACCCTCACATTTGCACGTTGTACGATGTGGGTCCAAATTACATCGTCATGGAACTGGTGGAAGGCGAGACTCTCGCTGAACGCCTCAAGAAGGGCAAACTCTCCATCGACGATACGCTGCGGTACGGCTCGCAGATCGCTGGCGCGCTGGCGGAAGCCCACTCCAAAGGCATCACCCATCGCGACCTGAAGCCCGGCAACGTGATGCTCTCTAAAAACGGCGTCAAGGTTTTGGATTTTGGCCTGGCGAAGCTTCACACACATCCGGATGACGGTCTCACTCAGGCCAACGTGATCATGGGGACCCCAGCCTACATGGCTCCGGAGCAACGCGAGGGGAAAGAGTGCGACGGCCGCGCGGATACGTATTCGCTGGGCTTAGTGCTGTATGAGATGGCCTCCGGCAAGCGAGCTCCGCAAGGCGAAACGCCGCCGCTGGAGCATCTCCCGGAAAAGCTGGCCCATTTGATCGAGCGTTGTCTGGCGAAAGCTCCGGACGATCGTTGGCAATCGACGTCCGACGTAAGCCGCGAGTTGCAGTGGATCAAAGACAACAGCGTGAGCGGTGCCCCCGCAGCGGTACGTGCCGTGGCCGGCCACGGGTGGAAGTGGGTGGCTGTTGTCGTGGTGCTGGCAGCAGCGGCGCTGGCGTGGAAGCTAATCCCTGGACGGGCATCTTCGGAAATCCACACTATTGCCCTGCTGCCTCTGGATAACCTGTCCGGCGACGCTTCGCAAGAGTACTTTGCCGACGGAATGACCGAGCAGCTCATCACGGACATGTCCAGGATCAGCTCCCTGCATGTCATCTCGCGATCCTCGGTGATGCGTTACCGGGGGGACCGGCGCAATCTCAGGGAGATTGCCAAAGAACTGGGTGCGGACATGATTCTCACCGGCTCCGTACTGCGTGTGGAGAACCGCGTCCGCATTAATGCGCAACTGTTTCAGATGCCCGAAGAGAAGAATCTCTGGGCGGAAAGCTTCGACCGCGATCTAAAGGACATTCTGACTCTGCAGGCAGGCGTGGCACGCACCGTAGCCGATCAGATTCGCGTCCAGCTTACGCCGCTTGAAGCGACTCGGCTGGCCACCGTGTCTCCTATTGATCCTGAGACTCACGAACTCTATCTGCAGGGAAAGTTTTTCGCGAACCAATTCACCGAAGAGGGTTTGGTAAAGGGTATCGATTATTTCCAGCAGGCGATTTCCCGCAATCCAGACTATGCCGACGCCTATTCGGGAATCGCGTTCGCCTATACCCAATTAGCCAGCTTCTACCGGGCGCCTAAAGACACCATGCCGAAAGCTCGTGAGGCGGCCGTGAAGGCCCTTGCATTGGATTCGTCCCTGGCGGAGCCTCACATTTGGCTCGGCATGATACAGCTCTATTTCGACTGGGATTGGCCGGGAGCGGAGCGAGAGTTGAAACGTGCACTGGAGCTCAATCCGAGTTCCGCCGACGCTCATCTTCTGTATGAAGATTTGCTCAGCGCACTGGGGCGGCTGGATGAGGCTACCCAGGAAGCAAAACGGTCACTGGATCTCGACCCCCTCTCCGTGAGGATGCTGGTGGAGGCCCAGTTCACCTACTTGTTGGCTGGGCAATATGACAGAGCCATAGCCATCGGCGGCAAACTCACCGCGATCGACCCTAAACTTGCCGTGGGTCACGTCTACACCGGCGTGGCCTACTCGCAGCAAAAACAGCTTGAACCGGCTCTGCGAGAACTTGAGATGGCGGTTCAGCTTGAACCCAACAACGTCACCGCCAACGGGTTCCTGGCACATGTGCGAGCCCTGGCGGGCGACCGCGAAGGCGCGCACCGCATACTGGACGCACTCAAGGCTCGGAAAGCTAAACGCTATACGTGTGCTTTTGAGATTGCCATGGCCTACACGACTCTGGGCGAAAAAGACGAGGCGTTCCGCTGGCTGAACACGGGCGTCGAGGATCGCGCGGATTGCATGATCTGGATCAAGAGCGAACCATGGATGAAGCCGCTGCAGAGCGATCCCCGCTTCCAAAGCGTAGCCTCCAAAGTGGGATTGCCCTAGACCTGCCGCGGCGCAGGCGGTCAATCCCAGCTAATGACTTCAAATCTCGGATATAATGTCGGCGGGCGTCGGCTTTGGCATTCCTCCGCCGCCCGTGGTCCAGCGGGATGGTCAGTGGACCCCTCCATTATGGGAGGGGCTATGGGGGCAAAATGTTTGACCGGGACAATGGGCACCCTTGGTTGCGAGGGTTGACGCTAACTGTGCTATTGGCGTCGTGTTCCGGCGTGGTGGCCGCCGCCGAGGCGAGCGATTCGCGCCTGATAGACGCTGCCCGGAAGCAAGACGCCAAGGTGGTTCGTTCCCTTCTCAGTCAAAAGACCGACGTCAACGCGCGGTCTACCGATGGCTCCACGGCGCTACTGTGGCTGGCGCATTGGAATGACGTCGAAACGGCGGAAGTATTGCTGAGTGCGGGTGCGGACGCGAACGCGGCCAACGAATTCCGCATGACTCCGTTATCCCAAGCATGCACGAACGCGAGTGCTGAGTTGGTGCGGTTGCTGCTGAAATCGGGAGCCAAACCCAATACGGCGATCGCCACCGGCGAAACCCCGTTGATGACTTGCGCCAGGACGGGCAGTGTAGACGCAGTTCGCATGCTGATCGAATACGGCGCGGCGGTCAACGCGACGGAACCAACCCAGAACCAGACTGCGTTGATGTGGGCCGCCGCCGAACGTCACGCGGACGTGGTGGGCGCGCTGATCCAGGCACATGCCGAACTTAAGGCGCTAAGCAAACAAGGGTTTGCCGCAATTCACTTCTCGGCGCGAGTGGGGGACTTGGAAAGTATCAAATTGTTGCTGGCGGCTGGCGTGGATGCGAATACACTTACCGGGGCCGGCGAGGGTGAAGCGACCCGGAACAGTGCGGGCAGCGGCTATGCCCCACTGTTGGTCGCCACCTTGCGCGCGCAAGTGGAAGTCGCGCTATATCTGTTGGACCACGGGGCCGATCCTAATAGTGATTCCGCGGGCTTCACCCCGCTGCATTGGGCGTCCACTAGTTGGGAAGGTTACGCCGCGAATCCGGTGTACGGTTTTGACGACCCCATGTCGGGGATTCCAGATCGTCAAGCCAAACTGCGGCTAGTGAAGGCTCTGCTGGCCCACGGCGCAAAGGTGAATGCGCGCATGACCAAACGCCAGCCGTCCTTTGCGACGGGATACACTGACACGGTGGGAGCGACGCCTTTCCTGCTCGCCGCCTCAGTCGACGATGTGGAAATGATGCGCATTCTGCTCGCAGCCGGCGCCGATCCCAAAATCTCCACGGCCACGAATGCCACAGCAATCATGGCGGCAACGGGCCTGAACCACGGCATCGGGGAGTCGTTTGTCACAGAGAAAGAAGCCAGGGATGCCGTGCAGCTCCTATTGGACCTCGGTCTCGATCCGAAAGGCGAGACGACGTTCGTGGAGAATGCCTTGTTCGGTCCCGCCTATCGCGGATGGAATACGCTTCTCGCCCAGTTGATCGATCTGGGCGTGAACGTAAATGCGGTCAGCAAGGCCGGTGTTACGCCATGGCGAGCAGCCAGCGGGCAAGGCGACCGGTTGGGCGGCGTTCTCTTTAATAAAGAGGGCGCGGATCTGCTGGTGAAACATGGAGCCGATCCGAATCTGGGAAGCGCTTGCGAGTCCCAGAATCGGTGCCGGGAGAAGTAAGGAAGCGAGTATGACACGCCACAGCATTTACGGGATCGCGACCGCCTGCTTGGCGCTTTTTGCTGTGGCGGCTTTCGGTTTTCAGCAGCAGGCACCTACTGCGTCCGCCGCTACTCCCGCAGGCGAACTAGTGAATAAGTACTGCGTTTCCTGCCATAACCAGAGGCTGAAGATCGGGAACCTCACCCTGGACGTTCTTGACGCCGAGCACGTCGCTAACTCAGCGGAGGCGTGGGAAAAGGTCATCGTGAAGCTGCGCAGCCGTGCGATGCCTCCTGCCGGTATGCCGCGCCCGGATAGCGCCACCTACGATTCGGTCTCCGCTTGGTTGGAATCGGAAATTGACCGCGCTGCCGCCGCTAAGGTCAACCCGGGCCGCACCGCGACTCTGCATCGTCTCAACCGGGCCGAATACGCCAACGCCGTGCGCGACTTGATCGCGGTGGAAGTGGACGCCCAGGCGATGTTGCCGCCGGACGAGCAGGCGTTCGGATTCGAAAACAACGCAGAGGCGCTTTCGATGCAGCCGGCATTGTTGGACCGCTATGTATCCGCCGCGGCGGCCATCGCGCGCCGGGCCGTCGGCGATCCGAACATTCCGCCGGCTTTCGTGCGCTACGGCGCGATTAAGAACAACGCTAATGATCAGACGTATCTTCGCCAGACGGAGCGGCTGGGCGAAGATTTTCCGCTGGGCACCAAGGGCGGTGTCGCCGCGCGCCATTATTTTCCAGTGGACGGGGAGTACGTGTTCAAGCTTCGTCTGCAGCGGACCTGGGATGTCTCCATCCGCGGTTTGAATGTGCAGACGCAATTCGAAGTTCGCGTGGATGGAATCCGGGTGGCTCAATTTACATTGGGTGGAGACAGAGCTGCGTCTCGAACCCAGCAATTCGAAGGCGACGAAGCGCTGCAGGCGCGCGTGCCCGTCCAAGCCGGCCTCCATCAGGTGATGGCGACCATGCTCAAATCCGACAGCGCAGCGCCGGAGGGCGGAGGTCCGGACCGCCTTTCGCACTACAGCCGCAGTTCCGACACGGCCACGGCGCCCATCGCCATCGCATCGTTACTGATCGGCGGACCCTACAACGGCAAAGTCGCGCTCGATTCGCCCAGTCGCCAACTGCTCTACGTCTGCCGTCCAGTGAATACTGCTGAGGAAGCCGCTTGCGCGAGCAAAATTCTATCCAGCTTAGTCCGCCGCGCCTATCGCCGCGCCGCCACTGACGACGACGTGCAGACCCTCCGTAGCTTCTATGATCGTGCTCGCGCAGGCGGAACCTTCGATGACGGAATCCGCTCCGCACTGGAGCGTGTGCTGGTGAGCCCGGATTTTCTATTCCGTATAGAAGCCGATCCCGCCGGAGCCGCTCCGGGTTCCGCGTACCGCATTTCAGACGTCGAATTGGCTTCGCGCTTGTCATTTGCGTTGTGGAGCAGTATTCCGGACGACACTCTGCTGGACTTGGCCATTGCCGGCAAACTGCATGAGCCAGCCGTCTTGGAAGGGCAAGTTTCGCGCATGTTCGCAGATCCTCGCGCCCGCACCTCGCTGGTGCAGAATTTCTTCTCAGATTGGCTACAGACTCGTAACGTTTGGCTGCTCAATCCGGATAGCACCAAGTTCCCCTGGTTTGACGACAACCTTCGCTCGGCTTTCGTGACCGAGACGGAGTCGTTTCTGGATGCTCAGCTCAAAGAGGACCGCCCGATCCTGGATCTGTTGACCTCGAATGAGACCTTTCTCAATGAACAACTGGCGAGGCATTATGGAATTCCGGGTATCTACGGGAGTCACTTCCGGCGCGTGAAGCTGACCGACGAGAATCGCTTCGGACTGCTGGGCAAGGCCAGTGTGCTGGCGGTCACCTCCTACACCACGCGTACGTCGCCTACCATCCGAGGCAAGTGGCTGTTGGAGAATATTCTGGCGGCGCCGATGCCGCCTCCTCCCCCCAACGTGCCTTTGCTGGACGAGTCGAACAGCAAAGATGGCAAGCCGCGCGCCGTGCGCGAAATGCTGGAGATACATCGCGCGAATGCGACCTGCGCGGGTTGCCACGCGCGGATGGATCCTCTGGGGCTCAGTCTGGAGAATTTCGATGCCATCGGGCAGTGGCGCACGACAGACGCGGGCAGCGCTATCGATGCGTCCGGTGTGCTGCTGGATGGTACGAAGGTGAACGGACCGCAGGCACTGCGGCAGGCCCTGTTGGCTCAGAAAACCCAATTCGCCACAGCGGTCACCGAAAAATTCCTGACCTACGCTTTGGGCCGCGGGCTTGAATACTACGATGCTCCCGCAGTTCGCGCGATTCACCGCTCCGCGGCTGCGGATGGCTACCGCTGGTCGTCGCTGATCCTGGCTACAGTGAAGAGTCCGCCATTCCAAATGAGGACCGCGAGCAAGTAGAGGAGAACCGAAACGATGTACGTAACGAAGAAATCCATCTCGCGCCGCACCATCCTCCGCGGAGCAGGCACGGTCGTGGCATTGCCAGTGCTGGATGCAATGATCCCGGCTTTTGCGCCGGCCGCGACCACCGCTCCGGTTCGCCGCTTCGGCGTCGTCTACCATCCGAACGGCGTGATCTACGACAAATGGTTGCCAACCGGCGCCGGGTCCAATTATGAGCTTTCGCCCACGTTGAAAGGCCTGGAGCCCTTCAAGGACAAATTGATTGTCGTCACCGGACTGTTCAGCGATCAGGCTGAGCCGCTGGGGGACGGCGGAGGCGACCACTCCCGCGCGTGCGGAGGTTACCTCACGGGCGTGCATGTCAAGAAATCGGACAGCATCGTCGAGAACGCTGTCTCCATGGACCAAATCGCGGCCAAGGCATTTGAGCGCGGCACTCAGCTCTCTTCGCTGCAAATGACTGCCGACGAAAACAGCCTCTTGGGGTCCTGCGATCTGGGCTACAGTTGCGCCTATAGCAGTACGCTCTCCTGGCTGACTCCGACTTTACCGTTGATGGCCGAGAACAACCCACGCGTGCTTTTCGAGCGAATGTTCGGGGCTAGCGATAGCACCGACGCTCGCGTGCGCGCCGCCCGCTTGAAACAGGATCACAGCCTTCTGGATTCCGTGAACGACCGCGTGAATCAGCTGCAACGCAAACTCGGGACAGCCGACAACCGCAAGATCGACGACTATCTCACGGCCTTGCGCGACGTCGAGCGGCGGATTCAGAAGGCGGAAGAGCAGAGCAACAAGGAACTGCCCGACGTCGCGCAGCCTCCCGGCATCCCGGATACTTTCGAAGCGCACGTCCGCTTGTTGTATGACCTGCAACTGCTGGCATACCAATCCGACCTCACACGCGTGATTACCTTCATGTACGGCCGCGAGCAGACGGGTAGGCCCTATCCGCAGATTGGCGTGCCGGACCCGCACCATCCGATCACTCACCATAAGGGCGACCCCGTGGCCATGGATAAGTGCACCAAAATCCAGAGGCATCACATCGGGTTGTTTGCCGAGTACCTGGAAAAGCTCCGCAATACCCCGGATGGCGATGGCTCCCTGCTGGATCATGTGATCCTGCTTTTCGGGTCGGGCATCAGCAACAGCGACCGGCACACTCATGGACCGCTGCCCACGTTCCTGGTGGGTGGAGGCGGCGGGACGCTGAAGGGTGGACGCCACCTCATTTACCCGGAACACACGCCGCTTACAAATCTTCAATTAACGCTGCTGAATAAGCTTGGTGTGCCGGCGGAAACGCTAGGCGACAGCAACGGGCAATTCAAAGAGTTGTCGGAGCTGTAAATATCCCCTTACTGCTTGGCGCTTTTGGCCGTGAGTTCCCGTAGCAGCGCAGCCGTGTCTTCGTGTCCGCCGCGCCCCGGTACCGCCACCAGATCCAGCGCGGTTTTGCCGCTGCTATCGGTTGCGTTCAGATCAGCGCCCAGCTCCACAAGCGCACGCACGATCGCATTGGAGCCTTGCCGCGCGGCCGTATGCAACGCCGTCTCGCCTCGCTGATTGGCTTGGTTGAGTTTGGCTCCATGTTTCGCAAGCAGCCGTAGCGCTTGCATTACTTTGTCAGCCACTCCCGGTCCCGGCCCCACCCGCGTACCCGCAAGCAGCTGCAACGGAGTGGAGCCATTGGCCATGCCCAAGGAAGGGTTCGCGCCGCCCTCCAGCAGTACTTGCATCGCTTCGAGGTCAGGGCCCTTCACCGCTCGCATCAGGGCTGTAGCGCCTTCCCCCAGAGACCCGTCGCCAAAGCCATGATGCCGGCCGATGATGGGTTTGCGCAGTTGCGCGTTGGGATTGCCGCCGTGTGCCAGGGCCAAGCGAACAACATCCAGGGCCCCTAGCTTGTCCAGCAGCAAACGTGGAGGCCGGCCGATGTCACTACGGAAGGTGTTCATATCGACCGCTGCGTAGACTGCGGTCATGCCTGTGTTATCGGCGACGTTCGAATCGGCGCCCCGCTCGAGCAATAGCGCTGCCAGGTCGTAGTGTTGGTTCATGATGGCGAATTGGATCGCGGTGGTGCCATCGGGGTCCCGCGCATTGAGGTCCGCGCCGCTTTCAGTCAACGCTAGAACGGCAGCCTTAGCGTCTTGCCGGGCCGCGTACATCAGGGCGGTGAAGCCGCCTCGTGCCAAAATCGTATCCACCATGCCGACTTGCATCCATTGCATGGGGGCAAGATCCAGGGCCTTGCCATGGACATTCGGGTCTGCGCCGCCTTTGATCAATGCCCGGATCGCGTCGGGATGATTCTCGGCCGCGGCCCACATCAGCGCCGTTTCGCCTTGGGAGGATTCTTTTGCGTTGGGATCGGAGCCGGCTTCCAGCAGCACTCGTAATGTGTCCGGCTCGCCGGTACGCGCCGCGGCCATCAATGCGGTTTCTCCGTGCGGCAGCGTCGCGGTGGCGCTGGCTCCGGCCTTCAAAAGGACGCGCGCTACCGTCGCACTGCCATTGGTCGCGGCCAGCCACAGCGGTGTGATGCCATAGCGATTGGCGGCCTTGGGGTCCGCACCTGCATTGAGCAACGCCCCCACAATCTCTTCCTGGTTGGCTTGCACGGCCCAGTGCAACGCGGTCATGCCATCAGGCTGTACAAAGCGGGCATCAGCCTTGGCGCTCAGCAACGCCCGGACCTCAGCCCACTGTCCGCGCTTTGCCGCCTCGGCCAAGTCTCCAGGCGCGGCGGCCGCGGCCACGGCGGCCATCAGAAGCGCTCCCAGTAATCCGCGCGCGCTCACGCCAGTGAAACCGTCCCCGTGCTGATGCCGAACTTGTCCATTTCAACTCCGTAATACTGACCCAGCGACAGCATGAAGTTGGCGATGGGCGTTGCCTGCGCCGTCTTGATGTGCCGGCTGCCGCGGCCTTTGAATCCGCCCACCAGCAGCGTCGGAAGATCCGTGCGCAGGTGAACCTGGCTCTCACTCATACCGCTGCCGTACAGGATCATCGAATGATCCAGCACGCTGCCGTCTCCGTCCGGCGTTTCGCGCAGGCGGCGCAAGAATTTCTCGAACATGGTCACGTGATAGCGGTTCAGCTCCACTAGCTGTTTCTTCCTGGCCTCATCGCCGCTATGATGCGAAAGCGCATGATGCGGTTCCGTGATGCCAATCTCCGGATACGTCCGCTGGGTGACGTCACGGCTCAGCATGAACGTAAACACCCGCGTCAAATCCGTCATGTAGGCCAACGCAATCAGCTCGAACTGCAGCGCGATGTGCTCCGGGAATGAATCCGGAATGCCCACCGGCGCGTCGGGAATCTCCGGATTTGTAATTGCCTGCCGCTCGGCCTTCTCGATACGCGTTTCGGCTTCCCGTACATTCTCCAGATAGTCGCTGAGTCTGCCGCGGTCACGCATTCCCAAGTCCAACTGCAAATCCTTCAGATCGTCTTGCACCGAGTCCAGAATGCTGCGTCCGGTTTTCATGCGAGCCAGGCGCTGCTGGGTGGTGCCGGGCCGCCCGAACATACGTTCAAACAGCACCCGGGGATTGATTTCCATCGGCAACGGCTGCGTCCCCGTCTTCCAGCTGAGCGTATTGAGGTAGGCACAGGCATAGGCCGGATCGCAGCCGCCAATGTAACCAGTGAAATCCTCGGTGGCAACCTCCAGCGACGGGAACACCGTATCCCGGCCGATCTTCTTGGCAATCACCTGGTCGATGGTGATGCCCGCAAGCACGTCCTCCGCCGTGGTGCGCTTGGGGATCGTACCGCTCAACCAGGAAGCGACGCTCACGGCGTGCCCATCCACCGGCCCCGTCAGCTGCGAAACCACGGTCAATTGGTCGCGATAGGAGGCGAGCGGCTCCAGAATGGGCGACATCTCAAAGTCGGCGCCAACCTTTTCCGGCGTCCAGAAGCCAGGCCGCTCGCCGTGCGGAACAAACACTGCTCCAAAGCGTTTGACCGGAACGGCCGCGGTTTGGGCCAGCGCCGTCGAGGAAGGAATCATCGAATCCAGCAATGGCAGCGCCACGCCAGCGCCGATGCCTTGCAGCACCCGCCGCCGGGAGATCGCCTTCTTTGTCAGGAACGTCATAAGATTACTTCCCCCCGCGCAATTGGAATGGCTGGCTCTGCGTCACGCCCAGTATTAATTCCGAGAAACGATAGTTCTTGTTCTCCGCATCATGAACGATCTTGCGGATCTCCGGCATGTCATGCGCGCTCAAGCCTCGACCCACCGCATAAATCATGAGTTTCTCCGTCACCGTGCTGACGAAGATCTCCGGCTTCTTCAGAAGAGCGTTACGCAACTCCACCGGACCAGTGATCGCCGTTCCGTCGAGTAGCGTACCGCTCGCGTCGATCCTGGCGCTCCCAGCCCCATCGAAATCTCGCCACGCGCCCACGGCGTCGAAATTCTCCAGCGACAAGCCGATGGGGTCCATCAAGGTATGGCAGCCGGAGCACGCTGGGTTGGCGCGATGTTCCGCCATGCGCTCACGCATCGTCAAAACGCGGCCTTCGCGCTGGCTGCTCTCATTCAGCGGCGGCACCACGGCCGGTGGTGGAGGCGGCGGGGTCCCCAGCAAATTCTCCAGCACCCACTTCCCGCGGACCACCGGCGAAGTGCGATCAGTATGCGACGAAACCATCAGCGTGCTGCCCTTGCCCAACAGGCCCCAGCGCGTCTGGTCGGTCAGCGTGACACGGCGGAAATGACTGCCATAGACGTACGGGACCCGGTAGTGGCGCGCCAGTCGTTCATTGAGGAACGTGTAGTTGGCAGTCATCAGGTCCAGCACGTTGCGGTCTTCCTGGACGATGCTCTCGAAGAAGAGTTCCGTCTCCCGCCGAAACGCCTGCCGCAGGTTATCGTCGAAATCGGGGAAGCCGAAGGAGTTCGGCACCATAGCCTGCAAATTCCGCAGATAGAGCCATTGGCCGGCAAAGTTCTCGACCAGCGCGTGCGCCTTCGGGTCCAGCAGCATCCGCCGGACCTGCGCCTCCAGCACAGCGGGTTTCGATAACTGTCCCTTCGCTGCCAAGTCCAGGAGCGCGACGTCGGGAATGCTGCTCCACAAGAAGAACGACAAACGGGAAGCCAGTTCCAAGCCGCTGACCGGATGCACATCCCCGGTCTCGGCCTTTGCCGGGTCACGCTCCACGCGGAACGTGAACTTCGGACTCGCCAGCGCCCGCTCCAGCGCCGTCTGGATCCCACCCTCAAAGCCCCGGTGCGCCCGCCCCGCCGCGAAGGACTCCATCAAGCGAGTCGAGTCCTGGGGCGTTTCTGTTCCACGATAAGCCCGATGCGCCAGCGGGGCCAAAATCTTCCGCGCGCAGTCCGCCTCCTCCGCCACAGCCTTGGGCCGGCAGACGAAGAGCTTCCGGCGGCTGGGGGTGTCGCCTGTACCACTCGCTTTGAACGGACCCGTAATCGTCAACGTCTCAAGATGCGGGTGCCCGGTGGCATCCAGATTATCTTGCGTACTCCGAATGAACTGCTGCAGTCGAGTGGAGCCTTGCGCCGCCCCGCGATAGACAAATCCAACGCTGATGTCATGCGGCCCCGCCGTCAGAGCAATGCGCGTCGAGCTGCGTGCCTCCACGTCCTGCTGCGCCTCGGTGATGTTGCGCATGAGCGCCGCGAAATCTTTAGGGCCGCCGATAGTGGCCACATGCACGCGCTTCCCATCCACCGCGATTTCCACCTCGCGCTCCATCTCCAGGCCCTTCATCGCCCCCAGGTTGGAGATAATGTACTTCACGTCCATCCGGTATTCGCCGTCCAGGGGAAGAGTGGTGCGCACCATCCTGCCGCCTTCTGTACCCACCGGCATCCCACTGATCGCGGCGTTCTGCGACTCATCCTGACGGATGCGGATCACCTCCGCGGCAGGCCCGATGTCCGGATCGCCCACCGCCAGCGCGGCGATCTTCCCCGCGGCACTCAGGTATTGTTCCACCAAAGCCGGCGAAGCTCCCAGCGTGTCAGCGATATTGTCGAAGCCAAACGCGGAGTCGTCGGGAGGCAACAGCGCTGCGGGATCCACTTCCAGGTCCAGAAGGTCCCGGACCGCGTTCGCGTATTCGGTACGATTCATGCGGTGAACGCCCACTTTGCCGGGGTGCGGATGGGCTGCGGCGGAGCGGTCCAGCTCCCCCTCCAGCCACGTGACCAGACCGTTGCGCTCCTGTGCGGTCGGTTTAGGAGCCCCCTGCGGCGGCATCATTCCTACGCGGACCTTGCGGATCACCTTCTCCCAAGTGTCGAGCACCGCCTCGCCTCCGTCTCCAGGATGGCGGATATCGAGTGGCTCTAGCGTCAGCCCAGCAGTCTTGAGCCGGTCATTGTGGCAGCCAACGCAATATTGCTTCACAATCGCGGCCTGCCGTTCGTCAGGTGAAGCCGCTGGCTGCTGGCTGTACGTGAATTGGGTACCCAAAGCCGCCACAACGAACGCGAGGATCAGCAAACGAAGTTTCATCTCAAACAGTAGCTGCGTTTTGCATGCAAAATCGCGCAAACTAATGATATTGCAAGGGGTAACGGGCGTCAAGGCTGGGTTGACAAGCTGGGTTGACAGCTACGTTGCCGTGACCTGGGGCGCGCGCGCCGCGATCGGCCGCTTAGCTCCCATTTCACACAGCAGAGCCACGGCCGACAGCGCGGCGGCGGTGTAAAACGCTGCCTGGTAGTTCTGATATTTGTCGTACAACACTCCGCCGATGCGTGGACCGATGGTTCCGGCGACACCCCAAGCGGTGAATAACATCCCGTAATTGACGCCCGCGTTCTTGGTGCCCCAGAAATCCGCCGCTGCCACTCCGTTCACCGACAGTTGCGTCCCATAGCACCAGTAGACGACGAACACAGCGGCATACAGTAAAACGACGTTGCTGCCCGCCGCGTACAGCGCCGGCATGGCGACCATCCCGATGCCGATCATGACTCGCAATACGTTAATGCGTCCCAGCCGGTCCGACACCCACGCCGATAGGATGCGTCCCGAAGCATTACCCGCCGCGCCCACTACCAGCGTCATCGTCGAAAGCGAGGCCGCGGTGACCCCGACACTGGTGGCGAACGGTACCAACTGGCTGATCACCATAAGGCCCGCCGAGCAACCCAACGCATAGCCAGCCCACATCAGCCAAAAGGTTCTCGTCCGCACGGTTTCACCCGGCGTCCAATTGCGGGCAGCCGCCGCTGTTTGCGCCATCGCGGGGGACCAACCCTTCGGCGTGTATCCCGCGGGCGGGTTTCGCAGCAGCAGCGCTCCGGTAATCGTCATCACGAAAAAGATGGCGCCCAATATTCGGAACGTTGCCGGCAGCCCGTAGTGTGGGATCAGTGTCAGCTGAGAGAGCGGCCCGAAGATCGCCGAACCCGCCCCGTACCCGCCCACCGCCAGCCCCACAGCCAATCCGCGCTTGTCGGGAAACCACTTGGCCATGACCGGAATCGGCGTGGCGTATCCGAATCCGTTCCCCAGCCCTCCGATGACTCCGAAACATACATACAGATAATTGAGGCTGTTGGTGTAAGACGACAAATAGAACCCAAGGCTCACCAGTATTCCGCCTGCCAGCGAGCAGGGCAGAGGGCCGAACTTGTCCTGGATCCTGCCGGCCACAACAAAGCTTATAGCGAACACGATGACGGCAATCGTGAACACCATGGACGTGTCGGCGCGCTTCCAGCCAAACTGCTTTTCCAGCGGCGCGACGAAAACGCTCCAGCCGTAGAGCGTCCCCAAGGCCAGGTTCATGGATAGCCCGCCGGCGAGCCGCCACCAGCGGCTGATCCCAGGTTCAGTATCTGATTGCATCCTCGCTATGGTAAGTGATTTGCGAGCCGCGCGCTTTCGCACCCGTCTGGTGCGCGCCGCATCCAGCGCTGTCTGGCCCCGCATCATAATATATGAATGCAACATACCCGGAAACTCGCCTTGGCCATTTACGCTCTTTTGCTGGTTGCCGTGGCCGCCCCGGCGCGCGCCCAAGCGTTCGCGGATCTGAAGAGCGCGCTCGTCGACTACTCGAAAGCGGATTTCGCCCCGCGCAAGGCCTGCGATGTTATGGCCAACTTCAAGTCCAAAGACATCGTGAAGATCACGGCCACCACGATGCCGGCCACCGCCGCCGCGCCCCTGCACTGCCGCATTACGGGTCTGCTAGCTCCGGAAATTGCCTTTGAGGTGAGCCTGCCCGCCCGCTGGAACGGGCGCTTTTACATGATCGGCAATGGCGGCCACGCGGGCGAGAACATGGAAGACGCCGGGCGCGTTTCCCAACGCATCGCCGCGCTGCAATTGGGCTTTGCGTTCGCCCAGACGAATACGGGCCATGATTCCAGCAAAGAACCTGGCGGATCTTTTGTCATGTCCAACCCGCAGAAGGCCATCGATTACGCCTATCGCGCCGTGCATCTCACCGCCGTCACGGCCAAGGACATTACAAAGGACTACTACGGTAAGGCGGTCTCCAAGGCGTACTGGAATTCCTGCTCGAACGGCGGACGCCAGGGACTTCTCGAGGCGCAGCGGTATCCCGAGGACTTTGATGGCGTCATCGCCAACGCTCCCTGGGTGGATCAAACCGGATTCACGATCGGAGCCATGTGGAACCAAAAGGCGCTGAGCGACGCGCCCATAAGCGCGGCCAAAATGGCCTTCGTCGCTACCAAGGTGATGGAGAAGTGTGACGCGGTGGACGGACTGAAGGACGGACTGATAGACGATCCCCGCAAATGCTCCTTCGACGCACGGAATGACGCGCCCGCGTGCCGGGCGGGCGCCGACAGCTCGGATTGCCTGACCACTGCCCAGGCAGACGCCATCATGAAGGTGTATGGCGGTCCCGTTAGCAATGGCAAGCCGTTTTTCCCGGGATACATGCCGGGCAGTGAAGCTGTGGTAAATGGCGCCAGCAGCTGGATGAATCTGATTGTGGCCGCGCAGCCCAACGCCAAGCCTGCCGACTTTAATCTGGCGGAAAACACGATGCGCTACCTGGTGCCGGTTCCGCCCAAGCCGGAGTACGACTACAAGACCTTCGACTTCGATCGTGATATCGCCATGCTGAACGACTGGAGTAAGAAGGCCGATGCGAAGAATCCGGACCTTTCAAAATTCAGAAAAACGGGCGGCAAACTCCTGATGACTTACGGATGGGCCGATCCAATTCTGCAACCGTTAATGGGCGTGAAGTATTTTGAGGATGCGGTCGCCAGGAATGGCCCCAACACCACGGATTTCTTCCGCCTGTTCATGGTCCCGGGGATGTCGCACTGTGGCGGCGGCATTGGGCCGGACCGGTTCGATTCCATGACCGCGCTGGTGAACTGGGTGGAAAAAGACAAAGCCCCCGCGACCATGCTGGCGAGCCGCGTGGTGGACGGGAAGGTCCAGCGAACGCGCCCGCTTTGTGCGTACCCGCAAGTGGCGCGTTACTCAGGCCAGGGCAGTATCGATGATGCGGCCAACTTCAGTTGCGTGGCTCCCAGATAGCCTCGATGTCACGCGTGCGTCGCTGCGCGGAAGGTATTGTTGGAGTGGTGATCTCCCGCGAGCCAGCGCTTCAGGTCGGCGTGGGCGGTAATGCGACGCTGTCCATCACCGGCAGCCACTTCACTGTTATCGACGGTAAGTTCGAGGATCATGCCGTTCGGATCTGCAACGTAGATGGAACGACAGTAGCCGTGTTCCAGGACGTAGAAGTTCGGCTCCCGGTAGCCGGCCTCTTTTAGGCGTCCTTCCACCATTGCTTGGGTCTCGGCATCCGCGTTCACCGCGATGTGATGGAAAGGGGATGCGGGCATGGCCGGGCCGAAGAGTGCCTGATCCTCAGCGTCGGCGAATTGGAAAAAAGCTAGAGCGCTGCCGTCGGCCAAGCCGAAAAAGCAGTGGCAGTAAGTCCTCTCTTTGCCGAATAGTTCATCGGACTCGCACCACGTAGCCACCAAGGGCATACCGATCAGGTCTTCATAAAAGTGTCGAGTCGCTTCCATGTCACGCGTCACATAGGCATTGTGATGCAGCCGTGTGGGTAGATGAGCAGCCATGGTCACATGCGCTAAGAGCAATTGGCTTGCCGTTCTGCGATGGCGACCCGGCCCCGAAGTCCTTGATTTCTGCAGTAGATCTCGGCGTAAGACTGGATGACGGCGCGCTTTCTGCGTGGAATCACCCAATGCTTGCGCGAAAAGATGCGCTACCGTTTCGGTACGGATTGGACGGTTTTCTGCGGCGGTTTCAAATTCTTGATCTTGTCGCGGAATTCGGGATACATGGTTTCCGCTCCACCTAGGGACGCTTCCATGGGCACCCCGTACTTAGCCGCGAACTCCGTCTGGTAAGGATTTTGCCCGGGCAGGTAGTTCGGAACCGAGCTGCGTGGCGTTCCCGGCAACTCATTCACGTATTCGCAGGGCCACAGCCAGTTTCCTTCGGAGTTGGCGGCCACATCGAAATTCTGGGTCTTGACCAATGGCTCGGTCAGATAGATGGGATCGGTTGCGACGCTGACATGGGTGAGTTGGTTGCCGTGACGGATGAAATGCTCGGTGAGGGTGATCTTGTCGCTGGAAGGAACACCGTTCCGCCGGTACCAGCCCTGTTTGATATGCGTGGTGTAAACGGTGAGGACGTTTCCGTCCCATTTGCCAGTGGAGAACCCCATCCAGGTGTGCGCCGCGAATTCCGATGGATGCGCTCGGCCGTCCATCCAAATGGTCCGGTTCTGCTCATAGGTGCTGATGTAGTTGTGGAGGGCGATGATGCTTTGTGTCTGGGGATCTCTCTCTTCCCAGATCCGAAGCCGTAGCGGGCCCCCGTAGATATAGGCGGCGGTGTGCACCTGGCACTGATGCTCCTGGAGCCCCAGCCGATCGGGATCCCAGCTGAGCGCCCACTGGCGGGCGGCGTCGGTGAGAGGAATGCCTAAGTAATCGACAAGGAGGGGGTTCCCGAGGGAATCTTCCGAGGGCGCTGGTTGCCAAGCTCCAGACAGATCCACCTGCGCGAAAGCAGGGACGCATGGGAGCGCAGCCGCCAGCACAACCGCCACACGTAGCATGCGGGTCCAATTCATTTCCATCTCAGCCTCCTGAGCCAACCATATATAGCAATAGCATTAATTGTCCCGAGTTGCCTTGAGGTCGCCGCGGGAGCGCTCCGCGTCACCGTTTGCCGTGCCCCGTTTTCTCTGTTAGTCTGACACCGAATGACGACACCTCAATTCACAGCCCCGTACATCAACGGACAGACCATCGACGTAGCCGATTCGGCCCTTGCTCCGGTCGTAAATCCAGCCAATGGTAAGACCATCGCCAAGGTGTTCATGGCCAGCCCTGAGCACATGAAACGGGCGATTGACGCTGCCTATGCTGTAAAAGACGTGTGGGGCAACACCCTGCCTTCCGAACGCGAATTGATCCTGATCCGGGCGGCGGACGTTCTGGAATCGATGCGTATGGACGTGGTGAATCTACTCATCGAAGAAGGCGGCGCCACCTTCGGCAAGTCGCAGTTCGAGGTTTCTTACGTGGTCGGCGTGTTGCGCAGCGCCGCGGGCGAGTGCCGGCGCATTCTGGGCCACACGATTCCGTGCGACACACCCGGCCGCTTTTCGATGGCAATACGCCGGCCTCTGGGTGTGGTGGCCGGCATCGCCCCGTTCAACTTCCCTCTGATTCTGGCCGTCAAGAAGGTGGCCTTCGCGCTAGCGGCGGGGAATACGTTTGTTCTGAAGCCGTCCGAGGAAACGTCGCTGGTGGGTCTGAAGATCGCTGAGATTTTCGAAAAAGCCGGTCTGCCTCCGGGTGTGCTGAACGTGGTTACGGGGGACGGTCCCACGCTTGGCCCTGTATTGTGCTCAGATCCGCGCGTGAAGGCCGTCCTGTTCACCGGGTCCACCGCGGTGGGCAGGGCGATCGCCATCGAGTGCGCGCGTTACGGGAAGAAGGTGGATCTCGAGATGGGCGGCAAGAGCCCGTTATTGGTGCTGAAGGACGCCAATCTGGAGTATGCGGTCAACACGGCGGCGTTCGGCATCTTCATTCACCAGGGGCAGATCTGCATGGCGGGTTCGCGGGTGATCGTGGAAGCGCCGGTTTACGACAAGTTCCTGGAACTGTTTGTAGCCAAGGCCAAGACGCTCCAGGTGGGCGATCCGCATGATCCCCACACTGTCATCGGTCCACTGATCCGCACTTCGCAGGGGCCGTTTATCGCCGATCGCATCGCGGCAGCGAAGGCGCAAGGCGCGCGGGTACTGTGCGGCGGCACCTACGAAGGCAACTTCTTCCAGCCCACCGTGATCGCCGATGTCACCCCGGAAATGGCTGTTTTCCGCGAGGAACTGTTCGGACCGGTGGTCAGCGTGATCAAGGCCAGGGATGCCAGCCACGCCATTGAGCTGGCCAACGATTCGCGCTACGGTTTGACGGCGGCCGTGGTCACCAACGATCTTCAGATCGCGATGCGCTGCGCGATGGAACTGGAAGCCGGGTCGGTGCACATCAACGGCTCCACCATCCACGATGAGCCGCACGGCCCATTCAACAGCATCAAGGACTCCGGGCCAGGCCGCGAGGGCGGACAGTGGTCGATGGACGAGCTGACGCAGTTGAAGTGGGTCACAATCCAGCGGGGCGAGGCACACTATCCGTTCTAGAGTGGGCCGGAGATGGTCCCATGGGAACCCTGTTCCACGACGGGCGCTTGGGTTCGTTCCGTCATTTTTGGCATGCCGGCGCTGACCCGCGCTTGGGTTCGTTCCGTTATTTTCGCTATGTTTATCCGGGCATTTGTTTACCTCAGGGCACCCCGGGTTTCAGGCTCATGATCGCGCAACGGATTCTCCTCGAGCGCAGCTGAAAGCGCTAACCCGCTGAGGCGAAAACCGAAATACTGGAAATAATTGATTTGACAACTCCACCTGTTTCAGGCATACTTAGTCCATGGAACAGGAACCTAAATCGCTGCAAGAGGCTATGGTCTACTTCAACGACCAAGCTAACTGCCGCGAATACCTCATGGCGCGGCGCTGGCCTGACGGTGTCACCTGTCCCACTTGTGGCAGCAAGAAAGTTACGTTCTCGCTGAAGTTCAACCGCTGGCAGTGCGGTAGTCATCACGCGAAACGTCAGTTCACCATCAAGACCGGAACCGTGTTTGAAGATTCCGCATTGGGCCTTGATAAGTGGCTCCTCGCAATGTGGATGATAATCAACTGCAAGAACGGCATCAGTAGCTATGAGATCGCGCGGGATCTCGCTATCACTCAAAAGTCGGCTTGGTTCGTACTCCATCGGTTGCGTGAAGTCATGGGACAGGATAACGATGGCGGTAAACTTAGCGGCGAAGTCGAAGCCGACGAAACTTTCGTTGGTGGCAAAGTTCGGAACATGCACCGGCGTTCAAAGCGTAAGCTAGACGCCCGAAACGATGGCAGTTGGGGTAAAGCTATCGTGATTGGTTTACTGGAGCGTGAAGGCCGCGTCAAAGCTGCCGTTGCTCCTAATCGCCGCAAGCATGAGTTACACACCAACATCGAATCCAATGTTGAGCCGGGATCGAAACTCTATACTGATGACTTCAACGGCTACAACTTCCTGCCTGCGGACTTTCAGCATGAGTTCGTGAATCACCTTCAGTCCTACGTGAAGGGACGTGTGCATACAAGCGGCATGGAGAACTTCTGGAGCCTGCTAAAGCGCGGCTTGAAGGGAACGTACGTTTCGGTTGACCCGGCTCATCTTCAGGCTTACGTTGACGAACAAGTGTTTCGGTTCAACAATCGGCTGGACAGCGATGGCGGGAAGTTAACCGACAGTGACCGCTTTGACACCGCAATACGTCAGATCGTGGGCAAGCGCCTGACGTGGAATAAGCTCATCGGCAAAGAGGATGAGCAAAGGCAAGTGGTCAGCTAAGCGCTACGGGCGCGGCAAGCGTTTACCGGCCTGAGGCTTTGCCGCCTCGGGCCTTTCTTGTTTTGTGGGCTTGCCCTTTGCCAGCACGATTCGCACGAACCTATCGAAGTTTTGGAACTCCGATGCAGAAGGGTTTGGGATCTCGATTTTAGTCCTAGGTCGCATCTCAACATTAGCTTAACATCGCCACACTACTCGAAGCGTTTGTTCTGGCCGATGAGATTTCACTCCGTTGCGCTTGATTCGGAAAATCGTCGCAAGCAACAATTGCGAACAATATAACGGCTTAGGAATAAGTTAAACGAGAGCATCTCCGTAGCCAGCAAGATGCCTAATCTAAAGGGCTTACTAAAATCACTTAACACGCTAGATTGGTGGCATTTATCTCCCGCCGGAAGTTATGGTAGCCTTTAATGGAGGATGAAGCAATGGCAACGCCAGAATATCTCAAAGAAAGCCTTGAACACTTCAAGCAGCAAAGACAGGCCAAAATCGAGGAACTGCGGATTCTCGACATCACCATTCGTCACATCCAGCAGCAGGTTGGAGAGACCCCCGAACCAATCCAATCCGATCTAACATTCAGTCCGTTTGCTATTCCGCAGGAACCGAAAGTGACAGGAACGGGGCAATCGGTAGGAGCCAACTATAAGCCGCGCGCAGATGAGTTCTTTGGTGTGGCAATTGGCGAAGCAGCCAAAGCATATTTGGAAAAGGTTGGGCACGCGGTTTTGGTGGAGGATATCCTGCGGGTGATCACCAGCGGCGGATGCAAGGTGGGCGGGGCTGATCCAAAAAGAACACTAGCCATAATGCTCCTCCAAAATAAGCGCGAGTTTGTTTCCACGGGGGGTGGAAACTTTGGGCTCCGAAAGTTCTACCCAAACATGCCCAAGCTTGGCCGACCAGAAGCCAGCGCCCAAAGTACGCGAGCCACCAAGAGCGTCGCTAAGAAGCCAGCCAAGCGCCGCGCAAGAATCAAGCTAGGGGCACGTAAACCAACGATTCGCAATTCAGAAGAGGCAGGCCGGGAAGGAGAACAGATCGTTCAATGATGAGTGATGAGCATTTGTTTGTTAGGAGGGTAGCGTCTCTGTTAGCCCAAGATCCACCGGGAGCAGAGACTACCCCATAGGGAAATGAAAGAGCCAGTTCGCCGACTTTCTGACGGCTGACGAACTGGCTCGTGGTGGACTTCTCGTACGTCGGGCGGGCAACTTGCGCTGTCCCGCCCCTAGAACAGTCTCAGTTCAATTATAGGCCATCTCTCAGGCTACCCCCCGATTCGGGGTGTTAAGCGAAACATGATACTATCTGTAGTATCAACGAGAGGAGGAGCCGACTATGGTTATGCGATGGCAGAACTCGAGAAAATACAGCAACGCATCCGCGAGATCGCCGAGAGTCGGAACAACGTCACAGTTTCCGATATTGACAGCGTCATCTCGGATTTGGGTAAGTGTGGGTTCACTTTCAGGATGAAGGCCAAGGGCCACTATAAGATGTACACCCTTGATGATGCCACCTTCTCTGTTTGTACCCACCATCCGGGGCAAAAGCAAATCTTGCCGTGCTACGTTAGGGAGTTTCTGAGATCGATGATTGAACTGGGAATTTATGAGCAAGCATGAAGTCGCAAAAACTGGCGTTGAGCACTACCTCAGCTTGCACTACACCACCATTCTTCGCACAGAAGAAGATGTCGTTGTCGCGCGGATCAAGGAGTTTCCTGGATGCATAGCCCACGGCAGCAATGCGGCAGAAGCCTGTGAGCATCTTCGCGAGGTCCAGAGTCTTTGGATTGAAGAACGTCTAGATGCTGGGCTAAAAATCCCCGAGCCTGCCGCAGAAGAGGAACTTCCGAGTGGGAAGTGGCTTCAGCGGGCTCCCAGAACGCTACACAAGCAACTTGCATCCCTTGCGGAGCGCGAGGGAGTGAGTTTCAATACTATTGTAACGACGCTACTTTGCGAATCAGTAGCCCTGAGATCGCACAAGTCTTTCGGTGGGCCGTTGCTCGCGAGGTTTGACCCTCCGGAGATGGCCGGTTGGGAACCGGACACAAGGGCGATTAATCCTTCTATCTCCTGGAGCGTTACTCAAACTTCGGCTCGGGGAGAAAGTCTACTTACGCGACTCACCACTACAAAAAGGTTGATTACTGATGCCAGCCGTAACCCAGAAGATGCCGCCTACCACTCGCACGAAAAAAACCGGTTCGCAAGACGAGGATAACGGGTATGAGGTGTTCCTTGAAAACCTCGAACTGGTTAATTTATGGCTACAGTCATGCGACTGTTCTGTAGTGCGCGTTGCCTATTTTGAACGAATAAAGGAAGCAAAACGAAGATTCACGTTCTCCCTTAGAGTCGCAAAGTATTCGGATGGGTATTTTGATTGTGAAGGAAACTTCACCGTTTCTATTGATGGAACAGACAAACCAGCCCTGTCTTTGAACTGTACATACGGTACTCACTTTCATTGTGCAAAAGGCTCCAAGAAGGAATTCGCTGAACGCTTTGCGCAATCCGAACTAAAGCTCGTACTCGGCCCGTACGTCCGTCAGCTCGTAACCGATATGACGGCACGAATGGCCATTCCGCCCGTCATTGTTCCCCTAGCCGTGAAGTAATCCCTAAAAAACCAAAAGCGCCGACCTGTCACGTCCAGTATGGACCACTGGAGTTGTCAAATCAATTATTGCCGAAATACTTGGGACGTCTTCCGTGATCAAGCCTTTCCGGTCGATTGCTCGGCTTTCGCCCCACTTTGTCCCGCGCTACACTAATCGAAATCATGCGTCTCTCTCCTGGCGACAAACTGGGCCCTTATGAGATCACCGCACTCATCGGCAAGGGCGGCATGGGTGAGGTGTACCACGGTACCGACACGCGCCTGGGCCGGCCGGTGGCGATCAAGGTATCCTCCCGTGAATTCAACGACCGGTTTGAGCGCGAGGCCAAAGCCATCTCCGCGCTGAATCATCCCAACATTTGCACGCTGTATGACATCGGACCAAATTACCTGGTGATGGAGTTTGTGGAGGGCGAACTGCTCTCCAAGATCATCGCGCGCGGTCCGCTGCCCCTGGATAAAGCCTTAACCTCGGCGGCCACCTGAAAACCGGCCATACGTGGCCACTTCAAAACCGGCCAAC
>JBDTSJ010000003.1:0-11097 GCA_039931205.1 Acidobacteriota bacterium
CACCTGAACCGGCGCTCGGGTTCCATCCCTGGAGAGCCCTGTCTTCCGCCCAGGCTCCGCCAGTATAAGCCCAACTCTGCCACCCCACGAAGAAATGTTTTGCAAAAACTGGTTCCAGTGGGGTATAAATATCTTGTCCTGGCCCTGCCCATTGGCCGGTTTTGAAGTGTCCACTGATGGCCGGTTTTCAGGTGTCCACCGAGGCCCGGCGAAAGCATTTGCCTTGCCTTTACCCTTGGCTTGATCTTGCCCCACTGCCAACGCGCAGCTTGTGAGCATGAAAAGGAGTACGTGGAAAGTCCTCATGGTGGAGGAAGTCTATCACAGAGATTTGCGTTTAGTGCGTCTCGCCTTGCGCATAGGACGGACGTAGCGTACCCTTCGCTCGTGCCACCTCGAGAAGAGTCGGATAGAATTGCACGAATGTGTTTTCGACTGCCGCGTTTTTGCTATGGCACGCATTACATCCGGCCTTTTCATCGAAGGCAGCAGCTGTGGTACGCGTTCCACTGAATCCAAAATACGCCCAGCCGTTTTTGTCCTTGAAACGCTTGCTGTCTTTCACCGTGACCTCGACCGCGACGAACTCGCCTTGGTAATGACCGTCTGCATTGATGGAGCCCTTTGACTGCGCTCGGCGTAATTCCAAGGCCAGCATAGATCCTTCCGGCCATTTACCGGTCTTGAGGAATTCGCGGTACGCAGTGGGCTCCGCGAACACATTATCGAATTGGTTAGGATTTGGGCGGTCACCGCTATACGTCATGCCCAGGCCGGTGCTTAGATAGATCCACTCACGATAATTAGCCGGCCGCTGGAGTTGGCCGTCAGAAGTGAAACGTGGTTGTTGGGCCACCAAGGCGGCGGCCAAAGCAAGTAATACGGGCAGGACGTATTTCATCGCAGGAGATCCTCCAGTTGCACGCGAGCATCCGTTTTCGCATCGCGGTATTTCACGATCACGGGAGTATAAAGCGAAAGCCCCCACTCCTTACCAGCACCCTTTGGCATCGCCCTTGAGCCGGGAACAACCACGGCATCTTCCGGAATCACGAGCGGCGCGTCGTCGGTTGCGGTCAGAACCTGTCCGCGCACCACGTCATAAACGGGGGTCGAGCGGGTAAGAATCACTCCGCTACCCAAAACAGCTCTGCGTTTCACGATGGTGCCTTCGTACACACCACAGTTGCCGCCCATGAGAACCTCGTCTTCAATAATGACGGGCATCGCTCCCACCGGTTCGATCACGCCGCCGATCTGGGCCGCCGCGGAAATGTGGCAGTTCTTGCCCACCTGCGCGCAGCTTCCCACCAGCGCATGCGAATCAATCATGGTTCCGTCATCCACCCATGCGCCAACGTTGATATACATCGGCGGCATGCAGACGACGCCTTTGCCGACAAAGCTGCCATCGCGAATGCTGGATCCTCCGGGCACAATGCGCACGCCGCTGGAGGCTGTGAACTGCTTGACGGGCCAGGTGGCCTTGTCGAAGAAGGGTTGACGCGCCGTGTCTATCGACATGTCGACGATACCGCCAATGCGGAATCCGAACAGGATGCCCTTCTTGACCCAGGCGTTCACACGCCAGCCAGTGGACGCCGAGGCATCCGGCTCAGCCGCGCGTATCGTTCCTGCATTCAGCGCCGCCTTGAAGCGGGCAAAAAGCGCGAAATGCTCCTCTGTATAGGCGGCTGGCTTGTTGTCAAATATTGCTTCTATCTCAGTCTGCATGTGTGCTCCGGGCTCCGCCAAGGAGTCCTGTCGATCTCAATACTGCCTCAATGCGGTCGCGGCTTGCCTCCGATGGGGCCACCATCGGCAAGCGCAAAACTGGATCCAGCAAACCCATCATCGCCATCGCAGTTTTGGCTGGCGCGGGATTTGGTTCAATGAAATTGACGGCCATCAAATCGAAGAACTTCCTCTGCAAGGTGCGCGCGCCGGCATAGTCACCCGCAAGCGCCAGTTGCGTAAGCCTGGTCATTTCCGCCGGAATCTCGTTTGATACTACCGAGATCACGCCATGACCACCAAGTGCGATCACTGGAATCGTAATAGCGTCGTCACCGCACAACAGGCTGAAGTTTTCAGGCAGCAGGTGAGCGATACCGGCGATTTGCGAAATGTTGCCGGAGGCTTCTTTCACCCCAACAATCGTGTCGATCTCCGACAAGCGCTTCAGGGTCGCAGCTTCTACGTTGATCCCGGTGCGTCCCTGGATGCTGTAAACGATGATCGGCAAAGGCGTGGCAGCCGCAATCGCTTTGTAGTGCTGATAGAGGCCTTCCGGATTCGGCTTGTTGTAATACGGCGTCACCGATAGCAAGCCGTCGACGCCGATCTGCTTTAGCTCTTTCGCAAGCTCGACTACTTCAGCCGTGTTGTAGCCGCCCGCGCCGCCCAGCACCGGCGTCTTGCTGGATGCTTCCTCCACCGTGATTTCGACAACACGAAGATGTTCCGCGCGCGTCAATGTGGGGCTTTCGCCGGTGGTTCCGCAAGGCACAAGAAAATCGATGCCGTTGTCTATCTGCCGGCGGACCAACTTGCGCAGCGTTGCTTCATCCAGAGAACCGTCCTTACGGAACGGAGTCACCAGCGCGGTTCCGCAGCCTGTAAATTGATTCATAGTCGTGTACCTCTAGAACAAATCCTTAAACTCAAAAACACCTTCTTTGCCCTGGATCATCCATGCCGCACGCAAGGCGCCGCGGGCGAAACCTTCGCGGCTGCGCGCTGTGTGGCGTAGCGTAATTGTATCCGCTGCCGAATCGAACCCAATTTCATGCGTCCCCGGATGTTTCCCGGCGCGGTTGGAACTTTGATCGATGGTTCGTGAATACCCTGCAGCGTGCATCTCGCGCACCAGGGCCAGCAAAGTTCCCGAAGGCGCGTCTTTCTTGGCGCTATGATGAATTTCCCAGGCCCAGGCTTCGTACGTTTGCTCATCTGCCAGCAAACGCGCGACTTCCTTTACAGCACGCAGGAAGACATTTACACCGATCGAAAAATTCGCGGACCAGATCAGCGACGTCTTGTTTTGCTCCACAACGGCGCGCACTCGTTCCATATGCTGCAGCCATCCCGTCGTCCCCGTGACAGTCGGGACGCCCAGCACGGCCAGGCCTTCGATATTCTGGAGCGCCGCTTCCGGCGTGCTGAACTCGATGGCGACATCGGCGCCCTTGGCTTTCGCCAAGTCGTCGTTGACGTCGATGATGGAATGGATGGAGAAGCCGTCCGAAGCGGCGAATTGCTCCACCATGTGCCCCATCTTTCCGTAGCCTACAATGGCCAATTTCATTCGAATGCCTCCGGGTCGGGATTTCGAAAAAATTCCCGATGCAGTGCCGCGACGGAACTGGTCAGATCAGCCGCATCCACTACCAGACTCAGATTCAATTGTGACGCGCCCAGGGACACCATGCGGGTCTTGAAGCCATTCAGCGCCGCGAAGGCCCGAGCAGCCACGTCGCGCGATTCGCGGATATTTTCGCCAACCAGGCAGACGATGGATTGATTCTCCTGCACGGTCACGTCTGCGAAGTTCGAAAGCTCGGCGCGGATCGCATCCAACGAGCGAGTATTGTCGATGGTGAGCGACACGCTCACTTCGGAGGTTGCCAACATATCGACGGAGGTCTCGAAGCGGTCGAATACTTCGAAAATGCGGCGCAGGAACCCATGGGCCATCAGCATCCGCGTGGAAACTATATTGACCAGCGTAATATTTTTCTTGCAGGCGATGGAACGAATCGGGCTGCTGGAGGCCGGAGGCGATTTTACGATCAGCGTGCCCGGAGACTCGGGCCGACGCGAATTTAGAATGCGTACCGGAATGTCCTTCTCAATCGCGGGCAAAACCGTGGCCGGATGCAGCACTTTTGCGCCGAAATAGGCGAGTTCGGCGGCTTCGGCGAACGAGCATACCTTCACCCGGTAGTTCTCCGCAAGAATCGTGGGGTCCGCGGTCAGCATGCCGTCGACGTCGGTCCAAATCTGAATTTCTTCGGCATCGATGCCGGCGCCGACTATGGACGCTGTGTAGTCGGAGCCTCCCCTACCTAACGTGGACGTGACACCGTCTTCCGTAGATCCAATGAAGCCGCCCATCACAACCACCTGATCGCTGGCCAAGGGAACAACCACCTTCTGCAACCGGACGTTGGTTTGCTCGAAGAGCGGCGCGGCCTGGGTATGACGCCGGTCGGTCACGATCACGGCGCGAGCATCCACATGCGCCGCGTCAATGTTGCAACACCGGAATTGGGCGGTCACGATAATACTCGAAAGGCGCTCGCCCAGCGCGGAAAGCGCGTCTGTCGCGCGCGGCGTCAATTCTCCCATCACAGCCAGCCCGCGAACCAGAGCGTCCAATTCGGTGAAGTGCTCCTGAATCGGAGTTCCCACGCCCAGGCCCGCAGCCTCCCGCAAATGCAATGCGCGCAACTCTTCCACTTGCAGCAACGCGCGATCCAACTCGCCCGCAACCGCGGAGGCTCCAATGGCAAGCAGCTTGTTCGTCGTCTTCCCCATGGCGGAGACGACTACCACGGGATGCCGTCCCAGCCGTGCCTGTACGATGCTGGCGACCCGGCGGATGGCTTCGGCCGATTCGACCGAAGTGCCGCCGAACTTCATTACGATCATGCGCCGTGTACCCAGCCTTTCTCGGCCAACACTTCCGCAATCTGGACGGCGTTGAGGGCTGCTCCCTTTAATAGTTGGTCGCCAGCGACAAACATGACGATCGATTTCCCAGAGGGATCGCTGGAATCCTGGCGGATGCGGCCAACCAGAACGTCATCGCGTCCCGAGGCGTCTTTGGGCATCGGGAAATAGTTGTTCTCCGGATCGTCAACAATCTTCACACCAGGCGCATCCGCAAGCATCGCTCGAACTTCCGCGGGCGTAATAGGACGCTCACACTCAATGGTGAGGGCTTCGGAATGCGCTCGAAGGACCGGCACGCGCACGCACGTCGCGCTGATACGAATCTCCGTATCGCCGAAAATCTTCTTAGTCTCCTTGACCATCTTGGTTTCTTCTTCGTTGTAGCCAGTCTCCGGATCGATCTTGGTGTTGTGGCTGAAGAGATTAAACGCATACGGGTGCGGCAGAACGGTATTCGGATATTCGCGGTTCTCCAGATACGCGCGCGTGGATTCGCGTAGCTCTTCCATGGCTGCCGCGCCTGCGCCGGACGCCGCCTGATAAGTGGATGCGATCAGCCGCAGAATACGGTTCTTGCGGTGGATCGGCCACAACGGAGTGATCGCGATAATAGTGGAACAATTGGGATTCGCGATGATGCCTTTGTGGCTCTCCATGGACTCCGGGTTGATTTCAGGAATCACCAAGGGAACGTCAGGGCTCATGCGGAACGCGGAAGAGTTATCCACAACAACAGCGCCCGCCTTGGCGGCGATGGGTCCAAACTTGCGCGAAATGGAACCCCCGGCACTGAAAAATGCGATATCAATGTCCTTGAAGCTGCTCTCTGTTAGTTCTTCAACTTCAATCTCGCGGCCCGCGAACTTCATCATCTTGCCGGCCGAACGCGAGGAGGCCAGCAGTCGAAGGCTGGACATCGGAAACTTACGGTCTTCCAGAAGACGCAGGAATTCGACGCCAACAGCACCCGTGGCTCCAACGATTGCGACTCTATAATTCGTACTCATGCCTGAATCAAACGCCTCACTAATTCTTGATAAATGCCAACTGCCTGGGTGATTTCCACCTTGGGAATGCGCTCCTGGTCGGTGTGCGCCACGTGGATGCTGCCCGGTCCTATTAACAACGGCTTGCCCCACGCCCCTTCGAATGCCGGGATATCGGTTGTGAAGGAAACAACTGTGGTTTCGAATCCCGGGACCGACTCCAGAATTACGGCGGGAATCGACAATATTTCTTTTGCTTCGGCGCAACCTCGGACCGCTTCGATGGTGGCGGCGCGCAGCGTATCGCCCGAATCCACCAAGCGATAGAAAAGCTCCGCGCGCGCGTCGTCGGGAATCACGTTGGGGGCGCGTCCGCCGCGGAGGGTTCCGATGTTCAAGGTGCTGGAGCCCAGCGCAGGATCATGCGGCATTGGGATCTGGCGAATTCGCGCCAGTGCATCCAGCAATTTTTCAATCGCGGATTCACCTAAGTGCGGATACGCGGAATGCGCCATGCGGCCGCTTGCGATGATTTCATACCGCAGCGCGCCCTTTGAACCCAGCGCCAGTTTATTCTCGGTCGGCTCGCCATTAATAATGTAGCGGCTGCCGCGTCCGTGGCTGGCCGCGTGAATCGCGCCCGCGCTATTGCGCTCTTCGCCCACTACGAACAACAACGCCAGGCCACGCAGGCCGGAGGTAACCAGTGCCTCCGCTGCGAAGATCATGGAGGCGATGATACCTTTCGTATCGCAAGCGCCACGGCCCCAGATGTGCGTATCATCCTCACGCGAACCAAAAAAAGGAGGCACTGTGTCGATATGCGTCGAAAGCGTCACGACTGGATCGCCCCACGTCGCCAGAACATTGAAACGATGCGGCTCCACGTCCATGGTTTCCACGCACCCACTGGTGCGGCCAGCCAGTTCGTTAAGGTACCCGACCAAATACGCGCCCACCTGCTCCTCATTGGGAGTGACGGAATCAATATCGATCAGAGTGCGTGTTAGCTCGAAAACGTTCATAGATACCTAGACTACGTTTTGGAGAGCTTAGGAGGCCGCTGTCACATAAGGACAGCTAGGAAGGAGGGTTGAAGCCACTTCCCGATAGCGCTCCATCCGGCCCACCAAATTCAGGTCGAATGACAGTGAGTAGGGATTAACCTTGCCCACCAACCGCCGCGCGATGAATCCCGCGCAACAATTTCGGCGAAGCTGCCCCTTTCGTCCCGCGCTCCGGAATTCTCGGAACCGCGCACGGGGTTACTGATGGCCCTCGCTCCTCTACCAGATCGTTTTTAGAATAACACGGCCCGAATGGGTGTTGAAATTGCCTTCTTCGGCAAGCTACTTTCCAGCGAACCGGCTCTAGGCGACAATGCCAATCGGGCCTTTAGACTTGGCTATCACATTTCGGGCGGAACGCATTTCTTCCAGCGCCATGAGAAAAGCCAGCGTGGATTCGGCACCCTGGTTCTCATTCAGGCGATCCACATGTATCCCGTCGCGGCAACCGCCGGTCTGAGGTGAGTAAATTTCCAAACCCAGATCGTTCCAGCCGATGAACCAATCGAAGGCCCGTTGGGCCTGTTCGTACCACCAGACATCCGATGTTGCATTGTAGGCTTCGAGGCAGGCCGAGACCATCGATTGCGCTTCGATCGGCTGCTGATCGAATATAGCGCGCGTGCCTCCGCGGCGGTAGAATCCGTTGTTGCCGATTGGCTGGAATTGGCCCTTGTCAGAAGTCTGGACGTCGTTCAGCCAGCGAAGGGCATGCAAACCTCTAGCCAAGACCGCCGACTGACGCGTGGCTCGTCCGGTGACAATAAGGGCGTGGGCCAGTTTGGCGTTGTCATACGACAATTCATCTTCAAACCAACACCAATCGGGTTTGGCGTGTAGATCGAACAATTTCATGAGTCTGCCCGTGAGCATCTCGCGGGTCAGACTAACCCGGCTATCACCGCTTAAGCGGAGCATATATTCATGGATTCCGATCAAGCCGGACGCCCAAGCGCGCGGCGACGTGAAGTCTCCAATCGCCGGCAAGCTCTGCGTGAAAAGTTGACCTGCTATCTGCTGAAGACTGCGATCGGGCGAACGTCCAACACCTACGCCGAGCGCCCAGAGGGCGCGGCCGTGAGAATCCTCCGACCCCTTTTCGTCGATCCATCGGCGTTCGAAACTCATATGGTTGTGGAATCGCCGGGTCACCGGATCGAAAGCATGAAGGAGGAATGAGGCTGTAGTGGTGGCCAGCCTCTCTGCATATTCCGGATCTCCGCTCAGTTCCCCCAGTTGCAAGGCCAGAATGAAGGCACGCGCATTGTCGTCCGTGCAGTATCCTTCGGAAAAATTGGGGACGCTAAACAGCGCGTGCTGAAAGACGCCGGTGCCATCGGTCATGCGCGAGAGGTGGCGCAGTACCAAGTCTGGCAATTTGCGCGTGTTTAGGGGCGGTGTATTTATAGCGACAGGCTTGCGAAGAGGCGGCGGCGCAGCCGGCAACGTCGATTCAACGGAACGCAAATATTGTCGTGCCGCACTACTCCCATCCATGTCGCGCTCACCTCGGCGGGTATTCTCCTGCGGATCGTCGCGTAGCAAGCCCCTCACTTCGCACGCCATGGCGGAGACGTCAGCGAACGGCACCAACACGCCGCGAACTTCTGCGAGCAACTCCGCCGCAGCCACGTCTGGGATGCCTTGCGGGATGAGGTCGATCTTTAAGGCAGGGGCTTGATAGATCTCGTGCAGCATCCGCCTCCCACATTCCTCACTAACAACAATCCTCGTCGACAGCGAAATCAGATCCTGCATCACTCGCTGATGCTCGGGGTCCGGTTCGCGCAAAACTGTGCGGAGCGTGGTTACAATCGGCATCTGGAGCTCCCGTAGGAATGCTAGGACGTAGTCCCCGGCAGGTCCTCCGTAAATCCCGAATGCGTGCTGCAAGCAGACGACATCCACGTTGCTTTCGTTCAGAAAGTCCGCGGCGCGCAAATAGGACGACAAGTCTTGCTGGTCAATTTCGAAGCGAACGACTTCGGTATGGTCGCACCCATCAGCAGTATCATTTACGGAAATGCAGAGACACTGGCTTTCCGGATAGGCGGAAGCCATGGCGGCTAGTAGGGCGGACGTGAAGGTAGCGATGCCACACTTGCGCGGCAGGTGATCACCCACGAAGGCAATCTTGCGAACTCCACAGTGTTTTCTCATATTTCCCCTTGAAAGACTTCTGGCCACATCACAAAACTCTTTCGGCGCGAACGATGAACCGGCTAGGCGCGGGACCGATGAAGTAGAACGGATAACATGTCACCAGAGTTAGAATTTCATTTCCATCGGGATTCAAGACCGCGACGTCTTCCGGACTCACAACTTTTGTGGACACAACACGGTAGTGGAATTCCCCACGTCCCGTAGCCAGCGTAATTGAGTCGTGGCGTTGAATGTTCCTGAGTGGTCGAAAGAACGTGTCGCGGTGAGCGGAGATACCAACGTTGCCCGCTTGACCAGGAAGCGCCGTCCCCTCAATGTGGCCGGCTGCACGTCTTAGGGCGCGGCTCCCGGTGCCTTCAACGACAGCTACCGAGACACCCAGGCGGAGAATTTCTATGCGTCCGATCAAGCCATCGGACCCAAGGCCCGGTGCGGGCAAACCCCCACCGGCTTCCTGAGTGGGTAGGTTGACCAACTGGCGCTCTGCCTGGTGCTGGAACACCCACGCGTCGCCATAAGCGAACCCGCAGTATCCCAGCATGAGGATGGCGCCTGCAAACAGAAATCGTTGGGTCCAACGTAGGGCGGGCTCCAGCCGATTCGTCCGGCATCGTATCTTCATTTCAAACAACTTTCTAACCCTATAGGGTGAACGTGAAGAGTGGTCCGCAGGCACGCAAGGAATCATGCGCGCCCGCGAACGATGGATTTACAGACTCTTTGTGAAGGAACGTACCGTGAATGCGCCCGCGAGCGCCAGTAAACCGCACAGCGCGACCAACGGGAGAGAACTCCCCGTCGCCGGCAGTTTGGCCGGGGCAGCAATTACTTGAACCGGCTGCGCCGGTGATGCCTGTGCGATCACAGTGGGTGCCTGCCTTGCTTGCGGTGCGGGCTGAATCACCTGCGCCACCTCCACTACCTCCCCGGACGGGCGTACGGCTCTAATGGGAACCCGCTCCAGTTGAGCGATCACGGCTGGATCGTCGGGTTTTTCCACTTCAGGCGTCACATCGGCGGCAATTTGCAGAACGGGCAGGTTGGTTACCTTGGCTAGCTCGATTGCCTGGGCCTTCGGGTAAACGAACTCCTCGCCCCAATTTGCACCAGGAAAGAACCAGGCCCGCAGAGACTCCGGCGTTCCTTTGACGCTTTCATTAAAAGTGATGACTGTCTTGTCTTTTGCTACCAGGCGGTAATTAGGAATGGCAAGAATTGTGGCGTAGATTTGGTTTTGATCTTTGTTGAAGATCTGCACGATGTGGCGGTTGGAGGACGAGTTCAACAACTTAAACACATACGTTCCGGCCGGCAACACGCCCCAGCCCTGCAGATGCACGGGCGGAATGGCCACTGGACCGCTAAACGTCACAGTGGTCTTTTTGTCGTAATCGTCAGCTTTGACGATGGGCGACATTACTGCACCCAAAAGGGCCAGGCCGCATACGATCGGTGCTACTTTCAAAAATTTCATTGGGTTCCTTTGGACTGCTAAAAAGTTGCTCGGTCCTGTTGCCAGGACTCACACCCTCTTAGAGGCACTCGGAGGTCCATCGCGAGATCTTGGCCGTGAGACAACCGATGCAGCGCTGGCGCCTGATTCGTCAGACTTTGTAGGCTCCAGGTGGTGACGCTAGAGGTGCATGGGTAGACCGCCTGACCTTTGGGGGTCACGTGACCAAATCAGGCCATCGGGGCGTTACGAGAATGCGTTGCAACACCTGGATCGCCGCTAACCGCGGAGATCGTCCTGAGCGGTTGTCCCCCATAATTGCAAGTGTGGGTAAAGTGGTTTAGAATCATAGACGTAGCTTGTCGGGGCGTAGCGCAGCCTGGTAGCGCACCTGCCTTGGCGCATCGCGACCCGCTCCAAAGCTTCTTTAGATTTACCTCCACTTTTAAGATTTTCAACAACTTGGGGAATCTGCTTTTCGCTCAAAGGCAACCCAAGTCGGCTCAACGGGTGGGGTTTTGTCACGGTTTTGCCACGGGTGATGTGCACGAGCCAAATCGGCCCGCTCTGATTGTCCGGACGGTGTCTCGATCTTTGATACCTGCCGGCTCTTAGTCACAGTACGAAGGCGGACAAACTCAATTTTCTCGCCTACCGATGTTTCGCTGTGGAATGCGAAGGCCGCACGCAGAGGCCCATGATGATCTCGACCATCGGCTGGTGTGCCCGGATTGACGTTCAAGGTCTGGCT
>JBDTSJ010000004.1:0-38359 GCA_039931205.1 Acidobacteriota bacterium
GGCGGTGCTGGAATCCTCAGTTATGAATGGTTGATAAAAGCGAGGCATGTCAGAGACAACAACTACTTCGCTTATAAGGAGGATGCCCGCGACGCTGAATAGTGTCCGAGTAGCTGACCATCCAGGTTTTCGATACTTGCAGCCTTTTGCCGTTGTGATTTGCCTAGCGCGGCTTCGCGCCGAATAACACGGCGCTGCGGCTATTTCTTGGGCTGTGTCGGCTCCGGAGCCGACTCTTTCTGGGGATTTACCCCGCTCCCAGCCTGATCGGCCTTCTTCCAGAGCTGCTGCAGTAGCTCATCGGCAAAAATCTTATATGGGACTTTCGGTTCGGAGAGATCGAGGCCCTGCTCCTTCGCGATGCGCTCCAGTGGCGTCGGCACAAATCGACGCCTCTCGGATTCATACAGGCCCGGATAACTCAGCTCGTCACTCCAGAGGTCAAGACTGTCCTTGTAGAGTTTTTGTGACTGCTCGAATCGTGCCAGATCGTTCCCCGCTCCACCCTGGGACCGGAAGTTTTCGATGGCAGCGGCAAGCGCCTGGACCTTCTCCTGAAACTGCGTGTAGTTCGCCCCGACTGATAGTGCTCCGCGAATATCCGCAAGCGCTGTCTTTACTCTCTCCCGTTCCGCAGTTGGCCGCCTTCCCTGGACCAGTAGGAGACCAAGAGCACAGATGACGACGAATTGGATCACCACGACTGCTCCCAGCGCTTTGCTTCTCATTTTCGCCTCGGTGAGTCTCCCGCCCCTTCCTTATCCGGGTAATTGAGAGCTGCCAGACCTTCTTTAAGGTATTCAAGATAGCTGTTGCGCAGTGCGTTCGTGCGACCGCCGGGAAACGTTAGGGGGATTACGAACCTGCCCCTGCCCGTGGCTGCATGAGCTCGACTCTCAAAAAGCACCCCATGCACGTCCATGAGGTTTGACTCAGCTTTTGGTTCTTTAGATCTCAGATGCTGATAGTCCCAAGCGACAGGTGAAAGTGGACCCAGAAGGCCGCGAATTGTGTCCCAAGCCGGGCCGCCTAATGTAATGAATAGGACCGCTCTCTTCAACAGAGCGAACTCGTCACAAATGCAACGGGCGGCGTGCTTTCGGTGGTATTTAAACTCCTTCTCGTCTTTGGTCTCACATTTTACGCAGTCCGTGAAGTAGACATTCCCAATCAGGTCGTCAACGCTCGTGAGCCTGGCCTCGGCTAAACTCGGGGGCAACGCGCAAGCTATCTGTGTCCAGACATCCCCCGTCTTTTTGAGCCACTCGAGAAGGTGGCTCCGACAAGCTTGAATATACGGTAGGACTGGGCTCCTTGCTAGTAGCGGCTGTCCCAGCCGTTCCAAGGGGGTTTTCATGAGGAAAACGATTTGGTGCTGATGGCTAAGATTGTAGAAATGTGGGCGGCACGCGGAGGGTATCTCCGTAAGCCATGACCGATAGAGGCTCTCCAACTCGGTCGTTAATTGGTTCAATCCTGGCCCCCTGTGGCGGCTTCGTAATAAACGTTGCCGGGAGTCTCCCGCCAGTACTGAAACTTTTCGTCGCTGACGACCAGGAGATCGACGGCGATATCGAACGAGCGAATGAGACGGTTCAGGCGGACCATCTCAGCGAATCGGCCGGTGGGCTTCTCTTCCACGACCATGATGTCGAAATCGCTATGCGGAGCCGCATCGCCCCTGGCCTGAGAACCGAAGAGGATGATGCGTTTGGGATGGGCAGCCCGGACCAGCACGCCTGTCAAGTCCGAGACGATCTGTCTGGCAGCGGGGCTCATCAAGGCTGCACAACTCCTGCGACCAGTCTGCCACATGTTCGGGCAGAATCGGGCCACGACATCAAAAGCCGCCGACTGGAGTCCAAATTTTGGCGAGTTTGGACTCCAAATGGACTCCGTGCGGCCTCTCCCGCGACGTGGAAGCGCGCAAGCGTTTTCGTAAGTCTATGTTTTATTGGGCTTTGTTTTGGTGGACCTGAAGGGATTCGAACCCTTGACCTCTTCCATGCCATGGAAGCGCGCTCCCAACTGCGCCACAGGCCCAACTGGATGCAACAAGTTAGGATTACTTGTTGGTGTTTTCTTGAGCCTGATGCAGTGGCTCAAATGACACTTCAACAGTTTAGCATGGAGCGGGGCCTCGTGCTTATTTGTGAGACTCTTCTTGGCGAAGTTCCTGACTTAGATTTTCGCGGGCTTCCATGCGGTTGGCTGCGGCCGCGTCGATCATCTCAAGAATTTGCCATTCTGACTTCCCGGGGAAGGCCTTCTTGAGGTTGGCCAGCGTTTCTTCCCGTTTGATGTCGGTCTCTTGGGCTGTCATACCTGGAAGATCCCTTTGGGGATATAGGTGTTTCCGCGCCTAAAGCGGTACGCCTGAAATTCGCAGCATCCAAACCACTAGAAATAAAGCTATTGCGGCCACAACTAGGTAGCGGATCCACTGCGCTACGGTCTTCGGCTCGGTGCGGTTTTCCATCAGCTTTTGCCGGACGGCTTGAATACTCCGTCCTTCGGCTCTTCAATCATCGCATCATCGATGTCGATCTTTTTTCCGGGGTCGGCGGGTTTGTCTTTCGGCTGCGGTTCCGCGGTCGTGTTCTCGGCGGGAGGATTGGTCGTGGTCTTGGGCCGGGTTACGGATGGGCCTGAATCCTCGCGGATTACATCTTCCGGCGCGAGGGGCTGATTTTCCTTGATGGGCGGCATGCTACTTAGGGGATGCTCCGGCACGCGGCGGTGTTTCGGCACACGTGTTTTACAATGACGAGCATGGGATTCGATCTAAAGGGCAAGACGGCGCTGATTACGGGCGCGGGGCGCGGGATTGGGCGAGAGGTGGCCAGGCAACTGGCGGCAGCGGGGGCGGCCGTGATGCTGACGGATTTGGATCTGGATGTATTGCTCGACACGGGCGGATTGATCGATGCCGCAGGGGGCGCGGCGAAGGCGCTGGCGGGGGATCTTACAACGGCGGATTTTCCGGACAAGCTGGTGAAGGCGACCATGGCGGGCTTCGGCGGCATCGACATTATTGTGAATAATGCCGGGTACACGTGGGACAACGTGATTCAGAAGACCACGGATGAGCAGTTTCAGGCCATGCTGGACATTCACTTGGTGGCTCCCTTCCGGCTGCTGCGGGCGGCGGCGGAGCCGATTCGAGCGGCGGCGAAAGCGGAGGGCGCGGCGGGACGGCGGGTGATGCGAAAAGTGGTGAACATTACCTCGATTTCAGGAATGGACGGAAACGCCGGTCAGGCGGGGTATGGGTCGGGCAAGGCGGGGATCATCGGGCTGACGAAGGTCCTGGCCAAGGAGTGGGGACGGTATAACGTCAACGTGAATGCGGTGGGGTTTGGTTTTATCGATACCCGGTTGACGCAGGCGCTGGGGGCGGAGGGCGCCGAGATTGATGTGCAGGGGCGCAAGATCAAGGTCGGCGTGAAGGCGGAAGTGCGGGAGGCTTTGGCCGCAGGGTGTCCGCTGGGGAGGTTTGGGTCGGCGGAGGAGGCAGCGGGGCCGGTGGTATTTTTTTGTTCGCCGCTGTCGGATTACGTGACGGGGGAAGTGCTGCTGTGTTCGGGGGGCAGCAGGATTTAGCTACTTTAGGTTTTCTTCGAACAGCTTGAAGATGCGTTTGTACTCATCGGCCCAGCTTTCGGGGCGGACGAAGGCGTGGTCTTCGGCGGGATACATGGCTACCGACCAGTTTTCTTTGCGGAGCTCGATGAGTCGCTGGGTCAGGCGGACAGTGTCCTGGAAGAAGACGTTGGTATCGACCATGCCGTGCAGGATAAGGAGGGAACCTTTGAGGCCGCCGGCAAAGAAGATGGGGCTGGATTTTTTGAACGCTTCGTCGTCGGCTTGCGGCGTGTTCAGAATGTTCGAAGTGTAGCCGTGGTTGTAGTGGGACCAATCGGTAACGGGGCGGAGGGCGGCTCCGGCGGCGAAGACGTCGGGGGTAGTGAACATGGCCATGAGTGTGATAAATCCGCCGTAGCTGCCTCCGTAGATGCCGATGCGTTTGGGGTCCACACCGTGCTGCGAGACTAGCCATTTCGCGCCGTCAACGTTGTCGTCGAGATCTTTGCCTCCCATGTGGCGATAGATGGCGGTGCGCCAATCGCGGCCATAGCCGGCGGAGGCGCGATAGTCGAGATCCAGCACCATATAGCCGTGTTCCATCAGGAAGTGGTGGAAGAGGAATTCGCGCGGGTAGTTGGGGGACCAGTATTTGTGCACGTTTTGCAGGTAGCCAGCGCCGTGGACGAACACTACGGCCGGGCCCCCACGCTGGAAGTTGGCGGGCTTGAAGAGGCGCGCGGGGATCATGGCTCCATCGCGCGCGGGGACCTGCACTATGGGCGCATCGAGCCACTGGTATTGTTTGAACTCGGCGGAGGGAGAAGCTGTGCGAGGTTCTTCTGGAGCGCCAGGGCGATTGGGACCGGTATAGATCTCGGGAGGGCGATTGACGTAGGAGTGTACGTCGGCGATGGTGTCTTCATCGCGCGACAGTACAACGTCGTGTTTGCCAGGCAGCGTCGTGATGCGGGTGCGCTGGCCTCCAGTGACACTGGTGGAATAGAAATGGCGCTCGGCGGGTCCCGTTTCGCTGGTGGTGAGATAAAACTTCGAGCCGTCGTTCGAGACGTCGACGGAGGCGACCTCCCATTTACCGCTGGTGATTTGACGGAAGGGGCCGCCGGTTGCGGGGACCGTGTAGAGGTGCGCGTAGCCGTCGCGTTCGCTGACGAAATAGACGTCCTGTCCATTCTTGAGCCAATCCAGGGTTTCGTAGCCGGGGCCGTCGATCCAGGCGTCGTCGTGGTCGGTGAAGATCGACGTGGCTTTTGCCGTGGAAATGTCGAGTGACAGAACCCAGCGATCTTTATTGTCGTTGGCGCGGGCCAACATAACCGCACGGGTACCTTGCTGGTTGAAGACCGGCATGTATTGCCAGGCAGAACGCGGGCCCAGGCCGGCGTCCACATATTTGGCTTCGCCGGACTCCACGTCGATCACGGCGACACGATTGTTCTCCTGGGCGTCGCCGACATTGGTGCGCCCGGAGATCATGGCTGGATAACTCGACTCCGTGACGTAGTTGGGCACATCCTGATTTTTCGCATCCTTCGCGCCGTCTTCAATTAGTGCCAGCACACACTTCGCATTGGGGCACAGCTGTAAACTCAACACGGATTGCTTGGCTTCCAGGCGGAAGGGCTGGCGGGGATGTTCCTTCTTTTTCTTCGCTTCATCGGCGTCGCGGCGGCGATTGCGGTCGCGCACGGCGTCGAGTACGTTGTCTTCCTGAATTTGCAGAGTGCCTTGGCTGGTCTTGGGATCCGCGGGCTTGCGATCTTCGGGAGCGCCGGGAGGTAGAATCGCGGTCAACTGCTCGATCAAGCTGCCTGCGATAGGCATTACGTAGAGATTGCTACCCCGCGTGAAGGCCACGCGTTGGCCGTCCTGCGTGAAGTGCGGGTCCTTCTCAGTGTCGGCGGTCTTGGTTAACTGGGTGGGCTTATCGATGGAGTAGTCGTAAACGAAAATGTCGCCGTCCTGCGTGTAGGTGGCTTTCTTACGATCTCGAGTGAGGACGGCCGAGATAGGCGGCGCCAGTTTAGCTTCCTCTTCGCTCAACTTGCGGGCATTGCCCGAGGCTCGGGGCAACATCCAAGTGTCGAACGGTTTGTCCTGTGCGTCGGTGGTCTGCTTCCAGCGGAAATAGATGCGTTGGTTGTCGCCCGACCAGCGCACGTCCTGCGGGGCGTAACCGTAGAATTGGGGGCCCTGCATGACCATGTCGATGGAGAGCGGGAGGCGGGACTGTCCAGCCAAGCCAAGAGCCAGGACCAAGACTAAGACCAGGACCAGTGCGAGAGCGCGTTGTTTAGCCACTAATCGGATTCTATAAGAATGCGCGCAGACGGCGCAGGCCTGCGGTGAATGTGGCTTCGGGCGTCAGGAGACTGACTACCAGAAAGGCCTCCGTTTCGAAGTCGAAATAGAAGCCGGGTTGGACCAGGACGTTTTGCTCGTCGAGCAGGCGAAGGGCCCAGGCCTCTTCGGTGTGAGTGCGAGGGACTTGGATTACCGCGTACCAGCCGCCTTCGACGTTGAGTGGATTTCCGGCCGAGCCGGTTAGAATCTCGCGGAGAGACTCTACGTTCGAAAAGAGACGCTGGGTAAGGGCGCCACGGATGGCGGAGCCCGATTCCAGCAGACGAGGCAGCGCTATTTGGACCGGGGTGGATACAGACAGGTAGGTGTCGGCGATCAGGTCCATTGCTTCCAGGGCTGCTTCGTGGCCGGGGCCACTGGCGACGATCCAGCCCAGTTTTAGTTGGGGGAGGCCGGCGATTTTCGACAGGCCGCTCATGGAGAATGTCAGGGCGCGGCGGTCACCAACGAGCGTGGTGACACGGTCAGCCGCAGGCCCGAACGAGTAATCACGGAAGACTTCGTCGGAGATGACGGCCAGATTGTGACGCGAGGCCAGTGACTCGAGTTGCTCCAGTTCCGAACGCTTGAGGAACGAGCCTGTGGGGTTGTTGGGATTCACGGTCACGATGGCGCGAGTGCGCGAGGTGATCGCGGCCTGAAGAGCCCCGAAGTCCACGTGCCAAGCGCCGTCGTAGCGGAGCGGGTACTGCCGAATCGTGACGGAGGAAAGGCCGGCCAGGAATTCGAACAAGGGGTAGGACGGGCGTGGGGAAAGTATTTCGTCGCCGGGGTTGGCGAGGAGTTGGAAGAGATACGAATAGGCTTCGCTGGTGGAGGCTGTCAGCAAGACACGGGAGGCGGGGATCTGGGCGCCTCTTTCGCGGTAGTACGAAGCCACGGCGTGCCGGGCGCTCTCGAGTCCACGCGGATTGGGGTCGTACACCAGGCCGTGATTATCGGAAAGGGCGTCGAGGATATTCGCGGGATACGGTAGGCTGGCGCGCGTGGGATTGGATTCTGTCAGGTCCAGAATGGAAGCACCGGCGGCGCGCTTCGAGGCAAGCGCCGCGGAAAGCGCATTCGGCAGTTGATTCCATGGAAGCCGCGACGAAAACACTCGTAACTACTTCGCCTTTTCCTTGGAGCTCTCTTCCACAGGAATGGAGACGAACCCCTTGGTATTCCGATCGATTCTCTGAATGAACTGCTTGCCGGTCGACTTGGAACGAACGCGAACTTCAGCGGCTTCGGGGTTCTCAGAGACGATTTCGAAATCCGGGTTGGCGGCCACTCCTATTTTGACTATGGCGAAATTTGGATTTTCCCTTAGCATTTGGGCATCCACGCCGCTGCGCTGCTGGAATGAGCGGAACCCGTAAAATAGAACCCCAACCAGCATCAGCAGCAGAATCAAAGCGACGCCGGCGCAGCCTAAAATCCAAAATAGAGGACCACGTTTCTTGCTTACGGCCTGGGGTTCTACCGGAGACATTACGGCATCATAGCACCGTCCCGCCGAGCGAACCGGCCAGAGTAGAATTGTGTATGGCTAGCTTCTTGACCAGCCGCTCCGTCCGAATGCTTCGGACCATTTTAATTCCCGCCCTTGTCTGCTCCGGGACCCTCACCGCACAAAGCTTGTTGCCGGTTACAACTCCTCTACAATCCCTTGGGTTTTCGGTCGGCGACGATTACCAGGTGGCGAACTATTCCAAAATGATGGCGTACTGGAAAACCCTGGACGCCGAGTCGGACCGCATGATGCTGGTGGATATCGGCGCGACCGCGGAAGGGCGCCGTCAGGTGATGGCGATCGTGAGTTCACCCGCGAACCTGGCCAAGCTGGACGAATACAAGAGCATTGCGCGGAGGCTGGCGCATGCGGAAGATTTGAGCGAGGAGCAGGCGGCGGCGCTGGCACGTACCGGCAAGGCGGTGGTGTGGATCGACGGCGGGCTGCACGCGAGTGAAACTGTAGGCTCGCAGCAGTTGATCGAGATGGTTTACCAGATGGTGAGCCGGACGGATGCCGAAACGATGCGGCTGCTGGATGATGTGATCCAGCTTTACGTCCCGGCCAATCCGGATGGGCAGGAGTTGCTGGCGGACTGGTACATGCGCGAGTCCGATCCGCTGAAGCGTAGTCTGAACCAAGTGCCGCGGCTGTATCAGAAGTATATCGGCCACGACGACAATCGCGATTTCTTTCTGTCAGCGATGCCGGAGACGACGAACATGAACCGGCAGATGTTCATCGAATGGTTTCCGCAGATTGTCTACAACCATCATCAGACCGGGCCAGCGGGGGCGGTGGTGTTCATTCCGCCGTTTCGCGATCCGTTTAATTACAATTTGGATCCGTTGATCCCGCTGGGGATTGAGATGGTGGGCACGGCGATGCACAGCCGCCTGGTGGCGGAGGGTAAAGGCGGTTCGGCTATGCGCAGCGGCGCGAATTACTCCACCTGGTGGAATGGCGGGTTGCGAACGGTTTCCTATTTTCACAACATGATCGGGATTCTGACGGAGATTATCGGGAGTCCGACACCGATCGATATTGCGCTGGTGGCCGACAAACAATTGCCGCAGGGGGATTGGCCGTTGCCGATCAAGCCGCAGAAGTGGCATTATCGCCAGTCCATCGATTACGAGATTACCCAGAACCGAGCGATTTTGGATTACGCGTCGCGCTACCGGGAAACGATCCTGATGAACATTTACCGCATGGGCCGCAACTCGATTGAGCGCGGCAATCATGACACGTGGACGGTCACGCCGAAGCGAATCGCGGCATTGAAGGCGGAAGCGGCGAAGGGCACTGGTAATCGGATGACCCCGGAGTTGTACGACACACTTCTGCACGATCCGAAACTGCGCGATCCGCGCGGATACATTATCCCGGCTTCGCAAGCCGATTTTCCGACAGCGGTTAAGTTTATCAACACACTGGTGAAGACTGGAATCTCTGTCCAGCAGGCCACTGCGAGGTTCGACATTGCCGGCAAGGCTTATCCAGCGGGATCGTTTGTCGTGAAGTCCGCGCAGGCGTTCCGGCCGCACGTGCTCGACATGTTTGAGCCGCAGGATCATCCGGATGATTTTCGGTATCCAGGCGGGCCGCCGGTGCCTCCCTATGACATCGCGGGGTGGACGCTGGCGATGCAGATGGGCGTTCAATACGACCGCATCTTTGAAGGCTTCGATGGCCCGTTTGTGACGATTAACGCAGTGGCGAGTCCTCCTCCGGCCCAGATATCGGGGACGAATCCGGCCTCCAGCTATTGCGTGGGCCACGAAACTAACGACGCGTTCATTGTTGTGAACCGGCTGCTGAAGGCCGGGGACGAGGTTTTCTGGATGCAGGCAGACGGAGCGTTTTGCACGCCGGCGTCACCGCAAGCGCGGGAAGTGATCGCACGCGGGGCGACGGAGCTGGGCGTGGCGGCGCGGGCTGTTGCCACATCGCCGGGTGGGGCGGCCTTCAAGCTGAAGCCGCTGCGGATTGGACTGTTCGATCAATACGGCGGGCTGGCTCCCTCCGGTTGGACACGTTGGATTCTGGAGCAATTTGAGTTTCCGTTTGAGGTAGTCTATCCGCAAACGTTGGACGCTGGAAACCTGCGGCAGAAGTTCGATGTCTTGCTATTTACGGACGGAGCATTTCAAACGGGAGGGCGAGGTGGAGGTGGAGCTGCGGGACAACAACGCACCGAGAGCATTCCGACGGAGTTTCAGGGTCTAACGGGTCGCATTACAGCGGAGAACACGGTACCGCAGCTCAAGACGTTTGTGGAGGCTGGGGGCGCGGTGGTGACCATCGGGTCCGCTACAAGTCTCGGCTCACTTCTGGGTGTGCCGATGACCGATCATCTGATCAAGCAGGCGGCAGACGGAACCACGAAGGCACTGGCTCGGGATGACTTCTATGTTCCAGGATCGCTGCTGCGCGTAAAGCTGGACACCTCGAATCCGATCACCCAAGGCATGCAACCGGAGGCGTTGGTGTTCTTCGACAATAGCCCCGTATTTGACGTGCCTGTGAACGCCAAATCCGTGGCCGCCTACGAGGGACCCGAGTTCCTGGCGAGCGGCTGGGCGTGGGGGCAGAAGTACCTCGCAGGCGGAACGGCAGTGGCTGAGGCAGCGGTGGGCGAAGGGAAAGTATTCTTCTTCGGACCGGAAGTCGCATTCCGAGCGCAACCCCACGGGACGTTCAAACTGCTTTTTAACAGTTTGATGTACGGGTCAGCCAAGGCGATTATGCTACCGTAGCCAAATCGTGCCGCATTCCACCCGGCTGGTCCAAATTGTTCACAACGAGTACGGGCGACGAGTCGCGCTGGTAAACGGCGGCGAGTTGCACCTGCTCTCGACTTATCGAACGGCGTACGCCTTCGCGGCGGCAGCCCTGGATATGGGGGCGCCGCTGCGAGACATTCTCAGCAGCGATCTTTCGGGAATCGTGCTGGATTACGAAGAGGTCTACAACCTGCGGAGCGGCTGGAGCTTTCTTCCGAGCTTCGATCATCCTTCCGACCTGACACGGTGCTTTGTGTCAGGTTGCGCGAATGGACAAGCAAGTTCGAGCGGCGCGCGGCCCGCTTTCCCGCCCTGGTTTAGTAAGGGCAATGGAGCCTCTTTGCGGGCGCATGGCGAGGCGCTCAGCATCCCTGGCTTCGCGCTTAGCGGGGCGGAGGAGGCGGAGCTGGCGGGGGTGTGGATCGTCGCGCCGAATGGAACTCCGATCCGCGTGGGGCTGACAACGGGCAATGAGTTTGCGGATCCGGCGATGGCGGCGGGGGATGCTCGTATGTTGTCGCACTCGAAATTGCGAAACTGCGCGATTGGTCCGGAGTTGGTACTGGATGGCTCGTTCACCTCGGTTCAGGGATCGGTGCGGGTGGAACGCCGGGGGGCGGAGATCTGGTCGCGCGAGATCGAGACGGGAGAAGCGCACACTCAGTTTAAGTTCGCCGAGGTGGAGGAGGCGCTGTTTCAGTACGACGCCCATCGGGTCCCCGGCAGCGCGCATGTGCATTATTTGGGTGGCAGCGTTTCGAGCTACGGCGATGGGGTTCGGCTGGAGTACGGCGATCAAGTGGTGATCGAGTGGGAAGGCTTCGGGCGGCCCCTGCGGAACTTCATCGAGCGGGTTTCTTAGCGAGGGCGGCGGCCAGCTGTTTATGGCCCAGGCGGCGAGCTTGCTGCTGAGGGGTCCGGTTTTCCATGTCCTTGATGGTGGCGTCGGCTCCCGCGGCGAGAAGTGCTTCGAGTGTTTTGGTATCCCCGAAGTCGATGGTGGCTGCGTACATCAGAGCAGTGAAACCGTTCTCGTCGACGTCGTTCAGGGGGACTCCCGCTTTGGCTAACACCGGGATGAGCGCGGGCCGGTTGGTTATGGTGGCCCAATGGAGCAGGTTGATGCCAGTGCTTTCGACACCGTCGATATCGGCTCCAGCAGCGATCAGAGCGGCGGCGACGTCAGGGTGTCCGAAGGTGACGGCTTCGCTGAGGGGTGAGCCGGCGTTGGGGTTCGCTCCGTGATCGAGGAGTAGTTTGACGGACGCTAGATCTCCTGACATGGAGGCGTAGCGCAGCGGCGTATTGTGTTCGCGCGTGCCGGCGGGGGGATTGGCGGAGGCTCCGGCGTCGAGGAGGCGGGCGACTTCGGCGGAGTTGTTGTAGAAAGAGGCCGCGATGGTTAATTGGGTGAACAGGGGAAGTGCGGGCACCCCGTTGTCACCATCGCTTTGGGGCGTTGAGATGGCCATCGGGGGTTCCGGCCGCAGGTCTGCTGTCAACAGCGCCATCACAGCCCAGCAACTTCCCGCATAGGAAATGAACTGGTCTTTCTTGTAGGGAAAACCGGTTTCAAAATAAGGCGGACTCACTTCGGCGGGCGATATCATTCGCGTTCGCACATGCCATGTTCCATCTGGCTTTTGATCGGAGAGTAGGAAGCGAACTCCCTTCGCCGATGCCGCCCCGGATCGGTGTAAAGCGAAAACGGCTTCTCCCGTGGAATACGCATCGGAAACATATCCGGGCAGTTGAGCCCAGCCTCCATCTGGCCGTTGCAGGCCGAGCAGATCTTTCCGAGCTGCCAGGATGTCCGCGCTATCGGCTTGACCCCAGACCAGACCCAGCAGGCGGTAGGATGCGTCTTCCGTGGAAGCAGGGCGCGTTTCCCGGAGCCAGCGGATCGCCTTCGCGATCGCAGGGTGCGATCCAAATGCGCCGCGCAAAGCTTGCACAGCGGTCGCCGTCGCGGTGAATTCGCTGCTGGAATGCGGAGGTCGAAAGTCCGAAGTGATCCAGTGACCGTCCGCGCGCTGCCAGGACGCTAACCGCCGCGCACGTACTTCCTGTCCTGGTCCGGAAGATACCATTAACAGCAAACTGTCGTTCGGCGTCGGATCGCTCACATTTCGAGCCTGCACTACATCGTCGTAGCTGCCGCCCGAAGCCACTGTCTTCTTCTGCACTGCCGCGAATACTGACTCATCGATCGGCACGCCGCGTTGTTTTGCCTCAGAGAAGACCATTAGCGCCAGGCCGTTGTGGTGGCAGGAGAAGCACGCGCGCTTTTCTACAAACGTCGCGGCGGAACGTTGGATGGGTGGCAATGCCCTGTCGATTGCTTTGCGGATAGCTTGCGGCGACTGAGCCAAGGCCGCAGCCGCGAACGCGATGAAACAGACTGCCTTCACTTCGTTCTAACGCTTCGCCTTGGCCTTATAGTCGGCTTCGCTGACTTCTTCGAGCCAAGTAAGATCGCCCCGCGTGGTGTTGAATTGGACCGTCGACGAATCCGGGGCCGCGCCGTGCCAGTGAATTACGCCGGGCTGCACGTAGTACGACTCGTTGGCGCGCAATTCCATCACAGGGCCGCCCTTGTTCTGGTGATGGGTGACTCCTTCTTCCACCAGCATTACCTGGCCTCCGCTGTGGCTGTGCCATTTGGTGCGAGCGCCAGGATCGAATTTATAGTGCGCGGTGGCGACCTTATACTTGTCCTCCACGGGAGTTACCGTTCCGGTGAAGTTGGGGTTATTTTTCGTACTAGGCGTCGAGCTCTGGGTCTGCTGCCCTTGCACCACCCATGTGGCGGAGGCGACCGCAATCAATGCAACGCCGAACCCGTAGACGATCTTTCCCCAGCGAGATGGAATCATAAATATTGGCCCCTGACGGGCGAGTGTAACAGATCGCGAAACGAGTTTGGGGCGTGTGGTATCCTTTGCCCTGAAAGGAGTCCTTATGGATACTAGCGGACGCAAGAAAGCGAGTGATTACCCGCAGGAGTTGTTGGACCTGTTTGACAAATATGTGCACGGGGACATCGATCGCCGGGCATTCTTAAGCGGAGCCAACAAGTTTGCGGTGGGTGGACTAACGGCGACGGCGATCTGGGAGAGTCTGCGCCCCAATTACGCGTGGGCGGAGCAGATTCCGAAAGACGACGCGCGCATTAAAGCCGAGACTGTCACGGTACCATCGCCGGCGGGAAATGGCGAAATCAAAGGCTACATGGTGCGTCCCGCGAATGCGACGGGCAAGCTGCCGGCGATTTTGGTCATCCATGAGAATCGCGGCAAGAATCCCTACACCGACGACGTTGCTCGCCGGTTGGCGGTAGCCGGCTTCATGGCGTTCGCGCCGGATGGGCTCACTAGCGTCGGCGGATACCCGGGCAACGAAGAAGAAGCGGCCACGAAGTTCCGTACGGTAGACGGCGCCAAGATGGCAGCGGACTTCCTGGCGGCTGCGCGCTGGCTAAAGGCTCGCGCGGATTGCACGGGTAAGATCGGCGCGGTTGGTTTCTGCTACGGCGGCGGGGTAGTGAACAGCCTGGCGGTAAACATGGGTGCGGATCTGGCTGCGGGCGTCCCGTTTTACGGACAACAGCCGGCAGCTGCGGATGCGGCGAAGATCAAGGCTCCGATCTCGGCGCAATACGGCGGGCTGGATGCGCGCATTACGGGCGGTTGGGCGGCCTTCGACGCCGCGCTGACAGCCGCGGGCGTGGCGCATGAAGGCTTCGTCTACGAAGGCGCCAACCACGGCTTCCATAACGATACGACGCCTCGATATGACGAAAAGGCGGCGAAGCTCGCGTGGGAACGGACGCTGGCCCACTTCAACAAGTACGTGCGCGGATAGCGCTTAGAAGAAGAAAGGGGCGCTGCGACCGAAACTGGTCCAGCGCCCTTTTTGTCTTTTAAAAGGTTACTTCTGCGTGGGCCAGCGAGTGTCGATCGGCTTGGAGGCGTCGGCAGTGATCTGAATGTCCGAGCAGTGATGGTAAGTGAAATCACCATCGGCATTGCGTCCGTGTTCCGCCATAAACTGGGCCACCTGCAAGGTGCACTTGGCGCAATTGATATTGGGCAACAGGACGTCCGTTTCCATCACTGGGTCCGCCATCTTGGACTGGTGCTGCCACAGACCGTCGGCGAGCACCGGAGGTGTCGGCGGGTACATGATCTTCGCGGCGACCGACTGCGGGCCCTTCGCACTATCTCGCAACGTCACCTCAGGATCGGCTGGGAGTTCCGTCCGGGAGTTGACGGCGAGGGAGATCCGGTAGAAGCCCGGGTGATACACAGTCTCCTGCACCTTAATATGCAGCATGGAACCGCCGACCGCCTTGTTCACAATGTTGGTGGGTGTGCCGGGGTTGGCCGGGCCCTTGGCGTTCGCGGACGTTCCCCCGCAGGGACCGAGCTTCTGGGGATCGCCCAGAGCACTTTCGGTGATCCAGGATTCCGGCGCGAGCAACTTGAAGTGCGCGTCAACGATGTGCGGGGCGAGCACTAGTGCGATCGCGGCGAGCGTAAATCCAGCAAAGCGTTTCATGAACAGGCTCCTCCAGGAAGAAGATGGTGGTGCTAAGGCGCCACCAAAGTAAGATATAGCACACGCGGCGAAGCGGGGGAGTATAATCCAGACAGCTTCCTTGTTATGAAGTACGGGAGGACCGTTATGCAATTGTTCGCGCGGACGGTATTGGCTACACTCATCGCCGCAATCTTCACGGGGACTTGGGCGCTGGCCCAGCAAACCTCTACTACGAGTACGACGCCGGCCACCACTACGCCCACCGCGCCCGCGGGTCCGACGGGCGGCGGCGCCATCCCGACCACCCCGTCCGTTCCGCAAACAACTACGCCGACCACCACTCCGCGCCAACAACAGACGCCGATTTTCATCTCGGGCAACGTGATGCTGGCGGATGGCACGGTGCCGCCGGATCGAGTGCTAATGGAGCGGGTCTGCTCCACAAATTTAGTCCGTTCCGAGGGGTACACCGATTCCAAGGGCCAATTCAGCATGCAACTGGGCCAAAGCCTGCAAGTAGTACCGGACGCTAGCACAACAATGTATATGGATTCCACGCAAGGGTTTGCTGCGAATACATCTAACGGGCTCTCGAACGCTTCCTCGCCCAGCACTAATCCGTTATCCGATTGCGAATTGCGCGGCAAGCTGGCCGGCTATCGTTCCTCTACGATTGTGCTGGCGGGACACAAGGCGATGGACAGTCCGGGGGTCGGCACGATTGTGCTGTATCCAATCGTCAAGACGGAAGGGTACTCGGTAAGCGCGACGACGGGACTGGCTCCCAAGGACGCGCGCAAGGCGTACGAGAAAGGTACGGAAGAGGCTAAGAAAGAGAAATTTGAGAATGCAGAGAAAGAGTTTCGCAAGGCGGTAACGCTGCATCCGAAGTTCGCGGATGCGTGGATGGGTCTGGGCCAAGTCTACGCGGGACTGAAGCGGCCGGCGGAAGCTCGCGAAGCTTACCTGAAGGCGGTGGAGGCCGACCCCAACTACGTCTATCCCTACGAAAAGCTTTATAAATTGGCCTTCGAAGAAGCCAAGTGGGAGGATCTGCTTGCCAACACCGAACGGTTGTTGCGGCTGAATCCGTACGAATTCCCAGACGCCTACTACTTCAACGGCGTGGCGCATTATCAACTGAAGAACTGGGACGCCGCTGAAAAGAGCCTGGAGCAAGCGATCGAAGCGGACCGCCGCAATAAGAATCCCAAGACACGTTACGTCCTGGGGCTGGTGCTGGTACAGAAAAAGGATTATGAGGGCGCGGCGGAATCCCTGGTGGCATTCGCGAACTTGGCCCCGAATGATCCGCAGATGCCGAAAGTGCATGCGATCCTGGATCAGATCGCGGCCTTGAAGCGGTAGGCTTTGGGGGCCAGCGCAGTTCGAACAGGTGGGCGATGTTACAATCGCCCTTGTTGATGCGAGTCTGGAATTCAGTGCGGCTGCTGTGCGGTATCGCTGTGCTGGCAACCTTCGCCCAGGCCCAGCCACAGCCGAAGCCGATCCGGCGGCCGGCCAACAATCAACTGGCGCTGGAAACCGCCGAAGCTCCCGTAGGACGCATCGATTCGCCGGGGGCCATCTCGGTAATTACAAATAACCTGGTTTTTCATGTGTCCCCGCTTTCGGGCAAGGGACTGTTGTCGCAACAAGTGGACGACGCGTTGAAGGCTTTGGACAAAGCGAACGGAGCTGCGACCTTGGTGAAATTGCGGGCATTTGTTGCAGGAACGGGCGACTTGCGCCGGGTGCAGTCGATTGTCAACGACTTGTTTACAGCCAGGAAGCTCCCGTTGCCCGCCGTGACAACACTGCAAACCGGGGCTTTGACGCTGGAGGGCGCGCAGGTGGTGATTGAAAGTATCAGCGAGGAAAAGAAATCGGTAAATCCATCGGGGTTGGCTTTCTTCGCCGCCAAGGAGGCTGCATCGGGAGTGGCCGCCGTCGCGATGCTGGACGCCGCCATGAAAACCGCCGGCGCGGTCCCACTGCGTGTGACGTGTTTCTCGGATTCCTTAACGGAAGCGACCGCGGCTCAGAATGCGGCCGCGAAAACGTTCCCGAAGGCTGCCGGCAGCTTCCTACAATCGACGCGCTATACCTTGGGAGCAATGACTGCTTGCGAGGGTGTGGGGCAGGCCTCGCCATCGTCGACAGGCGCCATTGTGCGCAGCGCTAAGGTGATCCTGACCGCTCCACAATTGGCGTTCAGCGAAACGGACGCCGATCTTCAACTGGCGTTCGACCGTTTGAATAAAACCCTGGAACCGTTCGCGGTCACTCTAAAAGAGGCGGTGTTCACGAACCTGTACGCGCTCACCAAGGCCATGGCGGACAAGGCTTTGGCGATGGCGGGCGCAGGAACCTCGCAGGTGGTGGAGGCACTGCCCTCCCTGGATGGGACCATGGCAGTGGAAGCCGTCATCCCGGCTAAATAGCTCGCTATTCTTCTCCGCGAATCAGGTCTTCGTTGGTTTCCCGCTTGCGCACGATCCGCGCGACGCCATTTTCGATCAGTACCTCGGCAGGCCGTGGCCGCGCGTTATACGTAGACGCCTGTACAAAGCCATAAGCTCCCGCCGTGCATACGGCGAGCAGGTCGCCGGGGAGCACTTCCTGCATCGCACGATCGCGCGCCAGAAAGTCGCCGCTCTCGCATACGGGACCCACGATATCCGCCGTCATCACGTTGCCTTGGTGCCGGGCGCGCACAGGCAGAATTTCATGGTGGGCATCATAAAGCGCAGGGCGGATCAAATCGTTCATGGCCGCGTCCGTGATCACGAATTCCTTGCTGCCGGCTTTCTTGCGGTAGAGCACGCGGGTGATTAACACTCCGGCGTTGCCTACGATGGAGCGCCCCGGCTCCACCAGGACGTGCAGTCCCATCCCCGCGGTTTTCTCACGGAGTCGCATGACAAATTCGCCAATGGCAGGCGAGGTGTCGTTGGGTTTGTAGGCGACACCCAAGCCTCCCCCCAGATCCACGTGGCGGATCTCGAAGCCTTGCGCCCGCAGGCGATTCACCAGGTCCAGGACCCGATCCACCGCTACCAGCACGGGCTGCGGATCCAGCTGCGATCCAATGTGGCAGCTGACGCCTTCCAGTTTCAAGTTTTGTAGATGCCGGGCGCGTTCATAGACGGCCGGAGCGTCATCAATGTCGATGCCGAATTTATGAGCTTTCCCGCCGGTCGAGATGTAGGCGTGCGTGGAGGCATGAACGTCCGGGTTCACGCGAATCGCCACGCGAACTTTCTTTCCCAGGCGATGGGCCAAGGAATCGATCAAGGCGAGTTCCGGCTCCGACTCACAATTGAAAGTGAAGATGCCCGCATCCAATGCCGCGTTGATTTCCGCCGCCGTCTTGCCGACACCGGAGAAGACGATCTTCGCGGGATCGCCCCCCGCTTTCAATACGCGGAACAATTCGCCGCCCGACACGATATCGAAGCCGGCGCCCTCCTTCGCCAACAGGCGCAGGATCGATAGATTGCCATTTGCCTTCATCGCGTAACACACGGTGTGAGGGGAATCTCCGAAGGCGTGATCGTAGGCCCGGAAGTTTTCCAGGATGGTCTTTGCGGAGTAGAGGTAACACGGCGTGCCGGCGAGCGCGGCCACATCGGCCAAGGCGACTCCGTCACACGTCAGGGTCTGATGCAGATAATCAAGAGGCTTCATTCGGTGACTCGCAGGACAATGACAGACTGATCGTCGGAAATCGCGGTAGCGCCGCGAAACGCGTCGACGGCCGCGATAATGGCGTCGGCGATGGCTCTGGGGGACTCGGACGCGTGTTTCTTTAGCAGCTTTGCGATGCGCGCGCGCGAAAACTCTTCGGTCTTGGCGTTGACTTGGTCTTCCACGCCGTCGGAATGCAGCAGAACAATGTCGCCAGGCTCCAATATAAGATCCAATTCTTCGTAATCGCGATCTTCCAGCAACCCGATCGGAACGCCCTCTACCTGATGTTTGATCACTTCCCCCCGCCGCCACACCAGCGGCGGATTGGAGCCGGCATTCGCGATCTTCAGGACGCGGGTCGCAGGCTCCCAAAAAGCCACCAGCAAGGTGGCGTACTGTGCGTCCACCTTGCGTTCCAGTAGAGTCTCATTGAGCGACTTCATCAGCACGGCTGGCGATTTTCTGCGCGGTCCCAGGATGCGCAACAAGCCGCTGATCAGCGCGCCGTACAGCGCGGCCGCGGCTCCCTTGCCACTCACGTCTCCAAATGCGATCACGAAGGACGTCTCGCCCGATTCAAAGAAATCGTACACGTCGCCGGAGATCTCACGAGCCGGACGCGAACGAATCCCTACCTCCAAGCCCTTTAATTCCGGCGCGGATTGCAGCAATAAACGCTGCAACTTGCGGGCGGCCTTCAGATCCTGGTCCATGCGCTGCTCGCGCCCGGCTAATTCCTCATAGAGGCGGGCATTTTCCACCGAACTAGCGATCTGCTGCGCCAGTAAGGACAGCACCCGCTGGTGGTCTTCGGTGAAGAAATTGATCTTCTCACTTTCGACATTGAGAACGCCTACCACTCGGTCCTGTACGATGAGAGGTACGGCCATCTCCGAACGAATTCCCTGGTGCGAAGCGATGTAACGGGCGTCCACCGCGGTGTCAGCCACGCGCACCACTTCGCGCGTTTCCACCGCAGCCCCGGTAATGCCCTTCCCTAAGGGAATGTTCTCGATATCCACGCGCTTGTCGTAACGCGCGCTGAACCGGGTTCGCAGGACTTCGTGGGGCTGGTCCATCAGAAAGATTCCAAACGCGTCGTAGTTGATCAGCACGCGCACGGACGCGGCAATCCGTTTCAACAGCTCATCGAGGTCCAGAATCGAGCTGAACTCGCGGGACATGTCCGCCATGGTTCGCGCAGTCTTGTTCTGCTTTTCCACACGGCGGAACAAGCGTGCGTTGTCGATGGAGATGGCCACGCGCGACGCGATCAGACGCAACATCGTGGTTTCGCGCTCGGCAAAATTATTCGGCCGCGTGGACTGCACGTCCAGGACTCCAACCACGCGCCCGCGCGCCAGCATGGGAACCGCCAATTCACTGCGCACCGCATCCAGAGCGTTTAGATAGCGTGGATCGGCGCGGACATCTGGAACCACAACTGGTTGCCGTCCGGCGGCAGCCGCGCCTACGATTCCTTCGTTTAAGGAAACGAACAGGCTACGTACAATTTCCTCGCGATGCCCGATCGCATAGCGGATCGTGAGGCCGCGCTCGCGCTCATTGTAGAGCAAAATCGCGAACAGGTCGTAGGGCACCACTTCCTTGACGATGGAGGCAATCGCGGCGAGCTGTTCATCCAGATCCAGGGTCTCCGCCGTGATGCGCGAAACCTCCAGCAGGAAGTCGAGCAATTCCGCCCGTTCCTGAAACTGAACAGCGGTTTTGGGTTCGGCCGGCATGGTTATCCGCCCTCCGTGTGCCGGACGATAGCGACGCCGGAGCTAGTACCCAGGCGGGTGGCTCCCGCAGCGATCAAGGCTTCCGCATCCGCCAGGTTTCGAATGCCCCCGGAGGCTTTTACGCCCATTGCAGCGCCTACGGCATCGCGCATCAGAGAGACGTCGGCAACCGTGGCGCCACCCCCAGCGAAGCCGGTGGAGGTCTTGACGAAATCCGCGCCGGCCTCTTTGGCCAATTCGCAGGCTCGACGCTTTTGGAGATCGGTCAATAAAACGGTTTCCAGAATGACCTTGACCACGGCTTGTGCTCGATGGGCTTCCTGGGAGACGGCGCGAATATCCTCACGAACCGCGTCCGCGTGGCCGCCGATCAGTTCGCCGATGTTCATCACCATATCGATTTCCCGGGCACCCGCTAAAATCACTGCCTTCGTCTCCTCCACTTTCGTTGCCGTTATGTTCGCGCCTAGCGGAAATCCGACCACGCTGGCGACGGCGATGAGGCTGCCCTCCAATTGCTCCGCTGCCAGTTCCACCCAGTATGGATTCACACAAACGGCGGCGAATCCATATTCGCGCGCTTCCCGGCACAACGTCCGGATTTCATCCGCGGTCGCTGCTGGCCGCAAGAGCGTATGATCGATGAATTTGGCGAGGGACTGCGCCTGGGAGAACTTCGCCTGTTGCAAGTTCCGCTGCAAGTTCCGCTGCAAGTTCCTATGATATCGCGCGTCGCGAGCCAGCGCCGCCCGCTATGCCGCCCGTTGTGCCCGTTATGATGGAGAAATGTCCGAAAGCGTCGCGAACTCCGCGCCCTCCGTCATTGATCTAGAGAAGCAGTACCTGTTTCAGAACTATTCCCGATTCCCGCTGGTGTTGACACGCGGGCGAGGTTGTTACGTTTACGATACATCCGGGAAGCGGTATCTGGACCTGATTGCCGGCATTGGCGTGAACGCGCTGGGGCATGCGCATCCGCGTATGACCAAAGTGATTCGGGAACAGGCCAACCGTATGCTGCACTGCTCGAATCTCTACTATCACGAGTATCAAGGCCCGCTAGCGGAACGCATTGCCAAAGTATCCGGTATGGACCGCGTGTTCTTCTGCAACTCCGGTACGGAGGCCAATGAAGGCGCGCTTAAGATTGTGCGAGCCCACGGACGCAAGATCAGCTCCACGAAGTTTGAAACTGTGGCGCTGGAGGGATCCTTCCACGGCAGAACTTTCGGGGCCCTATCCATCACGGGCCAGGAGAATTACCGGAGAGATTTTGAACCGATGTTGCCCGGCGCGCGCTTTGTCCATCGCAACGATGTACACGCGCTGGAGCAAATCGTGACTGAGAATACGGCGGGCATTTTTCTCGAAATCGTACAGGGAGAAGGCGGGGTATACCCTTTAACGGACGAGTTCATCCGCAAGGCTCGTGAATTGGCCGACCGGCACAACGCACTGCTGGTCTGCGATGAGATTCAATGCGGGGTGGGCCGGCCTGGAACGTATTTTTCATATCAGATGCTGGATCCGATCATGCTGCCGGATGTGATCACGGCGGCCAAGCCTTTGGCGTGCGGAATTCCGCTGGGCTTCGTCGCCGCGAACGAGAAGTCCGCGTCGGTCATTGCGCCGGGGCAGCATGGAACTACTTTCGGCGGCGGACCACTGGCGTGCCACGCTGCCCTGGAGTTCTTCAACATCTTAGAGGAACTGCTGCCGAACATCATTCATGTCGGCGGCTATTTCCGAATGCAACTGATGGATCTGGCGCGCCAGTTCAGCTTTATCAAAGAAGTGCGCGGCTTCGGCTTGATGATTGGAGTGGAGCTGGAATTCGCGGGCAAGCAGATCATTCTGGATTGCATGGAGAAGGGTCTGTTGCTCAATTGCACGCACGGTACCGTACTGCGCGCGTTGCCGCCCTACATTCTTAGCGAGCAGGACGTGGATCGCGCCATTGCCGTGCTACGTTCCGTCTTTAAGAAGGCCAAGCCTCCTGAGGCTTAGGTCTTACAACAGGTGATCGTGGCCTGCTTTTTCGAGCATCTTGACGATGTCGCCCACTTGTTGCGCGCGTTTGCGATCGGCCACCAGAAGCGCATCGGGAGTATCCACAATGATCAGGTCATGCACGCCTAACAGCGCCACCAGTTTCTTGCCGGCCTCGACGTAATTGCCGGAACTGGCTTCAATCAGCGCGGGTGCGCGCACAACGTTCGCGTTGGCATCACTGCCATGCAGTTCATAGACGGCGTTCCAACTACCTACGTCGTTCCAGCCGAAGTCGGCGGTGGGCAAACCCACCACGTTCCGGGCGCGCTCCAGCACGGCGTAGTCAATCGAAATGTTCTCGCACAGCGGGAACGTTTCCTTCAGGCGCGCGGCGAAACCGCGTTGCTCAAAGGAAGGCAGACTTGCAAGCAGGCTCGCCGTTTTGGGGAGATGCTCGCGGAGGGCATCCAGCAGGACGGAGGTCCGCCAGAAAAACATACCGGCGTTCCAATAGAAGTTGCCCGCGCGTAGAAAGCGCGCGGCGGTCTTTGCGTCCGGCTTCTCACGAAACTTGCGCACGGACTGTGTTTGCGAGGCGCCCGGCTGCACGCCTTTGGGAAATTCGATATACCCGTAGCCGGTTTCCGGCCAGCGAGGCTGAATTCCCAAGACCACTATCTTGCCGTCGCGCGCCGATTGAATCGCGGCCTTCAACTGGCGGACATAACTGCGAGGATTACCAATCACATGGTCCGCGGGGAAGACTCCCATCACGGAGTCGGGGTCCATGCGATTCAAGATTTGAGCGGCAAGGCCAATAGCAGGGGCGGTATTCCGCTGCGCAGGCTCGGCCAGAATCTGGCGAGCCGGCACCTCCGGTAGTTGGCTGACGATTTCGGCACGCAGGTGGTCGTTGGTTAGTATCCACATGCGCTCTGGAGCCACCACCGGGCGGAGGCGATCCACGGTCTGCTGAATCAGCGATCGGTCCCCAAAGAGCCGCAGGACTTGCTTGGCGCTGGCTCGGCGGCTCAACGGCCAGAAGCGCGTGCCGCGTCCGCCGGCCAGAATCAGACCGTATATGGGTTTTGCCATGGCGGTAATTTAATCGAGCGGATAGCCACGCACCAGTTTAAATGTGCGGCTCCAACGAGTTTTGGAGAAAAAGTTGGTGGCCAGATCGATGAAGTGGTTGGCGTTGTAACCCACCAAGTCTTCGGTTTTTGCGTCGTAGGACCAAAAGATCACCGCCGGCTTGCCAATGATATTCTCACGCGGCACAAAGCCCCAATAGCGGCTGTCAGCCGAATTGTCGCGGTTATCGCCCATCGCGAAATACGAATCCGGAGGAACCACCAGTTCGCCGTTCACGGTGTGCTGCAGCATTTCCTGAGTGCGTTGTAACATCGCCTCAGCGCCATCTAAGCCCATGAACATCGAAGGACTTACTTCGGCCGGAAAATTATCCCGATACCCTCTGATATCAGAAGCGACATGTTGCTTATACGGCTCTGTGAGGGCTTTGCCATTCACGTAAACCATCTTGTCCACAATGTGAATGTGGTCACCAGGCAGGCCGATCACGCGTTTGACGTAATTCTGGCGAATATCAACGGGGTAGCGGAATACGATGATATCGCCGCGCCGGGGATCGGCGTAGGGCAGCAGCAGGCGGCTCAACGGTCCCGCGGGGGCGTAGGCCAGCTTGTCGACCAGCATGTGATCGCCGACCATAACGGTAGTATCCATCGACGGTGTTGGCACGATAAACGCCTGCACCAGGGTGGTAGTTCCGAACAGCAGGATCAGAATATTCAACGTCCATTCGTTGATGAAGCTCTTGACGGAATCCGAAGTTTTGCTCATTTTATTGCAGAGGATACCCGTGAATCAGCATGAAGGATCTGCGCCAACGCGTCTTTATGAAGAAATTCTGCCCCAGGTCCACCATATGCCTCACACTCATGGACGAATCGTTGAGGTCTTCGGTAGGCGCGTCGTAGGACCAGTACACGACCAGTGGCTTGCCGATGATGTTTTCGCGCGGCACGAAGCCCCAAAAGCGGCTGTCGAGCGAAGAATCGCGATTGTCGCCGAGCGCGAAATAATGCTTCGGAGGCACGACCACTTCACCGTTCACAACGTGGCTGGTCAACATATCGTACGCGCCTTGTTCCACATGCACGTTCGGGTCGCCGGGAAAGTTGTCGCGATAGGAATCGATGTAATCCGTCTTGTGGTAGGTGTACGGTTCGTCCACCTTCACGCCGTTCAAATAGACTTCTTTGTTGATGATGCGGATGCGGTCGCCGGGAACTCCAATGGCCCGCTTCACGAAGGTCTGGGAAATGTCCTCAGGATAACGGAATACGATGATGTCGCCGCGTTTGACTTCGGTATAAGGCAGTATGTACTGGCTCAGCGAACCCGGCGGCGCGAAGGCCAATTTATCCACCAGCAGGTGATCGCCAATCAACAGCGTATCTTCCATTGACCCGGTGGGAATCACGTAAGCCTGCACCAAGGTGGTGGTCAGAAACAGCAGCAGCAAGATGGTAATGGTCCACTCGGCCAGCGTGCTGCGTGGACGTTCGCCCAGCGGAACGTCAGGAGCGGGAGCGAGGAATTCCTCGCTCGGCGGCTGAGAAACATCCAACGGACCGGGTTCCAGCAGGCCTGGCTCGGAAACCCCAAGGCCACTTTCTTCCGCGAGGTGCGCGACATCTCCGGCGCTTGGTAGGCCGTTGTCTATACTGTCTTCGGGGCCGTTCTCCGGGCTGTTCTCGGGTTGAGAATCGCTGAGATCGCCTTGGTTGTCGCCGTTACTCGCGGCACGGGCTGCTTCAAGAGCGTCCGCATCGAGGGCATCATTCTGGGAGGCCTCGGAGGGACCCGTCACATTGTCCTGACTCACTCTTACTATCTTAGCGGGAAAGGGTGGCTAAAGCCTACACGCGCGGCCGGGAGCCTATTCCGGCGGCTCCTGCGGCAGGTCATCGATGCGGTTTTCGAAGCGGGTGAAAGCCCCCAGAAAACGCAGGGGGACCTTGCCAATAGGGCCGTTACGCTGCTTGGCGATGATCAGTTCAGCCAGCCCCTTCAGGTCCTCGCGATCGCGTTTGTAGACTTCCTCGCGATAGATGAACATCACTAGATCCGCGTCCTGCTCGATAGAACCGGAATCGCGGAGGTCGCTTAATTGGGGGGTATGGTCGCCTGGACGCGTCTCAGCCGCGCGGCTCAACTGTGAGAGCACCAGGAACGGCACGTCCAAATCCTTGGCGATCAGTTTGAGTCCGCGCGAAATGGCGCTGACTTCCTGGTTGCGATTCTCGGATCTGCCGCGGCTGCTCATCAGTTGCAGATAGTCGATGACCACCAGCGAGAGTCCCTGCTGGGCCTTCATGCGGCGCAGTTTAGCGTGCACGTCCATCAGGTTCACGCCAGCCGTGTCATCCAGGAACAATGGGCTTTCCGTCAGGTTAGCCAAAGTCACCTGAAGTTTACGCCGCTCATCCTGATTGAGATAGCCGGCCCGGAACTTGTGCATGTCGACACGCGCACCGGAACATAGCAGGCGGGTCAGCAGGCTGGAAGACGACATTTCCAGTGAAAATACGGCCACGGGCTTGCGCATTTGCGGATGGGTTGCCACGTGTTGCGCGATATTCATGGCCAGCGCGGTTTTGCCCATGGAGGGCCGCGCCGCCAGAATCACCAACTCGCCGCCATTCAGGCCGCCGGTCATTTCATCGAATTTGGCGAACCCGGTGCTGAGGCCGCGGACCCTCTGGCTGGGGTCCAGGAACGCGCCCACTCCGCCGGGGAACCTCTCGATTACCGACGCCGGCGAAACCAGTTCGTCCTTGGTGCGGCTCTCGCCCAACTTAATGAGCGACTCTTCGGCCGACGCCAGGATTTCGTCGGGTCCCTCTTCCCCGATCAAACACCTGTCAATGACTTTCTGCGCGCTGAAGATCAGCTTGCGTAGAGTGGCCTTATCCTTGACGATGCGAATGTAACTGTCGAGGTTCGAGATCTCCGGAAGGCCATCGTCCAGCGAAACCAGGTAGGAGAGGCCATCGACGGATTCCAACTGCCCCTGCTTGATGAGCTCATCGGCGAGGGTGACGCGGTCGATGCGCTCGCCCCGATCATAGAGGTCCTTCATCCGCCCGAAAATGCGGCGGTGCTTCTCCAGGCTGAAATCCCCCGGCTCAAGGGCGGCAGCCACTTGCAGATAGTAAACGTCGTTCAGCAAGATGGAGCCGAGCACAAAACGTTCGGTGTCGGTGCTTGCCGGCAAGCCTTTTTCGAAGGTGAGATCCAAACTGGGCATGAAGATGTTTTGCTACGTTACCAGCGTTCCCTGAGGAAAATTCTGTGAATATCCTTCGGCATCCTATTTCGCTCGCAAGCGGTTGACGGCACAACAAACATGCATCGGGGATTCACAGAAATCCTCAGAACATTTTACCAAGCGTTTGTTCTTCGCAAAAGCCCCCGCCACGTTACAATGAGCAAGTCGGGAAGAGAATATGGCTTTCGTGGAGACATACCGCAAGGAAGTGCTGGAGGCAATCCAGGCTATCGACCTCGCGCGGGTAGAACAGGCGATTGAATGGTTCCGTCAAGCGCGTGCGGACGGCCGCATGATCTTCATCGCCGGCAATGGTGGCAGTGCAGCCACAGCGTCGCATTTGGTCTGCGACCTGGTGAAAGATGTCAGTTACGGCCGCGAACTGCGCTTTCGCGCGCTCGCTCTGCAGGACGGCATCCCCACCGCGACGGCCTATTCCAACGATGTCCATTTCCATGAAGGAATTGTGGAGCAGCTCCGCAATTTCGCGCAACCCGGCGATCTCTATGTGGCCCTGAGCGGCTCAGGCAATTCAATGAACCTGGTGAAAGCTATCGAATTCGCGAATTCCATCGGCTGCCGGACCATCGCACTGACGGGCCGTGACGGGGGCTTGTTGGGCAGCGCCGCACAGTTGAACATCCAAATCGGCGTGCCCCACATGGGCCGCATTCAGGACGCGCACCATATCGTGTGCCATATGATCAGCTACGCGTTTTCAGACACTCCGTAGCGCTGCCGCGGTACCATTTGTAGGTTTCGGCGATTCCCTGCCGCAGCGGTATTTCGGCCTTCCAGCCCAGCGCACTCATGCGCGACACATCCAAAAGCTTGCGCGGGGTACCGTCGGGCTTAGATGCGTCGTAGCGAATTTCTCCGGAGTAATCGACGATCCCTGCAATGATCCGGGCGAGTTCGGCGATCGGCAGATCTTGCCCCGTGCCCACATTGAGTGGCTCGACTGCATCGTAGTGTTCCATGGCGAAACAGGCGGCCGAGGCCAGATCATCCACGTGTAAGAATTCGCGACGCGGCTTGCCGGTGCCCCACGAGTCTTGGCCTCACGGTACCGGCAAATTAATGCTGGGAGCACGTGCGAAGTTTCCAGGTCAAAATTGTCGCCTGGACCATAGACTCTTGTTTTCTGGCGGAGGTACGACGCCTAGATTGCAGATCACGTCCGGCCGAATTTCTTCTATCAACCGGCTTGAGGCGGGACCATTGGCCAAATCGTCATAACGCAAATGCAAGATGGCGCTGGCCGCGTGGGGATCTCTTCATGCGCTTGGAATCGCCTCTCGAACGGGGGCGTCGAGGCTCCTCAGCGACCGTACCCGTATTTTTCCATAACCAGTTCGGGCCGAGTCACCAACCGCTGGAGTGCCCACTGGCAGGTGGGGCCGCCATGGCTCCGCGGCCCCATGAATTGCATCTGGAACGGACGAATCTGGGACTAACGAAGGCGTCGGCGTTGCGGAGCAGGGTCGTTAACCTTCAAATAGTAGCAGCGGATTCATTGGGCGACCTGAATCCCCTCAGCAGCTATGCAGATTATCATTGGCGGCTGGGGATGCACGACTGCCTCATCTTAGCCTAGTGCGCCGCGGACAGGACCAGCGATTCACGACAGGCACGTGATATCTTCGTGCATATGGATGAATGGATTGATCCAACATACGGTATTGTTCGCGTCTGGCCGCCAACGAAATGAGCACCACCGAGGCGCGTCAACTGTGGCACGACTTCGCCAAGCAGCGAGTTCTGGTCGTTGGCGATGTCATGCTAGATCGATATTTCTGGGGGAGCGTTACACGGTTGTCTCCTGAGGCTCCCGTGCCCATTGTCGCGAAGCAGCGAACGACAGCGTTGCCGGGAGGCGCGGGGAATGTGGCCGTGAATCTAGCAGCGCTGGGCGCGGACGTCATCCTCGTGAGCGTCGCTGGTGAAGGCGCTGACGGGGCGGAGCTCCACTCCGCGTTGAAGGAGCGAGGCGTCAGTCCGGCGCACGTGTTGCTAACGGCAGGGCGACGGACAACTGTCAAGACCCGGATCGTCGCTCACGGACAGCAGCTTCTACGGGTGGATGATGAGCAAATAGACCCGCTCGATTCGGAATTGACCGAGGCGCTGTTGCAGCGCATCGACACTGCGCCTCCGTCGATCGGCGCTGTGATCCTTTCCGACTACGCCAAGGGCGTCCTCACGCCGACGTTGATCGCACGCGTCATCGCCCGGGCTCGAGCCGCGGGAGTTCCCGTCCTGGTCGATCCCAAAGGGATGGACTACGCGCGCTACAGTGGCGCGTACGTGCTTACGCCGAATCGGTCCGAGGCGTTTTCCGCCGCCGGACTGGCGCAAGACGATAGCGCAACGGTGGCTGATGCTGGTGCGCGCTTGATGGACCGTTTGGACATCGGCGCTCTCTTGATCACGGAGGGTGAAGCTGGCATGACCCTGTTCGAGCGGGGCCGGCCTTCCGTACACTTCGCCGCAGCAGCACGCGCGGTCTTCGACGTCACTGGAGCAGGCGACACGGTTGTGGCGGCCATGGGGCTGGCCTTGAGCGCCGGCGGCTCGCTGCAGACAGCGGCCTACTTGGCTAATCTCGCAGGCGGACTCGCCGTGGAGCAAGTGGGAACCGCCACCGTCACTTCCGCCATGGTCGAGTGTATTCTGGCGGAACATAAGTGAAAAAGCCGGCGATATTTCTGGATCGGGACGGCGTCATCAACCGGGATCGCTTGGACTTCATCAAGTCGTGGGAAGAATTCGAATTCCTTCCAACCGCGCTCCAGGCGCTGGCCATACTTGCGAAAACGGCATACCATATCGTTGTCGTCAGCAATCAATCCGGTGTGGGTCGCGGGTTATTGAGCAAGGCAACACTAGGCGAGATTCACGAAAAGATGATCGAGCGGATCCAGACCAACGGCGGAAGGATCGACGGTGTCTTCTATTGTCCACATGTACTGGGCGAGGGTTGTAGCTGCCGGAAACCCGAACCGGGCCTCTTTCTCACGGCCGCACAAGAGTTGGGAATCGATTTGGACGCATCGTGGTCTGTGGGCGATCGGTATCGCGATGTTCAAGCTGCCAGTCGCGCGGGTATACGCGCGATTCTCCTGTACCGGGAATTGCCCGATTCCACTGAGATTCCGGAAACAGACCTCAAATTTGTCCGAGCGGCAGACCTTCTCGACGCGACACGAATCATTGCCGAGGGGGATTTCTAGCGCGCGAACTGTTACCCCATGGAAATCCCATACCGTCGTAGCAGCCATATCGGCTGGACAAAGACATCGAGAAACCACAGAGCCCGCGGGAGCCGTAGAATTGCCTTCTTCGACGTAGTATTACGTACATTGCCGCACCACGTACCAAATCTTGTCGCGCGTCCGCCTGAGATGGTACTTGGCCCGGCGCCAGCACATGAAGAACTGGCTGCCACCTGCTCAGCGAAGGGGTGTACGCATGTCGACGCGATCTTGCCAGCGCAATGGACGCCAAACGCCGGGGTCAGAACGGAGAGGTGCATCGTATGTCACGCCAACGACCGGTTGTTGCAACATCAGCCCACGGCCTTCCACACCACGCTTGGGCGAGTGCTCGATGTGCCACTTTGAGCACACGCGCGAACCGCACCGGCCAATCCACATGGATCACTCCATCCTGGCGACGGTCGGATCGAGGACGGCGAGCACGTCGCGACTAGAAAGCCAGGGGGGTCGGATTCGTTCATGCGGCGGGTGCTGACGGCCGCCCAGCCGCCCACCCCGGAAGCCATGATCAGTTGTGCGGGCTGCCATTCGATTGAAGTCCCGGGGGTGGGCCTGTTCGGCTCGGATTGCGGACGAGTGGCCACTCATTCGTTCCGACAGGGCGAACGCGAAGGTGTTCAAGAAGTATTTCGCAGATGAAGCCAAAACCCACCTCGTTCACCTCTCGGTTCATCTTGACCATCGCTTCGCTCCATCTGGCCTTGATGCGGTAACCATCGCGAGCAAAGCTCGTCATTGAGTGCCCGTCGGCGGAACTTTGCCTCAGGGCACGGGTAGCACTCGCGATGCACATGACCAATCTTCGGCAACAAGTACCTGGCAGGGTGGGCCTCTTAGTTCCGTACGGCTTTGAAACACTTACCGGTTTCTGCGCACCATCACTCAGGGCTTGGTCCATAGTGAGGCGGAGCTTGTCCAACTTCTAGCGCCCCCAGGTCAGGCGCTCGCCCGGCAAATCCGTTTGTGACGGTGTGCAACACCACACCACACCACGATCGACCGCCGCGGCACCCGGCTTGAGCCGGAAGTCGAAGTCTTCTGTCTTGTATATCTTCTGCAGGCGGGAAATATCGCTCGCATCCAGGCGCGGCACCTTGACGAAAATATCGTAGTCCACAAGGGTGCTGTTGCGGTCCCGCCCAGTAGCCTGACTATATTCCTGCAGCGTCGCGAACTGCCGATTCTACAACTGTGGACGTGTCCCTGGCTCAATAGGATTCATGGCGACCTTCGCGGGCGGCGATTCCCAGCGGAACGACATTACCGCACCAGGATTCGGACGGAAGCCGTTGTAGTCGGATGAGGTGTAGTTCGCATTCGTTGTGGCGCTGAAAATTAGGGGCCTGGAATTCTGCCCCGGCATCAGATTATTTCTCCAGTGGTTGTTCTGCGGATTGCCGGAGGTTTCCGACAGAATCGGGTTGTTGTAAAAAATCACGCCCGCCGATCCGCTTGTGAGGCGCGTGGATCTACCTGGAAGGTTGTGGGCGATGTCAACACCGGCAGGTCATTCTACTGCATGGAGATGGTGTGCAATAGCGCACCGTCTTCCGTCTTGAGGAGCCTGCCTCGTCGGTTATGGTGATCGATTCGGTATTCGAACCGACTTCCAGCGTTACCTCCATGCGGCCTGTTTGGCCGACCTGGACGCGATGGCTTTCCTTGTTGTACCGCTTAAACCCTGGTGCGACCACCTCCATGCGATACACACCCGGAACTTGCGCGATCATGTAGTTGCCCGTCGCGCTGTTCGCCACCGAGTAGCTCACGCTGGTTTCCGTGCTGCGTAAATTGATCGGTACGGAGCCGACGATTGCTCCGGACGGATCGGCTACTGTGTCGATTACGGTGCCTCGATCGCTCTGCGCCCAATCCAACCCACCCAACAGGGTCAACGAGATAAACACTTTGTCATCCTCTGCCCCCATTTCTTGACAACAGGGATGGTCGGTAAGGCCGGAATACGGGAGCAATTGTAAGCGCTCCCAATGGCCGTCAAGTAAATGTTTCCGCATGCAAGAGTCTGCTTACCGCGAGCGTGGGGAGATTGCCTACGTTGGAACCAGCGCTTATGCTGGCTTTAGTTCACAGATGAAGCCATCGAGGTCCTGGAAGCGCAGCAATCCTTCGTCGCCCGAGGGGACGATCTTGGCTCCCAGCGCGGTCAATTTCGCGGTAGCGTCCTTGCGATTGAGTCCGGCAACGCGCAGGGTGAAGTGGTGCACGCGCGGAGCTTCCCCGGCCGGCGCCTTTTCCAACACAAGCTTGGTCCGGGCAACATCGAAGGTGACCCGATCCCCCTTGCGACTGGATTCCTTACCGAAGAAGGCGCCGTAGAATTTCGCGGACGCATCCAGGTTCGAAACCCATTGCGTGATGTGGTCGATACCGATCGCTTGAATGATCGGATCTTCCTGCGAGATCCGGCCAGCCGGAATAATGGTGCCTGCGAGGCCGCCAGGAACCCCCAGCAACTGAAGCTTCATGCCATCGCCGTCCGTGGGCATCGCGCCGGGTCCCGTTCCGGAAATCGTGATTCCAATGGCATCGAGCGCTGTACGGACGTACTGCGCTTGATAGTCGACAGCCAGTGCGCAGATGTGATCGATCTTCCCAACCTTCACGTCGGCATTGGTTCCAAACGCAAGATAGGCGGTGCCCAGCTTGCAATAAAAGCGGTTCGCAATATCCCGTTCCTTGAACAACTGCGGATCGAAGATCTGGCCATAGAACTTAGCCATCGCCTCAGGATTGGGCACGGTCATTCCAATGTGCTCCAAGCCGGTTGTCTTGATAGGCAGTACGGGGCCGGTAGGTGGCGGCAGTTCGGGGCGGGGTCCTTTGCCTTTTCCAGCTCCACCGGGGCCGGGGCCCTTGGTGTTGTCTTGGGCCAATGCAAGGGTCGCGGTGGCCGCGCTCGCAAAGAGTGTCAGCGCCTGGCGGCGGTTCACGTTCATGATCAGATCTCTCCTCGTCAGATCTCTAAGAGACCGGTGCTGTCGCCGTGCGACTTCTCGGGGACGCCCAGTTTATTCAACATCGACAACAAAAGATTGGATGCCGGGGTGTGGGGAGCCGACTTAATGTGACGTCCGCCTTCGAGTTGACCCGATGCTCCGCCCGCTAGGATCAGCGGCAAAGGATCATGGTCGTGCTGGTTGCCATTGCTCATGCTGCTGCCATACAAGACCATCGAATGATCCAGGAGGTTGCCGTCACCGTCCGGAGTGGACTTCAGCTTCTCCAGGAAATACGCCAGCAGACCCACATGATAGTGATTGATCAGCGCGAACTTGTCCATGTTGGCGCGGCCGTTGGAGTGATGCGAGGCTACGTGGAATCCGTCACGAACGCCGCTATTCGGGTACACCGCGCCGCTGGTATCGCGAGCATACATCATGGTGGCGACGCGGGTGATCTCGGCGCGGAAGGCGAGCACTTGCAGGTCGAACAGAATCTTGAAGTGTTCGTCGAACGCCTCGGGGATGCCAATAGGGGATGCGGGAATCTCAAAGCTCGCCTTGGTCTGCTGGTCGGCCTTTTGCACGCGGCGTTCGATTTCGCGAACGTTCTCGAGATAGTCGCCTAAGGTGGCGCGGTCGCTTGCCGGCAGGTCTTTTTGCAGAGACGCGACGGAGCCGATTACAGAGTCGAGGATACTGCGCGCTTCGGTCCGGCGCGCCTGACGTTGCGCGGTATTGCTACCGTCGCCGAACAACCGCTTAAAGATAACCTGCGGATTATTCTCCATCGGCATGGGCTGGTTCGGGGTTCTCCAGGAGATCGTGTTGGCGTAGCCGCATGCGTAACCGGCTCCGCAGCTCAGCGCGACCTCTTCAATCGACATTTCGATCGAAGGCAGCGGTGTATCCTGCCCCATCTTTTTCGCGAAGACCTGATCGATCGTGGTTCCGACTTCGACCTTTTCTTTCTGCGGATGCGCACCGCTTAGGAATACCGCGGCCGAGCGTGTGTGGTCGGCACCGGCATCCGAGTTAACGCCCGCGGCGTTGGCGTGGCCCGTGTTGGAGATGACGTTTATGCGGTCGCGGTATTTTTCAAGCGGCTCCAAGATTTCCGTGAATGCGAAGCCCTTGCCTTCGGCCGCCGGCGTCCACTTATCCATGGTGGCGCCATGCGGAACATAGATACAACTCAAGCGGCTCTTGGCAGCCGCCCCGGTCTTCGCGATGGGGGTCTGCGCCGGAATCATCGATTCCAGTAACGGCAGAGCCACGCAGACGCCAGTGCCTCGTAAAAACGTGCGCCGATCTAAATGCCGTTTCGAGATGAACATAAACTCCTCCTAATTCGCGGCCGCTTTCCGGCGCATCTGAAATGTGTCACTGCTGACGACTCCAAGGATCAACGTCGAGAATTTATAGTCGTCCTTGGCTGCGTCGCGTGTAATCGCTCGTACCGACGGCATATCGGCGGGACGCATCGCCCGGCCTATACCGTAGGTTAAAAGTTTCTCCGACAAGGTTCTCGCCACGACGTCGAAGCGGCTCAACAGGGCGGCGCGCAGCGTGTCGGGGCCATTGAGCTGCGTCCCGTCCACCAGTTGGCCGGTCGCGTTGATGGGCGCTTTACCGTCTACCGTCCGCCAACGTCCCACCAGATCGAAGTTCTCCAGCGAGAAACCAATGGGGTCCATGATCTTATGGCATGAGGCGCAGGCGGGATTGCTGCGATGTAATTCCATCTTCTCGCGAATGCTACCGGGTTCCTTTCCAGCCTTGTCTTGCTCCTCAAGGGCGGGAATATTAGGAGGCGGCAAGGGCGCTGACACGCCCAGGATGTTTTCGAGAATCCATTTGCCGCGCGCCACCGGCGATGTGCGGTTGGTGACGGAGGTCACCAGCAACAGGCTCGCCTTGCCCAGCAATCCGCGGCGCGGATCGTTCTTGGGCAGAGTGACTCGGCGGAAGCGGTCTCCGCGAATTCCGGTCATTCCGTAGTGCCGGGCGAGGCGCTCGTCGACGAAGGTGTAGTCGGCATCGAGAAGATCGCGAATACTACGGTCTTCCCGAATGATGCTTTCAAAGAACGTTTCAGTTTCCCGGGCCATCGCACGGCGCAGATTCTCATCGAAGCCGCGCGTGTCGGGAGTCGCCGCTTTCAAATCCCGCAGCATCAACCACTGGCCCGCGAAGTTGGTGACCAGCGCCTTCGACTTAGGATCGCGGAGAAGCCGCTGCGTTTGCGCTCGAAGAACCGCGGGTTCATGTAACTTGCCGCCGATCGCGACCTGAAGCAGCTCATCGTCAGGGGCGCTGGACCACAAGAAGAACGAGAGGCGCGCGGCGAGCTCCAGGTCGTTAATACGGTAGCTCTCACCGGCCTTCACCGCCGCGGGTTCACGCTCGAAGCGGTAGATGAACTGCGGGTCCGCCAGTATGCGAGCCAGGGCGCGCTGAATGCCGGAATCGAAGGTGCCAGCGGTCCGCGCGGTTGTGTAGAACTGGAGCAGCGTGCCCATCTCAGCTTCCGTGGGCGGATGCCGGTAGGCATGCAGAGCAAGATCAGACAGGATCTTGCGGGCGCAGGCGGCCTCTTCCGGGGCGGCGGCGGGCTTGCAGGAAAAGATTTTTTGGCGGCTGGGGGATTCTCCCGGTCCTGTGGGATTCACGGGGCCGACGATCACGATGTTGCTAACGCCCGGACCTCCGCCCGCTCCCTTCCACAGTTCGTTAATGCCGGGAGACGATCCGGGTAGGACGGCTGCGGCAACCGTATGCGGTCCGGCCTTGACGGGCATCTTAATTTCCGTGCCGCCACGCCCGCCGACTTCGAACACCTTCACGCGCTCACCGTCGAGGGTGAGTTCAACGTATTCCGCGCTATCGCGGGCAGGAGCGCCGATCCCGCCGCCACCGCCGCGTCCACCGACACGGATGGTATATTCGGCGTCCAAGGGGAAGGTGTGCCGGGCTTGCATTCCGCCCACCGTACCCAAAGGCAGACCGTCAATGTGGCTGGACTGCGAGAATCCACTGGGCGCGCGGTAGGTGGCAGTGACAGCACCGATACCGGAGTCGCCCACCGCGAGACGGCTGATGTTTGCCGCTGCGGTGACGTAGCCTTCCAGCAAAGCGGGAGAGATACGAAGCGCATCCGCGATGTTGTCGAAGCCTTCGCTGGAATCATCGGCGGGCAACATGGTTGTGACGTCAATTTCGAGCCCGAGCAGGTCACGCACCACATTGCTGTATTCGGCGCGATTGAGCCGATGCAGTGCGATGGAACCAGGGTTCGGATGGGCCGCTGATTCACGATCTAGAGCGCCTTCGAGGCGTCCGGCAAAGGCGTCGAGCACCGTGCGGTCAGGCCGCGGAGCGCCGGCAGGCGGCATCATTCCGGCACGCACCTTGCGAACTACTTTCTCCCAAACATCCACTTGACCGGCAGGACTGGACGGGTCAAGCTTCTCCAACACCAAATTGCCCGTCTTTAACCGTTCGCTGTGGCAGCCGATGCAATATTGATTCAGCATCGCGCGATCCGGTGCAGCCGGGGCCGGAGTCTGTCCACGAAAAGCGACAGCGGACGCCACCAGGACACTTACTGCGAGAATTGCGCGTCTCATTTCTCACCTACTAGTTTCTTGATCAGCGCCATCGAACTGGGTCTCGCCATCGGCGCGTTGGTCGCCAGAAAAACGCCTTCCGCCCAGACGTAAGGCGTCCGCCCTTCCTTGTCCTTCGCGTCCATTTTGGCGCCGTGATCGGCCAGGAATTGAATGATGTGGTCGCTGCCGCGATTGGCTGCCCCATGCACGGCGGTTAGCCCCATGGAGTTGGCGTGATTAATGTCGGCGCCCAGATCGAGGCATAGCTTGACAGCGTTCAGGATGGCTTCATCGGACTCCGTATACGTTTGCTGGACAACCCAGTTGATTCCAGCGGCGGCCATGAGCGGCGTTGTGCCTTCTTCCGTTTCGATTTTTGGATCGGCTCCATTCTCCAGCAGGAGCTTCATCGTGGTCACATCGCCAGACATGGCAGCCCGGAGAAACGGCGTCTGTCCGATGAAGTTCACCCAGGATAGATCCCCCAGCCGCATCAGGTGGCGCCGAGTGGGGGGCCAATCCGTCGTGCGCGCATTCACATTCGCGCCACGCGTAATCAGATCACGGACCAACCCTAAGGTAGCCTCGCGATCGACCCCGTTATCATGCTCCGTCCGATTCGGGCCAATCTCGACGTTGCGAAGCTCCACCGCCAGCCACAGAGGGGTTCGACCGTAAGCGTCCTTCGAGTTTGGATTCGCACCGCGATCCAGCAGGTAGCGGGCTAGCGCAATGTTCTCATTCGCGATCGCCATTTGCAGCGGCGTGATCCCATTGGCTTCGGCCAGTTCAAGGTCGGCGTTCTTCGCGACCAGCGATTGCACCATGTCAATACGCCCGTCTCGGGCTGCGTAGAGCAATGGCGTGAAGCCGCCCTGTGCCGGCGTCTGCGATCCGTTCTCAGGGATGCCGCTGCGGCTGATTCCTACGCCGTGCGATCCGCCACCGGCGCCTTGCGGACGCCGCGCCGGCTTCTGCCCTGCCTTGGTGCGCGCATTGATATTGGCCCCATGGTCAAGCAGGATCTTGACGATCCCGGTTTCGTTTTCACGAATGGCCACCATCAGCGCGGTCGATTGCCAGTCTTGCATCGGCGCATTTACGTTGGCGCCATGATTCAGCAACGCGGTTACAACATCGGGCGCACCTGCCCGCGTCGCGAGCGAGAGCAATGTCTCACCGCTTTGATCCAGCGCGTTCGCATCCGCGCCCGCGGCCAGCAACCGCTCGGCGAGCGCCGCGTTGGCCAAGGAGCAGGCCACATACAAGGGCGTGACGCCATAGCGGTCCGCGGCCCGCACGTTCGCTTTGGCTTCAATGAGAAGACTGACCAGTTCAAGGTTTTCCCCACGTACGGCCCAGTGCAGTGGCGTGGTTCCGTCGACCTCTGCTGCGTTGACGTTTGCGCCCTGCTTAACCAGCGAACGGACCGCAGCACCGTTGTCCGCCATCACAGCGTCTCTAAGTTCTGTTGCGGTAGCGATGTTCGATGCCGATGTTAGGACCAGAAACGCGAGCAATCCCTGCGCTAAAGAGCGTGTTGCATACATGCGTACATGATCATATAAATTTGGCTCTCCGAAGTCAACCGTGCTTTTAGCCAACGCCCGCAGCGAAGATGCGCCCAAATGAGTTAGTGTGTTGCTTGGCCGGACGGCATACATGTATACTTCCCACTGGAGCTCATCAATGAAACCCTTTCTATTAGTGTTAATTTCCGTGGCTTTTGCCTCGCTTGGGGCGGCGCAAAGCAAGTTGCAGTTGCGCGTCCATACTGGCCACGGGCAAGTTGGCTATGACGTCAATTCGACGCTCATTTCCGGCGAGAAAGACATGATCGTGATCGATCCGCAGTTTTCGTTGAGCGAGGCGCACAAGCTCGCGGCGGAGATTCTGGAATCGAAGAAGAACCTCACCACCATCTACA
>JBDTSJ010000005.1:0-6488 GCA_039931205.1 Acidobacteriota bacterium
GACGTCCCGAAGATCCTCAATTCTATCTGGTCTAAATCATCGAGAGCATGTCAGTATCCCCCCGGCGCACTCGCGGGCACGCTCCACTTTCCGCCCGCGTTGTCGCTCACGACGATATTGCCAGAGCTCTCCGCGGGCTTCATGTAATCCCCGCCCACGGCCACGCCGCGTGCACCCGCCATTGCGATTGAGAAAATTCCTGAGCCCTCCGCCGACGGACGCAGAGGAGTCCGCACAACCATCCACGTCTTGCCTGCGTCCTCTGAGTGAAACACCCGGCCTCCGCCGGTTCCGCCGGTCGCGAACCATGCCTCGCGAGTGCCTCCCACAACCAACGCCGTACCACTCGCGGCGAACGCGGCCTCGCCCTTCTCCGCCTTGGGACCAATCTGCTCCCGCCAGTTCAATCCGTCCGACGTCGTAAGCACTGTGAAGCGCCCATCCACCGGATCGCCCATCAGAATCCCGTGCATGTCATCCCACGTCGCGATCGCATCCCAGAAGCCTTCTAACTCCTGGTTGCTCTTCAACAGCATCCAGTTCGCGCCGCTATCTACCGTTTTGTACAGCCTGGAAACGCGACCCGGTCCGGCGCTCATCGCGATGGCGACCTGTTCGCTCACGGCTTCGATATCGCGAAAGTCCATGTCCACGGCGGCGGGCGGACTTACGTTTTGCCATGTTGCTCCGCCATCGCCTGTGCGTAAGATCGTCCCCTTGGCACCGCTAGCCCAAGCCACTCGCGCGTTCACTGCACTGACGCCGCGCAGCGACGCCGTGGTCCCACTCACCTGTATGTCCCAACTCTGGGCGGCCGCCACGGACGCGGCTAGAAGCAGCATTTTCCACATTACGCTCCCATTGTAGGCAAACTAGTAGGAATGCCCCCGCCCGTCGCTAAGCGAATCCCTGTCTCCACCACTCTTTTCAACGACACGCGCGTGGACCCCTACGCTTGGCTTCGGAATCGCGAGGACCCCGATACCCTGGCGTATCTCGAAGCTGAAAATGCCTACACCCTCTCCGTCATGCAGCCCACCGAGGCGCTGCAAAAGACGTTGTACGCGGAAATGCTCGGCCGCATCCAGCAAACCGATCTCACCGTTCCCATCCGCCGCGGCAATTATTTCTATTACTCGCGCACCGAGGAAGGCAAGCAGTATTCCATCTATTGCCGCAAACACGGTTCGCTGGACGCGGCGGAACAAGTCCTGCTCGACGGAAACCTCGAAGCGGAAGGCCAGGAGTATTTCCGCTTAGGCAACTTCATCGTCAGCCCCGACGATAAACTGCTGGCATACTCTGTCGACGTGATCGGCGATGAAACCTACACCATCCGAGTTAAAGAACTTGCGACGGGGAACCTGCTGCCTGACGAAATCCCCAACACGTATTACTCGCTGGAATGGGCCGCCGACAATAGGACGTTCTTCTACTGCGTCCTTGACGAGGCCAAGCGCCCCTTCAAAGCTTTCCGCCATCGCCTCGGCGGCGCGGACGATGTCCTGGTCCACCACGAGGAAGACGAACGCTACACGGTCGAAGTCGCGAAGACTTCCAGCCGGCAATTCCTGCTGATCAACCTGACCAGCTCGCTGACTTCGGAAGTTCGCTACATCCCGTCGGATCAGCCGGAGGCGCAGTTCACCCCGGTTCTCGAACGCGTGCAGGATGTGGAGTACGATGTCACCCATCACGCAGACTTCTTTTTCATCCGCACCAACGACAAAGCCAAGACATTCCGCGTCATGCGCACGCCGGTAGCAAACTCCTCGCGTGAAACATGGACGGAGTTCGTCCCCGCCCGCCCCGGCATCACAGTGGAGGGATTGCGCGCCTTTCGCGATCACCTTGTCAGCGAGGAGCGTGACCGCGGCCTGGTCCAGATCGCTGTGCATCATTTTGCATCCGGAGAAACGCATCGGGTCGCGTTCGACGAACCCGTTTTCACCACCAGCGTGGAAGGCAACGCCGAATACGACACCACCATCGTGCGCTTTAGCTACAGCTCCCTTGTTACTCCAGCCAGCGTGTACGACTACGACATGGCAACCCGCCAGCGCGAACTGAAGAAGCGTCAGGAAGTACTGGGAGGCTATGATCCCGCGCAATACTCCTCCGAACGCGTGTTCGTAAAAGCTTCCGACGGAGTCGAAGTCCCCATTTCACTGGTCTACAAGAAAGGCTTCGAACGAAATGGCCGCTCGCCTGCGCTTCTGTATGGCTACGGAGCCTACGGCCTCAGCACGGATCCCACCTTCCAGTCTGACCGCCTGAGCCTTCTCGACCGCGGCTTTATCTACGCCATCGCCCACATTCGCGGAGGCGCGGATATGGGAAAACCGTGGCACGAAGACGGCCGCTTGCTGGTGAAGAAGAATACCTTCACCGATTTCATCGCCGCCGCCGAATATCTCCTCCAGCAACGCTATAGCTCCGTAGATCGCTTGGCCATCACCGGCGGCAGCGCCGGAGGACTGCTGATGGGCGCGGTTCTAAACCTGCGTCCCGATCTGTTTGCCGCCGTCGTTACCCGCGTTCCCTTCGTCGACGCACTCAACACGGAGCTCGACGCCACCCTGCCGCTCACCATCGGCGAGTGGGAAGAATGGGGTAATCCCTCCGAAGCGAAATTCTACGACTACATCAAGTCTTACGCGCCGTATGAAAACGTCGCGGCCCAAGAGTACCCCGCCATCCTTGTCACCGCCGGACTCAACGATCCGCGCGTTTCCTACTGGGAGCCGGCGAAATGGGTCGCCAAACTGCGCGCCCTCAAGACCGGCTCAAATGAACTTTTACTAAAAACGGAAATGGGCGCCGGTCACTTTGGACCGTCCGGCCGATACGACCATCTAAAAGAAACAGCATTCAATTATTCATTTCTGCTGCGCACGCTTGGGATTGCCTGAGCGTGCGACTACACCAAGGCTGCGTTTTAGCCGATGATTATCCGAAGGAGTCCTGATGCGCCGTTTCGCCATTCTTCTTTTCGCTTTTCTATCCCTTTCTGCGTCCGCTCAAGAACAACCCAAATCCCACGACGACTGGCGCTTCGCCCATCCCGATGCGACCTTAGTCGGCAGCATCAAGCTGTCCAGCCTGTTCGACTCCCCGGTTCTTGCTGCAATATTACGGAACGAACCCAACGCCGCCATGAGCATGGCTATCGCGCGCGGGGAATTTGGGGGCGTCAAGGAGATCCGCTTTTCTTTGCAACAGATGGGCACCGGCGATCCGGACGTTTTGGCGCTGATTCAGGGTCATCTCAATGACCAAACCTTGTCCGCCATGGTGGAAGGAAAAGCGAAAATGCACCGTTTGGCGGACGACCTGCTCCTCTTGGGAAACAGTTCCACCGTCGACGACGCGGCGCGCCGCATGATGCAGCCGGAAGCCACCCTCAAGTCTCGAGCCATTGCAGCCACCGACGCTTTGTCCGCTTCTGATGTGTGGATCGCCGGACAGTTGCCGCCGCTGCCCCCGGATTTGGGTCTCGCCGGCCTCAAGCCTGCCGGCATCAAGCTCGATGTGAGGGCAATCGCCATGGGCCTCAGCCTGGGAGATGACATCGATTTTCAACTCAGCATGGAAACTGCGAGCCCCGCCATGGCCGCTGAGCTGGTGCGTTCGATTCATGAAGCGGAGGACCAGCAGCCGGCGCAATACAAAGGGAAGCTGCTGAGTTCCGTCGAAGGTTCCACCGCTCGCTTTCACAGCCACGTCCCGCGTCAGGAGGCTCTGGATGCGATTCGCATGTCGCTGAAGACTACATCCGCTGAGGCTTTACCGCCTCCCACCGCGGTGAAACCGCGGCGCATCACGATCCAGGGTTTGGACGAGGGCCCGCGTGAGGTCCCATTTCAGTCCACAACTCCTGCAGTCCCGCAATCGAATCCAGGACGAAATCCGGCCGCACCGAACCAGTAAGATCGCCTTCGCGGTATTTGCCGGTCTTGACCAGTGCGCCCTTCAATCCGGCTGCCTGCGCTCCGCCGACATCCACGTGCACATCGTCGCCGATCATCAGCACTTCACTGGCTGCTAAGCGCAGCTTTAGCGCCGCCGCATGGAAGAAAGCCTCGGCGGGCTTTCCCAGCACCACCGCCTTCCTTCCCGTGGCACATTCCAACGCGGCTACATAGGGAGCTGTATCCAAACGCAGTCCATCTCCCGCCTGCCAAAAGCGCGTCATCCCCAGCGCCACCAGAGTAGCTTCAGGCGTGGACTGCAGCAGCCGAAACGCGCGGTTCAACGTCGCGAAATCCCAACCGGAGCCTAAGTCGCCCACCACCACCCAGCGCGCGCCTCGCTCGATGCTTGGGTCTAACAGCGGCAACCCCGAAAATTCGGCATGCGAGTTCTGCGGCACAAACAGCGCTACCGGTCCGCCGCCCTGCGCCAGCATGTACTCGCGCGCCGCAATGCACGGCGTCAGGATGTCATCCTCGGTTGCCGGAATTCCGAAGTGCGCCAGTTTTTCGACCAGCACCCCTCGCCCGCGCGACGTCGTGTTGGTCACGAACATATGCGCAATGCCCTGCGCGCGCGCCCACGCCAGTGTTTCCGGAGCCCCGGAAATCAACGTCTCGGAGTTGTACACCACTCCGTCCATATCGAATAAGATCCCGTTCATGTATTCTGAAAGCGCATGCACCCGCAACAGCCAGCGAAGATACAATTGTCCAACACCTCGGACTACAGAGAAACATACGCCAACAGCGTTCAGGTTCGCGTCAGCTTGTGGGACTTCTTCCTGAGCTTCGGCACCATTAACCAAACCGCGCCCGACGCCGTGAACATTTCGAACTTTCAAGGCATCTATCTGAGCCCGCAACAGGCTAAAGCGCTGGCCAACGTGCTGAACCAGAATATCTCTCAGTATGAGTCCACCTTCGGCGAAATCCGGTTGGAGCCGCAGCAATCCGGCGCAGCCATTCAGTAGCTTCCGAGCCGCGCTTGCGTCAGCATGAAGTCCCGCGCCCTTCTCGTGGCCGCCTTCGCCGTCATCCTGCTGGCGATGCATCTGCCTTATCTCCGCCTGCCATTCCATTGGGATGAACTGGGACAGTTCGTTCCCGCCGCGCTGGATCTGTTCCGCGATGGCGCGTGGATTCCGCATTCCACGCAGCCCAACATCCATCCGCCGGGCTTGATGTCCCTGCTGGCCGCGGTATGGAGTTTTACCGGATTCTCGATTCTATCGGCGCGCCTTTCCATGTTGGCGATCGCCGCCGTGGGCGTGTACCTGGCGTTTCTATTGGCGATTCGCTTGGCCCGCGGTGGTTCGGTTGGCACCCCGGCTTTCGCGGCCGTGGGATTCCTGCTGGCCGCTCCCATGTTCTACACGCAATCCCTGATGGTCCTGCTCGACGTGCCGGCCATGGTGCTGACGACGGGCGCGCTGTTGCTCTTCTTAGACCAACGCTACGCCGCGTGTGCCGCAGCCTGCACCGCGTTGGTCTTGGTGAAGGAAACCGCACTCACCACGCCCATGGTCTTCGGCGCTTGGCTGCTGTTCCAGGATCGCCGCTGGCGGCAGGCGTTGTATTTCTTCGCACCGGCGGCGGCACTGCTCGCGTGGCTGGTGATTCTGCACCAAGCCACCGGCTCCTGGTTCGGCAACCCTGAATTCGCTCGCTACAACGTCAGTGCATCGCTGAACATTTCCCATCTGTTGTACTCCAGCATCCGCCGCGCCTATGCTCTGTTCCTGGCCGATGGCCATTGGATCGGCCTGCTCGCCCTGTATCACGGCCGCCGATTTCTCCGCACCCGCGAGTGGGCCATCGCCGGCAGTGTTGCCCTGGCCCAAACGCTGGGCGTCACGATCCTCGGCGGCGCCGTACTGGACCGCTACCTGCTTCCCGTGCTACCTATCCTCTATAGCGCGTTTGCGGTCGCGGCCTCGGCGTATCGCCCGCGCGTCCGCATGCTCTCGAATCTGGCGATGATCACGCTCCTGATGACCGGCTGGTTCGTGAACTCCCCGTTCCCTCTTCCGCTCGAGAACAATCTGTCCGTGATCGACTTCGTGCAACTGCAACGTAGCGCGGCGCAGTATCTGGAGTCCTATGCCCGCGGCCAGCGCGTGGCCACTGCCTGGCCTCTGGCGGCAGCACTTCGTGAGCCGGACTTCGGCTATGTGCAATCCCCCATCGCAACCGTCGTGCCCAGCGGTTCAAGTATGTCGGACTTCCGCGCCGTGGATCTGACAAATGCCGGAGCTCTGGTTGTGTTTTCGCACGGCCAAGCTCGCCCCCCCTGGCTCGGCAATCTGTCGCTTATCCGGCTTTTAGGACTGGAGGCGGAACCCCCGGAAGCCACGCCCGAGGAAATCGCACCCCTTGGATTCGTCAGCCGCGCCCGTTTCGATCAGCACGGCCAATGGGTTGAGATTTATTCCCGTCCCGGAGCTTGGTAAAACCGGCTAAAGCTATCGTACCGTGTCAATGCCAAATAGAAATGTCCTAGTTTGTGCCAAGTAG
>JBDTSJ010000006.1:0-57296 GCA_039931205.1 Acidobacteriota bacterium
CATCCATCCAAGCCCGGCCGTCCACTCCCAGCGTCTGGACCACCAACGTGTCGCCTTCCCACTTCCCCACCGAATACCCGTACCAATAGGGTCCCGCCACAACGTCGTCCGGAACAGGACGTCCATCGGTCCAAAGATTGCGCCAGATCTTGGCCCACTCAAATAGCTGCACCACCTTTTCAGGCGACTGCACAAATTCAAACGGACGGTTGTAAACCAGCGTGCGATACAAACCCGGCGGATTCGAATCTCCCAGCGGATCGTTGCCCAACGCGGGCGGAATCTGCCGCGGACCCTTGCCCGGCTTGTTCGCATTGAAACGCGCCAGCCCCTCGGGCGTGAAGGATGGAGCCTGCCCGCCCCATTGGGTGGTCGCCGTCGACTGAGCCCCTGTTGCACCACCGCCTCCACCGCCACCCCCGCGGTTCCAGACGCCGCTGAAATCGGGACGCTTTTGTGCCTGCGCCACGGGCAGTACAGCCATGCCGGCGGCGAATACGAAACAAGCGGCGAAGCGCATGGCTACTTCCCCTTCCCCTTGGCCTGCTTACCAGCCTGATCGCCGGCGGGATTCTTGCCGTTCACTATCAGCCGGCAGCCCAGGCATTCACCAGAAGGAGTCCCCGCAAGAGACGGGTGAACATCCATTTCCACCTGGTCGCCAGTCTTCAGCACATTGCGCGTATAGCCGCGCTTGGCCATCAAACTGGGGCTAAACATCTCAATGGAATAATTCTCAACCTTACCGTTGTCCTGCTTCACCGCGATGAATAACGAACAATGCGGGTTCCTCCACAGAAACTCCGTGACAGTTCCCTTCAGCGTGACGGAAACTTTCTGATCGTAAGACGCGGCCGTGCCGTGATGTGCCAGCAAAGGCGTCAGGCTCGCCAGCGCCGCTACAAACAAAATCCACTTCGTCTGTTTTCGCATTTCGTATTCTCCTTGTGATTCGTTCACAGGGTAGCAAAAGTGGCCCCTGCGCGTGCTGATTGCGCTTCCCGCCATCGACACCCTAGTATGAGTGATCCCCATGAAAAACAAATCTCTGCCGTGGAAGGCATTCGGATGCTTCTTGATTTCGTTGTTCGCGGGAAGTGCCGCGCAGGCGGCGGATCGCCAATTGCAACTGAAATGGTCGCAACTCGCCCAGGAAATTACCGGCAGAAAGATCTCCGCCATGCCAGCCACTGGCGCCCTGATCGAAGGCCGCGTAGTCTCTGTTGGCGCCGATGCCCTGATCGTAAATGGACCCAAGGGCAACATAAGTGTTCCCCGAAATCAAGTCACATCTGTGCGCGTTTCTCGGCCAGGATGGAAATGGCGGGTTATCGGCCCCATCGTAGGTCTGGTTTCGTTCGGCATCGCAGGCGCCTTCATCGGGGACAAAATTAACCCGGACGGATTTATTGTTTCCGATGGGGCTGCCCACGGCGCCACCGTAGGAGTCATCGCTGGAGCAGGAGCCGGATACATTGCCGGCCACTTTGCCGACCGGCACCACACCGTGATTCAGATTATCGAATGAGGCGTCCCTATCGCGGATCGGTCAGTTTGAGTTGCAGCGTGTGTTGTACTCCGCGACCCAGCGTAAGCTTCTCACCGTTACGCACCAGCCGTTCCAGCACCTCCGCAGTAGCGGCTTCGCGCGGAACCGCACCCACTCGATACTCGCCTGGCCCCAGACCGGATAGTTGCAAGCGGCCCTGCGTGTCCGTGTTGCCATAAAACACGAAGGGCGCGTTGGTTCCCACGCGCGTCAACGGCTCGGCGAGTGGCCACTTCGCCAGAATCACCACCGCTCCCACTACCGGGCGTTCGCGATCCGTAACCGTCGCCGCAAGGGACGCGGCATTGTCCTCGAGAATAATTTCGAGCGTCGCGGAAGGAATAACCTGGAAAGTGGTGCTCGAGAGGACCGTCCGGTTGTAGCGCAGTTCCTTTATGAAGAAGGCGCCCGGCAGCCCTTGTACCGAAAGCGTTTGCCGAGGCCACTTCATACCGCTCACGACAAGGCCGCCGTTTCCATCCACCGGAAGCGCGCCACGATCAGCGGGAAGGCCCATCTCAGGTGGCCGCAGAAAAACGCGAAGTCCATTGAACGCGGGCAGCGGCTTCGCATCGTTCATGGAGACCTGAATCGGAACATCCACGCTCGGAGAAAATATCAGCGGGACCGTGATGTTTCGATTGGTCACCACAATCGGCGCCAGCGTCCACTCCCCACTTTCGCCGAGTTTCCCAGACCAGGCGGCGAACTCATAGGTTCCCGGCCTGACGTTGCGCAGCAAGGTCGTCTTGCGGCAAGGCCTCACCTCATAACGAAATGCTGGATTTGTATCCTCGGGATCGAATAGTAAGGAACTCCACGTATCGTTCGCGGCGCAGTTCACCGTGGACGTTAGCTGGACGCGATAATAGGGCACTTTTCGAACCCGCAGCGTGCCCACATTGCTGGGCGCCGAAGGCACCACCTGCACCGGTAGCGCGGACTTGGCATCGCGCGTCCCGCCCGGCCAATAGGATGTCTCCAGGTCCTGATCCACGATTTTCGCGGCCGCCTCCGTGTACTCGATCGCAGTCGGGTAATCGCCGGTCGTGGAACCGGTTCGAACAACATAAGCACCCGGCACCAGTTTCGTAAAAGTGAACCCGCCGTCCGCACCCGTCACCGCGTTCAGTCCTAGCGGCGCGAAGACTTGCGGAGGAGGAACCAGCCCCACGCGCAGGCCAGCCATCGCCTTCCCATTCTCATCCACCACGCGGCCAGTGAGAGTCCCGGGGCGCACCAAAGTAAATCCCTCATCGGCGACAGGCTTCGCGGCGGTCACGTCCACCGGCCTGCCATCTCCTCCCCCTGGAAAAATATCAGCCCCCTGCATCAGCGACGCCATCCCGAAGTAGCCATCCTTGCTGACATCCACGTAGAAGCGCCCCAAACTGCCGGGCTTGAACGAATACTCACCGTTGTTTCCGCTAAAGGCAGACAAAATCTCTTTACGAACAACGTTGTTGTCGACCACGACGAATTCGGATAATGTCACCTGCGCGCCCGCAATCGGCGTGTTCGAGCCATACTCCTGCACCACGCCCCGAATCTCAGCAGTTTGCGCCTGCAGCGCGACCGCCAAAACGCCAGCCGAAACAAGGATCGGAATTACAAGTCTCATAACGTAACGCCCTCACGTAGGTGGTCCCGAAATGCGGTTTGAGCGCAATCACATGCCGGGTAAACAGTACATTCTTGATGACGAAGCGGCCAGCGGAATCGTTGGTAACTTTGTCGGCGATCACTCCAAAACCGTCCGTGAGGGACCGCAACTTGGCCGCGGCCGCCAGCACAATGACCAGCGCAAATCTCATATCTAGCGCGCCGGATCGCTGGCTTTCAACTGCACCACCTTTTGCTCGCCGCGCTGCAGCGTGATTCGTTGTCCCTCCGTAGCGATGCGATGGCGAAGCTCCGCCTCACTGGTAGGCAGCGTCAGTTCTAACGGGATTGCGCCAATTCGATACTCTCCCGGCGCCAGCCCACCCAGTTGGAATTGCCCTTCGCGCACAGGTACAAAATAAGACCAAGGGCTATTCCCTTCCCACTGAACCGCCTGCGCCTCCTGAGGTAGCTTCACCACGTAGAGAGCCGCGGCGGGAACCGGTTTGTCATTCCGCGTGATCGTCCCCACTATCGAAGCCGGATGTTCATCCAGAACGAATTCGAACGAAGCTCCTTTGACCAGAGTAAAGCGCCCGTCCGTCACCAGGACGCCGCCGTAGCGAACCTCCTTCACGTAATGACTCGGCGGACTCATCAAACTGACACGATAGCGCTCGAACGGGAGACTCGGGACAAAAAGGTTTCCGTCCAGGTCGATCTCGGCGCCCTCCCCCACAACTCCGCCCGCAGCCTCGACACGCAGCATCACACGAATATTCTTCAGCACGGGAACCTTCGATCCCTCGGCCGCAATGACACGTCCCGTCAGATCGATGCCCGGAGCAATGGTCAAAGCCGCCTTGCTGTTTTCATCGCGAATCTCCAGCGGCGTTGCCGCCCAGATGCTGTCCCTTTCGGGACGCCCGTCGTTCGAATACCTGCGGCTCCATAGGAACAAATCATAGGAACCCGACCTCAGATTCTTAATGATCAATTCCTTGCGGCAGGGTACCGACGTACTCAAAACAGGCCTTCCCGTGTCTTCTTTCCGGCGCACCGTAAATTCCCACTTCTGGCCCGCCGGACAAGGCCCCGCCACGGAAACGTGCGTGCGATAGTATTTCACGCGGCGAACACGAATGGTCCCGATATTGGCCGGCGACCCCGGAGCCACGTTCAATGGCAATGCGGAGCGGGCATCGGTAACTCCCCCAGGCCAATAAGTAGTTTCGAAATCCTCATCGACCACTTTGAAATCGTCCTCGCTGAAGTCCATGATGGCGTTGTTCCAGTCCGCGGCACCCGGCGACACGCGAACCAGGTAAGCCCCCGGACTCACGTTCTTCGCGGTAAACGATCCATCCGCGCCGGTCGTGATCTCAATGCCCCCTCGATTGATTTGCGCCGTCTCCGGACCAGTGATCATGAGCTGCAGGTTGGCCACCGGTTGATCCTTCTCATCCACCACCCGGCCCGTGAGCGACGCCGGCTGCATCAACCCAAAACGAAATTCCTGCGCAGCCCGCTCGCTGGTGAGCACCACAAATTCGATGATCGAGTCGCGGTCGCCCGCCATGTACCCCGCCTTCTGGATGTCCAGCCGGAAGTCGCCAAAGTGAGTAGGCTTGAAGGAGAATCTTCCCCCGGCATCGGTGAAGATGTTGGCAAACAGCTTGGGGTCCAGCGTATCGCCGTTCTGCACGAATTCCGTGAGCGTAACCTGCACCCCCGCTAGCCCCGTATTAGGGCCGCGCTCAATCACGGTGCCGCGAATCTCCAGATTCTGGGCAACAGCCGACGTCGCGAGCAGGATCAGCAGCAGCCTCATCGCAAATACTCTATCGCGCCGGAACGCCCAGCGAAAGGGCCCCGCCCCGACAGGCGGCTCGACTACTGCGTTTCAAATTGGATGTCCGTGGACGCTCCAAAGCGCTTGAAATCCGTGTACGTGAAATTATTCTCCGCAACCACTTTGCCGCCGCGAATTTCTCGATGCCGGGTAGCCTTCGGCAGCAGCGAACCAAAGCGTGAGAATGCATAAATCACAATCGCCTCCTCGCGCACAGCGTCACTCTGCCCGGACGTCGAAGCCATCGTTACACGGATCGGCAAATACGTCGACTCGTGAACCCACACCTCGCCTTCTATCTTCAAATCCTCCACCCGGTCACGCCGCACGTCCACCACGGTCAGCGGATTAGGGCCGTCTATTTGCTTATAGCTGAAACCCAGGACGGGTTTTCCATCCACCTCGGCCCGGCCCGCGTAACTGAACTCATACCGCGGCATATTGGCCGCCGTGAACAGCAGAATGATTTGGCCGAAGTCGTTTGCGGCCCCCACCAGCCCGTATTCCTGAAACTGTTTCAAGAGTTCCCGCTTGCGGCCATCGTCGGAGGCCACAATGATCCGCGCCAGCGCCTCTGGATCCTGCACGCTGCTTTTCACCGGTTTGCCATCCACCGAGACCACTTGCCTTAACTCATGGATCGCCCCACCGCCTTGGGACGCGGCGAAGGTCGTAAAGCCATATTCGGAAATGAGCGTCCGCTCCTGCCATTCGGGCTCTGGGTCAACGGTGGCGGCCTTACCCACCCGGACGCGGAATCGGCGAGCCGGCTTCTGCGCGCGCTGCACTAAAGTTTCACGGCCCAGCATGCGCGGAGCCACGCGCTGGAATGCCGCCGCTTCCTCCGCCAAACGCGCCGTTAAGCGCTGCGTGCGCTCGTCCGCGAGTAACAAACCGGCGATGGCGAAGAATCCTACGACAAATCGCACCATGTTCCTAGTGTAGCTGGGGGCTTGACAACATTAACTCAGTGCCTAAAATGGGTTAACCTGCACTTTATGCCGGACTGCGAGCATAGTAAAACCGAGTTCCTGATGCGCCGCGATGGCGTGGATTATATGCGCTGCCTGGGCTGCGACCAGGTTTTCGAAGCTGGCGACCTGGAAGAGGAAGACGCAGCCGAGGACGAATCCCCCCAGCAGCCCCAAGCCTCCTAAGTGGAGCAGCCTCCCAGCCCGCCCATTCGCGAAAGTAAGCCGCCTCCGTGCGATCCTAAAATCTAGCACCGCCCGATAGAATGACACCCAAACCTGGATTCAGTCCGCTGCGGATCGTCTCGATCGGCGGCGGCAATGGGCTCGCGACCCTGTTGCGCGGCCTGAAACGCTACGCGCGCGCCGCAGCCGGAGCCCTCGAGATCACGGCCGTCGTTACCGTCACCGACGACGGCGGCAGTTCCGGCCGCCTCCGTCGCGATTTCGACGTGCTCCCCCCAGGCGACATCCGTAATTGCATGGTCGCCCTCAGCCAGGATGAAACCCTCCTCGCCAAGCTCTTCAACTACCGCTTCGCCAGCGGACGCGGCTTGAAAGGCCACAGCTTCGGCAACCTCTTCCTCACCGCCATGACCCACCTGACAGGAGACTTCGGCCAAGCCGTAAGACTATCCGCAGAAGTCTTGGCCGTCGAAGGCAGAATCTATCCGTCCACCGCATCCAATGTTGTTCTCGAAGCTACCCTGGCAGACGGGCGAACGGTCGTCGGAGAAACCCGCATCAGCCGCAGCACCCAACGCATCCACCGCGTCCGTTTACAGCCACGCCGCGTCAAGCCTTTGAAGGAAACCCTGCAGGCCATCGCCACCGCCGACGTGATTACCTTGGGTCCTGGCTCGCTCTTCACCAGCGTGATTCCAAACCTTCTGGTGGACGGAATTCCTAAAGCCATCGCCGAATCCCGCGCCACCAAAATCTATTTTGCGAACCTGATGACCCAGCCCGGCGAGACTTCCGGAATGACCGCTGCGGATCATCTGGAAACCCTACTGCAGCACTGTGGCCGTTACCGCGACAAGATGATAGATGTGTGCGTCCTCAATTCCGGTTCTCTGGTCTCCGGCGCGGTCAAAGCCTACCACGCTAAACAGGCGCGCCCGGTTGAAATCGATGTGGAGAAGCTACACGCCCTGCACATGCAAGTGCACCAGGAAGACCTCGTACGGATGTCCGGCCATCGGGCGCAAGTAAAAATTCGCCACGACTCTGGAGCCATCGGCGCCATTACAGTAGACCTGGCCCAGGAGCATCGACTGAAGAACAATACAAAGAAGAAGAGGATACTCGTCTGATGAAGACTACAGTCGTCATTCTGGCGGCCGGTTTTGGCACGCGCATGCGTTCCAAACAGGTAAAAGTATTGCATCGCGCCGGCGGCTTGCCGCTAGTGGAGCACGTCACCCGCGCCTCGAAAGCTGTAGCAGAGCCCGAGCGGACCATCGTGGTAACCGGCCACCAGGCCGACGATGTGGAACGCGCGCTAGCAGGCAACGGCGTCAGCTTCGTTCGCCAGGGCCCTCCCCAAGGAACCGGCCACGCGCTGGCCGCCTGCCGTGAACGTGCCGCTGGATTCGACGGCCTTCTCATGGTCCTGCTGGGCGATGCGCCCCTGCTCACGGCCCAGACCCTGCTGCAGCTACGCGATACCCAGGCGGCTTCCAACCGCGCGGCCACATTGCTGACTACCACGCTTCCCGACCCGTCCGGATACGGACGCGTCATCGTGAATCCCGCGGGCGATGTAACCGCCATAGTGGAGCACAAAGTCTGCACGCCCCAACAACGCGAGATCCGTGTCATCAACTCCGGCATCTACTGCTTCCAGGCCAAATTGCTGTGGGACCATATCGCCAAAATCCAACCCAATCCAATCTCGAACGAGTATTACCTCACCGACATGTTCGAGATCCTCACCGGGTTGGGCCATCGCATCGGTGAAATGCACATCCCCGATTCCAATGAACTCCTCGGCATCAACACCCGCGTCGAACTCGCCCAGGCGGACCGTGTCCTTCGCGACCGCAAGCGCCGTTCGCTCATGCTGGCAGGCGTAACCCTGGAACAGCCCGAAACCATCACCATCGATATGGACGTCGAAGTGGGTCAAGACACCGTCGTCGAGCCCTTCGCCCGCCTGCTGGGAACCACCAAAATCGGGGACGACTGCCGCGTCGGCGCCGGAGCCATTCTGGATGGCGCAATCCTCGGGAACAATGCCGCCGTCCATGCGTATACCTTGGTGTCGAACTCCTCTATCGCCAGCGGCGCGGAGGTGGGCCCTTTCTCCCGGCTCCGCATGAATTCGGCAGTCGAGGCCGACGGCCGCATCGGAAATTTTGTGGAGCTGAAGAACACCCAATTCGGAGCCGGCTCCAAAAGCCAGCACTTGGCCTACTTGGGCGATTCCACCGTCGGAGCCGGCGCAAATATCGGCGCAGGCACCATCACCTGCAACTACGACGGCGTCGCCAAACATCCCACCCACATTGGCGCGGGAGCCTTCGTCGGCAGCAACTCCACATTGGTTGCCCCCGTCACGATCGGGGACGACAGCTATATCGCCGCCGGCAGCGTCATCACCGAGGAAGTCCCTCCGGAAGCCTTGGCACTGGGCCGCGCCCGCCAAACCCTGAAACACGAATGGGCCAAGCGGCGCAAGCAACAACACGGCAAGAAACACTAAATGTTCCCTTACCACGACGAGAACGAAACCGAACGCACGCCCATCGTCACCATCGGGATCATCGCAATCAACGTACTCGTGTGGTTCCTGGTCCAAGGCGCGGGAGCCACGCAAGCCCTCGCCGCATCCGTTTGTAACCTGGGCCTCATTGCGGGCGAATTAACCGGAGCTCTGCAACCCGGCGTCTCCACTCCTCTAGGCGACGGACTTCTATGCGTGATCGATCAGGGCCCCGAGCTTTCCCATCTCTTCACCTCCATGTTCCTGCACGGCGGCTGGATGCACCTGCTGGGCAATATGTGGTTCCTGTGGCTCTTCGGAAACAACATTGAAGATTCCATGACCCGCCCGCGCTTCGCCATCTTCTACCTGACCTGCGGCCTCGCGGCAGCTTTCATGCAGGTGTTCAGCAACCCCGCCTCCTCTGTCCCCATGATCGGCGCCTCCGGAGCCATCAGCGGAGTCATGGGCGCCTACCTGGTCCTCTATCCGCGCGTCAAGGTCTACACCATCCTGCCATTGGGTTTCTTTTCCACTACTTACGCCCTCCCCGCCTGGGTGATGCTGCTTTACTGGATTTTCCTCCAAGTCATCGGTGGCTTCGGCGCCAGCGAAGGGGGTGTCGCATTTTGGGCCCATGTGGGGGGATTTATCGCTGGCATCGTCCTGGTCAAGCTCTTCTCCAGGCGCGACCGAATCGCCGCGCACTCCGCCGGGCACTTCCGTCCTGTAAGCTGAAAGATAGAGCGGAAGGGGAACCGTGGAATCATTGGACGTTGTACGTGCATGGGGAAAAATCCTAAAAGGGCAGGCACCATCGCTCTCGATTGAAATTACGCGGGAATGCCCGCTTCGTTGCCCGGGATGCTACGCCTATGAGGACGGGCACTTGGGTGGAGGCGTAACCTTGCGCACCCTCAACGACTTCAAGGGCCAGGCTCTGATCGATGGCGTACTCGAAGTAGCCGACCGCCTCAAGCCTCTGCATCTCTCCATCGTCGGCGGCGACCCATTGGTCCGCTATCGCGAACTGGAGACCATGGTGCCGTTACTGCTCCAACGGGGAATCCACGTACAGGTAGTCACCAGTGCCTTCCGCGTCCTGCCCACCGGATGGGCCGATTATGCGCATTTGAACGTGGTTGTATCCATCGACGGACTGCAACCGGAACACGACGTCCGCCGCACACCCGCCACCTACGAACGCATCCTGAAAAGCATCGCCGGCTGCAAAATCACCGTACACTGCACCATTACCGGTCAAATGATGAAGCGCCCCGGATACCTGGAAGAATTCCTGGCTTTCTGGACCGCTCAGCAAGAGGTTCGCAAGGTCTGGTTCAGCATGTTCACTCCCCAGATGGGCGACGACATGCCCGAGATCCTCACCCCCGCCGAGCGTCGCCAGGCCGTCGAAGAGATGCTGGTCCTGCGCAAAAAATACGCCAAGCTGGACATGCCGGAAGGCCTGCTCAAGCAATTTCTGAAGCCCCCGCACTCGCCCGACGAATGCGTCTTCGCACAGACAACGCAAACCGTCTCCGCCGATCTGCGCACTGAAATCACCCCCTGCCAGTTCGGGGGCAATCCGGATTGCAAGCAATGCGGCTGTATCGCCTCCATGGCGCTAGCCGCGGTGGCGGATCACAAACTAGCCGGCGTCCTCCCCGTAGGCACAATCTTCAGGGCCTCCGCAAAAATCGGCCGCATACGCCGCAAGCCCACCCTGCCCCCGCCCCCCACCAGCGACCTCATTTCCATCGGCAAAAGCGCCGGCGGAGACTGACCCCGGCGTAGCCTGCGGCGGCCTCGGTAGGCCGCCCCTCACCCCACCAATGTAAACCGCCCATCCGCTTCCAACCGGTACTCCCGCCCCCGCCAAACAATACGATTCCCGAAGAACCCCGCCACCCAGAAACAAAACGCCGCGACATCCTCTACCGGAACCAAAAACCAATTCAGCCGCGCTCGCAACACCCCCCTGGACACCACCCTGGCAGCCAGCGCCCTCACCGCCAAAGCCAACGGAATCACGCCCCACAAACCCGGAGACCAGGCCGCAACAATCAACGCAATCGCCACCGGCATAGTAAACAACTGCCCCACATACCCCGCCGGCCGGGACCGCCGGGTACTCCGCGCCCACCGCAGCCGATGCGCCGCATTGTGCCCGAAATCCGTACTGCCTATATGATGTTCAACCACGTAGGACGACAAGATCACCCGATGTCCCGCCTCCGCCGCGAACTTGCCCAGCACGAAGTCCTCGGCCAGATAATCCTTCAATTGATCGAAGCCGCCAATCGACGCCAACACCGCCCGCCGCGCCACGATCGTGGGACCCACCGCAAACCGCATCCCTTCCAACATGCGAGCCACCAGAACGCCGGACCAGAAATCGGTGTTCATCCCCGTAGCCTCCAGCCGCGACCAGAAACTTCCACCCGCGACCGCCCGGTAAGGACAAGTAGCAACGCCCACAGCCGCATCCTGAAACTCCGCCGCTACTGCGCGCAGCATATCCGGCGTCACCCGAATATCGCTATCGCTCATGACCAGAACATCATGCGCCGCAGCCGCCAGCATGCGATCCAAACTGAAGACTTTCGCGTTGGCATATGGAGGCTCGCCCGTAATCAGCAGCCTCGAAGCAACCTGCGGATACTCGCGTTGCAGCGCTTCCACCACAGCAACAGCCGGATCGGAACCTGTGCGCACCGCAAACAAGATCTCGAACGCAGGATAGTCCTGCTCAAAAAATGTCCGCAAATTAGATTCGAGGCCCAGATCCAGTCCCGCCAGCGGTTTTAGAATACTGATCGCTGCCAAGCTCTCTAGAACCGGCCGTGGAACCGCAAGGTAGCGAAATGCCGCCACGATGGCGAGTCCCGAATACACCAATGACCCCGCCAGCAGGGCCATCAGAATCAGGGTAACCGGCGTGGTCAGCGACATGGGAGCCAAAACACACCGGCAGAAAGATGAAGAAGGATCGGCAAAGCCCCAGTATAATGGGTCGATGCCGGAGAAGAAGGCGGATTCGAAGCCGCTCAGTTTTGAAGAAGGCTTGCAGCAATTGGAAGCCATCGTAAAAGAGATGGAGGGCGCCGAAATTCCATTGGAGCGCGCGCTCGACCTGTTTGAACGTGGAACCAAATTAAGCGAAACCTGCCGCAAACAACTCGAAGACGCCGAAACGCGAGTGGAGATCCTGACGCGACGCGCAGGTGAAATGCAGCCCCAGCCCTTCGGCGACAAGAGCGACCCCGCATGACCGCCGCCGTAGCTGGCATGACGCTGGCGGACTATATCGCCTTCCAGCAAAAACGCGTGGACGCTGTGCTCGATCGCTGGGTCCCCGCCGAGACCGAAAATCCCGCCGCCATTCATCGCGCTATGCGCTACAGCCTCTTCGCCGGAGGCAAGCGCGTCCGCCCGCTATTAGCCATCGCCGCCGCCGACGCAGTGGGCGACCCAGCCGACGGCGTCGAGAACGCGGCCTGCTCCTTGGAACTGATTCACACATATTCCCTGATTCACGACGATCTTCCCGCCCTCGACAACGACGACCTGCGGCGCGGACGTCCTACCTGCCACAAGGTCTTCGGCGATGCCCTGGCAATCCTCGCCGGCGACGCCTTGCTGACGCTGGCCTTTGAAGTCCTCGCCAAACTCCACGATGTCGACGCCGAACGCCGCATACAACTGGTGTCTGAACTCGCCACCGCCTCCGGTACCGTGGGCGGCATGATCGGCGGACAAGTCAACGATATTCAAGGCGAAGGCCAGCCTCCCACCGCGGAATTGCTCGATTCCATCCATCGCGCCAAGACCGGAGCATTACTGCGCGCCAGCGTTCGCATGGGAGCCATCTACGCCAACGCCGGCGAAGCCCACTTGGCCGCGCTCACGGATTTCGGCGACCACATAGGCCTCGCATTTCAAATCGTGGATGACGTTCTGGACGTAGAGCAAACCTCTGAAGAACTCGGGAAAACCGCCGGCAAGGACGCGCAGCAAGGCAAGATAACATTCCCTGCCGTGTATGGTCTGGAAACGTCGCGCGCCATGGCGGAGCAGCAGCGTCTTGCCGCCCATGCCGCGCTCGATCGCTTGGGAGATCGCGCCGGCCGCCTGCGCCAACTCGCGGATCTGATCGTTCAACGCAAAGCGTGAACGTGTGCCAATGAAACAACGGCTGGACCAAGCCCTGGTGGATCGCGGCCTCGTCGAATCCCGCGAAAAAGCCCAGGCGCTCATCCTCGCTGGCCAGGTCCTGGTCAACAGCCAAAAATCCGACAAGCCAGGGCGCAGTATTCCCGAGGATTCCAAAATCGAACTTCTAGCCAAACTCCCCTACGTAAGCCGCGGCGGCTTCAAACTCGCCGGCGCTCTGGACCACTTTGGAATCGATGTCACCGGCCGCATCTGTATCGACGTGGGAAGCTCCACCGGCGGCTTCACCGATTGCCTGCTGCAACGGGGAGCAGCGCACGTCTGGGCCATCGACGTCGGCAAGGGTCAATTGGATTGGCGCTTGCGCAACGATGCTCGCGTGGAGGTCCGCGAAGGCGTCAACGCCCGTCATCTCACGCCCCTCGATATTCACGAGCGCTTCGATCTGGCGGTGTGCGATGCTAGTTTCATTTCCGTGACCCTGTTGATTCCGGCTATCGTGCCTCTTCTGAAAGAACGTGGAGAAATGGTGATTTTGGTAAAGCCGCAATTCGAAGTCGGCAAGGGCGAAGTCGGCAAAGGTGGTATCGTGCGCGACCCGGAACAACATCGCGCCGCCTGCCAGCGCGTCCAGGCCTGCGTGGAACAGCACGGATTTCATACCCAGCTCACCGAAAGTCCAATTCTTGGCGCGGAAGGAAACCGGGAATTTCTACTGTATGCCCAACGAAATTAAGACAGCGGGATTGATCGCCAAACCGCGCAGCGATCGCGCCATCAAGCTGATACCCGAACTCATCGCGTGGCTGAAAGCCCGCGGTGTAAAAGTTCGACTGGATGAAGACGCCGCGAAATACGCCAAGCGCAAAGATGGCGTCTCACGCGAAAAGGCCGCCGCCGGATCGGATCTTCTGATCGTTCTGGGCGGCGACGGTACCCTTCTGAGCGCGGCCCGAGCCACCCTTGCCCGCCCCGCAAATGGACGCATCCTGCCCATCTTCGCCGTCAACCTCGGCAGCCTCGGGTTCCTCACCGCCATCAAAGCCGACGATGTTTTCGATCAACTCGAGCCCGTTTTGCGAGGCGATTATCAGGTCACCAAACGCCGCATGCTACGCACCGAACTGTGGCGCGGTACCGCCCGCATGGCCGTCCATGAGGCTCTCAACGACATGGTGCTATCCAAATCGGACTTGGCGCGCATGATCGATCTGGAGGTCTTCGTCGATCACCACTTCGTGTGCGTCTACAAGGCCGACGGGCTGATTATTTCCACGCCCACCGGCTCCACCGCGTATTCCCTCTCTGCCGGCGGCCCCATCATGATCCCTTCCGTGGACGCCCTGGCCATCACTCCGATTTGTCCGCACATGTTGACCAATCGCCCCGTGATTGTTCCCGATGAGAGTGAAATTCAAGTCACCGTTCGCGGCCGTGGCGGCATTCACCTCACCATCGACGGACAAGTAGGCGAAAGCCTCAAAGGCGGCGACAAAATAGTCTGCCGGCGTGGAGATCACAGCATCGCCCTGGTACAACCGCCCGGTTCCGCCTTCTTCGACGTGCTGCGCGAAAAGCTCAAGTGGGGCGGGCGTTGAAACGGCTATCCCTAACCACGTGGATTCTAATCGCGGTGGTCGCGGGAGCCATATTCGGAGCCCTATTTCCCGAACCAGCAACAAAACTCGGACTCCTGGGCGACATCTTCCTGCGCCTGATCCAGTCCGTAGTAGCCCCTCTGATGTTCGCCAGCCTGGTAGTAGGCGTAGCCCGCGCAGGCAGCGCCAAAACCATGGGACGCGTTGGCGGCAAAGCCTTCCTGCTCTTTCAAGTGACTGCCACGTTATCGCTGGTGATCGGAATCGCCGCAGCAGTCATCGCCCAACCCGGAGCCGGTATCAGTCTCGCCGGCGACGCCGCCATAGTGCCCCAAAATGCGACCTCCATTCAGGCAATCTTATTAAGCCCCTTCCCGTCCAGCATCGTGGATGCCCTGGCACGCGGCGATATCTTGCAGATCGTTGTCTTCGCACTCGTCTTCGGCTTCGCCTGCTCCGCCATCGGAGCCGCCGCCGAACCCGTCGTTCGATTTTGTGAATCCTTGAGCGACGTCATGTTCCGCTACACCGACTACGTGATGTACGCCGCCCCCCTCGGAATTTTCGGCGCCATGTCCGCCGCCATCGGAACCAAAGGTCTCGGCGTATTGCTCAGCTTGGGCAAACTGGTGCTGACTGTCTACGCAGGCCTGTTCGTATTCGTATTGTTGGTGCTGGGCCCGGTCGCGTGGATCGCCCGCGTCCCCTTGGCCCGCTTCTTCGCCGTCGTGCGTCAACCCGTCGTGATTGCCTTCACCACCACCTCCAGCAACGTGGGCCTGCCCGTTGCCCTGGAAAAAATGACTTTGCTGGGTGTGCCCCGCCACATAGCGGCCTTGGTGCTGCCCTTCAGCATGACCTTCAATACCACCGGCTCGAATCTGTTCATCGCCCTGGCCGCCGTGTTCTGTGCGCAAGCGGCCGGCATCACGTTAAACAGCGGCCAACTCACCGTGTTGTTCCTGACTTTGCTGCTCACGACCAAAGGCATCGGCGCAGTGCCCCGTGGATCGCTGGTAATCCTCGCTGGAGCACTCACCCAAATGGGCGTCCCCTTGGAAGGCGTTGCCATGATCCTGGGCGTCGATCAATTAATGGATATGGCCCGCACCGGCGTCAACATGCTCGGCCATTGCCTGGCCACCGCCGCCGTCGCCCGCTGGGAAGGCGCAGAGTTAGGCGCTACAAAAGCCTAAACTGCATTTCGATGGTTGCGCGGACGCGCACTGGCACGCCGTCCTTCATTCCGGGCTTGAAGCGCCACTTATGCATCGCTTCAATGGCCTTTTCGTCGAGACCCATCCCGAGAGGCTGGATGATCTTGATCCCGCTTGCAATACCTCGTTCATCGATGATCACTTCGAGTACGACGGCCCCTTGTATTTTCTTGGCACGTGCCTCCTCTGTGTATTCCGCTTCGGGTCGATAAATGATAGCTGGCGGGGATACACCACCTCCAATCGGATAGACTGGCGGTCCTTCCTGGGTTGGCTGCGGCTCAGGCACAGGCGCCTGTGCGATCTCCTGCGCGGGAGCCTCGGCGATGGGGACCTCCGGCAAGCTGGTCGGGGCGGGCGAGAGTACAGTTTGCGGCACGAACGTCTCGCGAGGCGCGCGCCGGAATGCGGCGAGTAAGGGGACCAGGCACACCGCGGCGATCGCGATGGCGAGGCGGGAGCGCAATCTAGCTCGAGTGCGGGATCGGGTCGCGTCCAGGATGGCGGTGACTCGCGCCGTGAGGGCGGGACGGCGCACCATCGCGACGGCCATGGCGGGCGACGCGGCTCGGACGTGTTTAGCCACTTCCAGAAGTTGCTCGGCGTAGCCTGAAGCTTCCGCTCCCGAGGAGAGTACAGCATCATCCACCGCTTGCTCGGCTTCCTGGCGCAAGCGCGCGGCAGCTAACCACACTAGCGGATGGAACCAGAAAATGGCCGTCATTATTTGCGCGAAGGATTGCCAGAACCAGTCTCCCCGGGCGATGTGCGCGCGCTCATGTTGCAGAGCAATGGCGCGTTTCTCTTTGGACCAGTCGGCGCTGTAGGAAGGCAGCAGAATGGAGGGCCGCACCACTCCCCAGGTCAGTGGAGAAGAAATCGCAGAGCTGACGCGGACCGCCGGCGTCTCAGTCCGTCGCGCCCTGGCGGTTAATCTCGCAAGATGCAGAGTCCCCACGACAAATCGCGTCAGCAGCAGCACTACACCAACACCCCAAATAGTGGGCCAGAGTACGATGGATCGGGCGGCGGCATCGGTGGCGGCGTCAGCGACGAATGTGTAGGCGAGAGTGACGCGCGCGGCTTCCGGCATCGGCGCGGGGATCAGTAATAACGCCAGTCCACAAAAGGCGGCGAGCCAGATCCGGTGACGGAGATCGGCGGAGGAGCGGCGAAGGAGGGCGGTCGCGGCCCAGGCGACAGCTAGCAGCAGCGTCCCTTTCAGGGCAGCAGTGAGAACTAGAGCGGTCATGATTTCTTCTCCTTGTGGGCTTGAATCAAAGCCTCAAGTTGTTCGATCTCTGCGGGGGTCATTTTGGCGGCGGATCCATCCACCAAGGCTGCGGCAGCTTCGGAGGCGGACCCGTTGAAAAACGTCTTTAGCAAATGACGCAGCGCGGTGACGCGTGCCTTCTGCGGCGGGACGGAGGGCAGGAATACAAAACGCGGGCCATCGGATTCGTGGCGGACGTGGCCTTTTTCTTCGAGGATCCGCAATAGAGTCCGGGTGGCTGAATTGCTCGGCCCGTCGGGCAGCGCCGCTTGGATGTCCGCCGCCGTCGCTCGCCCCTGGCGGTAAAGGATGTCGAGAATTTGGCGTTCGCGGCGGCTGAGCATTTCCATGTGTATGTTAATTATTTAACATCACACATGGAACACTGTCAAGTTAATTTTTTAACAGACAGATTAGCCGCTCAAGATGCGATCCTACGAGAAGCCAATGCTCCAGAAACTGTACAATACTTGAAATGCTTGTTTCCAGACTGAAACTCAAGAACTGGCGCAACTTCAGGCACATCGACATTGGTCTTGCTCCACGGGTTTTTGTAATTGGCCCAAATGCTGCGGGGAAAAGCAATTTGTTGGACTCGTTGCGATTTCTTCGGGACGTAGCAAAGCCGGGAGGGGGACTTCAACAAGCTATCTCGCAACGCGGCGGTTTATCTAAGGTGCGCTGTCTTTCAGCTCGCAGGGAACCCGATGTGGAAATTGAAGTAGACCTTAAGAACGGCGATGGAATACACTCACACTGGCGCTACGCCATTGGAATCACCCAACAGGTCCGAGGTTATCGCCAGCCCATCCTCAGATACGAGAAGGTTTGGTCCAACGGCAGACTGATCCTCGACAGGCCTGACACTGACGACCGAAAAGATGAAGAGAGAATGACGCAAACTCATCTGGAACAGATCAGCGCTAACGTGAACTTTCGTGAGATCGGCCGATTTTTTGAGTCGATCCGTTACCTTCACTTGGTGCCTCAGCTCCTGCGACACCCGGAAGCGTTTCAAGGCTCCGGCGTTCCGGAAGATCCCTACGGAAGAAATTTCCTGGAGCTTGTAGCAAAGACGCCGGAGAAGACCCGAAAGGCTCGACTCAAGAAGATTGAACTGGCCCTTCGAGAAGCTGTACCAAATTTGAAGGATCTTACCGACACGAAGGACGAATCAGGCGTCCCTCATTTGGAAGCGTTATATGAGCATTGGAGGCCGAACGCTGGCCGCCAACGTGAAGATCAGTTTTCAGATGGAACGCTCAGGCTGATTGCCATGCTTTGGCTCCTCCTAGAAGGAGACGCGCCCCTCCTTTTGGAAGAACCCGAGCTATCGCTTCACTCCCAAATTGTCAAGCTAATTCCCCGCTTGATATTTCGGGTGCAAAGGCGCAGCAAGCGCCAGATCCTCGTAAGTACGCACAGTTGGGAACTTCTCTCGGACAAAGGCATCGGCGGGGAGGAAGTGGTAGAGCTCAAGCCAGATCAAGAAGGCACTAAGGCCACGCTCTTGTCCGGCGACGCCGATGTGAGGCGCCTGCTGGAAAGCGGACTCAGCATCGCCGACGTCGCAATTCCTAGGACTTCGCCAGCAACGCTGGACCAACTTTCGTTGTCATTCGAATGATTCCTCTCAATGTCGCAATCGAGGACGAACTCAGCGAGGCGGTGCTCCGCAGGCTTCTAGAATCGGCGAATCGGGGCTATGCGATCGGCACCGCCTACGGACGAAGCGGTTTTGGCTACCTGAAGAAAACGATTCCGGGCTGGAACGCAGCGGCGGGGGGCAATCCGTTCGCGGTTATGACGGACCTCGATCAACACACGTGCCCTCCTCAACTGCTGGAAGACTGGTTCCACGTTCCCAAACATCCAAACCTAATTTTCATAGTGGCAGTGCGCGAGATCGAATCATGGCTCCTGGCAGACTCTGCCAACTTGGCCGACTTCCTTAACGTATCGGCGAAACACATCCCAAATGGTGTTGAGGGCCTCAACGACCCCAAAGGGACCCTAATCAACATTGCGCGCCGATCTCGAAAACGTTCCATCAAAGATAGAATCGTACCCAGAAACGGCAGCACCGCACAACAAGGCCCGGACTACAACGGCTGTCTGATTGAGTTTGCCACTGGATCATGGAATATAGGCTCTGCTTCACTCATTTCCGCTAGCCTACATCGGGCAATTGTCCGCCTACAAACATTTACGCCACGATGGTCTTGAGACGCTGAGTTCAGACGCCCGGAGCCCCCCTATTTCGACAGCAGTTTGCGAATCGCCAGCAGTTCCGCGCGCCTCTCAGGACTCGGCTCCGGATACGACATCTTCATCCCGCTCAGCGTCTCGCGAATCACTTCCGAGATCAGCAACTGCGCGTTGGCCTTGTCATCCGCCGGCACCACGTACCACGGAGCCGTCTTCGTGCTGGTCGCAGTCAGGCAGTCTTCGTAGGCTTCCATGTACTGCTTCCAGTACTTGCGTTCCTCGATATCCGTGGACCCGAATTTCCAGTTCTTCTCGGGTTGGTCGATACGCTTCAGAAAGCGCTTGCGCTGCTCGTCTTTCGAAAGATGTAGAAAGAACTTCACTACGCGCGTCCCGTTGCGGTAGAGATGGTCTTCCAGATCCACCATCGACTCGTATCGGTCCCGCCAAATGCTCTTGCTGTTCCGCAGATCGTCCGGCAAATTCTGAGCCGCCAAAATTTCAGGATGCACCCGGACGATCAGCACTTCTTCGTAGTACGACCGGTTGAAGATACCGATGCGGCCGCGCTCCGGCAGCTTGCGCACAGCGTTCCACAGGAAGTCGTGATCCAATTCCTCGGCGCTGGGGTGCTGGAAGCTGAACACCTGGCAACCTTGCGGATTGATCCCCGACATCACATGCTTGATGGCGCTGTCTTTCCCCGCCGCGTCCATAGCCTGGAAAATCAACAGCAACGAATACCGGTTGGACGCATACAGCAGGTTCTGCAGCTCCTCCAGCTTCTCCGTATGCTGCGCCATCATCTGCGCCCGTTCTTCTTTGGATTCGTAGAACGGCTCTACCCGCGTTTCCCAACGAGCAAGGTCTACCTTTTTGCCCGGTCGAACGCGAAAGTCAGCAGTGTTGATCTTCCTCATTTTTCTATGCGGAAGCCAACCCGAGCTTCTTGGTCCACGGCTTTGCCCCCGAGAGCGCCGCATTTACTGAATTGATGTTTTTGACGCCCTCCGTGGACAGCCAGTCTTCCAGTGCCTTGAGGCCTTTCGTTCCATAGATGGGCATCCCGTCTTTCCACGTCGCCCGTCCACACAGAACACCCGAATAATCCGTCCCGGCCTCCGTAGCCATGCTCAGACTCTCGACAAACTGAGCGTTTTCCACCCCTGCGGACAGATAAATAAACGGCTTGGTCGCCACTTCAGACGCGGCGCGGAAGTGTTGCAGAGCCTCAGCCTTGGTATACGCCTTCTCGCCTTTGTAAACGGCGCTGCCCTCGACAAAGTGCGCATTGATGGGCACCTCCACCTTCAGCACGTCCACATTGTATTGCGGCTTGCTGAATTCCTTCATGCTGCCGATGACCGCCTGCGGCTTGATCTTGGCGTACTCCAGTCCCTTTTCGTCGCCACCCTTGGGATCGTACACCACGAACTCCAGAAAGAACGGGATATCGTGAAATTCGCACTCCGCCCCAATGCGTTCGATGAAGGCGTGTTTGATGTCGTTAACGCCGGCTTCGTCGAAGGGCGAGTAATAAATCAGAATCTTGACGGCATCCGCGCCCCAGTCCACGATGCGTTTCACTGAGACGTGCGGCAAAAGATCCGGTAAACGGCCCGGCTTGGTATTGTCATAGCCGCTCTCCTCATAGGCCAACAGCAACCCGGCGTTGGATGCGCGCGCTTTCGCGGCTTCCAGTCCCCATTCAGGATCGAGCAGGATCGCCGATGCGTGCGGAGTCAGAATCCGCGTGACCGCTGTCTTGAACTCCGACATCATCTCGTCGGTGATCAGCTTCGCATCCACGCCCTTGGCGGATGCAATGGACTTCTTGAGCGATCCACGTTGGTCCATCGCAGCAGCGGCGATGATGTTGTCTTTGGTGGAAAGCGCCTTCAGGTGCTTTAGTTTTCCAGCGGAAATGGTTGCCATGGGAGTGTCTTTTTATAGTACTTGGTTCCACCGGATGCAACGGCGGAAGTAAGCCTGGGCCGTGGAAACATCCCGCAGAATTTGCGTTTTTAACGCTTCCGGCGTCTCAAACCGGCGTTCATCCCGCACCCGATGGAGAAACTCCAGGCGGATGTTCAGCGGCGAAGAGCCCGTCAGGGGCTCCAACAAAAATGTTTCGACGGACAAAGCGCCCGCGTTCTCAAACGTCGGACGCGTTCCGATATTCGTAACCGAGTTCCACTGCTGGCCGGTGCCAGGGTCCGTAGTTCGGGTTACATAGACACCGCTCGCGGGCAGCACTTCCGCCCCCGTGCGCAGATTCAGAGTCGGCACCGTTTGTTTGCGGCCGATGCCCTGCCCCGAAACGATGTCGCCCGCAATCGCGTAAGCTCGCCCCAGCAGGCGGCCTGCGCGTGCAATGTCTCCCGTCTCGATCCGTCTCCGGATCTCGCTCGAAGATACGATCGAACCCCGGTACGTCACCGCGGCTAATGGGCGGACGTCGAAGCCCATTTGCCGCAATGTATCCACCGTCCCGGCGCGCTGAAATCCGAAGCGGAAATCCGCCCCCACCAGAATCGACTTGGCTCGCAAAACCGTACGCAGCGGCCCGGCCGCGAAGTCGTCCGCCGGCATCGCGGCCACGTCCGTGTTGAACGGTAATACCAGAATTTCCCCGGCGCCGAAGCGAGTCAGCAATTCGCACCGCTCTTCGATGGAATACAGCAGCCGCGGAGCGCGCCCCGGAGCCACCACACAAGCTGGGTGCGGATCAAACGTCAGCACGGCGGGTTTGACGCCCAATTCGCGCGCCGCTTCCACCGTACGCCGCAACAATTCCTGGTGTCCCAGATGAACACCATCAAAAACTCCGATCGCGACCGCGCAAGGTCCGAAACCGCTAGCCTCCGCAAGACTCCGCGCAACCCGCGTCATCAGTCGCGCACCTTGATTTCAAGGCCGTCATAGGCCAGGCGAATGTGTGCAGGAAGTTCGGCCTCAGTCCGCGCATGGTGCAAATCATGGGACATGTGCGTAAAGAAGGCCCGTTGCGGTTTCAGTTCTTCGACCAGCGCCACGGCTTGATCCAGCGTCGTATGCGTAGGGTGTGCTCGCCGGCGCAGCGCATCCAAAAACAACACGTCCAAGCCGCGAAGCAGATCCTTGGATGCATCCGGGATGTTGCTGTGATCGGTTAAGTACGCCGCTCGCCCGAACCGGTATCCGTAAACAGTACCCTTCCCGTGCTCCAGCCGGATCGGGATACACTGCCTCCCAAAGATCGCGAATGGCAGCCCATGCATCGGGCGAAGATCGAGTTTCGGGACGCCGGATTCCGATTCCGTGAAAGCGTAAGAAAAGACCCGCCGGATGGTGTCGAAGGTTTCCTCGGTGCCGTAAAGCGGGATCGTTTCTTTCTGGAAGTAGTTGAACGGCCGAACATCATCTAGGCCCAGAATGTGGTCCGCGTGCCCATGCGTGTATAGAACCGCGTCCAATCGTTGGATTCCGGTACGCAAAACCTGAGCCCGGAAGTCAGGCGTCGTGTCGATCACCACGTTGCGTCCATCGTATTGCAACAACACCGAGGGCCGCGAGCGCTTGTCGCGAGGATCCGGCGAAAGACACACTTCGCAGCGGCAGCCTATAGTAGGCACGCCCGAGCTGGTACCCGAGCCGAGGACCGTAATGCAGAGGTCCGTCATTCCGCAGGAGTTGCCGAAGCGGTCGCAATAGCCGCCGTTTGGCTGATTTGCACGAAGCGGAACCGCAACTCGGTGAGCGAGTTTTCCACCACGCGCTGCTCCTCCAACGACAAGTTGCCCTTCGTCTTTTCAGCAATCATCGCCAGCATGTCGATAGCGTGCCGCGCTCCCGCCAAATCCGGCGGCGCGTCCTTGTCTTCTTCGCTCAAACGCACCAAACCCAGCCGCATCTCAGCCTGCATCTTCAATGAGAAGACCAGGAATTCAAAAGTCGGGGGCGGAATAGGAAAACCGGCATCGCTCATAGGGGCTCCTTATATTTTAGTGTCGGACGTTCCGAACAACCAAACGTGCCAATATCACAGCTAGAGTGCCCTACTAAGCAGGGTGTCCCCAATTCACGACCTTGACGCCACACTGCCGGCGAGTCGACGGTGGAGTCAACAATTCAGATACCATTGCGGAACAGTCCGATTTCGCTTCTGGCGCCCGACGCGATACGCGCCCGTGAGGACCTAAGTCTACCCAACTCGCACCTTAACCTGAGTCACGAACACCTCAATCGTGACTGCGTCGATCCGTCTCTGACGGTGAAGCCGTTTCGAAAAATAGCGCGAGCCAGCAGCCCGATAAGCAGGACCAGACGCATGCGCCAATAGTACATCCCTGCTCACGCCAACTGCCTCCGCCACAGTGCCTGATATTGCCGCTCCGTAACGATTTCAGCGGCAACCGCAGGATAGGCACCCCGGCCTCGCCGCAACGTTTCCAAAGCCTGATCCCTTTGAGCGCGGGACTCGAACACCCCAAAGAAGGCCGAGCCGCTTCCCGTCATCTGGGCGCAAGCGGCGCCTAACTTCCGCAGCTTGCCGCTCACGGACTTCAATTCGGGATGTTGGCCAATGACAGCTAACTCAAAATCGTTCGCACTGAATCCTGCCGACTTAGCCGCCGAGCGCCGCGAGACTAGCTCTCGCACGTAGATCGGGAAGCTGGACGAGTCGGTAATAGCCAAACCTCGCTGCAACGATTGGTAACTGGTTGCAGTGGAGGAATGAACTCCAGGACAGACAACGATGAGCGACTCACGAGCGATGTCAGGCAGAGGATAGAGTTCTGTCCCCCGCCCGATGCCCAGCGCTGTGCCGCCAGTGAGAAAGAACGGGACGTCGCTGCCTAGCTCGGAGCCGAGAGCGATCAAGGTTTCCAGTTCCAGTTTGCGTCCGGCCAGAGCCGGCAGCGCCAACAAGATCGCAGCGGCGTTGGAAGAGCCTCCGCCTAGGCCGCCGCCCATGGGGATGTTCTTCTTGAGGCGGAACCGAACGCGGGCGTGGGTCTTCATGGCGTCCAAGGCCGCGCGGGCTGCGCGTAGGACCAAGTTGTCCGGGATCGCCAGGGGATCGTCAAGAATGAGTTCGGTACGTTTCGCCGATTCGAATTCGATCTTGATGGAGTCGGCTAGCGAGATGGTCTGGAAGACGGTACGTAGCTCGTGAAACCCGTCGCTACGCTTGTGGAGTACGCGAAGGTCGAGATTGATCTTTGCCAGCGAACGCAGCTGAACATGCCGGACCATTGTCCTAGTAATGAACTAGCGACTCAACGCGATAGCCCGGGAGCTTGGCGCGGCCGTTCAGAAAGTCCAGTTCGATGGGGAACGTGAGAGCGGCCACTTTACCACCCACCTTCTCGACCAGTTTCGCGGCTGCTGCTGCCGTGCCGCCGGTGGCGAGAACGTCGTCGACGATCAGGACGTTGGCGCCCTTCTGGATCGCATCCACATGAATCTCGATGGTGTCGGTGCCATATTCCAAGACATACTCCTGACTCTCCACCGCGGCCGGAAGCTTTTTCGGCTTGCGAATGGGTACGAAGCCGACCTTCAAGGCATAGGCCATCGCGGGGGCGAAGATGAATCCGCGAGCCTCGATACCAACTACCTGGTCAATCCTAAGGTCCTTGGTTCTGTCGAGCAAGCCGTCGATCACCGTGCGCAGGCCCGTGGCGTCCTTCAAGAGTGTCGTGATGTCGTAGAAGAGAATGCCGGCCTTCGGAAAGTCGGGCACATCCCGGATGAGAGTTTTCAAATGCTGCATGGTTTATCGAGTGTGTTTAACGAATGTGAAACCCTTCAATCTTAGCATCCACTTTGAGATCCGGCTTAAGATCCGGGGCCCATTCCTGCACTTGCACGTGGCGGACTTCCGCGCGCGGCGGCCCGATGTGCAACTCCGCCGCAAAGCGGTTCAAATGCGTCACCGGTCCGCATGCCACGGCTTCGACACTGCCATCCGCAAGGTTGCGGACCCAGCCCGCCAATTGGAGTTCACGTGCGATGCGGGCTGCGAAGTATCGGTAGCCCACGCCTTGGACTTTTCCTAAAACTCTATACCTGTGAGTACTAGAGGACATTGCGTTCCCTTAGAGATTTTACTGATTATTACCTTAAAAACTACTATCAGTGAAGGTACTGGAATTGATCCATGTTATGATCCACTCAAAGTTCGATGCTGACGTCACCTTTGCTCTGGGGAATTCTCTGTGGCGGCGGGCTCTATCTCTTGCTGTGGTATTCGCGCACGCAACGAGTTAGCCAGCAGCGCCGCACGATGCGTGCCATCTATTCGCTGAGCGAAGAGATCACGGCCGCGTCGACGCCGTCTGAAATCGCCCAAAAGCTGGTCGCCATGCTGCCGCAAGTGATTCCCGCCGCGGCGCCCCAATTGTATTTGGTCAACCGCCAAGCGAAGACCTTGGAACGCGTGCCGGTGGATGCACAAGCGGAAACAATCTCCACGCCGTTGTCGGGGTCGCTGGACGGCATGATGAACGCCGCGCTTTTGTGCTTTCGGAATCGGACGCCGCTGACCATTCCGGACACCCGCCAGAGTCCGCTGATAAAAGCCAGTGCCAGCGAGGAACTTCCCCGCTCCGTGCTATTCGTGCCTCTGGTAGCCCACGAAGAGGCGCTGGGCGTGATGGAGGTAGACTACGCTGAGCGCGTTGGATCTTTCGCGCCGGAGGATCAGGCGGCGGTGCAGCACCTGGCGAATCAGGTAGCCGCATCCTTGAAGCTGCAGGAACAGCGCGCGATGCAGCAGCAACTTTTCCGCAGCGAGAAGCTGGCCGCTACGGGGCAGATGATTTCGGGGATTGCCGGAGACTTGAAGGGTCCTCTGGAGACCATCACGCGCCTGTCTTTGTCACTGACGGATTTACTAAGTAATGACCCCGGCTTAGCGAGTGAGACGCGGCGCCTCACATCGGAGGCTGCAAGGGCGTCGGATGTTGTGGCTCGGATGCTGTCCTTCGCGCGGCAAGAGAACGCCGCGCCTCGGCACGTGGATCTTGGGCCCCTAGTGCAGCGGCTGGTCCAGTTCCGCGAAGGGCAATGGAGAGAGCGTGGCCTGACGGCGCTGAACAAATTTGAACCTGAGGCGCTGATGGTGCTTGGGGTCGAAGGGCAATTGGAGCAAATTTTCCTGACGCTGTTCCTCGACGTGGAACGGCGCGCGGAGCAGACCATGGACCGGCGTGTCACGGTGAAGACCAGCGTGCTGTCGGGACGCGCCCTGGTCGAGATCGGACACGCGGTTACGGCCGGGGTAGAGCCGGAGTCGGATGACATCACGCCTGCGCGCGACGGCGGCGCGCTCAGTTTCGACGTTTGCAAAACGATCGCAGAAAACCATGGCGGCGAGATTCGTATCCACCGCCGGGCGGGTGTGTTCGCATTTGAGGTGGACCTGCCCTCGACAGGCGCGCGCAGCGGAGCACCCAAGAAGGTGGCGGCTCCTGTAGCCAAGGTTCGACCGTTGACGATCATGCTGGTGGACTCCGAGCCTAACGCCAGCCGGCCTTTGTTGAACTTGCTGACGGTGCGAGGCCATCGCGTGGTGCCGATTGCGGCTGAGGAGGCTGCGGAAGTGGCTCCACGGTTGCAGTTCGATGCGGTGTTCTGGACGGCTCGCGCGGGCCCGGGCAACTGGAATGAGTTTCGGGACCGGGTGCAGGCTTCTGTTGGAGCGTTCGTGCTGGTGAGCGATGGTTACAACCAGGAACTGGCTAGCAGCATGGAACAGAACGGCGGATTCCTGCTGTCGCGGCCGGTGCAGGAAGAGGCGCTGGACCGGATCTTGGGCGAGATTGGGTCCGCGCAATTGAAGGCCAGCTAAATGTTCAGTAGTGGTAGCGAGCCTGCAAGAAGTCGATGCGGGCCAAGCTGACCAGGTAAACCAATCTATGTTCCCGTGTGATACGGCGGGACCATGCCCCGGCCAGAACGTGCTTCAACGGTTCTGGTTTGCCGATGCCGGTCAACGGATTATTAAACACTGCTTCAACCAGCTGAAAGATGCGCAGCGCGATGGACCGATCCGCTGCTATCCAGTAGCGCAGATCCTCTCGGAATTCCTTGGCGAAGACGGAATCACGGCTAGCGGCTTTCGGCAATCCTTAGCTCCAATTTGAGAGAGGCAACGGTTTGGGGTTTACCGGGTCCACGCTCGGCTCTTCGCAAGGCGGCGAGAAGGCGGGTTGCGTTCTTATCGGAGCGGAGCAGATGGGCGGTCTCCATTAAGCCGGCGAGTTCGCTGGCAGGGAGTAGGGCGACGTCTTTCGAGCCTTCTGGTTTCGCGCCGCGGCGGCGGACTATCACGACCTCCTGATCGTCCACTACTTTGTCGAGAGTAGCGGATAGCGTCTCCCGCAGCCGGGAGTAGGTAGTTTCAGTCGCCATAATTTTAATTGTACAGGATTATTGTACGTAAACAGCACCACGCATTTAGCGGGCCAGTTGCTTCAGGACGAACGGCAGGATGCCGCCGTTGCGGTAGTAGTCAGCTTCCACCGGAGTGTCTACCCGGGCTAAGACTTCGAAGGTCTGGGACTTGCCGTTTTCGGAACAAGTTACTCTTATTCGCGACTTGCCGCAGGAGTCTACTGCCCCTTTTACGCCTTCGAAGCTGTAGGTTTCGAAGCCGGTTAGTCCCAGGGACTCGCGGGATTGGCCTTCTTGGAATTGCAGGGGGAGGACTCCCATGCCTACCAGGTTGGACCGGTGGATGCGTTCGAAGGTTTCGGCGATGACTACTTTCACTCCTAGGAGCAGCACGCCTTTTGCGGCCCAGTCTCGGGAGGAGCCGGTGCCGTATTCTTTGCCGGCGATGATCAGAAGAGGCACTCCGTCGTTTTGGTATCGGACGGACGCGTCGTAGATAGACATGGGGTCGCCGGAGGGGACGTGTATGGTTACGCCGCCTTCGGTGCCGGGGGCCATGAGGTTGCGCAGACGGATATTGGCTAGCGTGCCGCGGGTCATGACTTCGTGGTTGCCGCGGCGGGCTCCATAGGAATTGAAGTCGGCCTGTTTCACGCCTAGCGACATTAGATATTGCGCGGCGGGGCCGTCTTTCGCGATATTGCCTGCGGGGGAGATGTGGTCCGTAGTTACGGAGTCTCCCAGAAGAGCAAGAGTGCGGACGCCGGAGAAATCTTTGACGTGGGTGGCGGGGTCCACCATATTGTCGAAGTACGGGGCCTTCTTGATATAGGTGGAGGATTCGTCCCACGCGTAACGATCGCCTAGCGGGACCTTGATGCCGGTCCACATAGCGTCGCCTTTGAAGACTTCGCCGTATTGCTTGGCGAACATCTCTTGACGAACGGATTTCTTGACGGCGTCCTGGATTTCCTGATTGGTGGGCCAGATGTCGCGGAGGTACACGTCTTCGCCGGACTTGCCTTGACCGATGGGTTCCGTTGCCAGATCCAGATCTACTCGCCCGGCCAACGCATACGCAACTACTAACGGGGGCGATGCCAGATAGTTCGCTTTCACCAGGGGATTCACGCGGCCTTCAAAGTTGCGGTTTCCGGAAAGGACGGCGGCCACGGTCAGTTTGTCCTTGGTAACTTCGGCCGCTACTTCGTCGAGCAACGGTCCGCTGTTGCCAATGCAGGTGGTGCATCCGTAGCCGACCAGATGGAACTTCAACTCTTCCAGCGCGGGCATCAGGCCAGCGTCTGTGAGATAGTCCATGACTACTTTGGATCCGGGAGCCAAGCTGGTTTTCACCCACGGCTTGGATTTTAAGCCTCGTTCCACAGCCTTCTTTGCAACCAGGCCCGCGGCGACCAGCACCGACGGATTTGAGGTATTGGTGCAACTGGTGATCGCCGCGATGACTACGCTGCCGTCGCTGACCATATCGGATTTCCTGGGCGCTGCGCCCAGGCCCTCCAGGAAGTTTTTCTTTACGTCGGGGAGGTTGATGCGGTCCTGAGGACGCTTCGGGCCCGCCAGCGAGGGGACCACTGTCGAGAGGTCCAGCGATAATGTGTCGGTGTACACCGGCTCGGGTGCGCCGTCTACACGGAAGAGGCCTTGCTCTCTGGCATAGGCTTCCACTAGCTCCACCAATTCGGGAGGACGGTTGGTTAGACGGAGATACTCTAACGTGGCTTCGTCGATGGGGAAGACTCCGATGGTGGCGCCGTACTCTGGAGCCATGTTGGCGAGTGTTGCGCGGTCCGCCAGGCTCAGAGCGGCCAGGCCGTTGCCGTAGAACTCTACGAACTTTCCGACGACGCCCTTTTTACGCAGCATCTGGGTGGCGGTGAGCACCAGATCGGTGGCTGTCGCACCTTCGGGGAGCTTGCCGGTCATCTTGAAGCCGACTACCTGGGGCAACAACATTGTGGCGGGCTGGCCCAGCATGCACGCTTCCGCTTCGATGCCGCCGACGCCCCAACCTACAACTCCCAGACCGTTGATCATCGTGGTGTGCGAGTCGGTCCCGACCACGGTGTCAGGATATGCGGTGCCTTCTTTGTCTACGAACACCACGGGAGCCAGGTATTCCAGGTTGACTTGATGAACGATGCCGGTGTCGGGCGGGACGGCGCGGAAATCCTGAAACGCGGACTGCCCCCAACGGAGGAAAGAATAACGCTCCTGATTGCGCTGGAATTCGATGAGCGCATTTTGTCCGAAGGCCTCTTTCGTTCCGAAGTGGTCAACTTGCACGGAGTGATCGATGACCAGGTCGACGGGGATGAGCGGGTTGGCTCTCTTGGGGTCGGCTCCCAGCTTCGCGAGTGCGTCGCGCATGGCGGCCAGATCGACCACACAGGGGACTCCGGTGAAGTCTTGCAGTAGAACGCGCGCGGGACGGAAGTTGATCTCCTGCGCGGCGGCGGCAGTGTCCCACTTGGCGACGTATTCAATGTCGGTGCTTTTGACCGTGGTGCCATCCTCGGCGCGCAGCAGATTTTCCAGCAGGATCTTGATGGAGAACGGGATGCGCGACAGGTTCGCTCCAATTTTCTCGAGGGCGGAGAGACGGAAGATCTTATATGTGCGGGCGCCTACACGCAGCTCGCCTGCGGCTCCGAAGGTGTTCTGACTTTTCATTGCGGTCTTTTTAGTTTAGCGAAGTGTGTGGGCGTCCTGAAAGGCCGGGACACTTCCGGTTTAGATCGCCGACGACGCCATGATACACTCGACAGCTAGGAGAAAATCGATGCCCAAATATTTATTCCAAGCGAGCTATACACCAGAGGGAGTCCTCGGATTGATGAAAGATACCGCCTCTGGGCGGCGGACTGCGGTCAAGGCCGGCATTAAGAGCGTTGGCGGCAAGCTTGAGAGCTTCTACTACAGCTTCGGTAGCGATGACGTTATTCTTATTGCCGATCTCCCGGATAACGTGGCGGCAGCCCGTGTGGCGTCCTCGGTCGCAGCTTCTGGCTTGGTAAACATGATGACGACACCGTTGATCAGCGTGGAGGAAATGGACAAAGCTCTGTCCAAAGGCGCCAAGTACAGGGCTCCGGGTCAAGAGTAAGCCGTCGCAGCAATCTGCATTTAGGCGCCGGCGCGGGACGATTCCCTGCTAACGGAGAGGGAAACGCCTCGCGGGCGCGTCTAATTCAACAGGGCACAACGTCTCGGAGTTGTTTCGCTGCACCCCGTTTTGCGAAAACGGTAAAGCTTCCGCACCCACAGTATGTGGAGGATCGCCTGGACTGTCAACGGGATAAATCTTCCCCCCTATACAACATAGAGGTCGTGGACAATTACTTCAGTGGAAGGGGCGCTCTGCGGTGCCCTTTGAGCCCCGCTGCCGTGGCGGGTCCGGAGCCGTTACACGGTTTTTTTCAAGGCAGTCAACATTTCAGGATCGACCACGACCTTGGGATAGGATCACCAATCCGGCTCAACTGCGGCCCCAGGGATTCCCAGATCGACGCGGAGGCCATGCTTGCGCCTTAGAATTTGAGCCGGGTCTTCAGGGGCTCGAGCTTTTTGGCGTCCATTCCGGGCACTTTGGTCAGTGCCGCGAAATCGGCGATCTTGGCCGCGGTACGGGCTTTCACAATGGCGTCCACTTGAGCCGTGGTGAAATCCAGTTCGGTTTCGATCTCCTTGGCAGCAGCGGTATTGATGTTGATGGACGGGCCAAAATAAAGGCTCAAGTATTTTACGACGGTGACGAAATCGGCGTCGCTGCCGGAGGCTCCGCGATTCTTCATGGAATCCACTGTGTCTTCCCAGCGCGCCTTGGTCCCTTGCGAACCCAATACGATATCCGCTCCGTGGCAGGCGCCGCACACGGTCTCATACGTGTCTCTTCCTTCGCCATCCGGCAGGGTTTGAGCCCGCGCCGGAACAGACAAAACCGCCCCGATCGCAAGAGGGGCCAACAACACAACAAATCGATTCATGTTGTTCATCATAACTGCTCTTTAGATGCGCTTGCATCTGCCATAGTTCCAGGAATGTGGACTGTCCAGGGGCAAGTGGCAAGCCCTGCAAATGGCGTTGCGGCAACAGTCGGGTTGCACCTTTGATATCCTGAGCCCGAATGAGACACCCACTTCTACTCGCCGCACTGACCGCGCTCGCGCCAATCATCAGCGCGGAAACGCCAGTCGAGAAGAGCAATGAAACCCGGTTCCAATTGGACTTAAAGGTTCCCGAAGCGGCGCTGGCTGCCTACCTGCCCCTGGGCTGGAGCCCCAATATCGCGGCCACCGGGGCGGCCAAGGACTGCAACCTGCGGGTGGTGTTTATCGATCGGGTCACTATTAATGGACCGGACGGGATGCCCAAGGGGAAAGGCTCCAACCGGCTGGTGTATTTGGTGGCTCCGGTGAAGAATCCAGCGGGAGAGAATGTGCAGTTGGTGATTGGGGGGCTGACGGAGGATTCGACGGATGCTCCCGGGCCGTTCGGGAATTATTTGCAGGCCGCAACGCACGACATGATCTGGGCGACGAAATCGAGCGGAAGCGGACCGATTATTGAGTCTCAGGATTGGGTTCTGGCGGCGGCTTCGGGAGAAAAGCTCGAAATGCACATTACCTACGAACGCGGCGTGGCGGCAGTACGGCCGATGGCGGATACGAAGTTCTACTCGGCGAAGAATCCGAGTTTCTTCCAGATCTCGCGCCAGGAACAGGTGCTGGACATTATGAAGAACGTGACGACCAATCCCCCGGACCACGTGAAGAGCTTCAAGTTTAAAGGCAGCGGGGGAAGTTACGCGAAGTTGTTCGATGGTACGGAGAAGGTGCTGAGTTGGGACAACATTTTGTGGCTGAACCGGACGGTGCTGTTGCCGTAGGCATCACTCACAGAGCCGGGCGTACAATTACGCTTATGTGCCGTAACATCAAAAACCTCTTCAATTTCGATCCGCCGGTAACAGAGGAAGAGATTCGGGACGCTGCGTTGCAGTTTGTGCGCAAGGTGAGCGGGTTCAACAAGCCTTCGAAGGCCAACGAAGTATTCTTCCTGCGGGCTGTAGATGAGATTAGCGGGGTGTCGAGGCGGCTGCTGGAAGCGCTGGAGACTACGGCTCCTCCAAAGAATCGGGAAGAGGAAACGGCGAAGGCTAGGGCTCGGACGGCGCAGCGGTTTGGGGATTGACGCTTTCGGGCATCCGGCGCCACAACCAAGCGGTGACGGACCAGTTTGTGTTGCTGCCGATCACCCTTTACACTTCATGACGTTGCTGCTGATAATGACAATAGCCATTGCGGCCCGACATGCCCACCTTTTCCAAGACTGGATATTCCATTGAGCCGATCACAACAGGGCAGCGCGATGTTCTCGCCGAGCGCCTTACGGACCAGGAGCGCTACGTCCTTTTTGATCACGGAACGGAGGCTCCCTTTTGCGGAGGGCTCTTAGAAAATAAGGAGGCAGGCACATACGCCTGCCGCCTGTGCGGGCTACCCCTGTTCCGGTCGGATACGAAGTTTGAATCGGGTACGGGCTGGCCGAGCTTCTTTTATCCGTTCGATCCGGCGCATGTGAAGACCATTGTCGACAGTAGTCACGGGATGCGGCGGGTGGAGACGCGGTGCGTGCGCTGCGACGGACACCTGGGGCACGTTTTTCCGGACGGGCCGCCGCCGACGCAGATGCGCTATTGCATCAACTCGGCGTCGCTGGAGTTTTTCGCCGCGGGCAAAGAGCCTGCTCCAGAAAACCCGCCGTCGTAGCGGCCGTAGAGAATGCGTAATACCAAGATTGTTGCGACCCTGGGTCCCGCCACGGATCTTCCTGGTCAGCTCGAAAGTCTGTTTGACGCCGGGGTGGACGTCTTCCGCCTCAATACCAGCCATGGCACGTGGCCACAACATCTGGCGAGGCTCAAAGCTGTACGCAGTTTGGCGCAGCGCAGATCCACGCACGCGGGAATCCTGCTGGACCTGCAGGGGCCAAAGATTCGATTAGGGGAGTTTGAACACGGCGGCTGCTCCCTACATACTGGAACCGAATTCACGATCACCACGCGCCCCGTGAAGGGGACCTCGGCGTTAGCGTCGACCACGTATGCGAGCTTTGCGCGCGACGTAACTCCGGGGGACCGGGTGTTACTGGCCGACGGCAGCGTGGAATTGAGGGCTCTCACTTGTAGCGCGGATGCGGTCTGTTTTGAGGTGATTTCCGGCGGGTCCATTGGGGATCACAAAGGGATCAACCTGCCGGGTGTCCAGCTCAGCACGCCGTCCCTCACCGAGAAAGATTGCGAAGACCTGCAGCTTGGACTCGAGGCTGGCGTAGACTTCGTGGCTTTATCGTTTGTCCGCACCGCTGACGATGTTCACCTTTTACGGCGGCAGATCGCGCGACAGGAATCACGACCGCTGGTGATCGCGAAAATTGAGAAGCCGGAGGCCTGGGAGAATTTGGAATCCGTCCTGGATGCCTCGGACGGCGTGATGGTCGCGCGCGGGGATCTTGGGGTAGAGATGGCGCTCGAACGGGTGCCGCTCATTCAGAAGCGCGTGATTGAACGAGCTCGGCAGAAGGGCAAGTTCGTGATTACGGCCACGGAAATGTTGGAATCGATGATCCAACAAGTCAGGCCGACTCGCGCGGAAACCAGTGACGTCGCCAACGCCATTTGCGACGGCACGGACGCCCTGATGTTGTCGGCGGAGACTTCGGTGGGACGCGACCCGGGGCACACCGCCGAGACCATGTCCTGCATCGCGCAGGAGACTGAGAATTGGTTACGGCCGAAGGGGTTTCCCGAACCCCTGCCTCGGGTCACGCCTTCCAATGCCGAGATTGTGGCGGAAGCCGCCTACCATGCGGCGCGCTCGGCGGGCGTGGCGGCGATTGTGGTTTTCACCACCAGCGGAGCTAGCGCGCGGTTGATTTCGCGTTTCCGGCCGCCGGTGCCCATCTATGCTTTTACCCAACATGAAGAGGTGGCGCGGCAATTGGCGGTGTCCTTTGGGGTGACGGCAATTCATGTGCCGATTGTTGGGACCACCGAGCGGATGCTGGTGCAGATGGAAGATGTCCTCTTGAAGCAGGGCCTGCTGCGACTGGATGATAACGTCGTGTTTGTGGCGGGGCAACCGATTGGGCGGGTGGCGAGTACGAATTTGATGAAGCTGCATCGCCTGAAGCAGGAAAACTAGGTGCGCAGTAGCGGACCGAAACAATTTTCTCCCCGCTTTAGGAGTACGCGGGGCAGCAATGCTAAAATAAGTCCTGCGTGGCGGCTATAGCTCAGTTGGTAGTAGCGCCAGATTGTGGTTCTGGAAGTCGTGGGTTCAAGCCCCACTAGCCGCCCCAAAAACTCCACGCCAACCAAGTTCGCGGCGGTACGTCTATAGTAAGTGACATGGATCCCGACGCCGTTAGCCCCGTTTCCGCTGACAGCCCCCCAGAGGCGCCTGCTCCGAGTCCCGAAGCTGCGGGTTCGGCGCGAGCCACCTTGCTATGGTTTCGCGACCTGGGAATCAGTGTCTTCATCGCCCTGATTGTGATCCTTTTCCTGTACCAGCCGGTCCGCGTGGAGGGCACCAGCATGATGCCTTCGTTGGTGGACCAGGAACGCATCTTCATTAACAAATTTTCCTACCGGTTCGGCATTACCGATGTCCGGCATGGCGACACGGTGGTTTTCTGGTTCCCGGGGGATACCAGTAAGTCCTATATTAAGCGCGTGATAGGCGTACCGGGCGATCGCATTGAAATCAGCCGTGGGCGGGTATTCGTGAACGACCAGTTACTGAATGAGCCGTACGTTCCAGCCGAATATGGGGATCGGGTTTCGCTGGACAAGATGACGGTGCCGCAAGGGGAGTACTTCGTGCTGGGCGATCATCGCAGCTCCTCCAACGACAGCCGGACTTGGGGAACGGTCCCGCGCAGCTATATCTATGGAAAAGCGGTATTTGTCTACTGGCCGCTCGACCGCATGGGTATCGTTCCGTAGGCCCTGCTCCCCTCATATTGCTGTTGCCCCGTACGGGATTGCTTTGTCCGGTCATCGGGTTTAGAATCATTGCAGACCGGGTTAGAATAAAGAGGGTGCTTATACCAATGTTCCAAAGGGTCTTGTTCATTTCCGGCGCCGTAACCGCGGCGTTGATGCTTCCCCTGCTCACGCAAGTAAAGGCTCAGCAGCAACAGAAGGCTGCGTCGCAAGCCAAACCGCAAACCGACAAACAAAAACGGCAGAACGAAGCCAAGCTGCGTAAAGAGCTTGAGACTCCATACAAGAAGTGGATGAACGAAGAAGTCGTCTGGATTATCAGCGACGAGGAAAGGACCGCGTTCGGACGGCTGGAAACGGATGACGAACGGCAGAGCTTCATCGAGCAATTTTGGCTGCGCCGCGATCCTTCGCCGGATACCGAAGAAAACGAGTTCCGGGAAGAGCACTATCGGCGTATCGCCTGGGCCAATGATCGTTTTGCATCGGGTATTCCGGGCTGGAAGACGGATCGCGGCATGATCTATGTGAAATTCGGCGCTCCGGACGAGCGGACTGAGCATCCCACGGGCGGGCCGGGCGTGCGTCCCATTGAAGAAGGCGGTGGTGAAACGACGTTTTTCCCGTACGAACAATGGCGCTATCGCTATCTGGACGGCGTAGGGCAGGACATCACAATCGAATTTGTCGACAAGTCGATGACCAACGAGTATCGCATGGCGTGGGATCCCTCGGAAAAAGACGCGTTGCTGCGCGTTCCGGGCGCTGGTTTGACGCTCTACGAACAGATGGGCATCAGCAATAAGAATGATCGCTTCTTCAACAACAGCAGCGGCATGATGCTGGGTCAGGGACCTCTGTCGGGCACGGCGCAGATGAATATGTTCGACCGCCTGCAGCGCTACGTAAACGTGCAGAAGGCTCCGTCGATCAAGTTTAAGGATCTAGATGCGATGGTCAATTCCACCATCAAGTACAACTTACTGCCGATGCAGGTACGGGTTGACTACATCCCGGTGACGGAATCGAACGTGTTGGCCAGCATCACGATTCAATTCAACCGCGAAGATTTGCAGTTCCGGCAGAAGGAAGGCGTGGCGGAAGCGATGATCAACCTGCGATCTTCCCTGACTACGATGACCCGCAAGCCCGTGGGGCACCCCAATGAGCAAACCCTGGAAGTTCGCGGGCCGGCTGAGCAGCTAGCCGCTTTGTCGACGGGGCACGCGATTTACAACTACACTCTCTCCCTGCTGCCAGGCCGTTATAAGTTGACTGTGATCGCCAAAGACGTAGTGGGCGAGAATGCAACCAACTATGATGTCGCCGTGGATGTGCCGGCTTTCAGCGAAGACCGGTTGATGGCAAGTTCCCTGATCCTGGCGGATCAATTGGAAAAGACCCCAACCCGCAGCATCGGCACGGGCCAGTTCGTGATCGGCTCCAGCAAGGTTCGCCCGCGTATCGATGAAACTTTCAAGAGCACCGAGGTCTTGGGGATCTACATGCAGGCGTATAATTTTGAGACCAATGAGGAGACTCGGAAGCCTGAGGGCAATGTAGCCTACAAGATTGTTCGCAATGGATCGAATGAGACCGTGTTCGAATTCACGGAAGACCTTTCGGCTCTTTCGGGCGGGGCTTCGCAACTGGTGATCGAAAAGAAGCTGCCGCTTGCGGGTCTGAAACTGACACCGGGCGACTACACGCTGCATTTGACCGTGACCGATAAGCGGCGGAATGAAACCCTGACCCCGTCGGCCAAATTTAAGATTATCTAGGTGAACCGCTCCCTGGCCTTGGCAGCCCGGAGGATCGTCCGGATTGCCAAGCGGGGGGTGGTTCTGCTTAGGTCGAGAGTAAGGTACCATAGTGGACGGTCGCGCACGGTAGGCGCGACGAGGGTATTCGGGATATGAGCTTTCGGCGGTTCACCATCTCGTCAGGTGTGATCACGATGGGTCTAACCACAATGGTTGTGGCCGTCGCGACACTACCCGTCTCCGCTCAATCTTTAGGCAGTCTAACGGCGAAGCCCGCCGCAGCCGCTGCCAACATCCTTGGTGAAATTCGAAACTCGACGGGCGGGGCGCAGATGGGCGCGGCGGTTCTGCTTTATGACCGCTACAACACCTTAGTGCGCCGAGGCGTAAGCGCGGAAGATGGGCGCTTTGCCTTCGCCGGACTAGCTCCGGATATCTACACTCTGCGCGTTACGTTGGCCAGTTTCCTGCCCGCCATGAAGCGCAACATCCTGGTACTAGCGGGTACCGACAATCTGCTGCGGATTAGCCTGGCAACATTGCTAAGTACGATTGACGTGGTTCCGGGGGCGTCCAACCGGGCCACACTGATGAACGACGACTGGAAATGGGTACTGCGCAGCTCGCAATCGACGCGTCCGGTATTGCGGCTGATTGCGCCGCCCACGGCCAAGGAAGCGACACTGTTTTCAGATACCACCGGCGTGGTGCGGCTGTCCGCGGGCGACAGCAATATGCTGAACTCCGGACTGCAGCAGGACATGGCCACGGGCTTCGCCGTAGAGACGTCGGTGAGCGGAGACACCAAGGTTCGGGTAAGTGGAAGCTTCGGTTACGGATCTTCGTCCGGGTTGCCATCGGCAGGCATTCGCACCACTTACATGCATGAACGCAACGGCATGGCGGGACCGCAAATAGCGCTTACCGTCCGGCAGGCTTATTTCCCGGCGGCGTTTGGTTCCGGCTCGGGGACCAATACACCGCTGCTGCGAACGGCGTCGTTATCGACGATCGATTCCATGGATCTTCTCGACGGGCTGCATCTGGACTACGGCTTCAGCATGGATTCCGTGATGCTGTTCGGGCGGTTGAATTATTTCAGCCCATTCGCACGCGCCACCTACAATCTGGGCGGCACGGGCGGCTTGATCAAGGCGGCCTACAGTTCTGGATTCACTCCCGTGGAGCTTCTCGCGCGCCAGCCGGAGGGGCAGACAGACCTCACCCAGGATCTGACCGCTCTCGGACAAGCACCGCGAATTTCGCGGCGTGACGATCATGCCGCCGTTGAGCGCAACAAGACCTATGAGGTAGGTTACGAGGTAGTAGACGGGGATCGAACGTTTGCAGCATCCATGTACCGCGAGGAAGTGGCGAATGCTGTGTTCCTTGTATCGGGCGCCACGGAACTGGCGGGCGCGTCAAATCTGCTGCCAGATATTAACACCCGCGGCTTGGTTTTTAATGCCGGAACTTATCAGCGAATGGGAGCTTCCGCAGCCGTGACACAAACGGTCACCGACCACTTCGAGATCGTTGTGTCAGGGGGAACCGCTGGTGCGTTGGTTGCCGCCGCGGGCGATCCAGCTCAAAAGCTGGACCCGCTGCGTTCCCAAATCCAGAGCGCGCAACGCTACTGGGCCACGGTTCGAGCCGACGCGTCCATGCCAGTTACAGGCACACATTTAGCCGCGAGTTATGGCTGGACCGACTTTAATGCCCTGATGCCCACCCACCTTTCCTTGACTGGACGGACGACGCAACAGTTGGGCTGGAACTTCTCCTGCCGCCAACCTTTGCCCGGCTTCGGCGGGACGCGTATGGAGCTTTCCGCGGAACTCCGCAATATGTTGGCCCAGGGTTACCTGCTGCTGAGCGACGGCCCTCGCCATGCGCAGTTGACAAATTCTCCACGCGCGCTGCGCGGCGGGCTCAGCTTCAATTTCTAGAGATCACGCCGGCTGCTGCTGTGTCATGCAGTGCAGCGTTCCTAAGCCCAACACCAGGTCTCTGCACGGGATACCTACGATCTCGCGGTCGGGGAACAACTTGGCGATAATCTTCAGCGCTGCGACGTCGTTCTTGTCGGTGAACAGTGGAACCAACACCAGCTTGTTCGCGATGTAGAAGTTGGCGTAGCTGGCAGGCAGCCGCTGGCCGTCGAACACTACGGGTTCGGGCATGGGCAAAGTGACGATGCGTAGGTCCCGGTGGGCTTTGAGTCGCGCGAGGTTCTCTCGCAACAGGTCGTAGTTGGCGTCGCCCTTGTCATGCTCCAGAACCGTGACAACAGTGTTCGCGTCCGTAAAGCGAGCCAGATCGTCGACGTGGCCATGGGTGTCGTCGCCCGCGATGCCGCGGTGCAGCCAGATAACCTCGGAGACACCGAGATACTGGCGGAACGCTTTTTCATAGCCGCGGCGGCCGAGGCCAGGATTGCGGGTTTGGACTACTTCGTCGAGAAGGCACTCTTCGGTGGTCAGCAGCTTCCCTGCTCCGTTTACGTCAATGCTGCCGCCTTCCAGCACCAGGCCGGCCTCGAACCGTTGCAGACCAAGCTTGTTTGCGATCATTGCCGTCGCAGAAGCGTCATTCTGCCAGTTGTCGTACTTGGCCCAGCCGTTGAAACGCCACTGCGTAATGGCAACCTGGCCCTGGCGGGATTTCACCTGGCGGGATTTAACAAAGATAGGGCAGTAATCGCGCGTCCAGCTGCGGTTAGTCTTGTGGTGAAAGAACTCTACAGCGTCGAGATTTACTTGAGAGAGCTTCAGATGACGTCGAGCCGCCCGCTCAGCATCGGCGTCCTGGATCAGAATGCGAACTTTTTCAACTCGTGCAAGGTGCCGGACAATCTGCGCGTAGATCCAGGGGATGGGCGCGAATTTTCCGGGCCAATCGCTCTTCTCGTGCGGCCAGGCGAGCCACGTGGCCTGGTGCGGCTCCCATTCGGCGGGCATTCGAAACCCCGTGGAAATGCGGCGAGGGGTCACTTGGGTTCCGAGCTCTTGCCGTCCAGCCAGCGTTTCAGAATGGGCCCGTAGGCGTCCACCCGGCGATCGCGGAAGAAGGGCCAGCCGCGGCGGGTTTCCTCGGTCACCTTGGGATCGCACTCCACCACCAGGATCGCTTCCTTGTTGTTGGAAGCCTGCGCTAAGAGGCGGCCCTGGGGGTCAGCCACGAAGGAAGATCCCCAGAATTCAATCTTCTTCTCTCCGGAACCTTCCCAGCCGACGCGATTGATGGCCGCGACGAAAATGCCATTGGCGATCGCGTGCGAGCGCTGCATGGTGATCCACGCATCTCGCTGGGCTTCGCCGTACTCCGCTTTGTCAGCCGTCAGCCAGCCGATCGCGGTTGGGTAAATCAGAATATCGGCGCCCGTCATGGCGGTGATGCGCGCGGCTTCGGGATACCATTGATCCCAACAAACCAGAACTCCAATTTTACCGAAGGGTGTGGCGATGGAACCAAAGTCGGTGTCGCCGGGCGTGAAATAATACTTCTCGAAATACGACGGGTCGTCCGGGATGTGCATCTTGCGGTACAAACCGGCAATGCTGCCGTCAGTGGAGATGACAACAGCGGTGTTGTGATACAGACCCGCCGAGCGCCGCTCAAACAGTGAGGCTACGATCACGACGCCGAGTTCGCTCGCGACCTTCCCAAGGGCGTCGGTGGACGGGCCGGGGATAGATTCCGCCAAGTCAAAGCGGGATGCGTTCACTTCTTCGCGGCAAAAGTATTCCGTGCGGAACAGCTCCTGCAAACAGACGATCTGCGCGCCCAGGGCGGCCGCTTCACGCACCTTGGCCACCGCCTTCTCCAGGTTGTCGGGATCGGGGCAAGTCATCTGGACCAGGCCGATGCGGAACTTTTGCGGCATAAGCCTCTATTCTCGCCGATGCGGCGCGTATACTCAAAGTTCATGCTGGCGGACACCGTCAAAAATGTGGGGCGCGAATGTGGTTTTGAACTGGTGGGTATCGCGGGCGCCGGCCCGGTTGGCGACTTTGCGCGCTACGATGCGTGGGTGGCGAGCGGCCACGCCGGGGAGATGCGTTACCTGACGGACCATCGGGCGCAGATCCGGCGGGATGTTCGCGCACTGCTGCCGTCCGCGAAATCGGTGATCTGCGTCGGCAAGCTATACAACACGGGGCAACCGCTGCGAAAACGCGGGGACGCGCGGATTGCAAGGTATGCGGGAGGGACGGACTACCACACCTCCATGAAGAAATCGCTGGAGGCGATGGCGGCGCGGCTGCGGCAATACGAGGCGTTCGATTTCAAGGTGTGCGTGGATACGGCTCCCTTGTTGGAGCGCAGTCTCGCGCGCGACGCGGGACTGGGGTGGATCGGCAAGAATACGTGTTTGATCAATGAGCCGAAGGGATCATGGTTTTTCCTGGGCGAAATTATCACTTCGCTCAATTTGCACACGGACACGCCTCCCCCGGACCGGTGCGGCTCATGCACCAGTTGTATTGACGCGTGTCCTACGCAGGCGATTGTTCCCCAGGGAGAGGGCTGGGCGGTGGACTCGCGGCGCTGTATTTCTTACCTGACCATCGAACTACGTGGGCCGATTCCGGAGCAGCACCGTGCTGGCATTGGGACGCATGTGTTCGGATGCGACATCTGCCAGGACGTTTGTCCCTGGAACCGGCGCGCACCTTTGACCGGAGATACCGCGTATGCTGGAAAACCTGTGACGCTGGAAGAGATCGCGGAGGCATCCCCGCAAGAGTTCCGGGCGCGCTTCGGAGACACGCCTGTATCCCGCGCGAAACATAGCGGAATGCTGCGCAATGTGGCGGTGGCGATGGGAAATATTGGACCAGAGCACTATCGGGAGTGGCTGCTGGAGTTGGCGCAGCACCCCGATCCAATGGTCCAAGAGCACGCGGCATGGGCGCTAGGAAATACTTAGCGCGTGCAGCACCGCGTCCACCGAATCGGCAAGCTTCTGTTCGCCACTAATCACCAGTCTGGCATGGGCACGGCTAGGCAGGACGTATTCCCGGGCCATGGGCGCCACCGTGCGATGATATTGCTCCAAGACGAAGGCGGGTGTCCTGCCGCGGTCAGCAACGTCACGATCCATACGACGGCGAAGGCATTCGGCGGGGTCTGTATGAACGAAAACTCGCAACGCCGATAGGGCGCGTATCTCCGCCCGGTGAAGAGCGTGAATCCCTTCGACCAGGACGACATGCTGTGGTTCGACGCGGCGCCGTGCAACGGATCGCGTGTGTAGATCAAATAAATATTCCGGAACTTCAATCGTCTCCCCTCGCAGCAGGGCCAGCAGATGGGACTCGATCAGAGACCACTCCAGGGCATCCGGATGGTCGTAATTATGGCTGGCGCGTTCTTCGAGTGAGCGATCGGACTGAGGGTGATAGTAAGAATCGAGTGAGATAACCGAGCATTGGACCAGGCGTTTCTGCACGGACTGAGCCAAGGCCGTCTTGCCGCAGCCGGAGCAGCCTGCGATGGCGACCAAGCGCGGGATCATGCGGCAGGTTGCTGTTTGCGCGTCACCAGGATCACCAGCAGAGCGCACAAATAGAAGACTCCGCCGATAAGCAGCGTGGCGCGAAGGCCCAAATAGATCGCTAGTACGACGGAGACCACCGAGCCCATGACGCTGGCGGCCGCATTCAAGGACCATGCCCAGCGCAGGGAGGGGGCGTGGCGTTCTTCCAGACGGCGCAGTCCACTGGGGAAAGGCATGCCCATGAAAAACGCTACGGGCGCAATGGCAGCGACGGTAATCAGGATGCGCACACTCATGGGCCAAGTGGCGGCGGCGTGGACTAGTGGCGTCGCGGCAACGGCAAGAATTGCGATCAAGGCGGCCACGCCGGCCAGCACGGCCAGCAGGCGGCGGTCCAAGCCAGCAACGACGGTGCGGCTGAAGTAGCTGCCCGCTCCGCTTGCAAGCAGCATGGAGAACACGATCACCGTAAGCGCGCGAGTTGGCTGCCCTAAGAGCAGCATGAATTTCTGGATCAAAGCCATCTGCACCAGAATGTACCCGGCGCCCAGACACAGAAAATACAGCAGAAACGTGACGATGCCCTTTTGTTTCGGCAGGCGGCTGCCGAGCACCACACGCGGCAGCACCATGACCAACACGGTCGCCCCCAGGCAGAGAACCATCAGCCCAAACAGCAACGGCACCGCCCGGTTGATTTTGTAATCCGCGCTCTCCGGATTCGCATTGCTCAGGTAATCCCACAGGTCCCGCGCCTGAACCGTGTAGAAGAAGAATGGGCGATCGTCGAAGGTAGGGGAAACGTCATAACGATAATCCCGCCAGAAGGCCGTGATATCCGGGCTGGCCAGCATTTGCACGAAGGCGTTATCCTCAGTTCCACCCGGCAAATAGAGGATCTGAAGCCCCGCCTCCTTCGCTCGGGCGGCGGCCAGTTGGATGTCGGCGTCGCTAAAGGGTTTGCGGGAAATCATCAACGTGTCGAGTGCACCCCACCCGTTGAGTTTTTCGCCGTCCTCGCGGACGACGATCATATGGCGGGCGGGATTCTTCTCACCTAGCCGGGTTAACGCCTCGACGCCCAAGGAAATGACGCGCAGAGACTCGCGCGGCGGATCGAAACCCCAGCGGCTAAAGGCCAGTAATCCGTCGTCGGTCAGATGAGACAGGTAATCCTCGAAGGCTTCCGAGGTGTAGAGATTGTTCTCGGATAACGCGAAGGCTCCGGCGGCGGTGGAGGCCCACGTGTCAACCAGCGTCGCTTGCAAAACCTGGTAACGCTCCTGCGAGCTGCGAATGAAGCTGCGTCCGTCTTCCACGAAGACGCGGACTTGGGGACGTTCGTAAATCCCAAAACTCTCCTTGCGCATCTGGCCGCGCATGATGTTGTTGGCGATGATGGGGTTGATTTCAACGGCCGTTACGTCGGGGCTGCCGGAGCCCAGGGCGCGGGCCACGTCGTAGCCGCCTCCGGCTCCGATGATGACGGTCTTGGCGGCGGGACGAAGCAAGTATGGCATGCCCGCGCCGCGATAAAGCAGGGTGTGGCGCTCTTCCTCGGTCAGCCCTTTATTCCAATCGATGGTCGGAATTCCGGTCGCCGCATCGGCGTCGATGCGAATCTCCCACGGTCCCCCGGAGGCTCTGGTAATCGCCACACGCGAGAAGCTATTCCATTTGGACATACGCTCCTCGGGCAACTGCTCGCCCTTGGCCCAGCGCACGTCGAAGATGTGATTGGTCCCGTTCATGATCATCAGCGTCACCAGCATCACAGACACCAGAACGGCCAATGCGCGGAGTTTAGCTTCGCCGGCGCGGTTGAACCAGATGGACGAGGCGGCTCCGTAGATGACTCCCGCTGCGATGATCGTGTTGGGGCCGCCGAACATATCCAGGAACGGAACCAGCAACAGGCAACCGCCGGCCGCGCCCATCAGATCCCATAGGTAGGCGCGATCGATGCGGTCGATGGCCTCGCCGATCGCTAGAGACACGACCGTTCCCGCAAAGAAGAATGGGATGGCGGAGGCGATATAAACGGCAACTAGCGCCCCAAGCGTCATGTCGCCGTGGCGCGAGAGGATGAACCACAGCAGCAGCACAACGGCGACGCTATTGACGAAAGTCAGACGGCCCAGTTCGGCGGAGAGGTTGCCGGGACGGTTGGCGACGACGTAGGAAAACACTCCTCCGGCGCCGAAGCCGAACAAGGCCAGGGAGATGGCCAAGAAAGCAAAATGGTAGAAAAACACTACCGAAAAGAGGCGAGTCAAGGACAGCTCCAGCAACAGGGTGGCTAGAGTGGTGAAGCCCAGGCCCAGATACAGTTGGGTCCATTGGGCGCCGCCGGGGGCGGGTTCTGTGGAGATATTGACGCGAGACAATCTTCTACTTTAGCAGCGCCGCTCGCGATAGCGCCTACATCATCGCGGCTGGCGGCGCGGGATCGTCGGGGTGGCCGGCTTTGGTAAACGGAATTTGAATGATGGAGGCCGCCAGGGCTAGTAATATTACAAAGCCCAGGAGATAGCTCGGCTGCGGGAAGATAGCCGGCAGATCCACTTCGTAGAAGGTAGCGGTGGCGATCACCAGGCCAGTGAGGGCTTCGCCCGCGATGAGGCCGCTGGCGATCAGGATGCCGACGCTCTCGCTGCGGGTGCGCTGGGCTTCATTGTGCCCGGCGCGGGCTCCCAGCCAGTCGGCGGCCCCGCGGGTCATGCCTCCGAAGAAAATCGAGAAGCAGGTGGAGAACGGCAGGTACATTCCCACGGAAACCAGCATCGGGCTGGGGACTCGCAACAAGATCAGCGAGAGACCGAACATCGCTCCGGCTATTACCAGAGGCCACGCCATGTCGCCGCCGACTATGCCTTGGGAAAGTACGGCCATGAGTCCAGCTTGAGGCGCGGGCAGTGCCGGGTCGCCGAAGCCTGTCCCGCCCGCCTTGATGTTGCCCGCATGCAGAACGTAGAGCGGGAACCACATTACGAGACTCGCCAGCACGACGGAGATCAGTTCCACGATCTGAATGGTCCGTGGAGTGCCACCTAGAATGTACCCGGCCTTGAAGTCTTGCAGAAGTTCGCCCGCCACAGCGGCGGACACGCAGACCACCGCGGCCACACCCAGCACTACGGCGACACCTTCGGGTCCGCGCACTCCCAGCGCGACCATCAGCAACGCGGCGATGATCAGTGTCGAAAGCGTAAGTCCGGAGATGGGATTGTTGGAAGATCCGATCATGCCGACCAGATTGCCGGACACGGTAGAGAAGAAGAAGCCGACGATCAGCATCACCAGCGCGGCTACGGTTCCGGCGATCACGTTGTGAGAGATGTAAACGTACAATCCGATCATGGCGATGAAGACAACTCCAATTAGGGACAGGACGGTTTTGGAGCCCATGTAACGCTCGGTCCGGCTGACCGATTCGAGCGGCGGTGCACCGTGGCGCACTTCAGAGATCGCGCGGCCCAGGCTCGACGTAAGCTTACTGCCCATGCGGATCAGCGTATACGCGGCGCCTACCAGCATGCCTCCCACTGCGATGGGGCGAACGATATAGCGCCATACGGCGGCGGCCTGCGTAGCCCAGCCTTCTTCCTCGCCGGTACCTGCGGGGATAAACTGCGCCAGGCGGGGTCCCAGAAAGTACATCAGCAGCGGCACCATCATGCCCCAGGCGAGCAAGGCTCCCGAGAATTGCAGCGCGGCGAGCTTGGGTCCGATGACGTAGCCGACGCCCAGATACGCGGGACTGATCGTGGGGGCTCCGAAGGTGGATATGCCGCCGGTTTGCAGGACGTTGGTGCTACCGGCGGGGCCCAGGCGCACGGAACTGGTTCCTAGTTGGCCGATGCGAATCGTGAAATCCTTTTCCAGAGCGTACAGCTTCATCGCGCCGAGTAATTGAACGGCCGCACCGACGCCGATGTTCCAGAAGAGGTAACGGGCGGCCTCGGCTCCGCGCTGGCCGGCCTTATGGATTTCGGCAGCGGCTACCGATTCCGGAAAAGGTAGCGATGGGTCCTCGACCATTACCCGGCGGACCAGCGATACGAACAAAACACCCAGGATGCCGCCGACCACCATCATCGCTGTGGATTGCCAGTAGGACGTCGCGAAATCGAATTGCGGCCATGCACCGGCGATGACGAACGCAGGCACGGTGAATATGGCTCCGGCTGCGACGGATTCGCCGATCGATCCGGCAGTGCGCGCGAGATTTTCTTCAAGAACGGACCCTTTCCAGATCCGCAGTACGGCCATGCTGATCACCGCGGCGGGATACGTCGCGGCGATGGTGACGCCGGCGCGCAGGCCCAAGTAGGCGTTGGCCGCGCCCAAAACGACGCACAGCACTAAGCCGAGCAGGACGGCCCGCCACGTGAATTCCGTCATCTTCACGTTTTCGGGCACAAAGGGGCGGTGCTTTTCAGGCGTGGGCTGGCTCATGCGCTAAATAATAGCATCGCTATATCCGTCTTAGACGCGCGCGCTAAAATGGGGTTTCCATGAAGGCAGTTTGTTTGTTAAGCGGAGGCCTGGATTCAGCGACCTGCCTCGGCGTCGCAAAGCGCGAAGGATTCGATTGCTACGCCCTCTCGTTCGATTACCGGCAGCGGCATCGGATTGAGTTGAAGGCGGCCGAGCGCGTGGCGAAGCACTTCGAGGTGCGCGAACACCGGGTGGCGAGAATCGATTTGCGGGCGTTCGGCGGCAGCGCGCTGACGGCGGATATCGAGGTTCCGAAACATGACAGCGCCGAGGCCTTGCCCACGGGGATTCCGATCACCTACGTACCGGCTCGCAATACGATCTTCCTGTCCTACGCGATGGCGTGGGCGGAGGTCCTGGAAGCCGGCGATATCTTCATCGGCGTGAACGCGATCGATTACTCGGGCTATCCGGATTGCCGTCCGGAGTTCATCGCGGCGTTCGAGGCAATGGCGAACCTGGCAACGAAGACGGGCGTGGAGGGGCGGACACGGCTGCACATTCACACGCCTCTATCCACATTGGACAAAGCCGGGATCGTGAAGTTGGCGGCACTGGTGGGGGTCGATTTCGCAGCAACGCATAGCTGTTACGATCCGGATCCCGAAGGCCGCTCATGTGGGCGCTGCGATTCCTGCTTGCTGCGCCGCAAGGGGTTTGTGGAGGCCGGGTTGATCGATCCCCTGCCCTACGTCGTCTGACACATGCGAATCGCGGAAATCTTTTACTCGATTCAAGGGGAAGGAATCCTGACTGGCGTGCCCAGCGTGTTCGTGCGTACGTCGGGTTGCAATCTTCGCTGTACGTGGTGCGACACGCCGTATACCTCGTGGGCTCCCGAAGGCGTCGACATGTCGAACGATACGATTGTGGAGGAAGCTGCGAAATACCCGGCCAAACATGTTGTGGTTACCGGCGGCGAACCTATGTTGTTCGCCCCCGTGGTGGAACTGACTCAGGCTCTAAAGGCGCGCGGCCTACACATCACCATCGAAACGGCGGGAACTGTGTATCAGCCGGTCTCCTGCGATCTGATGAGCATCAGCCCCAAGCTGGCGAACTCCACGCCGACGGAACGCGAGGGCGGACGCTGGGCGGAAAAACACGATCAACTGCGCCACCAGCCGGTGGTTCTGGAACGGCTGATGAAGGAATTCGAGTACCAGCTTAAGTTTGTTGTCGCGGCTGCGGATGATTTGGACGAAATACGGAAAGTGCTGGATGCAACGCGCGCGGATCGAGCTCGCGTAGTGCTGATGCCCGAGGGCACTCGACCTGAGGTGATTCGTGAGCGTGGATTATGGCTCGCGGAGATTTGCAAACGCGAAGGCTTTCGCTACAGCCCGAGACTGCACGTGGATTTATGGGGCGACCGGCGCGGCGTGTAGGAAGTCGCTAGCGTTTGACGCTTAACAGCATCGTCTGATTTACTGTCGCCGTGCCGACGCGCATGGTCACAGGCTGGTCCCCGTCAGGGACGTTGGGAACGATCAGATTGAACTGGTACAGTCCGACGAAACCCGGCGCGTAGCCCGCGTAAACGATGGATGCCGAGGGGAGCTGAACTCCTCCTATGGTTACTACCAGCGGATCGCTCAGCGACGTCAATACATTGGCGATCGTACCGGCGGGGACTGCGGGGGTGGTGTTACCGAAGCCGATTCCATACGCCACGATCATTTCGCCCGGCTTGGCGGGACGCAGTCCATTCGGCGTGAACGCGAGCAGGTTTTGCCCGCTTACTAACATTCCAGGAGCTGCCGGCAATTGGCTGAGGCTCTTCGGCGCGCTGACGCTTTCGCAGTTCGTTACCGTCACCGTCATCGGTCCGGTGCCATCATTATCGGGAGCCTGGACGTTCACCTGGCCTGGGCTGACATAACGGGTGAACGCATCCTTGCCATTTACTTTCACGCGTACGCGGTCGAGCACCGCAGGTGCAGCGAGACCGTTAAAATCCGCCCCGGCCCATTCCTTCGCGACGGTTGAAAAGTTCGAGCCGTAGATCTCCAGCCAGGTGCCGGAGGCGAAATCCGGGCGAGCTCCAAAGCCGCCGGCCGAAATGACAGCCGCGATGTTGGGAGTGGACTCGACGCAGGCTCCAATGGGCGTCAGCACATACTCGGTTGTATAAACGTGATCCCCTGCGTCTTTCTCTCCATTGCCGTTCACAGCATTGCCTGCTAAATAGAAGTGGATGTTGCCAGCGGAGGCATCGGCGGGAGGTATCCAGTTGAAGGTCCAGGCTTCGGTGGCGGGAGTAGTATGCTCCACAAACTCCAGCGGCGCGGCTGTAGGGCAGCTTCCGTTCAAAGACCGCGGTTTTTCATTTTCGCAAACAACGCCGGTGACACCGGAAACCGGCTTGAATGTTCCCGCTTGCCCATTGCTCTCCAGCCGCGCGGTCATCTGAAATCCATAGGTCGTGTTGACCGGATCGGAGACTTTGACCGTTATCGTGATCGGGGTTCCGGGCGTATACGAGGAACCCTGTGAGAACGTCGCGGTCACGGAACCACCATAGGAATTGATCGGCCCGCCGCCGCTATTGATAAATGCGGTGTGGCACCCAGCCGAAGCGCAGGAGAACGGGTGACCGTCGCCGGGAGCGCCAGCGTAACCCGGATCGGGTCCTGCCTTCAGTGCAAATAAAAGTGTGGGTGCCGACGCTGCGAGGATGGAAAGGGCGCACTTCGCCCACTGACTCTTTAACATTAAATCCCTATACAGATTGTAAACACGCCAACGCCTTTTTAGACGCGGTGCTCAAAGGCATTTGGTCCAAATTCTTTTCCTCCCACCAACGTGCCTCTTGCGGCTTTCCTTGCATGGACGCCTCGCGCACCTCGAATTGATATTGACTGTTTGTAATCGCGTGGCGGAACATACCTAGGCGAGTACCCAGGCGAATACCTGAGAAAGGCTCCGGAAGGTCCCAGAAGCCCTCGACGCGAGGGCTGGGCACCAGCAGAATACGGCCGCGTTTGCGAATCACCAGCAGCGTGCGCTCCTTTTTGACGGCAGCCGCCTTCACGCGACGCGGAGGAAGATCCGCCTGCAGGCTTAGCCTGTTGGCGGCGCACAACGATTGAACCGGACACTCGGTGCAGCAGGGAGCCGACGGCAGACAAACAAGCGCACCCAGTTCCATCAGGGCCTGGTTGAACTCTCCCGGCTTGCGGCGATCCAGCAGGCCAGCGGCTTCGCTGGCGACATCGATCTCGGCGCTGCCAGCCAGGCGCATCACTACGCGGCGAACATTGCCGTCGACCGCTGGATGCGGCAGTCCGAAGGCGATGCTGGCAACGGCTCCGGCAGTGTATTCGCCGATTCCGGCTAATGCAAGGATGCCATCGTAACTTTGCGGAAATCCACCGGCCGTTACCACTTGGCGCGCGGCCTTCTGCAGGTTACGCGCCCGCGAGTAGTAACCGAGACCAGCCCACATAGTCAGCACCTCAGTTTCGGGCGCGGAAGCCAGGTCCTCAACTTTCGGGAAACGTGTGAGAAACCTCTCGTAATAGGGGATGACGGCCGCAACGCGCGTCTGCTGCAGCATGATTTCGGAAATCCAAATGGCGTAGGGATCGCGGGTCCGGCGCCACGGCAAGTCTCGCTGATGGCGGCCGAACCAGCGCATAAGAGCCTTACGAATGGGAACAGGGTCCAATTTCCTATACTAGAAGATTACGCCTCGCGCTTTTTCCACTACCTTGAAAAACTCCAAACGAAAGCCGCTCAACGACTCCATCCGCATTCGCGGCGCGCGAGTACATAACCTCAAGGGGGTGTCGCTGGATATCCCGCACGAGAAGTTGACGGTGGTTACGGGAGTCTCGGGATCCGGTAAATCTTCGCTGGCCTTCGACACAATTTACGCCGAGGGGCAGCGGCGCTACGTGGAGTCTCTTTCCGCCTACGCGCGCCAGTTTCTGGAACGCATGGAAAAGCCGGATGTGGACGAGATGGACGGCATCGCTCCGCCGGTGGCAATCCGGCAGAGAAACACAACGAAAAATCCCAGGTCGACGGTAGCCACCACAACCGAGCTGTACGATTTTCTCCGCCTGCTGTGGGCGCGCGCGGGTCGAACCTATTGCCCGAATTGCGGAACTCACGTGGAGCGGGACACCGTGGATCAGGTGGCCGCGAAACTGTCCACGCTGCCCCTCGGGTCGCGCTGGTACGCGCTCTTCGCGCTGCCCCCGGAGAAACAGAAAGATGGCTCCGACGAGTTGAAGGAACGGCTCTTCGATCTCCGCAAGCGTGGCTTTACCCGCCTGTATCAGAACAGCCAGGTATTCGAATTCTCGACGCCGGAATCGTTACTCGATCTGGACTTTACCAAGCCCGTGTTTGTATTGGTCGACCGCCTGGCGATTTCCGGCAATATGCGCCAGCGCATAGTGGACACACTCGAAATCTGTTATCGCGAGGCCGGAGAGGCGCTTTTCGAGCCTGCCGGCGGAGGCGACACCCTGCGCTTCAATGAACGCTTCGAATGCAAAACCTGCGGCAAGACCTTCGCGGAGCCGGAGCCGGGTTTGTTCAGCTTCAACAATCCGCAGGGAGCCTGCAAGCGCTGTCAGGGATTTGGAAATACCATCGATTTCGACATGGATTTGATTGTGCCCAATCGGTCGTTGTCGATTCAAGAAGGCGCAGTGGACCCGTGGACCAAGCCGCAACACGCGTGGTACCTGACTGAATTTCGTCGCGACGCCAAGGGGAAGATTCGCTTTACTACACCTGTCGCGGAATTGAAGCCGGAAGAAACCGCGATTCTCCACGAGGCGATCCGCGACTACTTCAAGGAAGTGGAAAAGAAGAAGTATAAGGTGCACGTTCGGGTGTTCCTGAGCCGGTATCGCGGTTACACTTTATGCCCGGATTGCGGCGGATCGCGACTGCGTGCCGAGGCTCTATGGATTCGCGTCGGCGGGAAGAATATGGCCGACGTCGTGCGATTGAACATTGCCCAGGCTCGGGACTTCTTTGACGCACTGGAGTTGTCACCGGAGGAGATGGCGATCGCCGAGAAAGTTCTGGTCGAGATTCGGCAGCGCCTGAAATTCCTGAACGACGTGGGACTGGAATACCTGACGCTGGATCGACAGTCGGCCACGCTCTCCGGTGGCGAGGCGCAACGGATTCAATTGGCCACCTGCCTGGGATCGCGGCTGGTGGGCGCATGCTACGTGTTGGACGAGCCGTCCATCGGATTGCATTCTCGAGACACGGCCCGTCTAATCGGCATACTCGAGGAGTTGCGGGACTTGGGCAACACGATTGTCGTAGTGGAACACGATGCCGACGTTATGCGCGCGGCCGATCACATCGTCGACATGGGGCCTGGCGCGGGCGAGATGGGTGGGCGGATTGTTTTCGAAGGATCGTACAGCAAGCTGATGGCTCCGGGCAGCGATACCTTGACCGCGAAATATTTGCGCGGAGACCTCAAAACGTCCTATTTGAAGGGTCGCCGCACGCCGCATCCAAAACGCGCGATCAAGTTTTTCGGTTGCCAGGCGAATAATCTAAAAGGCATCGACGTCTCGATTCCGCTGAACGTGATGGTGGCTGTTACCGGCGTTTCCGGATCTGGAAAATCCACGCTGGTGCACGACGTCATCTATCAAACGCTGCAGAAGCGCATGGACCGGAATGCTCCCACAGCCACAGTTTCGCCCGACGAGTGGGGAGTTCCGCCCGAAAAGCAGACGTGCCGGAAAGTAGAGAAGGCTGACTTGCTGACACAAGTGGTGATGGTGGACCAGTCGCCTATCGGCCGGACTCCGCGATCAAATCCCGTTACGTATATCAAAGCGTTCGACATCATCCGCGAGCTGTTCGCGTCCACGCCCGAAGCCAGCCGCCGCGGCTATACCGCGGGACATTTTTCGTTCAACATTCCGGGCGGCCGCTGCGAGACCTGCCAGGGCGACGGCACGGTGACGGTGGAGATGCAGTTTCTAGCCGACGTCGAACTAATCTGCGACGACTGTAAGGGGACGCGCTTTAAGTCCACTGTATTGGACGTGCACTTTCATGCACTGAACATCCACGAGGTGCTGAAGCTAACGGTTAAGGAGGCGATCTCTTTCTTCTCCGGCACGCCGAAGCTGGCGCAAAAGTTGAAAGTACTGGCAGACGTTGGGCTCGGATACCTGCGTCTGGGGCAATCCGCGACGACATTATCCGGCGGGGAAGCACAACGCGTGAAGCTGGCGGCGCATTTGTCTCAGGCCACCAGCGAGGGGACGCTCTACATTTTTGACGAGCCTACGACGGGCCTGCATTTCGACGACATCACCAAGCTGCTGGATGCGTTCGAACAACTGCTGCGCTCCGGAGCCAGCATCTTGATCATCGAGCACAACCTGGAAGTGATCCAGCGAGCCGACTGGGTGATCGACCTGGGTCCCGAAGGCGGCAGCGGCGGCGGACGGATTGTGGCGGAAGGCACCCCCGAAGAGATCGCGAAGGTGAAGGGTTCGTATACGGGGCACTATCTGGCGATGCAGCGATAGAGCGGCTTAGGGCAGGATGCGTTTTAGGCCCTTGATGCGATCGAAATCGCGGGATCGCGTCGCGGGTGATAAGCGCCGGGTATTTCTCCATCAGATCCGACGCGCGGGCCATCACATCTTCCGTGACGGCGTAAACTTTCTCAAAAACGAGTCTAGTGTTCCGATAAATGGACAAACCGTCGGCCCAGCGGTCCAAGGATCGATACCGATGATGGCAGATCCTTGGGAGGGGGCACTGATTCGGCCTTCATCTGCTTAGGAGTCCCCACGGGCAACCTCATCAAGGTCAATCGGCTCGCCGCGGCGATTCGTGCCGCGTGATCGGGCGCGCAATATTTTTCTTCGCATGCCTCCCGAACCAAATCCCCCAAACTAGTCTGGTTTTCCCCCCGCACATGTCTCTTGATCGCCGCCGGGCGTCGTCCTGGCGTCGCACACTTGGGACAACCGGTCCCATTAGCGGACGATTGGCGCACGCACCTCCTAAGCCATTCCTATAACTTAGGATGGCTCCCGAATTGCTTCCGCCACCCCCATGGGAAGCATATTGGGTGACATCCGTTTGGCCGTCCGGCGCCTGAAGCGCAGTCCGGGGTTCGCGGCCGCCGCGCTACTGATCCTGATTCTGTCCATTGGCGCGAATTCGACCATCTTCACGGTAGTGAATCGGTTCCTGTTGGAGCCCCTGCCCGTCGAGCGCCCCAGTGAGTTAGTCTCGCTAAACTACCGCAATGGCAGCGGTGAGGGTCCAACCTACTCATATCCGGACTATCGCGACCTGCGAGACCGCAACGATGTGCTGGCCGGATTAATTGTCTTCAATCTTGCGCCCGTGGGCTTGAGTCATCAGGGCAATAACGGCCGCAGTTGGGCGTACTTAGTCAGCGGAAATTATTTCGACGTGCTCGGCGTGAAGGCAGTGATCGGCCGTACCCTCACTCCTGCCGACGACGACCTGCCGGGCGCGCATCCATTGGTGGTCCTCAGCTATGGCTTCTGGCAACGCCGCTTTGGCGGAGAAAACAGCGCCATCGGCTCCACCCTGAAATTGAACGGCCGCGATTTCACCATCGTGGGTGTCACACCCAAGGGTTTCTACGGCACCGAGCGAATCTTCACTCCGGATATCTTTGCCCCCCTCAGCATGCAGACCGCCATCATCCCCAATTCCAATTGGCTCGAAACGCGGGACGCACGCAACCTGTTTACCGTGGGCCGGCTCAAACCCGGCGTCGCATCCGCGGGAGCCGCAGCCGCCCTGAATACCATCGCGGCGCAGCTCACACGCGACCATCCGGACGATAACCGCGACATGCAAGTGACGCTTTCCGAGGTAGGTCTCTTTGGCAACATTCTGCGCGGTCCGTTCATGGCGTCCGGCATTCTGTTGCTTGTACTCGCCGGAGCCGTCTTGTTGGTAGCCTGTGCTAACGTCGCCGGCCTTTTGCTCGCCCGCGCCACGGGCCGCAGTAAAGAAACGGCCATTCGCCTATCGGTGGGCGCAACCCGCGGAGCCCTTATCCGCGAAGTGATGATGGAGAGCCTGCTGCTGTGCCTTATCGCCGGCATCGGAGGCGTGTTGCTGGCCACCTGGATGCGCGACTTGCTCGCCAGTTGGGCTCCGCCGATCCCCGTCCCGATCATTCCCGAATTCACATTAGATGCACGGGTGCTAGCCTTGAGCTTCTTCGCCACGCTAGCCGCCAGCATGCTGTGTGGTCTCGCGCCGGGACTGCAGTCCGTGAAAGCGGGCATCTCAGAAACCCTCAAGCGTCAAAAAGGAACCCGCACATCGAAATGGCGCATGCAGGATGTCCTGATCGGTTCGCAGGTCGCTTTGTCGATGATCCTATTGATCGGCTCCCTGCTCGTGGCCAACAGCCTCAGCCAAACCCTCAATATCCCCATCGGATTCGATCCCGTGCACGGAGCCTCGGTCGCCGTCGATCTCAACATGGAAGGCTACAATGCCGACCGCGCTGCAACTTTCCGGAAGGAATTGATTCGCCGCGTGCGCAGTCTGCCCGGTATCGAATCGGCTTCGCTCGCCGGCGGGCTGCCCTTGGCACTGGATCAATCCCGTGCCCCCATTTACATCGAAGGTCAGCCAGCCCCCAATCCCGCAGCCATACCTTACGTGGCGGTATACGTAGCGGGCCAGGACTATTTCCGTACCATGCGGACGCGCCTCCAAGCCGGCCGCGAATTCGAAGAGCGCGACGATCCAGCTAGAACCGCTATCGTGAACAGCGCCTTCGTCCGGCGTTACCTCGACGGCAGGAACCCCCTGGGAGCCCACATCCGCAGCGCCCCGGCGGATCCTTGGCGCGAGATCGTCGGTGTGGTGGAAGACGGAAAGTATTTGTGGGTGAATGAAGACCCTCGGCCCGTCACGTTCCTGCCGGTCCGGCCCGCCCCCGGGATCACCACCGTGGTGGCGCGGTCTTCCATGCCCGAAGGCGATCTGGTGAAGCTGCTGCGCACTACGGTTTTAGACATGGACCCGGCGTTATCCGTCTTCTACGACGGACCACTCAGCCGCCGCGTGGATTTCCAACTGCTCCCGGCGCGTTTCTTGGCCGTATCTTTGGGCTCGTTCGGATTCATCGCCGTCCTGCTGGTCGGTGCCGGTTTGTATGGCATCCTGGCTTACGCAGTCTCCCAGCGCACCAAGGAAATCGGTATCCGCATGGCTTTGGGCGCTTCCCCTGGGTCCGTAATACGCGCCATCACGGGCCGGGCCGGCGCCGTAGCCGGGACCGGCATGATGGTGGGTATCGCCGGTGGACTTGCGCTTGGCAAGCTGTTTTCCCAGGTGCTCTACGGCATCAATCCTTATGACCCCGTCACGTTGTGTGCCGCGATTTTCCTGATGACGGGCGTGGGCTTCGTTGCGTGCTGGGTCCCTGTCCGCAAAGCCACCCGCGTCGATCCACTAACCGCCCTCCGAATCGACTAGCGAAACGTGTCCGCCCGGCTTCATAATGAAGAGTTATGAAATTCGGCGGGTTTTACGAACACCAGTTACCGAAGCCTTGGACGCGGGAGTCGGATCATCGCCTGTTTCAGAATGCGCTGGACCAAGTGGAGCTTTCCGACCGCGTCGGATACGACTACATCTGGGCCACGGAGCACCACTTTCTGGAAGAATACGCCCATTCTTCCGCGCCCGAGGTTTTTCTGGGCGCGTGCAGCCAGCGCACCAAAAATGCCCGCATCGGTCATGGCATCGTCCACATGCCGCCGAACATCAATCATCCGGCTCGCGTGGCGGAGCGCATCGCTACCTTGGATCTTGTCAGCAACGGGCGCTGTGACTTTGGTTTCGGAGCGGGCGCGACGGAAACCGAGCTCGGCGGCTTCCTGGTACCGCAAGCGGAAAAGAAATTGATGATGTTGGAGGCCGCCCGCCAGGTTGTCGAAATGATGGTGCAGG
>JBDTSJ010000007.1:0-10909 GCA_039931205.1 Acidobacteriota bacterium
CCGAGGAAGTATAGCGCGGCGTAAATGTGAACGCCCCGCGCGCGTTGGGAGAATCGCTGGGATTGAAATGCAGCCGAAAGAAATATCCGCCGAACTTGACGGTATGCGAGCCATGCACCCAGGAAGTGTTACTGAACAGATCAAAGCTGAGGTTGTCACGGCTGACCGCGCGTGCGGGGTCGCCCAGGCTGCTATAGGCTCCCGAGAGGTTGAAGGCGGGATAGCCGGTCTTCAGCGGGTCCGTCGTGACGCCCGTGAGTCCGGTGGCGTGGGCGAAGTCGACACCCTCGTTCTGCAGGCGCTGGCCCCCGGAAACCCGCAGCACGCCGAAGCGCAGCTCGTGTATTAGCGTGGGTGAAAAGATGTGTGTATGGTTCACCGCTAGATTACGGGTGAACGTGTTGATATAGGTTCCAAAGCCAGGCACCAGGGTCTCATTCAAATCCGAGCTGCCGAACGGACGGAATGTATTGGAGTTGGAATGCGTGTAACGCACGAACATGTTGTCATTCGAGCCCCACTGATGATCCAGGCGGCCTGTGAATTGGGAGTTATCGTTGCTGGACACCGGCGCGACGGATAAGTTCTGCACGTTGCCGGAAAGGTTCGGCAGCGGAACTTTTTGTAGAAACGCTAATGCGATCGGATCCAGGCGGGTAACCGGAATACGGTTCCCAGTGAAGGCCGTACGTAGCCCGGTGGCCGCGTCCCCGCTGAGCGGATCGTAAATGGGAGTCAGGCCGGCGAAGTCCCCCGCGCGCACAGCCGAGGGCGGCATTGAAAATGTGCCGGTCAGGGAGCGGCGCTCGCGAAGGGCTTCACCGGCCGCGAAAAAGAACGTCTTGTTGCGCCGCAGAGGCCCACCGAATGTGCCGCCGAACTGATTTTGGCGCAGGGGAGGCTTCGTCGATCCATTGAAGTAATTGCGGGCGTCCAAGGCCGAGTTACGGAAGAACTCATAGGCCGAGCCGTGCCAGTCATTCGTGCCGGACTTCGTCGCCGCGCTAATTGCTGCCGAGGCCTTGGCGCCAAACTCCGCCGGGTAAATCGATTTCTGGACGTTGAATTCCTGAATCGCGTCAATGGAAAGCGACACACCCAGGTTGTTGAAGTACTGGTCGGTGATAGAGACACCGTCCAGGAAGTACATGTTATGCCCGCCCCGTTGGCCTGCGATGGCCACAGTGGACCCGGTCTGGCTGAGAGCCGCGCCGCGGGTGCCCCGGGGTTCGGCCACCACGTTGTCGCTTAGGAGCATCAGGTCGGTGAACCGGCGCCCGTTGAGAGGCAGGTTGACGACGCGCTTGTTGTCGATCACTTCGCCAACCTCGGCGGAAGCTGTGCGAAGTTGTGGAGCCGCTTCCAGCACCGTAATCTCCTGGCGCAGATCGCCCAGCGTCAGCACGAAATCGATCTTTGTTTGTTCCGCGACACGAAGCACGACTCCGGTGCGGATCTCGGGACGGAAATCGGTCAGCTCGGCGCGCACGCGGTATTCGCCGACAGGCAGCGATGGCGCGGCGTAATGCCCCTGCGTGTCGGACTCAATTCGGCGTTCCTGTCCGGTGGAGACGCTGGTGATTGTGACGAAGGCTCCGGCCAGTGGCAGTTGGTCCTGACCGGTGACGGTTCCGGCAATTTCGGCCGCCGTGTTTTGTCCAAACGCGCTTTGTCCAAATAAAAAAACCCCGGTTGCCAGAATACAAATGGCTACCGGGGTCTTCAAAGGTATTCGGCGCATCAAGCTGAATTGTATCAACTAATACGACGAAAACGGTTACTAATTGGCCAGCGGGTTGGGGCGGACCTGGAATTTCACGATCTTGCCCTTGGTGCCCTTGCCGCCTTCGATATGCCACACGAGGTGGGTACCGTAGTTGGAGTAGAGCGCCTTGCCCTTCCAGCCCGCATCGGCGTTATCGATACGGCCGTCCAATCCGCGGGAGTAGAAGCCCATCGGATACGGAACGCGGAAAGTGGTCCAGGTGTTGGTCGCGGGGTTCAACGCCAGCAGCGCGTCGGAGTTGGATCCGGTCGCGATCGGCGTGTCCTTCCCAAGGCCAATGATGTTGTTCTGGTCCACCCAGTTGTAATAGTGGAAGTCAGACGGGATGTTGGTTCCCTTCAGCTTTGGACCGGTGGTCTGATGCAGTGTCCAGCCCTCGCGGCACTGGCTGCCGTCGACTTTTTGCGGACCCGTGAGGTCTTTGCACTTGCGCACGTCGAAGCTGGCCAGATGGCTGCTGCCGGCGAGAGCCGTCCAAACGACACCCTGCGAATCGATGTCCACGCCGCGCGGATCGAATCCGCCGGTGGGAACCATGAAGATCTGCGTGGTGCAGCTTTCCGGCGCGGTCGCGCCGCGCTTCATGCGCACCAACATGCCCGGGAAGGATTCCGAGATGCCCCACACCGAGTCGTCGACCGGGCTGGGGATTACGGAGTAGAGGCTATAGCGAACCTGCGAGTCGAGCTTCGGATCAAAGGGCGCCTGCTTGCCTTTGCCCTTGGCGTTGCCGCCCGCGGTATCTGTCGTATAGAGGATGGATTCCTCACCGCCGCGAACCGCGGCGACTGAGTTCCACGGTTGCGTGATCTTGCCATCGCCGTTGGAATCGACGACCTGTCCACACCAGCCTACCGCTTTGGTTTCATCTTTCGTCTCTGCATAAACTTTGGTGTCGATCCAGCCCACGATCGGGCCGCTCAACTCATTGAAGTACAGAGTCTGGTTGGCATCGTTATCGAACTGAAGGTGGTGCGTGGAAAAGCAAGTGTCAATCAGTTCGAACTGGCCGGTGGCAGGATCGTAGTAACCAGCCTGACGGCCGCTATTGGTCAAGGGGAACAGAGTGGAGGACTTGTTGGTCTTACCATCGTTGCACCATGCCGCATCCGCGCCGGCGCGAATCTTGGTGGTCATCCAAACCTTGCCGTCGTTGGCGACCATGGCGTTGTGCGGATCGGACGGATCGTAATTGTCGCCAGCCCACAACCATTCGTCACCCCAGTAGAGAGAAGGGCGAGTCGGCTTCGGGAAGCGCGAGGGAATGGAGGCCTTCGGTGCGCGCGTGGGAATGTCAATTGCGCCCGAGGCGTTCTCGCGGGGATCCACCCACAGCAGCTGCCCATGTCCCGCGCTGACGGCATAAATCCTGCCGCCGCCGTGAGTGGTGGGAGCGTACTTCGCCGTGGCAATCTGGTCATGCACGAAGGAGTGATCGTCGCCAACGTCCCACAGAGTGGTAACGATGTTGCGTTCCACGCCGGACGGGCGGGGCGGAGCAGCCGGTACGGCGCCGGCCTCGATGCCACGAGTCCAATCGGACAGAGCTTTCAGTGTGGCGTCTTTGCCTTCCTGCTGCAGCACGCTGTACATGTTGCTGCCGCGGGTACCTAGACCCAAGCGCCAATCCCATGCGTCTTCGTGAGTCTTCAGGCCTTCTTTGCCTTTAAAGACGGGCTTCAGGTCGCGGGTAATTTCGTTGCCCAACTGATGGCAGAAATTGCATTGCGATTTGAAACTGTTCAACCAGTGGTTCTGGGTCAACAGGCCGGTGGGCATCTTGTTGCCCTCCGCGCCAGTGCCGGGGAACATGCTGGCCGGCGGCGGTTCAAACAGCGACAGCCAATAGTTGCCCGGATATACCTTCGCAGCTTCCTGCGGCGTCTTCGCCGTGGCAGCGCGCAAGTTCAACGGCGTGGTCACCGGACGGCTCTTCGTCTTCAAAGAATCCGCCAATCCGTAGCCGCGCACCCACACGTCATAGTTCGCCACCGGGAGATCCGGCACCAAGTATCGACCTTGATCGTCGGTCACGACAATCTTGATAAACGGGGTTTGCGTGTCTTTTGTTTCAGCGATTACCCAAACGCCCGCTTCCGGACCTTTGTCGCTGGTGACAACACCACCGATGTAGCCGGGAAACGACACGTCGACTTTGCCGTCAGCCTTTGCGGCAGCGGGTGCAGGGCCCTTGCCACCACCCTTGCCCTTGGGAGCGCCCTTGTCCTGTTGGGCGTTCGTTGTATACGTACCAAGGATCACAATCGAAGCGAGCACACCCACAGAGAGCAGCGAGCTAAGGATCCGGGAACGGGAAGTCTGCATGGAACTCCTCCTCAAATAAGCGTGGCCGTAAATCGCCCTACGCAACTTAATAAGTATAGAAGGGTCGATCCAGTGATGCAACTGCCGTTGCGGGGTAAGGGGACTGCCTTTTTTCAATGCCTTACCGGGTTTTGGGAACCAAGCCTTCGGTGGGCAGCACGGCGGGACCGTTCAAGTGTCCGGTAGCCTGATTGTTCTCCTGGCAGATGTATTCGATGAGTTCTTCGCCCGCCGGCATCAGACGGGCTCGGCCCACGGTGGTGAATGGCTTGGCGTATGCGCCTGGATCCTCGATGGTGACTTCCATCGTGATATTGCCTTTGTCAGAGCGCGTTAACCGTTCGATTGTATGCAACTGCTCCGTATGCGGGTGCCCCAGGTAATCGAACCAGAATTTGTCGTTGAAGCCAACGGTGTCGATGACCAGGGTCTCGCCGTCCCAGCGGCCAATGGAGTGGCCGTACCACGTGGGATCGAGGTCCGCGGCCGGAAGATGACCGCGGCCATCCATGAAAATCTGGCGGAAGCTGTGAATGTTGCCCTCATAAAGAATGAAGTAGTGTGTGGGCGTTTGTACCAACCGCCACGGATAGGGAGCACCGCGCGGAATTCCGAAGGGGAGACACAGCGCTTCGGGATCGTCTTGTGACAGGCGCTTCTTCGTGACTTCGGCGGCCCAGGGGAGAATCGCGAACTCGCTGCCAGCCTTGAGACCGCGCGAGATATCGCCGGAGTTTGCTCCGCTACCCATCCAGACGCCGGACAGGTCGACCGTTCCGCCGGCTAAGTGCGGAGTGGGGCCGGTAACGGCGGGAATGGGCGCGAAGATCCCACCACCATCCCCAGCGGGTGTCTGTGCGAGACAGATGGAAGAGATGAGTACAAACGCAGCAGCCAAAAAACACCTGGTCATCTTGTTGTAATCTCCGATTGAGGATTCTTTCACTCTTTAATGAGGTACGCAAGCATGCTGAAAATGATGTACCAAAGTAGAAAGTTCCTAAAGCCGCAAAAAAAGTAGATACCGGCATTCAGGCATTCTGGATGCCTCAACGCCAGTGGGTAGTGGGGCAGTCGGCCCTAGAAACCGCAGTTTTCCGGGACCAGCCTACGGTCCTGTCCCTACTTTCCGGATTGCCTGTAATCCAGGCACAATCCTGTAGTCTACGCTCCCACACGCTACAATACTCCGAGACCTCATGCCCCTTTCTACTGGTGAGAAACTCGGCCCCTACGAAATCCGCGCCCTCATCGGCAAAGGCGGCATGGGAGAGGTGTACCGCGCTCACGACGACCGCCTGCGGCGCGACGTGGCTATCAAAGTCAGTAAGGATCAGTTCACCGAGCGCTTCACGCGCGAGGCGCGCACGATTGCGTCTCTCAATCACACCAACATTTGCCATCTGTACGACGTCGGTCCGAACTACTTGGTCATGGAGTACGTCGAAGGCGCGGACCTGAAAGGTCCCCTCGACTTCGACGACGCGCTCCCCATCATCCAGCAGATCATCGACGGCATCGAGGCCGCGCATGAGAAGAACATCATCCATCGCGACTTGAAGCCCGCCAACATCAAGATCACTCCGGAAGGCGTCGTCAAGATCCTGGACTTCGGCCTCGCGAAAGCGATGGAGCCTCCGCCTTCGCACGACGCCGATCCCAGTAACTCGCCGACATTGACCATGGGAGCTACCGTCGCTGGAACGATTCTGGGCACCGCCGCCTACATGGCTCCCGAGCAGGCCAAGGGCAAGGCGGCCGACAAGCGCTGCGACATTTGGTCCTTCGGCGTCGTTGTGTACGAGATGCTCACCGGCAAGCGGCTGTTCCAGGGCGAGTCGGTTGTGGAGATCCTCGGCGGGGTGCTTAACAAGGAGCCCGACATCTCCGCCGCTCCGGCGCGAGTGCACAGGCTGCTCAAGTGGTGCCTCGAAAAGGACCGCAAGAAACGCCTCGCCGCGATCAGCGACGCGCGCGGCCTACTGGATGAAGTGGCCGCTCTCGCAGCGGCGCCGCCCGCCCCACAGCGAATGTCCTGGCTATGGCCCGCCGTCGCGACCGTGCTGATGCTGGGCGCGGGAGCAGCAAGTTGGGGCTGGTGGAACGCATCACGCCCCGAGCTGCGTCCCTTGCTGCGCTTCGACGTGGACATGGGCCCACTGGCGGCGACCAGCTCCATTGCGAGCGCCGTGCTGTCACCGGATGGGACACAGGTGGCCTATAGAGGTCGCATGCCTGACGGTGCGGCCGGCCTTTATCTTCGCCGGCTGGATCAACCCGAGGGCCGCTTAGTGACGCCCTTCGGCGCAAATGCCGGTGTGATCACCTTCTCTCCGGATGGACAGTGGCTCCTTTTCGGCTCAGGCTCGACCATCCGGAAGGTTTCGCCGCAAGGCGGAGCAGCAGTCACTCTGGGCCAGACGGCGCACCAAGGCATGACCTGGAGTGAGGATGGCCATGTCTACATCGGGAACATTCTAGGCCTGATCCGCGGTCAGGAATCCGGGGGCCTGGAGCCAGTTCCGGGTGCTCGACCAGCAGTTTTTCCGCATGCATTGCCCGGCGGGAAGGCGCTCCTGATTGCGGAACCGCCGGAGTCTCGGGACGCGAGTAGTGATCGGGACGTCTCTGTCCTGACGCTGGCAACCGGAGCGCGCAAACGGCTGGTGCAGGGCGCGTTCCAGCCGGCCTACATTGCCGCGCCGGGTGGCGACGGGGGCTACCTGCTGTATGCGAAACAGCGGACGTTGTTCGCCGTGCCCTTTGACCCGGATACTCAGGAGCTGCGCGGAACGGCCCTACCGCTGCTGGACGATCTCCGCGGGGGCATCAATGTCGGTGCCCAATACAGCGTCTCCCGCAACGGCACGCTGGCGTACCTGCGCGCCACGGGTTTGGGTTCCACCACATACCCGATGATGCAAATGGACAGCGCCGGGATCACGACGCCCGTGCTGGCGAAGCAGGGCGTCTACACTTCGCCGCGCTACTCGCCGGACGGGAAGAGAATCGCTTACGTGGAGGGCTCGGACGTGTGGGTCTATGATCTGGAGCGCCGCGTTCCCACGCAACTCACCTTCACCGCCACTCCGAAGTCTGAATTGGCTTGGGCCGCGGACAGTAAACACATTCTCATCGGTGCGGGCAACCAACTCTTCTGGATGCGCGCGGACGGTGGAACCCAGCCGCGGGTCTTGCTTGAGAACCCGCCAGGCGTTCGCGTATATTCCACCGCTCCGGATGGCCGCGTGGCGTTCGGGGAGAACTACACGGGATGGGGTCTGACCACCGTTCCGTTGGACCTGAGCGATCCGGAGAATCCCAAAGCCGGCAAGCCGGAATTGTTTCAAGACCCGAAGGCGTTTCGTGTGGATGCCGCCTTTTCTCCCGACGGAAAGTTCCTCGCCCTGGTGGAGACCGATACCGAGGAATTGTTCGTAACGCCGTTTCCGGGGCCCGGAGGAAAGTGGAAAATCTCGGGATCCGGCGGCAAATTTCCGGTGTGGTCCAAGACCGGGCATCAGCTCTTTTTTCTAGGTGGGGACGAGCGCATCATGGTGGCCGATTACAGCGTGAACGGCGACAGCTTCCAGGCATCGATTCCGCGGGCCTGGTCACCCACTCCGGTACTGCGGCTGGGCGTGACGGCGAACTTCGACGTCTACCCCGACGGCAAGCACGTGGTGATGTTCCCCGCGGCGCAGCAGGGCGCAACCCCCGGCAACCTGCACATCACGTTCCTGCTGAATCTGGCGGATGAACTCCAGCGCCGGTTCGCGGAGGCCAAAAAATGATGAATCCCGGCGACAAACTCGGACCCTACGAAATCCTCGCCCTCATCGGCAAAGGGGGCATGGGCGAAGTCTATCGAGCCCACGGCGACCGCCTGCGCCGCGACGTGGCCATCAAAGTCAGTAAAGACCAGTTCACCGAGCGCTTCACCCGCGAAGCCCGAACCATCGCGTCGCTGAACCACACCAACATCTGCCATCTCTACGATGTCGGTCCGAACTACTTGGTCATGGAGTACGTCGAAGGCGATGACCTCAAGGGTCCCCTCGACTTCGACGACGCGCTCCCCATCATCCAGCAGTTAATCGACGGCATCGAAGCCGCGCACGAAAAGAACATCATCCATCGCGATCTCAAGCCTGCCAACATCAAGGTCACGCCTGAAGGCGTCGTCAAGATCCTCGACTTTGGCCTCGCCAAAGCGATGGAGCCTCCGCCTTCGCACGACGCCGATCCCAGTAACTCGCCGACATTGACCATGGGAGCCACGGTCGCGGGCACGATCCTAGGCACCGCCGCCTACATGGCTCCCGAGCAGGCCAAGGGGAAAGCGGCCGACAAGCGCTGCGACATCTGGTCCTTCGGCGTCGTCGTGTATGAAATGCTCACCGGCAAGCGGCTCTTTCACGGCGAGTCGGTTGTGGAGATTCTGGGCGGCGTACTCAACAAAGAGGCCGATATCTCGGCGGCTCCGGCGCGCGTGCACAAGTTGCTCGCCTGGTGCTTGGAAAAAGACCGCAAGCAAAGGCTGACTTCGATCAGTGACGCGCGGAGGCTGTTGCGCGAGGACGGGACTGTCAGCCCCGCGCAGGCGGAAGCGCATGCCCCACCGCGCTCTCCCCTCTTCACGTTCGCGCCGTGGGCTGTGGCGGCGATCCTCGCTGGAGTCGCCGGATGGGCGCTGTGGCCCAAGCCGGCGGAACTGAAATCCCTGGTGCGTCTGGACCTGGACCTCAACCCGCGCCCATCCACCGTCCTGGATTCCGGTCCGATACTCTCGCCGGACGGAACCACAATGGTCTACGTCGGCAACGGCCGCTTGTATTCCCGGCGTCTCGATCAGGCGGAAAGCGTCGAGCTCGCCGGGACCCAAGGCGCCACTGGTCCGTTCTTCTCCCCCGATGGCCGGTCCGTAGGGTTTACCGTAGGCGGCCGCTTCAATAGAGTGCGTATCGATGGAGGTGGCGTGGTGGCCATCCCAAGCAGCAGCACCCGATTACGCGGCGGCGCCGTGTGGACCCCGGATGACCACATCATTTCCGCCTCCGGTACCGGCCTAGCACCCCTGGTGCGTCTCCCAGTCGGCGGCGGCGACGCCGAGACGCTGGGGGAATTGCTCCGCGCGGAAGGAGAAATCGGCCAAGCTTATCCGCAACTTTTGCCAGGAGGCAAGACCTTGCTCTACACGGGCTTCTCTGGAGCCCCCCCCGGTTTTGCGGTGACCCTGTCTCTTCCGGGCCTGGAACGAAAAATTGTCCAGCGGAACGCCGGCGCAGCTCGGCATGTTGTGCTGCCCGACGGCGCGCACTACTTGCTCTCCGTGAACCAAGGAAACTTGACAGCGGTTCGGTTTGATCCCACCCTGGGATCGGTCAGTGGTACGCCCATCACTGTGCTCAACGGAGTGCAACAATATCCAAACTCCGCAGGTGCCGCATTCGACGTGTCACCCAACGGCACCCTCATTTATCAGCGCGGCCCGTTGAGCGGAGCCGCCTTCACCTTGCAATGGCTGGACAGCGCGGGCAAATTGACGCCTGTGCTCGACAAGCCGGGAGACTACGGCCGCCCGCAAGTGTCACCCGACGGAACACGTCTGGCCCTGGACCATGAGCGCGACGTGTGGACCTACGACTGGAAGCGGGACCTGCTAAACCGGCTCACGTTTTCCGGAGCGAACGGCGCCCTGTGGTCTCCCGACAACCGCTTCGTCCTGTTCAATGCGGACACTGGCCTCCAATGGGCCCGAGCCGATGGCGGAGGGGCCCCGCAGATACTGCTCCCCAGTCAAACCCTGCTCTACCCCTGGTCCTTCACGCCGGATGGAAAGCGCTTGGCATACCTCGACATCACCTCCGCTGGCTACGACTTGTACACGGTGAGTGTAGAGAACGACGGCACAACCCTGAAAGCCGGCAAGCCGGAGCCCTTCCTGAAGACTCCCGCCGATGAGCGCTATCCCCAATTCTCACCCGATGGGCGCTGGATGATGTACGTTTCCGATGATTCTGGAACGCAGCAAGTCTACGTGCGGACCTTCCCCAACAGCGGCGGGAAGTGGCAGATTTCGACCGGTGGCGGCACCTACCCGGAGTGGTCCTCCGATGGCAAGACCATCTTCTTCCGCACGCGGGACCAGCAACTCATGACGGCCACCTACACGGCCAAAGGGGATGCGTTCACACCGGAGAAGCCGCGCCCGTGGACCGGGCAACGCATCGGGGAAGTCGGTCTGGCGCGCAACTATGGGCTGCATCCCGACGGCAAGCGCGCGGTGGTGGTCATGCCGGCGGCGGCCAGCGGCCAAGACATTGGCCAGGAGAAGGACGCCACGCACGTGACCATCCTGTTCAACTTCCTCGACGAAGTCCAGCGCCGCGCCGCGGGGCAATCGAACCAATGACCCCTCATGCTGGCGACAAACTCGGCCCCTACGAAATCCGCGCCCTCATCGGCAAAGGTGGCATGGGCGAAGTGTACCGAGCCCACGATGACCGCTTGAGGCGCGACGTGGCGATCAAAGTCAGTAAGGACCAGTTCGCCGAACGCTTCACCCGCGAAGCCCGCACCATCGCGTCGCTCAATCACACCAACATTTGCCATCTCTGACCGCGCGAGGGTATCTCTACGCTGTGTCGGCCGACGGCCAGCGGTTCCTCGTCGCGGATGAGAGCGTGGCCTCCACTCGCCCCCTGACCCTGCTCCAGAACTGGACCGCCGCTCTGCGGAAGTAAGGAATTGACATGCTCTCGATGATTTAGACCAGATAGAATTGAGGATCTTCGG
>JBDTSJ010000008.1:0-28333 GCA_039931205.1 Acidobacteriota bacterium
GTGCTCTTCCAGCACTTCTTCTGGTTCTATTCGCACCCCGCCGTGTACATCATGATTCTGCCGGGCATGGCGATCATCTCCGAGCTGATTCCAACTTTCTCGCGAAAGACGATCTTCGGATACCGCGCTATCGCGTACTCCAGCGTTTCGCTCGCGCTGGTCAGCTTCATCGTGTGGGGTCATCACATGTTCGTGTCGGGCCAGTCGCAGTTGGCCACGGTGGTCTTCTCCGCACTGACGTTCCTGGTCGCGATTCCCTCCGGCGTCAAAGTATTTAACTGGCTCACCACCATGTATCAGGGCAACATCATCATGGCGTCGCCCATGATGTATGCGGTTGCGTTCCTGATTCTGTTCGCCATTGGCGGCCTCACCGGCATCTTCCTGGGCACTTTGTCCACCGACGTTCACCTCACCGACACGTACTTCGTGGTGGCGCATTTCCACTACGTAATGATGGGTTCCACGGTCACCGCCTTTGTCGGCGGCCTGCATTACTGGTGGCCAAAAATGACCGGCCGCATGTACAACGAGAAATTGGCGAAAATCGCGGCCGTCCTGTGGTTCGTTGGCTTCAACGCCACCTTCCTGCCGCAGTTCATCATGGGCAGCCAAGGCATGCCGCGCCGTTATTACAACTACCTCGACCAGTTCCAGCCTTTCCACGCATTCTCCACGGTCGGCTCCTGGATTATCGGCTTCAGCTTGTTCCTGACCCTGGCCTACCTGCTGGCGTCTTTGCGCAAACCGGCCGACGCGCCGGATAATCCGTGGGGCGGCACGACTCTGGAATGGAAGACGTCGTCCCCCCCCATCACTCATAACTTCCCCGATCAGCCGGTTCTCGAACGTGAACCCTACGATTACCGTCCGGCTAATATGGTAGGAAAGCACTAAAGGCGGAGTATGAGCACCACCACACCAGATCTACAAACTCCCGGCGGCCACGGTCACGATTCCGGCCACGGAGATCATAGTCCGTTCCAGCAGCATCACTTCACCACGATGGAGCAGCAGTTCGACACCAGCAAGGTCGGCATGTGGACGTTCCTGGCGACCGAAGTCCTGATGTTCGGCGGACTCTTCGTCGGCTTCGGCATCTCGCAAGGCAAGTATCCCCAGGAATTCGTGGATGCCCACCACCACCTGCAACGCTGGGCGGGGGCGCTGAACACCATCGTTCTGCTCATCTCCAGTTGGACCATGGTGATGGCCGTAAACGCGGCGCAGACCAATCAAAAGTCAAAAATGAAGATGTACCTGCTGCTCACCATTGCGTGCGCCTGCATCTTCATGGGCGTCAAATATTACGAGTATTCCCATAAGTTCGAAGAAGGCCTGCTGCCCGGCATGTTCTATCATGCCCAGGCCACCGACAGCGTACCGGGAAGTCATGGCTACCCGACGTTCTTCGCCTTCTACTTCATGATGACCGGCCTGCACGGCATCCACATCCTGATCGGCATCGGCTTGCTGACCTGGCTCTATCTGAAGTCGGATAACTTCTCCAGTGCTTATTACACCCCCGTCGATCTGATCGGCCTTTACTGGCATATCGTCGACATGATCTGGATCTACTTGTTCCCGCTGTATTACTTAATTTCATGAGCGCACACAACGAACCACATTCCGCTACCGGCCACGCCCATCACGGCGGCCCGCTGGTCTACACGTCCAATCTGGTCGGCCTGCTGATCCTGACTTGCATCACGGTCGGAGCCTCCTACGTCAATTTCGGCTCCTCGCAAGCCAACGTGGTGATTGCTCTCACCATTGCCACGATGAAGGCCATCCTGGTGGCGCTGTTCTTCATGCACCTGCGTTGGGATAAACCCGTCAACGCGATCATCATGATGGCGGGCTTCCTGTTCCTCGGCATCTTTCTGATGTTCGATCTTCTCGATCTCGATAACCGCCGCGATCCTACGCCTCGCAACGTGCCTGTCATGGCCGCTCCGACGCCTACTCCGGACACAATGAACCCGTTAACGACGCCCGCCCCGAAGCCCTACGTCGCCCCGGCTAAACCCGCGGGCGAAGGCGAAGCCGAAGAACACAAGTAGCGCATAAACCTTGCAACCGCTCCACCCAGCCGAGGTCCGCGTCCTGGGAGCCCTGCTCGAAAAGGACCTCACCACGCCCGAATACTATCCCCTGACGCTCAACGCTCTGCAGAACGCCTGCAACCAAAAATCCAGCCGTGAGCCGATCACGGCCTACGACGAAGCCACCGTGCACCAGGCAGTCGCCCTGCTGCAACAAAAAGGACTCGCCCACAAAGTCAGCGGCGCCGGACACCGCGTCGAGAAGTACGGCCACCACCTCGGCGAGAAACTTAATCTTGGACGCCGCGAACTCGCGTTACTCGCGGTCTTAATGTTGCGCGGCCCGCAAACCGTAGGCGAGCTGCGCGGACGCACGGAACGCATGCACGAATTCTCCGATATGGAAGAAGTCGAGCGCGTCCTGGAAATCCTGGCCACCCGCGATCCCGATCCCCTGGTAGCCCCAGCCAGCCGGGGCCGTTGGGTCCACTTATGGCATGAACACACCGACCTACCGGAGCCCGCCAACCCCGCGGGCCCCGGCCGCTCCGACTTGGCCCAGCGGGTAGAAACCCTGGAACGCGAATTAGCCGACTTGAAACAACAATTCGATACCCTGCGCCGCCAATTAGAGTGACATCGACGGCCCCACAAAAACCATGCATGACCGCCCTCAAGTAAACGTCCGCCGCGTCGATGAATGCGATTCGCTGGGGGAACTGATCACGCATTGCTTCCCCGCGTTCGGCGGAGCCTTCCTGCGCCGCATCTACACCATCCTGGACCGCGCCATCGGCCTGGGCTGCCCCCTGACTCTCTCCATCGCCGGACCCATCACGGTAAGCGGCCAACACCAGGCGTGGCTCATCCCTCTGCTCGAAACCGGCTGGATCGCGTACCTCTCCACTACCGATGCCGTTTGCTACCACGACGGCCACCGCAGCCTCACCGAACATCGCGACGGACCCATCTTCGAAGTCCCCATTTGGGGCGACGACGGAGCCCTGCGTGACGAACGCACCATTCGCGTCACTGACATGGCCTTCGATGAGGATGTTCTTCTCGACCAGGACAAGTTCCTGTCCGCCATGCTGATGCGCCCCGAGTTCCAGAAGACGATGACGGGCACCGAACTGCGCTATCGCCTGGGCGGCTTCTACGCCAAGCAAGAACAAGCCATGCGCGTCAAGAAAGGCCTGCTCGCCACGTGCAATGAAATGGCGATACCGATCTTCGTGGGTGCGCCCGCCGACGGCAGCGTGTTCCTGAACTCCATGAAGTTGTGGGCCATGCGCCAGGCCGGCATCATCGATTCCTACAAGTTCGACCTGGACCTGCACGCCGAAGTCTACGAAGCTTGCGCCTATCACCGCTGGGGTTTGTTCGACAATCCTCCCAACGCGCTGGGCACCTTGATCCTCGGCGGGGGTGTTCCCAAGAACTATAATCTTCAGCCGGAGCCCGCCCTCGGCCAGGTCCTCGGGCTACCCAACGTGCGTGGTTATAATTTCGACGTCCAGATCGTAACCGCTCCCGTGACGGACGGATCGCTGTCATCGTGCCCTCCCGCCGAAGCCGTCACCTGGGGCAAAGTCGACAAGGACACGTACCAGCAGGCCACCGAAAGCATGCAGGCGGATTACTCGACGCTCATGCCTTTCCTGGTAAAAGCCTTGCTGGAAAATCGCGCCCGCTACGCCAAACAGGCTGCCGAAATCGGTGAAGAAGCGCTGTTCACGGAGTCGCCGCAAGCGCGTGGCTACCTGCGTCCGCAAGCCGGCTACCGCCTCTATGCCCAGCGCGAGGAATTAGTGAACCGCCTGAACACGGACGTACAAGCCAACCGCGAGTGGCTGCTGGATTCGATTAAGTATCTAGTAGGGGCCTGAAGGTCCCCGCCGCGCCGTCCGCGTGCGCAGCACATGCAACATGGGCAGCGTAAACTCCGCTCCATTCCCATACCGCGCCAACATGCGGGAAGTGATGTGCATCCCAACGCCGAGCCCAATCCACGTCTGCCAGTGCGAAAGTATACCCGTGAGGCCGGAATCGCTCGCGACACCCACGTCCGACGCTAATCGCCAGAACCCCAGCACGTAAGCCATCAGGGAAATCGGTCCCAGCAGGGAACTGGCAGCCAGGGCCACCTGCCGGTTTCGGCCTGGCTGGCGTCGTACTTGCCCGCCCTTCGGAAACTGGATTCGGAGGATCATACAGACTGCCCCTTTAGGCTACCAGGAAAATCGACGGTCGTAAGAGACTACTTTAGTCCCGATTCGCCTGGTTCCAACGGTTGCATCCGGTTTGCGGCGCCCAGTGGGCCCAAAAACAAAACTGGCCAAGCCGCGGGAAGTTACCCGCAACTCGGCCAGTAAAGTTCTTTTTAAAAACTACCTTTTTGCGAAGTACTTCCGCCGGCTCCATACACCCAGCATCGCCAGTCCAGCCCCCATGCTCAGCAATGAGCCCGGCTCCGGAACTGAGTTGGACGCGCTGAACACGGCCGCGCCGGATTGTCCGGAAAGGAAGTTGATCGTAAGTGAATGCGCCCCGGCCCCCACGCCAAACGAGCCACGGCTGTAGCGGGCGTCGGCGATCGAACAAGCGATGTCGCCGCCGCAAGCTCCACCGGCAACGGCTACCGACGTCAATCCCAGCGAAATGGCATTGTCGAATACTTCAAACCGGTCCGTGGAGAGAAACAAATCCACGACGAATATGGTTGCCGGCCCGCTGAAAGTCCAGGGCGGGGAACTAGTTTGCTCCGCAACCGGACTCGTGGTGCCCGTACAGGAACCGCCGCAGGTGACGACCGGCCCCACAGAACTGAACCCGAACTCGTGGTAACTTCCGTCAACAGTGATGGCGGTCGCAAAACTAGGTAGCGCCATCCCTACCATGGCGAGGAACGCCATCCCAAGGGTTTTCATAGACAAAGCTCCGAATTTTGAAATTTTACTCCGATTGGTAACAGATCCACGTCTGCTATCCGCGCAAGAGTAGCAAAAGAAGACCGACTAACTATCTACCCGTCGGTACTGTTACTAGGAAGAAAAATCCCATTACTCGGGAAGGGTGGCCTGGACCCAAGCCAAGGGCGGCTTCACTGGTTAAGCCTGTTGTCGCTCTGATAGTCGAGCGACCGGGCCGCGGCTTATTTGAATATTCTGGCTGGCATCACCTTCCCCATAGCTCGGATGTTTCCGTTCCCGAGTCAGCATCCTCGCGGTCTCAACATAGAAGCGCACCGGGAGGCGCACCCGGCCCCGAATATTTGCGTTCGCCAATCGATAAACGCACTTGCTAGTATGTATGGGTACCAGGGCGGAACGGTCGGCACTGCCGATGTATCTAGAAGTTGTTGCGTCGCCACCGCGACGATTGGCCGTTAGGGAGGACCGGGTAATGAAGGTGTCGAAACGGTTGGTGACGCTTCTCGTGTGCCTATGTGCGTGGCTGAGTTCCGCCGCGGCGCAAGACCTGGCAACCCGGGCGTGGGATCTGGAACGCACCGGCCAGGGCCGCGAAGCCGAACAACTGCTTCGCCAAGCTTCACTCGATTCCCCCGATAGCCCCGCCGCTCAACGCGCTTACGCAGAATATCTGGAACGCCACGGAAGTTTTACCGCCCGCGCCCAGTATGAGAAGTGGCTCCTCACAGTGGAGCGGACCGGAGGGTCCGCCGCTGATCGCGCCACCGCCGCCCGCCGTCTGACCGTGCTCGACATGGCTGCGGGAGACCGAGCCGGGGCGTCCCGCTACCTGACAGCCTTCAACGCTGCTGGAGGTTCCGGCCTAGCCCTGCCTGAGCCCATCTCCGCCTCCAAATCCGAATTTGTCGAAATCCCCGGACCCCTGCGTTCCTTCGCGCGCATGGCCGCACTGGCGCCGGACTTAACGGAAGATGACATTCTGCCTTCGCTCGCCCGCAATGTGGTCACTAACGGCTACCGCGCTTACTCCGCCAATGACGCGCTCGAACAAACGGAATTCCTCAGTCTGGTGCTGCGCTATCTCTCCCAGGCGCGCGAATTGGAGAAGTTGGGCGGCGCCGATAAAATCATCCGCATCGCGCAGTGCGAATCGACGGAGACCGGCACTCTGCTGCGCGTCATCGGCTACCGCATGCGCGGCGGCTGCGGAGCCGACCTTGTACTGGAAACCATCAACGCCTCACGAGCATTTCTCACCACCGATTCCGGATTCCCTCTCGGGGAATTGGAACAGGCCCTGCGCACCAACCGCCCCTTTGAACTGGACTACAAACCTACCCGCGTGCCCCTGCTTTACACGCGCGATTACTGGCAGCCTGTTCCGGCGAAAGCGGAGCGCGGCGACTTCATCGATTACTTCATCTCCGACCCGTCGCTGGCGCGTCTCTACGTGGGACTATCCAAGCTTGATCCGGAAACCGCCGAAGTCCTGCGCCAAGCGATGCCTGCCGCGCGCTTCAAGTTGTTCGCCCACGTCCTGGACTTCTTCGGCGCCATGTTTCGTATCCGTGGCGGAAAAGCCTTGGTACCCGGCAGCACGCGCCCCGGCGGCACAGCCGTGGAGAAAACCTGGGCCGATCTGAACGGCGTCTCTCCTGAGAAGGGGTCGGAATTCTTCCAGCGCATGCTTGCCCAAGATGACGGATGGCTGGCCAGCTACTTCGACGCCCTCTCCCGCATCCAGGGCCCTGTGCAGGAGTATTTAACCGATCCACAACGTCTGGAGCGCTTCTATCAAGCCATTCGCGGCAAAGTCACCACGCCGGGTCCCGCGCGTCCGGTGTTTCGGTCCAACACCGACATGCTTCTGCTGACCACGCGCCTGCGCATGGATCAGGATGGCAAGCCGCATCTGCCCGGCGGCATCGACGCCTGGAAACACCTCTTCGCGGATCCGCCCAAAGGCACCAAGTCGGATTCCAAAATCAAAAAAGATGCTCCTACATGGAAGGAACCCGACCAGGTCCTCGAAGCTCTCTTCGGCATGAGCCGCAGACTGGCGGAGAATGAGCATCTCAAGATTTTCATGGCGCTCACCGACCTGGACCGCCGCCGCAGCCAGCCTCTTTCAGCGGAAGTCATTGAGTCGCTTGCCAACCACTACGCGGACCTCAGCGCGCAGTACGCTTTACTGGGTGAATCTCCTGCACTCAGCGGAACCAGCATCCTGAAATTCATCGATACGGCGGAGAAAGTCGCCGACATCCGCAGTCAGGATCGCCGCTCCGATGTGGCCGGAATGCTGCAGGGCTTGCTCGGGCTGTGGCAGATTTTCGTGCGCCAGGGAACTCTCCCGCTCGCCCAATCCGACGAAGCGTTTTCCACCATCCTCACGGCCTTCGACCGCGTGGAGAACGATCGTCAATTGTTCGACGCCGGCCGCGCGGGCGTCCAGGCTCTTCTCAAATCCATCCAGCCGCCCGAGGGAGCGACGCTCCAGGAACGCATGATGGATCTGCTGGCCGGTACCGCCGCGCCAACCGGTTCGGATGCCTACCAGCGCGTTGCTCAGGATTTGATTCGCGTCTTCGAAGCCCAGCGCTTGTTGCCTTTGGACACTTTGTTCGATTTGGCGGATAACCTGGAAGGCGTTGGCAAAGGGCAAGCCCTCAACGCGGCTCTCGCTGGCCGCCTGGCCAATCGCGTCTCGGAAATCCAACTGCCGCAAGGCGACCTCACGCGCGCCGAGAAGAACTCCGGCGCGTTCGGTTACTGGACCGACAAACACATCGACGACCAGCGCAAAATCAACCTGCGCCGGGATATCGAGAAGGCCGGAACAAACGCCAAAGACCTGGCGGAATTGCGCGGTGCCTTGGCGCCGTTCCTGCGCGACACCCTGGTGGGCTTCAACTACATGCACTATGCGCCCCCGGGCGCGCAAATTCTGCACACCAACCCCTTGTTCGTCCGTAGCCACGATTTCGTCGGAGCCAGCGGATCGGAACAGACCTGGAAACAGACCAACCTCTACGGGTCCGGCTGGCCCCGCAACGCCGGCGGACGCCTGGTCGGTTCCTTGGCTTCGCTGCCCTATGCGCTGGCCCAGGCCGAGCAGAACTTCTTAGTCCCCACTCGGGAACAGGCCCTGATTTGGGGCGACCTGGTACCGCAAATGATGCTGACGGCGGTGGTTCCGCGCTTCTGGAATGTAACCCAGACCCAGATCCACTGGGTGGGCCTGCACGTCGCCTATGGCGAAGGACTGCTCGGCGAGGCCGCGCTAAACCAGCCCGTGCGCGCCACTGTTCTTTCCGGCCTGGAGCCTTATCTGTCCCCTCGCCGTCTCAAGACGGTAGAAGAAGCTCTGCTCACAGGGGATGTAAGCTTGGCGCGCGACAACGTGATGCCGTCGGAACTCTACCTTCTCGCCCGCCACTCCGCCGCCTCCGATAATACAAACCCTGTGGCCGCCGAAATCCGCAGCCTCAGCGCACAAGGCGGCGCCGATGTTAGCGACGCGGCCATCTCCAGCGCCTTCGGGACGCCCAAGCCGTCGCTCGCCAATAGCTATCATCAGGAACTGCTCAACCTCCGCACGTTCCCGACGCTCATGGGATATTCCAGCCGCATCCTCGCCGAAAGCTGGGAGTCTAATCTGCTCTACTTCGCGTCGCTCGCCGACGAAATCCACGCCCAGCCCGCGGACCTCAACGTCCTGGTTCCGGAATGGACCCAGCGCACCCTGGAACAAATATTCGCCTCCCATCTCGAAGACTGGCCCGCTCTGTTGCGGTCGTTGCGCGTGGTAGGGGAGCAGGTCCGCAAGGACGCACAGACCCAGTTGCAAGCCACTCTTTCCGCCGGAGGTAATGCCCAGTGACTCGTAAATTTTGGATGGCAGCCGTCGCCCTGATTCTCGCGGCTGTCACGATTGGCGTCGCCCAGGATCGGCCCATATTCCGCGTCAAGGTCGACATGGTGGTGCTCAGCTTCACCGTCCTGGATAACAAAGGCAAGTATGTGAACGGTCTGAAGCATACCGATTTCCGCTTGCTGGAAGACGGCATCCCGCAGAAGTTCTCGACCTTCTCGGAAGGCAATCAACCTCCGGTGGAGATTACCGCCGAAGGTATCGCCCGGCCCCTGGTCATCGACGCCGCCAAGCCCGACGCGCGCTCCGATGCCTTCGTTGGCACTAACGTGTTCGTGCTCTTCGACACCAGCAATTACATGTATAAGACGTTCGTCTACGCCTCCGACGCCATCGCCGATTTTATTCGTGGCCTGGATCGCGCCGATTCCGTAGCCGTCTACACCTATAGCCGTAATCTCTCGCGTCCCGCTCCGCTAAGCAAGGATCACAACCAGGCCATCTTCGGCCTCCGCAAAGCCGTCGCGGGGGACGATTCCGCTCTGTATAATTCCTTACTGCTGACCTTGCGCGACGCCGCCAAAGTCGCAGGCCGCAAGGTCGTCATCGTGTTCTCCAACGGACCGGACAACGCCAGCATGGTGGCTCCGGACGACGTCCGCGCGGTGGCCGAAGACGAAGGCATCCAGATCTACGTGATCTCCACCAACGAAGTGAATAATGACGCCGTATCGTCCAACGTCTTCAAACGCTTGAGTTCCACCACCGGCGGCAAAACCTACTTCGCCAAAACCTGGCAGAAACAAGTGGAGGCGTTCGAATCCATTCGCGAAGATCTAGGCAACTCCTACACCGTTACCTACTATCCGCAGAGCAACCCCAACGAAGGCTTCCGCAAAATCAGCGTGGAACTGCTCACCGACAAAGACAAGAAATTCAAGATCCAAGCCCGCCCCGGCTATCGCCCGCGTAGCGGATTTTAGTTGTCAGCCCGCTTAGGCGCGTTCCGCTAGCGTCATCCGCATCCCGTTCTTGGGCCGTAGAGTGATCTGCGGCCGAATCTCCACCGCATGCCCTGGAACCAGCGACAACTTCCACTTCTGCGCGATCACAGCCAGCAGCAACACGCCCTCCATCCACGCGAAGCGCTCCCCAATGCATACCCTGGCCCCGCCGCCAAAAGGGAAATAGGCGAACTTGGGACGCGCCGGATCCTCCGTCAGCCAGCGCTCAGGTTTGAATCGCTCCGGCTCCGGGAACCAGCGTGCATCGCGATGCATGACGTACGGACTCATCAGCACAATGTCGCCCTTGGGAACCGTGTACCCTCCGATGGAGACATCCTCCAGCGCCCGCCGTCCGATCGCCCACGCCGGCGGGTACAGCCGCAATGATTCCTGCACCACGCCGCTGGCATAGCGCAGCGCGCCCGCATCCTCAACAGTCGGAACCCGGCCCGCCAGCACCTCATCCAGTTCCGCATGCAAGCGAGCCTCGGCCTCAGGGTTCTGCGACAGCAAATACCACGCCCAAGTCAGCGCATTCGCGGTAGTCTCGTGCCCGGCCAGAAACAACGTCAGCACTTCATCGCGCACCTGCGTATCGCTCATGCCGCCAGCGTCGTCTTCGTCTTGCGCCAACAGCAGCATCGAAAGCAAATCGCCCTTATCCTCGCCGCTCGCGCGCCGCTCCGCGATCAGCCGGTAAATCGTTTCATCCAACCGCTTCCGGGCCGTGCGGAAACGCAACATCGAAGGCAGCGGCAACTTTTCCAGATATTCCGAAAACGGCAGCAGGATCACATCGAAGAGCCCGAACACCTGCCCCAGAGCCTCCCCGATCTCATCCGCCTCGCCCTCCACCTGCGCGCTGAACAAGGTGCGGCTCACGATGTCCATGGTCAGCCGCATCATTTCTTGTGACACGTCCACCGTGTCGCCGCGGTGCCAGCGCTCGCGAGCCACACAAGCCCGTTCGATCATCGTATTGCCGTAACCCACCAGCCGGTCGCGATGAAACGCCGGCTGGACCAATCGCCTCTGCCGCCGGTGGGACGCGCCTTCGTTGGTTAACAGGCCTTCGCCCAGCAGCACCTTGGCCCGCTCCAGCATACGGCTCTTCTTGAACTTGTGTTGTTCCGTTACCAATACTTCGCGTACGAAATCCGGATGATTCAAAAGGTAGATCTTCTGCCGCGCGACTCGCAGGAAGACAACGTCCCCGTATTCCTTGGCCATCCGTTGCAGGAACAACGCCGGATTGCGCCTAAACTCCGGCAGCAATCCCACAACGGGCAGACCCTTCGGCGTGGGCGGTCTCTGAAACAGCGCTGGTGTCACTCTAGTTACACTAGAGCACATGAGCCGAGCCTTTGAAGGAAAAGTAGCAGTCGTCACCGGTGGCAGTGCGGGTATCGGGCGTGCCACGGCACTTGCTTTTGCCGCCGAAGGCGCCCGCGTAGCTGTCGCCTCACGCCGCCCAGCCCAATCGGAAGAGACTGTAGAGCTCATCGCCGCGCAGGGCGGGGAAGCCATGTACGTGCAGACCGACGTCTCCATCGAAGCCGATGTGGAACGCCTGATCAAAACCACGACGGACCGTTGGGGACGCCTGGACTACGCCTTCAATAACGCCGGCGTCATCGGCACGCCCTTCGTCGACACCGGCCACTACACCGAAGCCGCTTGGGATCAGGTGCTCGATATCAACCTGAAAGGCGTCTTCCTTTCGTTGAAGCACGAAATCCCCGCGATGCTGGCCGCCGGCGGCGGAGCCATCGTCAACATGTCGTCAGTGGCCGGACAAGTCGGAGGTCCCGTCGGCATCGCCTACTACGCGTCCAAACATGGCGTTATCGGATGCACTAAGGCGGCGGCCCTGGAGTATGCCCCCAAAGGAATCCGCATCAATGCAGTTTGCCCCGCCGTCATCGAAACCGAAATGGCCGGAGCTTTCCCGCCGGAGTTGCTCCCTATGATTCTGGCCGCCCATCCCCTCGGTCGCTTCGGCAGCCCGGAAGAAGTTGCCAGCGTCGTGGTGTTTCTATGTTCCGATAAGGCGTCGTTTATTACTGGACACGCTCTTCCGATTGACGCTGGCTTCCTGTCGCGCTAGCGGCCCGTGTGGCTGCGAACATCATCGCTGGATCTTTGGCGTCGATCATCGCGCCATGGCTCACCGCCGCAATCTGTTCCACGCCTTCCACCGTTCGATCGTCAGGCCGCGCCAGATTGCGCCGCGCCAGCGGACTGTAAACCGGCGGAGTTCTAGGCGCTACTTGTACCCAATGCGCCGCCGCCGGTTTTGTCAATGCCATCGCGCTCAGTGAGATATCCCCTCGCACCAACAGGCGCCGTACACTCTCCGGAGTTTCCCGCTTCGACTCGTTCGGTTGCGAGAACAACACCAGGATCGTGCGCTGCCTGGCCGGATCCGCCGGCCCGGTGAATAGATGCGCGGCTTCCGACACTGCATCCCACAGCCGCGTGGATTTCGGATTACGGCGAATCTTGTAGCCGTAAAAGGCGTGGTCCATCGCCCGCTTGTCCTCGACGAAGCCCATGCGCAGGACCGTCTTGTCGCGGAACGTCATGAAGGCCACTCGGTCTCCCGCGTGCAACGTGTCCAAATGTGCGGCGCGGAGCGCGCTGCTGGCCAAAGAGGATTCCTCCGCCAGCACCACCAGATCCAACGGCATCTGGGCCCACACTGGCACGGCGATCAGGATGAACGCGAAGAGCTTCATAGGCTACCGTGCTGCGGATTTCTTAACCACCGCCGCGAAGTCCCACTTGGATTCGGAGAACAGGCCACCAGTTGTTGCCGCCACGTCGCGCACAGCTTCGGCAGTCTTCGCCGGCATCACCGTTGCCGTTTTGACCGGAACACCCTCGCCCCAAACCTTGGGAGGCACACCGTTCCCCATCGTGGGCGGGTTGCCGATGGTGGTGTTCTGCTGGGTTGCAGGTGGATTCCGCGGATTCCCGTTGGGCGGCGTAACCGGAGGCATCGGCGTAGCCTTGGCAACCTCATACCGATCTCCAAACTCCGCCGCGCTCAAAGAAATACCAGCTTGCTGCAGCATCATCCGGACCCTCTCGGGAGTCTCTCTGGTTCCGCTATGCTCCTTACTGAACAGCACGACGATGGCGCGCTTGCGCGTCGCATCCGGCGGCCCGGGGAACAATTTCGCGGCTGCCACCACCGCATCCCACAACAACACGTTCCTCCCGCCGCGCTTCCCGTCCAGCTTGCGGATCGCCTTCATCGCCAGGGTAAAATCTCCAGTGAACGGCAGCTTTACAGTGGAACCTTTAGAGAAAGCCATCAGCGCAATCCTGTCGTCTTTATCCAACACGTCCAGCCGGGTGGAATGCAATAGGTTCGCCACCAACACCGAATCTTCCGCCAGCACAACGATATCAAGCGGCGGAAGTATAGGAGCCTGTGCCAGCAACGGGACGGTGAAGATAAGAGCGAGCGTCGCGGACCGCATGTGGTTTCGACGCGCGGCCTGCCACCCAGGTTTCATCTAGTCATCGTTTACTCGTGCCGAAGAGCTTGCATCGCCTCTACCCGGGAGGCATTCCAAGCTGAAACAGAAGCAGAAACTCCCCTTGGTTGACACCGCATAAGGAGCTTGATAATTTGCTTGTCAGTAGTTTACGCACCAAGGGGGCTGGTTTTGAAACATTCTGTTGTGGTGGCCACGTCGCTATTCGCCGCGGCTTTGGCGATTATTTCGTTAGGATTCCCCGCTGCGGCCCAAGAGGACGGCGCACCCAAGGGCAAGGCGAAAGCCAAGGCGGCCAAGAAAGCTGGACCCACGCCGCGCACTCCCGAGGGTAAGGTGGACTTCACCGGCATCTGGACCGCCGACCGCAATTTTATCTACGACATCAACGACGCCCTCAAGCCAGGCGATGTGCTCCCTCTGCAGCCGTGGGCCCTGAAGCTTACCAAGGAGCGCATGTCAAAGGACGATCCCGAAGCTCTGTGCCTGCCCACGGGCGTTCCGCGCCAAGCGCCGTATCCCTGGCGCATCATGCAGAACAGCTCGCTCATGGCGTTTCTGTTTGAGGGCAACATCCATAGCTACCGTCAGATTTTTATGGACGGCCGCCCGCACCCCGCCGGCTTGAATCCGAACTGGTACGGGCATTCCTCGGCTAAATGGGACGGGGACACGCTGGTGATCGATTCCATTGGCTTCAACGACAAATTCTGGTTCGACTTCGCGGGACACCCGCATACCGAGCAGCTCCACGTAGTCGAGCGCTTCCGCCGCCCGGATTTCGATCACTTGGAGTACGACACTACCGTCGAAGACCCCGGCGCCTATACGCGTCCGTTCACGATGTACGGCAAGTCCACGTATTCCTACGACAATGAGCTGATGGAATTCATCTGCAACGAAAACAACAAGGATGTGGATCACATCGTAGGCAAAGATCCGCGCAACAAGTACGCGCAGGAAAATGACGGGAAAGCGAAACAGTAAGAGCAATCGTTCCATCGGCGCACCCGCCTACGAGTCCAGCCCTCCCTCCGCCCCCCGGAGTTTAGGATACTAATGCGATGGAGGCGTCATGATTCTGTCCGGCGCGGTCACCCGGCTGTTGACCATGATTTATCGCAAATGCCCCAGCTGTGGCGGGCGGCAGAAGACGCAGTTCACGAAGCGGGATCAGCCGGTCACCTGTAAGAGTTGCGGCCGCACCATCCCGCCCGGCCATATCGTGCACTCCGAACACCACGACTAACCACATCGCCGCATGCTGCATTATCAGATTCTCCTCATCATAGGCTTGCTGCTGACGATCATTGGCCTGCACATGCTGAGTGCCAAGATCCACGTGTCTTATCCGATTCTGCTGGTCTTAGGTGGTCTGGCCATCAGTGAAGTTCCCGGCGTCCCGCATATCACGCTGGACCCGGAATTTGTCTTCCTGATCTTTCTGCCGCCGCTGCTCTATGAGGCAGCCTGGTACACCTCCTGGCATGATTTCTGGCGCCTCAAAGCGCCGATTGGGGTGCAGGCCTTCGGCCTCGTATTCTTTACCTCGATGGTTGTCGCGTATTTCGTCAACGGATTCATTCCCGGATTTCCGCTGGCCGTCGGCTTCCTGCTAGGCGGAATTATTTCGCCTCCCGACGCGGTCACAGCGACGTCCGTGCTGGACGGCCTCGATGCTCCGAAGGATGCCGTCACAATTCTTGAAGGCGAGAGCCTGATTAACGACGCCTCCAGCTTGATCGTGTACCAATTCGCGCTGGCGGCCGTGCTCACCAGCCAGTTCGAATGGGCGGACGCCGGCAGGCAGTTGCTGTGGGTGGCGCTCGGAGGTATCGGCATCGGCGTCGCCTTGGCCCAAGGCATCTGTTTCATCCGCGGCCGCCTGCCCACCACCCCCAGCATCGATACGTCGTTGACACTCATCAGCCCGTACTTGTTCTATCTGACGGCAGAGAGTCTGGAAAGCTCCGGAGTCCTCGCCGTAGTCGCGGGCGGTCTCTTTCTTTCCTATCGGTCACATGAGTTTCTGACCGCCAAATCGCACGTGCAATCCGGCAGCGTGTGGTCCACCCTCAGCTTTCTGCTAAACGGCTTCGTTTTCCTGCTGATCGGGTTGCAACTCCCGGTTGTCGTGGAAGGCCTGGGAGGCGTGTCGCTCGGCCGCGCGCTATTGTATGCGGTCGCGATCAGCCTGTTGACCATCGCGGTCCGCATTATTTGGGTGTTCCCCACCGCCTACCTGCTGCGCATGCTGCCATCGTATCCACAGAACAAAGCCGCCGCGGGTTGGAAAATGGAGATGCTGGTGGCTTGGGCGGGAATGCGCGGAGTGGTTTCGCTCGCCTCAGCGCTGGCCATCCCCCTGACCTTGCGCGACGGAAGACCGTTCCCCGATCGCGACCTGATTCTGTTCATCACGTTCTGCGTGATCCTGGTGACACTGGTATTGCAGGGGCTCAGCCTGCCGCGCCTCATCCAATGGTTGCAGTTCGAGCCCGACTTGAAAACGGGCACGCCCGATCAGCAACGGGAATCGATGTCCATGCGTCTGGCTCTGGCGGCTCGCGAGTATCTGGAACTGAAGTATGCCGATGAATGCCACCAAATCCCGATGTTTCAGCGGTTACGGACGTCCTACGAATGGACGATCTCAACCGCCTTCATCGCCAGCGGAAGCTCGGCGCAAAGCCAAGACGCAAGGGAACTGGGGGATCGCTATAAGCAGGCGCTGCTCGAAATGATCGACGTCCAACGCAAGGAATTAATCCTGGCCCGCCGCGAAGGCGCCTACGATCATGATCTGACGCTGGAACGGGAAGACGAGCTGAATTTGGAAGAGGCTCGGCTACTGCGGTCCGAGGAAGAAGACGCGGAAGAAGATGTCCTAGCCGAAGCCGAGGCCGAAGCCGGGACCCCGGAACGCCAGGACGGGAACTGACCAGCAGTGCCCACCATCTGTTATCTTTAACAATTGGGCTCCCCAAGACGGGTCAAAGTTTTCGAGCCCTGAGGTTCCTATGTCAGGTCATTCCAAGTGGGCAACGATTAAGCATAAGAAGGCTGCCCTTGATGCAAAACGCGGGAAATCCTTCACCCGCTTGATTAAAGAAATCATGATCGCGGCGCGCTCCGGCGGCGATCCGGACATGAATCCTCGTCTGCGCACGGCGGTGACGGCGGCTAAAGCCGAATCCATGCCGGCCGACAACATCAAACGGGCCATCATGCGTGGCACCGGCGAGTTGGAAGGCGCCACGATGGAGGAGTACATGTACGAGGGGTACGGTCCCGGCGGCGCTGCCGTGCTGGTCTCCGTGGCCACCGACAACAAGAACCGTACCGTCAGTGAGATCCGCCACGCGTTCTCGAAACAGGGCGGGAATATGGGCGAACAAGGCTCGGTTTCCTGGATGTTTGAGCGCAAAAGCATTATCACCATTGATGCCGAGAATGCCAGCGAAGATAAGTTGATGGATCTGGTGCTCAACGCCGGCGCCGAAGATCTTCGTAATAACGGTAGCTGGGAAGTGATCTCCGCTCCGGAATTGCACGAGGCGGTGCTGGAAGCTATTACCAAGGCCGGGATTCCTACCGAATCCGCTGAAATCGGCATGCTGCCGAAAAACCTGATCAAGTTGGAAGGCAAGAACGCGGCGGGCATGCTGCGCTTGAGTGACGTCCTGGAAGAGCATGACGACGTGCAGAACGTGTATTCGAATTACGACATCGATGAGAGCGAGCTAGAAGCTCTCTCTCAATAGCTGTTCAGTCCCCGCCTATGCGGATTTTGGGCATCGATTGCGGCACGGAACGTACCGGTTGGGGTGTCATCGAAAGCGATGGCCGCCGTCACCGGGTGCTCGCGCACGGCGTAATCCGAACCAAACTAAAAGATCCGCTGGAGTTGCGATTGTGCTCTATTGCCGCGGGATTGCGCTCCATCATCGCGGCACACCAACCCGATGCCGCCGCTGTCGAAGGTTTGTTCTATTCTCAAAATGTGAAGACCGCTCTAAAATTAGCCCACGCGCGCGGGGTCGCTTTGCTGGCGATTGCCGAGGCCGGCGTGGCGTTTGGCGAGTATTCACCATTGGAAGTGAAAGCCAGCGTGGTGGGATATGGGCGTGCCGAAAAACATCAGGTGCAATTAATGGTTCGGTCGCTCACCGGCGTCGTAGGAGAATTTGAAACCGAAGATGCGTCGGACGCGCTGGCTGTGGCGATTTGTCACGCCACCACCATCGTCCTGGCTCAGCGCGTCCCCAAGGTCCGGGTTGCGAAAGTGTTGGAGGCTGCGCTTTGAGATCATTTCTGCTGTTGCTGGCGTTGACAATTCTGGGCGTCGCGGCCCATGCCCAGCGCATCGTCTACACCAAGGTGTTTCCCGCCTCCATACCCGCTTACGTCAAGATAACGGCCACGCAGACGGGCGCAGTGACCTACCAGGAAGCTGTCGACGAGGAGCCTGAGAAATTCCAGTTGGACCCGGCTTCCACAACCGCCATCTTCGACCTCGCAGCCAAACTCGATCATTTCAAGCGCAAGTTGGAGAGCGGTCTGAAAGTGGCCAGAACCGGCGACAAAACCTATCGCTGGGAAGAGAGCCCCAACAGCTTCGAGGTTACCTTTAACTACTCGCAGGACGAGGACGCCCGCGCCCTGCAGACTTGGTTCGAACGTATCACTGAGACGGAGCGCATGATGGCGGATCTACGCCGCACCACCAAGTACGATCGCCTGGGTGTGAATGACGTTCTGGTGCGCATCGATACCTCCTGGCAGCAGAAGCGTTTGGTGGCCCCCGCTCAATTCGTCTCTGCGCTGGACCGCGTCGCCAAGAACGATTCCTTTCTGCACATGGCGCAGGAACGGGCGGCGTTGCTCAGCGAGGCGTTTAAGACGGCCGGCGACGCGCCAAAAACAACGGAGAAAGCCTCGCCCAAATGATTCGCCGGACTGCTGCAATGCTGGTGCTCATGGCAGCGGCAGTCTGGGCACAGGCCACGCCCTCCGTCGAGGAACAGCAGTCCCTCATGAAAGCGCTTTCCGATGGCGCGACCAGTCCAGTCGACATGATTCGCGCCCTGGAAGCTCACTTGGCGCAATTTCCCAAGTCCACGCAACGCGCCGAAGTGGAACTCACCCTGGCCCGCGCTGCCATTGACTCCCGCGACGTCGATCGCATCGCCAAGTACGGCGAGCCATTGCTGAAGAATCTCCCCGACGATGTCATATTGCTGGACCGCGTAAGCTTCGCGCTCCTGGCGAAGGACGACAAAGCGTCCGCCGATCGTGCGTATCAATACGCCCGCACGCTGGAAAACATCCTCGCCAAACTCGAAGTCGAACCGGGCAAGGACGCCATCCGCAAACAGGATGAGCGTGATCGCGCCCTGGGCCGGACCTTGCTGTATCAGTCCCGCGCCCGCACCATCACGAAAGAACCTGAGGAAGCCGTCCGCGTAGCTGCCCGCGCCTTCGCCGCCTATCCCACCGAAGAAGCCGCCCGTGAACTGGCTGAGAATTTGAATCGCGCCGGGCATGCCGATGAAGCGATCGAGCGCCTGGCCGACGCCTTCGTCATCCCCGACCCCCATTCCACTGACGCCGCCCGCGTGGATGATCGCATCCTGCTAGGCGAATGGTACAAGAAACGTCATGGTTCGGAAAAGGGCCTGGGTGACATCGTTCTGGCCGCCTTCGACCGGACTTCGCGGCTGATGGAAACGCGGCGCAAGAAACTCCTTTCGCTGGATCCCAACGGCGCGCAGCAGAATCCGATGGAGTTCACCATCACCAGCTTGGAAGGAAAACGCTTCCGCCTGTCCAGCCTCAAGGGCAACGTGATCGTCATGGACTTCTGGGCCACATGGTGCGTCCCGTGCCGCGTCCAGCATCCCTTGTATCAGACCCTGAAGGAACGCTTCCCACGCTCCAGCGGCGTGGTGTTTCTGGAAATGAACGCCGACGAAGAACGCCAGGTAGTCGAGCCCTTCCTCGAAGAACAGAAGTGGAACAAAGATGTTTACTTCGAAGACGGTCTGGTCCGCCTGCTAAGCGTGCAGAACATCCCCGCGACCATCTTGTTCGATAAGACCGGCAACTTGGCCAGCCGTATGGATGGCTTTGATCCGGAGACCTTCGTCGAACAGATGACCTCCCGCATTAAAACGATACTGGCTGCGAAGTGAGTTTTCGGCGGGTCATCTGGATTGTTCTCGACAGCGTCGGCATCGGCGAAATGCCGGACGCCGCCCTTTACGGTGACGCCGGCAGCGACACGCTGGGCCACATCGCCCAATTCCGGCCGCTACAGTTGCCGAACCTATGCCGCTGGGGACTCGCAAACATCAAGCCTCTGCACGGCCTGACGCCCGCTGCGGTTCCGCTAGCCGCCTACGGCCGTTGCGCCCTTGCGTCGCCCGGAAAAGATACCACCACGGGACATTGGGAAATGGCCGGCATCCATTTGGAAAAACCCATGCCCGTCTTCCCCAACGGTTTCCCGCTCGACCTGATGCAGCAATTTGAAGACGAGATCGGGCGCGGCACCCTGGGCAACAAAGCCGCCTCCGGCACCGAAATCATAGAGGAGCTAGGTGAGCAGCACGTCGAAACCGGCTCGCCTATTGTCTACACATCCGCCGACAGCGTCTTCCAGATCGCCGCACACGAAGACGTCATTCCCCTGTATGAGCTGTACAAGATTTGCGAACAGGCTCGCGTGCTGTTGCGGGGCCCCTACGAAGTCGGCCGCGTCATTGCACGCCCCTTTGAAGGCGAGCCCGGCCATTTCGAGCGCACCTCCAATCGCAAGGATTACGCCATCCCGCCGCCCAAGGGAATGCTTCTCGACCAGCTAAAAGCGAGCAGCATCGAAGTAGCCAGCGTCGGAAAAATCTTCGATGTGTTTCTGGGGCGGGGCATTCGCGACCACGTCAAGACCAAGTCCAACGCCGACGGTATGGCCAAGACACTGGAGTTGATGTCCACTTCTGAAGCCCGCTTGATCTGGACCAATTTGGTGGACTTCGATCAAAACTTCGGCCATCGCAATGACGTGGAGGGATACGCGAAGGCGCTGGAGGAAGTGGACGCGTGGCTGCCGCGATTGGAAGCCCATCTCGCCGAAGACGACTTGGTGATCCTGACCGCCGATCACGGTTGCGATCCCACCACGCCGTCCACGGATCACAGCCGCGAGTACGTGCCTCTTTTAGTCTTTGGGAAACGCGCCGCCCAGAATGTCGACCTGGGCACGCGTCCGACGCTCTCCGACATCGGCCAGACCGTAGCCGGGAATTTCGGCACGCAAATCGCTAAGGGAGCTTCTTTCCTTTCGCGTCTTGCTTTGCCGCCGGTGCAGTAACGGGAGCCGCCGGAGCAACTGGAGCCGCTGCCTTCGCGTTGTCCACGCACTTCCCACGGCAGACCGTTTCCGACAAATTGCGAGCAGCGCTAAGCTTGCTGGGATCGGAGGGATTCGCCGTGCGGATGCTAACAGTTTCTGTGAAGGACCCATCCGCCGCCACCTTGCGTTCCTGAACCTGCTGTTCCTGCATTACCAATTTTGCCGCGCCACCATTCGGACGGCCCGCGGCATCGGCCGTGTAGAGATTGGTTTCGGTAGTCGCGCTGCCATCCGGACGTTTGGTAGTGGTCGCCACAGCCTGACGCGTTAGCTGCAAGCGCCCCGTCGCATCCAGTTCATATCCAGCAGTGTTGGAGGTGACCGTACTGCCGGCGGCCGCGACGGAAGTCTCCTGGCGGCTGATCGCACGGAACCGCCCATTCGGATCCGGGCGTTCCACAGTTTCGGTCGTTTGCTGCTTACCCACAGGACCCGTCGTGACCGTGCTGCGTTTTTCGGCCGCCGTGAAGGCTCCGTTGATATTGGCGTGGTCGACGCTTGCCGTCGTGGTGGTCGTCAGCCCGCTAACCCGGGTCTCGGAAGTGCGTCGCTCCACTTCTTTGAACGTCCCGTTCAAATCGCTTTGTGACACCGTCTCTTTGACCGTCTTCCCGCCTCCAGGAAGCACAGTCTCCTCCACCATCACCTTTTCAGTGGAGCTGACACGTCCGTTCTGATCGTATTTCTTAATAATCCGCTCCACCAGTTTGCCGTTGGCGTCCTGCCGGATCACCCGTTCTGTGGCTTCATCCAAAGGCAGTGCCTTGCCATCCACGGACTTGCGAGCCGACACCGTGGTGCCCGTGGCACTCTTGTCCGTAGTGGCCGACGCAACGCGCCGCCCATTGACGTCCGTCTGATAGGTAGTCGTGGTGGATTGCGCCAGCAATGTGGACGCGAAGACGAGAGTAGGCCAGAAGTACCGCATCATCTCCTACTCTAAGCCGAATCCCGAGCCCCGGCAATCGGAGAAACCCCTTAGTCCGCGTGGGGCGGGTCCCCGGCTTCTTTAATCCGTACTGTAATTAATCTCCAGCCGCCGGGCTTGCCTGCCCGCAATCACTAAAACCCCGGCCGTCACCGCCAGCAGTCCCAGGATCGCCACCGGAGCCGACGCCGGCTCCGCCGCATTAATCAGCAGCTTCAGGATTTTCGGCATATCCGCATCTGGCGTAGCCACCACCGGACACAAGGATTGCAGGTAAAAAATAATACTGATCTTCTTCAACACCGCCGGCAGAAACAAATTGGCGCTCTCCCAAGCCTCCACCAGCGCCGCCGGCAGAATCGGATTCTTGAAGAGTAGTCCCGCTGCAAGGAACACGCTGCCGTATCCTAAACAAGCCGCCACAGTCACGCCCAGGTACGCGAAAGTATTCCCCCAGCCCGGACCATCCATATACGATGCATATTCCGCCTTGTCGAAATGCAATGACAGCACCCACATCTGCAGCGCCGCGCTGGTTGTGAAGATCACCGTAGTGGCCGTCAGCCCCGCGATATATTTGCCCAGCATCAACACCTCGCGCCGCAACGGGGCCAGCAGGTAGTAATGCAAGCTCTTGTCCAATAATTCCCCCCGGAACAAATTCGTGAACACGCCCACGCATCCAAAGAACACTGCCAGGCGCAAGAAGAAGAATTGGAACACGCCCGCGAAAATCAGGTTGTCCTCGGCCACCGTATCGCGCGTCCGCCGCTGCACCTGCGCCAGATTCCCGTTGAAGAACGTGAATGTGAATAAATCCCTGCCGTCGGTGTACTGATTGACATCCATCCGCCGGCCCCGGCCTCTTTGGTTGACGTTGAACTTAGTATGCGGAGCGCCTGCCTTCTCTTCCACTTCCTCCAGCGACATGCCGCGTTGGATCGATTCCAATACTTCGGTCGACACCGGATGCGCCGCGTTCAATACCCGGCGCTCCTCCGCGCCTTGCATCTCGATCGCGGAATGCAGTCCCCAGATCGCGACCGGAGCCAGCGCCAGCAAGTACACCCACAACCCGCGTTTCGAGAGGAACGTCTTTTTCATCTCTAGGCGGATCACCGCGGCCACCTGCGCCAGCCAGACACTCATCATCGCGTCGGCTCCTCTCCGCCTATCAAGTACTCATACAGCGAATTCACGTTGTCATCCGCCGGAGCCACGCTCTCGATGTCAAATCCGTCCAGAGCCACGCGATTCAACATGCGATAAAACTTGTCTGCGTCCCGCGTCTTGACCAATAGCCCGCCGCCATCGGAATGTAGCTTCGCTTCCACCAGATGCCCTTGTTCGAATAAGCGCGCCGCCATTTCCTGAGACCGGCTGCAGCGTATCAGCACCTGCATGGGATGCTCACGCATCTCATCGCGGACGCCCTTGATCTGCCCTTCCGCCACTACATACCCGTTCGCCAGCAGAATCACTTGATCCGAAATCGTGTCCACCTCATGCAGAATATGACTGGACACGATCACATGCCTGCCCTCTGCGGCGTACTCCCGGAACAGCGCGATCGTCTCAGCCCGTACCAACGGATCCAACCCGTTCAACGGTTCATCCAAAACCAGCACCCGGGGATTGTGCGCGATGGCCTGCGCCAGCTTGATCCTCTGCCGCATCCCCTTGCTGTAACCCGCTACCTTGCGATGCGCGGCATCGCCCAGATTCACCCGCTCAATCACCCGCGCTGTCGCCGAGGATGCATCGCTATCCGACATCCCAAACAACCGCAGATAAGAATGAATGAACTGAAATCCCGTCAACCCTCGAGGATAGGAATCGAACTGCGTCGAGTACCCGACAAGTTTGAATAGCCGCTCCGGATCTTGCGGACTGATCCCCAACACCAGGATCTCGCCGCGCGTCGGCCGCACCAGGCCTGTCATCAGATTCATCAGGGTCGTCTTGCCGGACCCGTTGGGTCCCACCAGACTGGTGATCCCCGGAGGAATCGACAGCGTCACCCGATTCACCCCCAGCACGTCCCCGTAGAAGCGCGAGACGTTTTCGAACAGAACCTCGTCAGGCATCTATTTCACGACCTCAAACGCCCGCACCTTACGAGTCAACAGCCACAAGCACGCGGCGGATACAACGAAAATGCAGCCCCACGCCGCTTCCACGGAAATCCCGTTGTCCGGGATCTGCCCGAACAGATGAGACCAGATCGTGTACATCACCGACGGCAAGTTGATCAGCGTTCCGTAGTCGGTGCGGACAATCTGGTTAATCGCCGTCCCAAACCCAGCCCCGGCTATGAAAATACCCAATAGCAGAGCGCCCGCCGCAATCTTCCATTTCACCCACGCCGAAATCGCCAGCGCGATTAAGGATAATACGATCACCCAGATCATCAGACCCACGAACAACGCGCCCGCGATCCACCAGTTCGACATGGTCCAGTCCCACCCCGCCAAGCTCGCCTGCACGGCAAATACAATCAACCCCGGGATCCATGTGATCGCCGAAAGCAATCCGATCAGCACACTCATCTTCCCCAACACATACTCCGCCCGCGAAAACGGCCGGCATAAATACAGCGGCAGGGCATTGTTCACCAAGTCCGGCGACACCAGCGAGGGACCCACGAATGCCGTCAGAATATACGCGAACCCGCCTTGAATCCAGCAGTAATAGAGGAACGTGCTGCTGTCCACTTTTAGAAACTGTCCTGCCGGAATCCCCAGGTCCGTCAATACGGAGAGATTGTTGCACAGGTAAACGAAAACAATCAGGGCCAGCGGATAGATCAATGCGACATTTCGAAAGGTAGTCACAATGCGCGACTGCGCCAGCCGCGCGTACGAATACCTCGGCAGGACAAGAAACCGCGACCACGACGGCGTCAACGCCCCTTCGTAGCCTACGTAGGTGCGTTTATAGACCGCCATCTATTTAGCCCCCGCGGCTTGTGGCTGTTCCATGGCTTTGAGAAAAATGTCTTCCAGTGTGTCTCGCCGGTAATTCAGGCGCCGCAATTGCAGGTCGCGCTCCGCCGCCAGCACGTAGATCTCGCGCATCTCGAACTCCAGAGGCACCACCATCTTCAGCCGCCCCGCGCCTGCCCGCACGCACTCGCAGCCTTTGTTCGTCAAAGCCTCCGCGAATCCCGTGTCATCGCCCACTGTCTCCAGCTCCACGAAACGCTTGTTGGCCTTGCGCTCTTCCTCCAGATTGGAATAGTGCACGATGCGTCCCGCCTTGAGGATTAATACTTCCTCACAAGTTTCTTCCACATCGCGCAGCAGATGGGAGCACACCACAAGATTCACCTTGCCGGTATCCCGCATCTCCCGGATCAGCCGGATCATGCGTTGCCGCGCAGGTGGATCCAGCCCGTTGGTAGGTTCATCTAAAATTACCAGCCGCGGCCCGTGTACCATCGCCTGCGCCAGCTTCGCCAGCTGCTTCATGCCCAGCGAATAAGTGCCCAACGTCCGATAGCGAGCCTCGCCCAGTCCCACGTAAAACAGCACCTCGTGTGCCCGTTCCAACGCCGCCCCCGGAGGCAACCCGCTCAGTTCGCCCATCAGCCGCACGAACCCCACCGCCGTCATGTCCGCGATAAACGCGTCGTTCTCCGGCATGTAGCCCACCATCGAACGCAGTTCGCGAGCCTGCTTGCGAATGTCGTGTCCGAAGATCGTGGCCGTGCCCGCGCTGGGTGGGCAAAACCCCAGCAGCGTCTGAATCATGGTGGATTTGCCCGCGCCATTGGGACCCAGCAGTCCAATCGTGCGCCCGCGCAGCGTCCCGCGCAGATCGTGAAGGATTTCGCGCTTGCCGAGCTTTACGGTCAAACCGTCCAGTTGTATGACCGCAGTTTCGTCCAAGCCTTCTCCCATGCGTCTTATTGTGGCAGCAGTCCGTGTAACGGAAAGGCGCCCATCGGATTCCCCGAAGCCACGCTTCCGATCGCCTGCAACCCCATCTGCAATAGGTTACTCCGGCTGCCTACCTGAATGCGATCTGTCTCTCCGTACATGTAAATCAAACTGGGAGTGCGATTCGCCGTCAGCGTATCCACTTGCGATTGCAACTGTGGAGTCAAAAGCCCGCTGGCCTTCAGTTCATCCGCTATCGGACCCACGGTCGAACCCAGGTTGTAATACACCAGGCCCGAAAAATACGTGCTGCCATCCTGCGGCATCTGCGCCCGGAATTCCGCCGACCGCGGTAGCGTCAGCGCCGCTGCCCGGTTCGAGATTGCCGTAGTCAGCACCGCACGGTTCGCTCCCATTAACCAGTAGCCATCCACAAAGGTGTAATGCACCGCCATCGGCGTCCCTGTCAGTGTATAGAACTTCCGCCCGTCCACCAGCTCATTCGTCAACGTCACCGTATGCTCCGGATGGGACCGTTGCATCGCCGCAATCACCTGCTCAATCGCCCACTGCAAGCGGTCGGCGTTGTCCACTTCCACGGCGATTTTCCACGCCGGGGTCGGCAACACCGCGCCGTCCACCGCAATCGTCGCTTCCCCGCCCAGGGGGCCCGCCAGATCGTCCAGCAAACTCACACCCGCATTCGTTCGGAACTCTTCCGCAACACTGCTGGCATCCCCGTTTGCGCCCATCAACTCTTCTAAGAACTGCCGTGGATCGCGCATTACAAAGGAGGCCGCAAAGGTCGCTTGCGGCGAGACAAATTCCAGCGAACCCATCGGACCCGGTGCCGCCAACCAGCTGGCCACTCCGTGCCGAGCTCCGTTGAACGTCAGCGACGCCGTGTTCACAGGCGCGCTCAAGCTGCCCTTCTGCTCCGCCACGAAATAACGCACATTGTCGAACCCGGCCACAGAACTACCTACGTCGCCGCCGACAATTTGTTCCGCGTTTGCCGAAAAAAGTAATCCTACGCCGGCCCGATAGCTCTCCAGGATCTTCGCTCCGAATGGTGACGCCGCAAATCCGCCCACCGGAGGTACAGTCGCGGCGCCGATGGCCACCACGCTACCTTCAAACGAAAGAGGACCGTCGTAACCCGTCCGCGCCAGCTCTTCCGCCAGCCCTTGCCGCTTGACCTCAGCCAGAACCACGGGCGCCCCGTGTACCGGAATCGTAACCAGAATTTCATCGCCCAGATAGTCGGTAATGGTCCGCACCCGATCCACCGCGCCCCTCAGTCCCGCTCCGCCCGAGGTGTTCCACCATGCCGCCATATCCGCACTCTGCAAAGCCCTGTTATCGAAAATCTGCGTGGCCTGGCCCAGCACCTGGCTCAAGTTCGGCATGGACGCTACCACGACACTCGACATCGGCACGCGATCGATCAAACGCGAACTGTAGCGCAGCCCCGGCAGTGGAAGCCGTGAAATCTGTTCGCCCACCGCCTGCAAATCCGCCAGCATCGTAATATACTTCGCTGCGTTCTGGCTCCACGCCAGATCGTCGGTAACAGCCATGCGAGCCAGACTGGGATGCGTCGTCTTCTGATCGCCGCGATGCAGCAGGTCAGACTGCCCACCTGTCTGGTCCACCTGGACCGCGCCTTCCACTACCGAAACCCGCGATCCCTTCAGTCCCACGCTGACCCCGAAAATCGTACCCTTCACCGAAACCAGCGCGTCGCTCGTGGCCACTTCCAGGCGTCCATTGTGTTGCTTGGCGGCCTCCACCACAACATTGCCGCGCACCAGATGGACCGTCTTGCTGCGCCACCGTTCTTCCAGCGTCAGAGCACTGCGCTCCGCCATCTCCACCATGGACCCGTCGCGCAACCGCACCATCGCTCGCGAGCCTTTGCCCGTCCGAATCTCTTGCCCTTCCGCAATCTCCGCGCCCACGGCCAATGGAGTTGCACCCTGCGCGGAAACCGCCACCAACATTCCGTCAATGGAAGCTACCGTCCCCCGGGCTCCCTCTGGAGCCAATATACGTCCCACGGCCCGGTCCACCACGTTCGGCAACGCCAGCCCTAGCCCCGCCACCAATCCCGCCGCTACCGCCACCGCCACCCAGCGACGGCTGAACGCACTCCGCGTGGGCATCATCACCACTTCAGCGCCCACCCCCGAATATTCGCGCCGGCATGCCACACAGGAATGCAGGTGATCGTCCAGCAGCATCTTTCGCGCCTCGCTTAAGTGGCCGGCCCGATACGCCCCGAATTCCGCACGAAATCCGGCGCACAGGCTGTTGGCCGGCGCCGCATGTTGCAGCCGCTCCCGCACCCGCTCTCCCGCTGCCTGAGTCTCTTCAGCCGAGGGCTGCTGCCCCCGAATCGAATCCACAATCCGATCGAATTCGCCGTTATTCATCGCTTCACCCCCAGCCGAATGAGTTCCTTCTGCAACGCCTTCCGAGCCCGATGCAAGGTCACAGCCACAACCAACTGCGAAATCCCCAGTATCTTGGCAATCTCCGGGTTCTTGTGCCCTTCAAAATGGCGCAAGATAAACACCTCTGCCGAACGCACCGGTAGAGTCCCCAAGGCCAGCCGCAAATGCTTCTGCAAATCCCCTAATTCCGGATCCGGCCCCGGCGAAGCCATGCGCTCCAGGTCCACCCCCGGAGCCTCCCGCCGCGCCCGCACAATGTCCAGCGCCGCGTTCACCGCCGAGCGTCTCA
>JBDTSJ010000009.1:0-31350 GCA_039931205.1 Acidobacteriota bacterium
AGACCGTGCGCCAGTCGCTGCTGCCGTTCCCGCAATACAGCGGCGCGATGAACCCCGCCAATGCTCCCCTTGGGAAAACTTGGTACGATTCGCTGCAAATCACCGTGAACAAGCGCTTCAGCCACGGATTGAGTTTCAACTTTAACTACAATTACGCGAAGAACTTAGACCTGAACGGGTCTCCCGACGTCTTTAACCGGCAGATGGGTAAGGACCTAAGCGGCAACGACATTCCGCATCAGCTGCGGCTCTCCGCGCAGTACGAGGTGCCAAAGCTGACCGGCACGGGGTTGCCGGTGATTTCCAACCGGTTCGCCTCCTATGCCCTGTCGGGTTGGGGCGTCGGCTGGTATTTGGAATACCGGAGCACGACCCCTGTCGGTCGCCCCGGCAGCACCAGTACGACCCCGATCAGCAACTTCCTGGGCCGGGGTCCGGGCGGCGCGCAACTGAAGAAGAATGCCGATGGCACCGATATGAACCCGTGGTCTGTGGATTGGACCGACTATGACGGCACGCACCATACCGATCCGATCGACGTGAACTGCCATTGCTTCGATCCCACTAAGACGGTGGTGCTGAATCCCGCGGTATGGGAGAACATCCCGGATGGGCAATGGGGAGCGCAGCAGACTGCAATCCGCGGGTTCCGGGGCATCCGGACACCGGTCGAGAGCGCAAACTTCAGCCGGAACTTCCGGATGAAAGAAAAGATGAACCTGAACCTGCGCGTGGAATTCCAAAATGTCTTAAACCGGACTCAGTATCCCGGGATCAGTCTGGCGAGCTTCCAGAACGCGCCGACCAAGTTCACCAGCGGCGCGAACGCCGGCCTCTATAGCGGCGGCTTCGGCACGATTGTGCCGACCAGCGGTACCTCGGGACAGCGCACGGGCTCGTTCGTCGCGCGCTTCACCTTCTAAGCTAAGCCTCCCTTCGGGGCCGCTAACGTCCGAAACGATCGACTGGATGAAAACTCACGACTTTGCGTCGTGGGTTTCATCCAGTTTCGTGTTTAAGCTCCCGCCGAAAGCCATATACGGGTTTTGTTGCATACATGTATACTTGGGGCGAGAAAGGGAATTATCATGCGCAACCGGACTATTATTGGAATCGCTTCACTCTTCTTTTCAGCAACCTACGCGTCCGCCCAATGGCTGGATTACCCCACTGCGAACGTCCCCCACACAGCCGACGGTAAAGTGAACCTGACGGCACCCACCCCGAAGACGGCTGACGGAAAACCGGACTTCTCCGGCATGTGGGGCTGGGAAACCCGCGCCAATTGCGGATCGCATTGCAACGATTTCCAGGTTTCGCGGGAATTCGTGAACATTGCCGCGTCCATCGGCAACAAGCTGCCCTATAAGCCCGGAGTCGCGGAACTAGTAAAGACGCGGACCGGCACGCAGAATGCCGATCCGAACGTCCACTGCATGCCGCGCGACGCGCCGCGCATATGGACCGACGACTACTACAAGCGTGTCTTCATGCTGCCCGACCGGTTGATCATACTCACCGAACGCAACATGCAGTACCGGCAGATTTTCCTGGACGGGCGCCCATTACCGGCGGATCCGAATCCAACGTGGAACGGCTACTCCACCGGCAAATGGGATGGCGACACGATGGTGATCGAGACAGTCGGGTTCAAGGACGATCTATGGCTGGATGCAGCGGGGAATCCTCTGTCCAGTACAGCTAAGATGACGGAACGCATCCGGCGTCCTAATTACGGAAGTCTGGAAGTGCAGATCACCATCGATGACCCCACATCCTACACGGCTCCCTGGACGGTGAAAATCAATCAACCGCTGGTGCTTGACAGTGAACTGCTGGACTACTACTGTCTGGAAAACGAGAAAGACTTCTTACACATGAAGCAGTGACATGGCAGCAGGAAGGTCCCGGCGTGCCGAGCCGTGCGCCGGGACTTATTTTCCGGTCGCCCGAATTCGCGCGGCCGTCGCGCAATCCTCTACGACCTTGAAATAGTTGGCGACGCCTGTCGCGCCCAGATCGAAAGGATTCGCCTCTCCGCCTTTCCGCGCCGCCGCAACGTGCGCCTTGAAATACGCGTTGTCAAACTCGGTGTGGTTCGAGAGTAATGCCGTCGCTCCATACGCAGCCGCCGCTTTCGCCACTTTCCGCGATGAGGCAATATAGCGATTGTAGTATTCGCCGGTGCCGTCAAACGGAATGGCCGTGCCACCCACATACGCAATGCGCATTGGCTTCCCGTTGTCGCGCACTTCAAACAAATAGGAGAGCGTGCCAGCCGTGTGTCCCGGCATCGTGAGGACCTTCACCGACGCGTCCCCCACGGTAATCACCATCCCGTCATCGCCCACCATATCGTGCTTCGGTTGGCCACCCTGGCGGTTTGCCCCCTGTTGCTCCACCAATTCCCAGTCTTCAAGACCGTAGACCAAGCGGACGCCTTTGATCGTATCCTGCAGATACTTCGCGCCGCCGTCATGATCCCCATGGGCATGGGATAGAACTACGTATTTAATCTTGTTCGGATCGAGGCCCAGCTTCTTCATACCATCGATAACTTCGTCTTTCACCGCGTAGTCGAAGATCGCTTCGATGAGAATGATTCCCTCACTTCCCACGATCGCCCAGGACGTGTATCCCTTCGTCCCCAGGAAGTAGAGATTGTCGGCCACCTTCATCGGTTCCGCGTACCAAGTGTCGCGCGCGGGCGCTGCTCTTCCGCCCGGAGGGGCTGCCGCAGCCGGTCCTGCTCCACTCCTTGCAGGAGCGGGCGGCGGAGGAATGCACAGACGCGCGAACGTGCCCGCCCATTGGGTGCCAGCAGCGGCTTTCGCGGTACTCAGGTAACTGTCCACGGAACGTGCCGGCGTCTGGCCCAACACGTTCAAGCCCGTCGTCAGGAATACGGCTGCACACAGGATGATGCTTTTGTTTGACTTCATTCTAATTTCCCCCTTAACGGACCGCGGTGATGCGCGGCCAATCATCGGTCCGGAACGGTACCGCCGGCAACCCTGCGCCGTTGAAAAGCGTCGCCTCGGGATTCGCCTGCCACGCATAACGAACCGCTTTCGGATCCGCCACCGACGTGGTGGTCACGATCACCGTGTCCCCATCGACGCGCGCGTCCGCCCAGTACCACTTGCGGTCGTCGCCAGCCAGGGAAAATTCGGCCAGCCGATTACCCTTCACCGCCAAGCCCCCATCCGCATGATCGAAATGAATGCGGAACCCACCCGGAACGCGTTCTACTGAAGACAAAGTCGGCCCCTGGTGAGGGATATTCTGTCCGTAGTGTCCACTCAAAGCGCACAGACCTAAGCGGTCGCCGACTTCCACCTTGTCGATCGGATGCACATCGTCGGCGTTGCCGGTATCGATGGTCACCGCCAGACAAGTTTTGGGTACGGTTTTCACGGTCATCGCCTGCACTTCGCGCAACTCAGCCCACGAATCGTCCTTTGGTACATCGCTGCGGATTTTGTAGAATGGCAGTCCGGCGATGTAGAAGGGGAAGTCTCCTTGGCCAAATAATCTGCGCCAATCGGCAATCATCGCGGGCAACAGCTTGCTGTAGCCATCGGCGCGTTCGGCGTTGGACTCACCCTGATACCAGATCGCGCCGGTGATCGCCAAGGGCGCAATCGGCGCCAGCATTCCTTTGTAAAGGATCCCCGGCAAGGTTGGATTATTCTCGACCCCATTCGGCAGCGGATGCGGAGGACGAATGTCCACACTCACCTTTCCCTTCCACTGGCCTGCCAGCGGAATCACCGTGCCATCGCCCAGCGTCAAGTGCAACTCTTCGGGTTTACCCAGAAATCCACCGCCCGGCTTCACTTTGAAAAGGCGCAGCGCGATGACGTTCCGGCCCGGCTTCAACACTCCATTCGGAATCCCATACACTCGGGGATTTTCCACCCACGAACTGGCGCCCACCTGGCGACCGTTGACGAACGTCGTGTCCATCTTTTCGACCTGGCCCAAATACAAACGCGCGGCGCCCGCGGGCAAAGTCTCGGGCAGCGTAATCTCGATGCGGAACCAGTTGAGGCTCGGGATATCCGCGATTCCCAGTTCCTGGAATCGTCCAGGAACCTGAACGGCTTTCCACGAGGCCGTATCCAGCTGCGGATCGGCCCAGTTCTGTCCATTCTTCATTCCGATGTCGTAGTCGTCATACCAGTGCGAGATGGAGTTGCCATATTCGGGATCTTCGTTCTTGATGTGGCGTTCGACTTCGTCGAGACCCGCATCGAACGTCTTGAGCGGACGCAGGGCATCCGGACTGGTAAAGGTTTCAGCCGGAACGCCGCCCACCGCCTCCTGCACTAAGCCAATAGGAATGTTGGTATCGCGCTGCACCCGGCGTGCGAAGAAATACGCAACCGCGGAGATCCCTCCGCCGCGCCCGCCGACACTTTCCGGCGAAACAACCTTCCAGCTGCCACGCGGAACATCGGCCGCCGTGTAAGCGCCACGCTGGCCCACCACAAAATAGCGAATTTGAGGATACTTCGCGTTCTTAATTTCCTCCGCCGCGTTGCGCGCCTGGCCCAAGCCGAACTGCATGTTCGACTGGCCCGCGGCAATCCACACATCGCCGACCAACACATCGTGCAATTCGACCGACTGACGCCCGGTGATCTTTACCGTGTAGGGTCCACCCGGCGCAGGCGGCTGGACGCTCACCTGCCACTTCCCGTTTGCACCCGCGGTGCCGCTGGCGGAGTTCGCCCCGATCTCTACACGCACGCTGTCCCCGGGTTGAGACCACCCCCAGACGGTGTTCGGCTTGCCGCGCTGCAAGACCATACTGTCGCCGAATATGGGGCTCACAAACGGTAGCGGCGAGGTCTGCGCAAACGCGGATAGGCCAGCGCCTAAAAACAGCATCAAGCGAATTCGTTGCATATCCATTAACGTCCACTCACATTCTCGGCAAACAGATCGCACGCAGCGCGGCGCAAACCCTCGCGCGCGACGGGACCGCCTGCCGTCAGATCCATGTAGGCGCGCGCCGAGGGATCGAACTTCGGCCATTTCGGTAACGAGCCACCGTTTGGATCGCCCGTCTTGGCAAAGTTAGTCCAATACTGTTGCATGTAGTTGGACACAGCCGCGTCGGTTGCATCGTACTTCGGTGCATTCGCGGCACGGCCGGCCGCCGCGAGAGTACCGAACACGTAGGGGACTTCGCTGCCATGCGCGGCCCCTTGCGCCTCCCGTCCCGCGGGTACGCGCGAGAATTCAAACTGATAGCCGCGATTCCCCGACTTGGTGTGCCAGACCAGCTGCGTGACCGTGCCGCACCGGAACTGCGAATCGGTGGCCCATTGCGCCATAGCGTCTCCATAAACGGGGTCGGCGGCCGGTTGCGATCCATTTTTCACCCCGTAGATCTCCAGGGCCCGGGGGGCCAACGCTCCGAACTCCGCTTGGATGCCCTGCTGAAGCCCGGCCACGGGGAAGAAGGGCCGGCTCAGCTCACGCGCGTTGCTGCCCAGCAACAGATCCACCTTGTGCTGCTGGCCCGCACGGTACACCTGGAAGGGCGGACGGGGCAGCACCCAACCATCCACAACCACGCCCAGTAGAGGACCCAGGAACTGCAAACCTTGCCCGGTGGCCTTCTGAAGTTGCTCGGCTGGAACGGCGCGCAGTTCTTTGAGGGAAGCGGCCTTGAGGCCCGCCCCAACGCTGAGACCTTTCTTTTCGCCCTCGGCCAACGTAGGCGGCGCCACCACCGGTCCGCTCTCGCCAATCAGGCGTGCATACAAGCCTTTCGCCAGAGGGGATGTGGTCAAAACATTAATATCGAGGCCGCCCGCGGATTCACCAAAGATCGTGACATTCCCCGGATCCCCACCGAAGCGGGCGATGTTATCCCGCACCCACTTCATTGCAGCCACTTGGTCCAACAGTCCGTAGTTGCCGGAAGAATGATGCGCGGATTCGGCCGTCAACTCCGGATGCGCCAGAAACCCGAACGCTCCCATGCGATAGTTGGCGCTCACCAGCACCACCCCTCGGCGCGCCAGGCTCTCGCCATCAAAATTCGGTTCCGAGGCGGCTCCGGCGAAATTGCCGCCCCCGTGAATCCACAACATCACCGGCTTGCGCGACTTCGACGGCCACTCCGGGGTCCATACGTTCAGGTAGAGGCAATCCTCACTCACGTTTTCGCCACTCTGCATGCAGCGCGACGAGAAGGCGGTGGCGTCGCGAACACCCGCCCACGACTTTACGGGCATGGGCTCCCTCCAGCGCAGATCCCCGACCGGAGGGGCGGCAAACGGGATACCCTTAAAGACGGCCCCGGCCTTTAGAGAGGCGCCTCGTACCTGGCCGCCCGTGACGGCGGCGGTGGGTGCATTCTGTGCCCACACGGTAAGACCCGCCAACATCAACATCCAAGCTTTCACGATAACGGCCTCCCACGAGAATCTAGGTTCTTGGTAATTTTAGTGGAACACTGGCCCGGATGCAAACGCTTACATTCCGCGTACTGGACACATCCCCTTGCGCGCCAGCGTCCGTTGGTGTCCCATGGAAACCATGACCAACTTCACCAGGAACTTTGCCTATGGGCTGGCCGGGTTGCTATTCGCCTCCGGCATCGTGATGAGCCAGCAGAAACGGGCCGCGCAGGCCGGTCCGCGACTGTACCGCATGTGGAGCGACGCCAAGGGCGATACGCACCTGGATGAGATCGATATCTCCACCAAAGGCCGCGTGGTGATTCCGGGCATCGTAATGAATTTTTCCGGCGACACGCCCGGTCCGGGAAGCGAGCAGTTGCACAACACGCGCGTTCGGCAGTTCGCGGTCACGGTGTATGGCGAGCTCGATGTGGAAGCAAGCGACGGGACCAAGGCGCACTTGCGGACCGGCGATATGAGCTTTGTTGAAGACGTTCAGGGCAAGGGGCACAAGACTTTTGAGCGCGGCGCGCAAAGCGTTTTCCTGCGGGTGCCGGAAGGCTTTGATGTAAAGAAGTGGGCCGCGGGTCCGTAAAGAGAAAGCCCCCGCCGGATTGGGACGGGGGCTCGGTAGCTGTTTCGGTAGCTGTTAAGGACGCGGTCTAAAACACGTATTTCAGCGCCAGCTGCATTTGTCTCATGCTGGTTGCCGTGGAGGTAATGCGCCCGAAGTTAAGGTTGCTTAAAGTTGCATTTGGCAAGCCCCACACAGGATGGTTGAGCAAATTGTAGGACTCCCAGCGGAACTGCAGTTCGTGCCCTTCCTTGGGAAGTTGGAAGTTCTTCTGCACGTTGGAATCGATCGAAAAACCAGCCGGGCCGGGAATCGTATTCCGGCCTGCATTTCCAAACTGGTAAATCGGTTGAAGAGTGAAAGCCGAGGTGTTGAACCATTTCGATGTAGTCGGCGAATCGAGGTGGATGCTCTCGCCGGTGGCGTCCGGGCGATCCGCGTTGATGTTGGTGTTGGCGCGGTTGACACCGGCGAACGGATTCACGGGGAATCCGGAGCGCCAGGTGGTGATGCCACCCACCTGCCAGCCGCCGGCAAAACCGTCAAGAAAGCGATTGCGAAGAGCGAACTTGCGGTGGCTACCGAACGGCACGTCCCACAGGCCGGAAATGACCAGGCGATGGCGGTTGTCGAATGAGGAAAGACCGCGGTCGCAAAGCATGCAACGGCCGTCCTGCGAAAACAACGTATCGCTGTCCGAGGTCCGAATGCCGCTGGAGGTGTCAATCGACTTTGACCAGGTATAGGCCACAAGCGCCGTCAAACCGTTGGAGTAGCGCTTGGTCAGCTTGGTTCCCAGCGAGTTGTAGTTGGCGCGGCCACCATTCTCAACCAGCACCAGCAGCCCCCAGTTGGGATAGGGTGACCGGCTTGCATTCGTACCCGGCCCAGGAACCGCGGCACTCGTGCCCCGGTAGGATTCCAGATGGCGGCTGCCTGACCCGAGATAGCCAATCTCCAAAGAAAGATCCTTGGCCAGTTCCGTCTGGATGTTGAACATCCATTGCATCGAGTAAGGCGTCCGCCGGTCAAACTTATTCGAGAACGCTTGCGGCGTCAGGATGTTTGCAACCGAACCGCTCAGCGCTGCTGCGCCGTTCGCCCAGGTCTCAGCCGGGAAGTCCGAGTTATCGTCATTGCGGGTTCTGCCGGCCGCATTGCGGGCAACGTCGAACCGCGGATTGCCTTGATCCTGGTTATAGAACATGCCGGCACCGGTACGGATGACCAGTTTGGAGGTCGGACTCCAGGCGATGCCAAGGCGAGGCGCGAAATCGTTATTGTCGCGGTTCACCAAGCGGTCGCCCAGGCGTCCATCGCGGATCAAAGGAATGTTCGGCCAGCGTACCCGCAGACCCGCGTAGGGATCTCCCGTGCCCTGGCGAAGGAAAACCGGATAGCGGCTCTGGTCCGCTACGTTCGGAGTATTGTCGAAAGCGTTAAAGAAGATGGTAGTGAGATTGCCGGAAATGTCTTTCCACGGCGGAGTATTTTCGTACCGCAATCCCAACGATAAGGTCAACTTGGAGGTGAGCTTCCATACGTCGTCCACATAGAGGGACAAACCGGTCGCGCGGAATTGCGCCGAGGCGTTCTGAGCGGCAACTTCGGTCAGGGTCACATTGCCCAACAAGAAGGACGCAAACGCATCGCCCTGCGGGGGAAGACCCGCGCCAGCGGTGAGCGCCTTCGGATTCTGGGTGGGCCCAACCGTGAAACCGAAACTGCCGCGGCCAAACTGGTTGCCCACCTGGTTGTATTGATCCTTGCGGAATTCTCCGCCAAAGCGAATCGTATGCTTGCCCTTGCTGATCGAGGTGTTGTTCAGGATCTGATAGTTGCCGTTCTTGTTCTCAAACGGCCCATCCGTACTGTCCCCGATGCCGGTGTAGTTGGAAATGCCAACGGCGGGAATTCCGAACGATACCGGGTCTCCGCCTTTGAGGCCGGGGATGCCGAGTTCGTCGACGACGTTACGCTGAAAGGCGAGCAGGGTTCCCACCGAGTTGTAGAAGCGGGTATGGCCAAAGCGCGTCTCGGTGACCACCGTGGGTGACAGGGTTCGCGTGTTGGACACCATGTACTGCTCTAGATTGGTGACCAGTTTAAGGCCGTTCTGATTCAACCCCGGCGTGGACTCGTTTTCATCGCCCCAGCTGTATCGGCCCGCCCAGGCGGACTTGGCTGACTCAAGATAGTCCAAGCGCAGAATAAACTGATCGCGGTTTTGCGGACGCGACAACGCCTGCACATAGTTGCTGGTCACGCCTGGCAAAGTTGGCTTCCGATAAAATTCCAAGAGCTTTTGCGAAGTAGGACTGATGCGGCTGGCCGGAATAATGTTGCCCACGAACTGCGTACCCGAGAGTGTGCCATCCGCCAGCCGGACGCGGGTCAACGGGTCGAAGATCTGGTTGGCCGAGGCAGAGAAATCTCCGCCCTGGAACGCCGTTGGCGCCAGCGAGAAGAGGCCTGTGTCGCTGCCCCGCTTGCGGAAGGCCTCGTAATTGGCCATGAAGAAGAGCTTGTCCTTGCCGTTATACACCTTCGGGATCAATACCGGGCCGCCCAACGTGAACCCGTACTGGTTCCACTTAAAGGGGTTCTTTACCGGGCGCAGCGCCGTAAAAGCGTAGCTGTTCGCATCGAGCTTTTCGTTGCGCAGAAACTCGAACGCGGTTCCGTGAAATTGATTCCCGCCGGACTTTGTCAGCACGTTGATTTGGGTTGTCTCGCGTCCAAATTCGGCCGGATAGATGCCGGTCTGCACCTTGAACTCCTGCAGTGCGTCTACCGACGGCATCACCACGAAGGTATTGAAGTTCGGGTCCGTGTTTTCCACGCCGTCCAGGGTGTAATGGTTAAAGTTGGCACGCTGGCCCGCGACGGAAATGGTTTGCGCGGCGCGAATGCCGCCCTGCCGGGCGCTCGCCTGGCCTTGCGTAGAGAATCCGGTCGCCACGTTCGGAGCCAGTGACACCAACTGCAGATAGTTACGGCCGTTCAACGGCAATTCGATAATGCGCTTGTTCTCGATCACGGTGCCGACCGTGGCGTTTTCCGTCACTGTCAGCGTGTCGGCGATGACTTCGATGGAGTCGGAAACGGCGCCTACTTGCAACTCCAGATCGATTCGCGCATTTTGCTGAACCTGAATCTCGACCTGCGTGCGGATAAGCGTCTTGAATCCCTCCTTTTCCGCTTTGACGGAGTAAATCCCCGGCGGAAGCGACGGAAAGGCATAGTCACCGGTTAAATTGGTTGAGGTAGTTCGCTCAGCGTTCGTCGCTGTGTTGGTGACCGTGATCCTGGCTTCGGTAATGGCCGCTCCACTCCCATCTCTGGCCTCACCGGCAATCGAGCCCAATGTCTGGCCAAACATGCCAGCGATTCCAAATAATAGATATCCGGCCCATCCTATATGGCTATAGCTTCTCAATCTTTTGTGCTGCAGCATGGCAATCACCTTTTCCTGGCGTTTTGATGCGGAACTTGACTTGGTGTCGGCTGCTAGGCACGACACATTCTTTGAGGGTTGCCTGGAATTTTACCAGCGCTCGGAACAAATTGCAAGCGCTTTCACACCCAAATGGCAGTGGCCGTTTCAGGCCTCCCAATCCTGGCCACCTTGCAACACCATACTGTCGCCGAATATGGGGCTTACAAACGGTAGTTTCGAGATCTATGTGGAGGCTCCCGTAGCCGGACCATTATGCGTGAGCCCAGGATAGGCTGGCTAGCAAAATCAGAAACGTCCGAACTCGTTGCGCGCTGCACTTCACATTCTCGGCAATCACATCGCACGCCGTCGCGGAACCTTTGGGGGGCGAATGGGCGTGCTTGGTATCTTATATGGAGTCCATGCTCTGGTGCAAGCGCTTGCATTATGAGGCCAGCACCTTGTTCTGGCCTCCGGCTGCCTGTAGAATACACCGAGGACCATCCTAAATGACTAACCCCTCCCTAGAACAGAACAAAACAGCACGGCGCACTTTGGATCGGCGTACATTTCTCTCGGGCTTGGGCGCGCTGGGCGCCAGTTTGTGGAGTGCCCCGTCCGCCGAGGCATTCCGCTTGCCGGAAGATAAGATCAAAGTCGTCCACTATTTCAGCAATTCCGGTGATGCCAATGGTGGGCGGGGCCAGCCGATGGTCAATCAGTCCAATAATGTCGTGATGATCGAGACCGAACGGGGCTTGGTCGGAATCGGCGAGGGCGGCGAGCCCAGGACGATGGACGAATGCGCCAGCATGTTGATTGGCCTGGATCCGTTCCGGATCGACAACATGTGGCAGAGGATGATGCGGGGCTATTTCTATCCCGCCGGCCGCGAGAAGACGCACTCGCTCGGCGCGCTTGATCTGGCCCTGTGGGACCTCAAGGGGAAAGCTCTGGACGTGCCGATCTGGCAATTGCTGGGCGGCAAGTCTCGCGATCACGTGGAATTGTACTCAACGGTATTTCCAGCGCCGCGCGGAGGGACGCTGGAAGACGCCGCTAGAGCGTGTATGAATGCGGGCTTCCGCACCTATCGCTACGCCACCGACAATCCGCGCGAGCGCCAAGTGGATCGCTTCAAGCTGGTCCGGAAAATGTTCGACGATTGCACGCTTCTGCACAAGGGAGCGGGTGATGGAGGATGGGCCATTGACTTCCATACCGAACTGGATCTCCCCGATGCGATCAACCTGGCAACATTGCTAGAACCGATGCATCCCTATTTCTGCGAAGACCTCATCCGCAGCGAGAACGTCCTGTCCTACGAAACCGTACGCCAACGAACTCGTGTGCCCATCGCCGTGGGCGAGCAATTCGGCTACAAGTGGGACATCAACACTCTGATTGAGAAGCAGCTGATAGACTACACCCGGGTGACGCTGCCCAACGTCGGCGGAATCAGTGAATTCATGAAGATCATTGCATTGGCGGAAACGCATTACATAGGCATGATTCCGCATTTTACTGGACCCATCGCCGAGGCCGCGTTGGTGCACTGCCTTGCTGCCACTTCGATCGTGGCGCTGATGGAAATGTTGGGTAACGGTACGCGCACCTGGCCCTATCTGCCGCGCGGGTATGACTTCAAAGACGGGAAACTGTGGCCCAATGACCGGCCTGGTCTGGGAGTCGAAGTTGATGTAAGCAAGCTGACAAAGATCGCTGACTACGACACCTATCGCGCCGGCATGTTGATGAACCAACGTCCCGATGGCTCGTTCATGAACTGGTAGCGGATGCAAGCGGACCCGAGCCGTCTCATCCATCTGACTTGGGTCGATGCAGCGATCATCGTCATCTACTTCATCGCGGTCCTGGGCATCGGCTTCTACATGAAGGGCCAGACGCGGACGGGCGAAGATTTTTTCCTCGCCGGTCGCGAGATGACCGCGTGGGTTGCAGGCCTGGGATTCCTGGCGGCTAACCTCAGCGCTCTGGAACTAATGGGATGGGCCGCGGCCTCCTATCAATACGGCATCCTCGCGACGCACTGGTATTGGATCGGAGCCATCCCGGCGATGCTGTTTCTGGGCCTGGTGATGATGCCGTTCTACTACATCAGTAAGACTCACTCCGTGCCCGGCTACTTGAAATTACGGTTTGGAGAATCCACGCGCACGCTTTCGGCGATCACGTTCGCCTTCATGACCGTACTTATGAGTGGTGTAAATCTGTATTCGATGGCGCTGGTTATGAAGATCCTTCTGGGCTGGGATATCCATTTGAGCATCTGGGTTTCTTCGCTGACGGTCGGCGTGTATGTGGCGCTGGGAGGACTGAGATCCGCAATCTTCAACGAAGTCCTCCAGTTCATGCTGATCTGGCTGGGGGTGTTGCTGATTCCCATCCTGGGCTTGCGGGAAACCGGGGGGTGGAGCGGTCTCAAAGAGCGGATCGCTACCAACGTAGGCAGCACCGACTACACGCACCTGTGGAGTACACTCGGCTCATTCCAGGACAACCCCATGGGAATCCATTGGACCGGGATCGTGTTCGGCTTGGGATGGGTTATCTCATTCGGCTATTGGACAACCGACTTCCTGGTAGTGCAGCGGGTGCTCACCGCCAAGGACCTGCGTTCGGCCCAACTCGCACCCATTATCGGGGCGGGGTTCAAAATGCTGGTTCCTGTGATCGTGATCCTACCGGGACTGTTGGGCCTGGCATTGCTGCCAGAGAAACTCGTGGGCGAAGCGGCCGCAGTGGCGTCGGGCGGACACAGCTACAACGAAGTTCTGCCGCTGATGCTGGCGCGCTACCTCGGTCCGGGTCTGCTTGGACTGGGGATCACCGCCCTCATCGCTGGCTTCATGGCCGGCATGGCAGGCAATGTGACTGCCTTCTCCACGGTCTGGACCTACGATATCCACCGCGCCCTGTTCCGTCCGAATGCCAGCGATGCTCACTACGTCAGAGTGGGCCGATGGTGCACCATCCTAGGAGTATTGGCCAGCATCGGAACAGCCTATGTGGTCATGCAATTCCTGAGCATCATGGATTACGTCCAGGCATTGTTCAGTTTCTTCATCGCCCCGCTCTTCGGCACGGTACTGCTGGGTATGCTGTGGAAGAGGGCGACCCCCGCCGGTGGATTCTGGGGATTGCTTCTCGGGACGTCGGCGTCGATCGGGATGTGGGTGTGGGGGAAATTGGACCCGAGTGCGTTATCGATCATCGCGCTCTCGCCGAACGCCGCCGGCATGGCGGAAAATATGTACAGGGGATTGTGGTCCTGGCTGGTATGCGTGGGCGTGACAATCGCTATGAGCCTGGTAACTACTCCGGTACCCGAGAAGCAACTGGAGGGTCTCGTGTACGGCTGTACAACGATACCTGTGGACGCTCAGGTCCCTTTGCTCCAACGTCCGGTATTTTGGGGAATCGTCGTATTCATCGCATTCGTCTTGTTGAACGTGGTCTTCTGGTAATCGGCATGACGGCAGAAAGGAAATCTCTCTCGGTCTGGTACTTCATTGGCTGGCTGCTTTTGATCTACGGCATACTGATCCTTGGCGCCGGAGCCGGTTTCCTGGCAGTGCAATCCTCGTCCGCTTCGGCGGCAGACCGCGGGATTGGGATCTGGTGGGGAGGTTTCCTTATGGCAATCGGCCTGGCGTACGTCTGCTGTTTCCGCCCCGGACGGCGCGGAGATAAAAGTTCACGATGAAAGCTCCGCGACTCTCAATCGCGATACTCGCAGTTGTCCTCATCGGCTGTTCCCCGCGGCCGGAGGCCACTACTCCGGCGAGACAAACACAGAAGACGCCTTGGGGCAAGACTCCCGACGGCACCAGCGTGGAGTTGTACACTCTGGCAAATGCCAAGGGTGCGGAAGCCAGGATCATCACCTATGGCGGGATTGTTGTTTCCCTGAAAGTTCCCGACCGCTCGGGAGTTCTCGGCGATGTTGTCGCCGGATTTGACAACCTGGAGGGCTACCTCACCGCGGCCCCTTACTTTGGAGCCATTATCGGGCGCTACGGCAACCGCATTGGTGGCGGGCGGTTCTCCCTGAACGGCACCGCATACACGCTCCCAAAGAATGACGGCGGCAATCAACTCCATGGGGGTCCGCGAGGCTTTGATAAGCGGCTGTGGCACGCGAAGGCACTATCTCCCCAGCGTTTGGAACTCAGCTACCTCAGCAAAGACGGGGAAGAAGGCTTTCCTGGAAACCTGCTTGTCAGCGTGACCTACACGCTCACCGATAGCAATGAACTCAACATCGACTATTCGGCGACAACCGACAAGGACACGGTGATCAACCTCACCCATCACAGCTATTTCAACCTGGCCGGCGAAGGCGACATCCTGGGACATCAGCTCAGCATCCATGCTGAGCGCTTCACCCCGGTCGATAAGGAATTGATCCCCACAGGCGAGTTCAGGAACGTCGCCGGAACTCCTTTCGACTTTCGGACGGCGACGCCCATCGGGGAACGCATCGACCAACGAGACCAGCAACTCCTTTTTGGGCGGGGATATGACCACAACTGGGCGTTGAACCGTTCCGGATCAGGCCTGGAATCCGCGGCCATCGTGACCGATCCAAAATCGGGCCGCGTCATGGAGGTTCTTACGACTATGCCGGGCCTGCAGTTCTATTCCGGAAACTTCCTGGACGGAACCCTTCAGGGGAAGGGTCGGACCTACGCCCGCCGTTCGGCGTTTTGCCTGGAAACCCAGTTTTTCCCAGACTCTCCGAACAAACCCGCCTTCCCTTCGACAATTTTGCGGCCCGGCAGCACATTTCGCTCAACGACCGTGTATCGATTCTCCATAATGTAAGTAAATCTATAATGAGTTCACCAAAACAAAATCCATGAGTCTCGAAGATGTGGCGCAACGCGCCCGAGTATCGCCAGCCACGGTTTCCAGAGTTCTAAACAACCTTGGCGTCGTCAAGAGTAGCACCCGTGCGCGCGTGCTCAAGGCGATTGAAGAACTGAAGTATTACCCCAATGTGCACGCCCGTGCACTTGCTGGCGGAGTTAGCAGGACGCTAGGACTAATTGTCTCGAATCTGGAGAATCCTTTCTTTCTGGATATCTTCCGCGTACTGGAGCAAGAGGCACACGCGCACGGTTATGAAGTATTAGTGGCCAATACGGACTACGATCTTCAGTGGCAGAATTCGAGCGTCAAGCTCATGCTAGGCCGCCGTGTCGCAGGCCTTGCTCTGGTCGTGTCGGAGATCGACCCGGCGGTCCTCGACGAACTGGAACAGCGAAAGGTTCGTGCCGTTGTGTACGATGTGGGCTCGCCTCGCCGGGGCATCCTCAGCATTAAGTGCAATTACCGGAAGGGAGTCGAGCGCGTGGCTGAATATCTGCGAAGCATGGGGCACAAACGGATCGCGTTCGTTGGCCACCACACCACGCTTGGCCCGCTCAGCGACCGCAAGTCCACCTTCATCGACGTGATGCAGCGCTACGGCCCGGACGTCCAATTTACTACGGTTGCGGATTCCGATGACTACGCGGGGGGACGGCGAGCAGTACAACAGCTCTATTCGTCCAACTTCCGGCCCACGGCGATCCTGTGCGTGAATGACTTCATGGCCGCGGGCGTGCTGCGTCAGCTGCGGGACATGGGTGTGGATGTTCCGGGGCAGGTTTCCGTAACCGGGTTCGACAACATCACCTTATCTGAGATCGTCTATCCGGCACTGACGACTCTGCACATCCCCAGGGACCAGATTGGCCGTCAGATCTTTGCCGGCTTAACCGAGCCGAAGCCGTCCACAAAAGTTCCGCAGGAGATCATCATTACCCCGGAACTTGTCGTCCGCGAGTCCACGGGGCGCGCGCCAACCGAAAGCTAAGATCGCCCAGTTGGCGCGGTCGGGGACAGCTTAGAACCCGAGCCGGATCACCACTTGACCATTGCGCGGCGTGCCAGAGCTCAAACCGTTGATAAAACCAAACCCGCCGGATAGGCCCAGGCCGGCCGTCGAGGTGACCGAGGCTGTCGGATTGCCAGAGGCGGGATTGGCGAACGCGGTGCGGTTGAAGGCGTTGAAAAACTCGCCGCGGAATTGCAGGGTGATGCGCTCCCGCATGCGGAAGGTGCGGCCCAAGCTCAACTGCTCGTCAGGGCGGCGCTGCTGTCGATAATCGTTATAGAACGCAGCGGATGTGCCCCATTCGCCCGCAGCGGCATCCTTCCATGCGGCGGGGTTCAGGACGAGGTCCTTGTAGGGATCGAAACAATGGCAGTTCAGATCCTTCAGGAACAGGGGCTGGCCGTCCACGCGGTTCATACGCGTGCCGCGGAACAACAGCGAGTTGAGAGCGTTCTGCGAACCGGGCAGCCCGATGGGCGTGCCGGAGGCGTAGCGAAGGATCGCGCTGACCGTCCAGTCGCTGGTGAGAACGCGCACCCATTTATTCCCCGTTGCGGCCGGTGTCTGGTAATTGAGCGCGAGCACGGTGACCAGCGGCTGCGAGTTGGGCGAGATGTACTTCTGGTTCACGCGATTGAAGACGTCGTTGGTGGCGGCTCCGCCTCCACCTTGATCATCGGAACCGCGCGTCAGTTCCTTCTGCCACGTGAAAGCCACAGTGAAATCGAGGCCGTGTGAAAAACGCTGGGTGGCCTTGGCTTGTAGCGAATCATACCAGGTGTTGCCCAGCGGGGAAAACCGCGATCCAATCCCCCCGAACTGCGGGAAGGGACGCAAGCTTTGTGCAACGGTGTTAGCGGCCGAATAGCCCGGATAGACCTGCCCATTAAAACCCCGTTGCGCGGCGAGTGAGGAATCCAGGCGCGCGATGAGCAAACTGCGGTCGGCGGCATTGGCGATGTTCAGGCCGTACCGTCCAACTGCTTGCGGTGTCAGCGCGTTCAGATCGATCAAGCCGTTGGCCTGGAACCATACGCCGCGGTTACCGACGTAGTTGGCCTCCACCACCAGGTTACGGGTAACTTCGCGCTGCAGGCCGAAGCTCCATTGCAGAATGCGCGCGGGACGGCCACCGTTGGGGTCGAACCAACCGGATGGGCTGTCGATCTGACCGGGCGACGGCCGGATGCCGGGATCGAGGCTGGCCGAATAGAGCAGCGCCCGGTTATAGACCAAACCATCGCGCATATTCATAGCCGGGTCGCCAAACGAGGTGGATGTGATGTTCAGTGAGTTGAAGCCTGTGCCAATCGTGGTGCCGAAATAGTTGAAATTCGTGGTCTGGCCATAGCTTACACCCACCCCGCCGCGGATTACCGTCTTCGAATTGAGCTGGTAGGCGGCGCCGGCACGCGGGCCAAGGGAGTAGGGGTAGGCCGGGGCCAGCACGCAATTACAGCGGCGCGGACCAAACCCTTCGTACACTGACGCGCCCAGGCGTCCGCCAGCCGAGGGGTTCGGAATGCTCGGATCAAAGCCACTGGTGCGGTCCCACACTTCCCGAATGGTCGTCTGGTAATCCCAGCGCAGACCGTAATCCAGCGTCAGCTTACGGGTGACTTTCCAGGAATCCTGCAGGTACAAACCCCATGCGGACTTGCGGTAGTGCGGATCCTGGTAGTTCGCGATGGTGGCGGAGTTGGCTCCGCCCAGCAGGAAGCTGGCGTAGCCGTGGCCGATGGTGCCGCCGCCCAGGCTCTGACCCTGGGTGGAGGGCAGCGTGGTCACCTGATTGTTCGATGTGCCTACAAAGCTGTAGGACCCGTAGGACTGGAATCCGTTCTTGTGGATGAAGGCATCGATGCGCCACTCGGCGCCCAGCTTGAAGGTGTGGTTATTGCGGACCCAGGTAACACTGGCCACGCCCGTGGGTTTCACGGTGAAGTAATCATCGGCGTTGGTCTGACCAATACCGATACCCACACCGCCGAAGCTTCCCTGCGAAAGCCCGGTAATGCGTGGAAAGCCGAGGCTGACGGCGCCGGTCAAGCCGAGCACCGCAACCTGGTCGAAGTCAACGACGCCCGGGACAGCCGTATCCGGAACGTGCTCCCGGATATTGCCGGCGCCTAGGTGCAGGATCATCGTGGGGGTCAGCGTGTAGTCCCAATTGAGTCGGATGGTCGGAATTCTCGCGGAGCCCAGACGCTTGGACGTCAAGGGCGGTCCCAGGCCGTCCACACCGTTATTACCAAACTTGGTGCGAAGGTACTGGAAGTAGAAATTCAGCTTTGATTTCTCGCTGAGCGTGTGGTCGATTTTCTCGCTGGTGATTTCGTTCTTGCGAACCGTGGTGCCGCTCTGGGCGAAGTTATTAACCAGACCCGAACGCGTGGGCAACGGGAGATAGCCATTGATCTTAGCCGTCACGCGATCGAAGCTGGCTACGGGAATCCGATTGCCCACGAACGGATTGCGCAACCGCGCACCATTCTGAATGTAGGTATTCGAGGGGTCGTAGATGGTATTTTCAAGGATGCTGCGGCCGGCCGGGTCGGTGGCAAGCACGCGGCCCGTCAGGATAGAGCTGAAGTCTCCACCGCGCAGTTCCGGAGTAGGCATTGTTGTGAAGCTGCCGCTGATATTGCCGCGGTTCACATACTTTTCGATGTTGAAAAAGAAGAATGTCCGGTTCCGCCCATCGTAGAGGCCCGGGATGTAGACGGGACCGCCCAGGCTGCCGCCGGAATCCTGGCGCCGGTCCTTGGCCCGGATATGATTCCCCTGGAGGTCATCCGTGAAGGGGCGGCCGGCGGCCAATCCTTCGTTAACGAAATAGCCGTAGGCCGAACCGTGCACTCGATTGTTGCCGGATTTTGTCGTGAAGTTGAACAAACCACCCGCTACTTGGCCGTATTCAGCGGCAAAGTTGCTGGTTTGCACCGAAATCTCTTGCACCGCTTCCACCGAAGGAGCGCCCAAATCGGACCCGTCTCGATCCAGCGAGCGACTGGCGTCTTGACCCTCCAACCGAACTGTGAAGGTCGTGTTCGGCATGCCATTCACGCGGATGTTATTGCGGCCGCTGATACTGGCGCCAGGCAACAACTGCACGAAGGTGAGCGGATTGCGTACGCCGCCCGGACCGCGCGCGCTGAAGTTTAGCGGCAGCGCGTTCATGCGCTCCGTCGCGATATTGTAGCTCTGCTCGGCGCTTTCAGTCTTTAGCAGCGTGGATTCCGCGGTGACGGTGACCGATTCACTGGTCGCGCCTACCGCCAGCGTCACGTCCAGACGCGTCGCTTGCGCCACTTGGACCGTTATGCCGGACTGCACATATTTCTTGAAACCGGCGAATTCCACCGTCAGCGTGTAGGGTCCGGCCGGTACCTGCACAAGCGAATAGTTGCCCGTGGTGGTGCTGACCGACTCATACACTGCGCCATTTTGCTGGTTCAGCAACTCGAGCTTGGCCCCGGCAATCACCGCGCCCTGCGGATCCACGACGGTTCCCGTAAGAGTTCCTCGATCCGCTTGCCCAAGAGCGACACCGGCCAACGCAACAAACATCGCGAATTTCGTAAGCATAATTTGCCCCTTCCAGTCGTCAGACGCGCATGCTGCATGGGCCACCTCCCCTTGCGCACCGCCAAATTGACGCCTCGGAACTTTATATCTCATCTGGAGAGGGAATGCAAGCGCTCTCATTTTGGCAGCCTCCGCAGTTCATCGAACTGGGTCAAGATTCAAGACCGGCCGTGGATTTGATGGGACCGTGCACTATGCCATCGTGCTATGATGGCGCTTCCATTCGTATCCATTTCGTATCCATTTCGTATCCATGTCGACCAGACGTACCATCAAAGGACTCCGCTGGTGGATGATCAGCCTGATTATGTTGGGTTCGGTCATCAACTACCTGACCCGCAGCACTCTCTCCGTCGCGGCGCCCACCATGCTGCAGGAATTGCACATCGGCGAGCGCGAGTATTCCTGGATCGTGGGCGCCTTTCAGGGCGCCATCATGACCCAGCCCATCTGCGGTTACGTGATGGATGTGTTGGGCCTTCGTTTTGGCTTCGCGCTCTTCGCCATTGCCTGGTCGCTGGTGAACATGGCGCACTCGCTGGCCAACAGTTGGCAGGCGCTCATGTGGCTCAGAGGCTTGTTGGGATTTGCCGAAGGATCCGCCAACCCCGCCGGCATGAAAGCAACTTCCGAATGGTTCCCGGCGAAGGAACGCGGCTTTGCCGGTGGCATCTACAACATCGGAGCTTCATTCGGCTCCATGCTGGCTCCGCCGCTGGTCGCGTGGACGATATTGACGTATAACTGGCAGAGCTCCTTTCTCATCACCGGAGCGCTGGGCCTGGTTTGGGCCGGGCTGTGGCTATGGCTGTACCGTTCCCCCGACCGTCATCCGAAGCTTTCGGCCGAGGAGCGGAACTACATTTCGTCCGGCCAGGAACAGCACCTTCAGGATGACGGGGCCAAGCCGTCGCTTGCCAAGATTCTTGGTACGCGCAATTTCTGGGGCATCGCCCTACCGCGCTTCTTAGCCGACCCAACTTGGGGCACACTCAGCCTATGGCTCCCGCTCTACCTGACCAGCGAACGGCACATGGACCTGAAACAGATCGCTTTGTTTGCGTGGCTGCCGTTTCTCGCCGCGGACTTCGGGTGCATTTTCGGCGGGCTGATCGCGGCCAAACTACAAAAGCACTTCAGCCTCAGCATTGTAAACGCGCGCCGTTCGGCGTTCACACTGGGTGCATTCATGATGGTGAGTATGAGCTTCGTCGGAATGGTGGAAAGCCCGTACGCAGCCATCGCGCTGCTCAGCTTGGGTGGCTTCGCGCACCAAACACTTTCCGTGACCGTTATCACTATGTCGTCAGATTTATTCCGTAAGAACGAAGTTGCCACGGCCGCCGGCATGGCGGGAACACTGGGAAACGCTGGACTACTGGGCTTCTCCCTGCTGATGGGTGGCTTGGTGGCCAGCATCGGCTACACACCATTTTTCATCTGCCTCGGGTTCCTGGATCTGATCGGCGCCGTCATTCTTTGGACGGTGGTGCGCGATCCCCAAGAGGCATAACGTGACAGCCCGCATTCGTAATCCGATCTTGCCCGGCTTCAACCCGGACCCGTCGATTGTTCGCGTCGCGGACGATTACTACATCGCCACGTCTACATTCGAGTGGTACCCCGGCGTCCAGATCCATCATTCGCGCGACCTGGTTCACTGGCGTCTGCTCTCGCGTCCGCTCAACCGCGCCAGCCAACTGAACATGCTTGGCGATCCCGATTCCTGCGGCGTCTGGGCACCCTGCCTCACCTATGCGGACGGGTTGTTCTGGCTGCTTTACACTGACGTAAAACGCTACGGCCGCACTACGCAGGCCGGCTCCGTTGGGTCCTCCCCGCGCGATACGCACAACTACCTGGTGACCTGCCCGAGCATTGACGGTGAGTGGTCCGACCCGATCTTTCTCAACAGCAGCGGCTTCGATCCCTCGCTGTTTCACGACAAAGATGGACGCAAGTATCTGCTCAACATGCGGTGGGATTCGCGCCCCGGGAAAAATCGTTTTGCCGGTATTGAAGTGCAGGAGTACTCGCACAGGCAGCGCAAACTGGTGGGCGACGCCTCACTGATTTTCGAAGGCACGGCGATTGGGTTTACGGAGGGGCCGCATGTCTACCAGAGCGGCGGTTATTACCATCTATTGACGGCTGAGGGCGGCACCGGCTGGGGCCACGCCGTCACCATGGCGCGCTCGCGGTCGCTCCTCGGACCCTACGAACTGCACCCGGACACCTACGCCCTCACCTCGCGACACCGGCCCGACGCACCGCTGCAACGCGCGGGACATGCGGACTTGGTGGAAACGCAGGATGGTGAAACCTACATGGTGCATTTGTGCGGACGGCCTCTCCCCAATCGCGGGCGCTGCACACTCGGACGCGAGACCGCAATTCAGCACATGCGCTGGTCCGACGATGGATGGCTTCGCACCTCTGATGGCACCGGCGTGCCCGCACTGGAAGTGGCGGCCCCCGCGTTACCGGCGCATGCTTCCCCCCCTTCGTCTGAGCGTGAAGATTTCGACAGCCCGCGGTTGCCTCTAGATTTTCAGTGGCTGCGTTCCCCGTGGCCCGAAGAACTGTTTAGCCTGACCGAACGCCCCGGCTTCCTGCGGCTGTACGGACGAGAAACCCTGGGCAGCATCTTTCGCCAGTCACTGGTCGCGCGGCGTCAGCAGGCGCACTGCTTCAGCGCGGAGACGCTCGTGGAGTTCGAGCCGAACCGTTTCCAACAAGCGGCCGGCCTCATTTGCTACTACAACAGCAGCAAATTTCATTACTTGTACGTCTCGCACGATGCGGACCTGGGCAAGCACCTTCGCGTCATGTCATGTCTTCCCGACCAGTTGCAATCGGACGTATTCGGCGCGCCCATCCCAATTGCGACCGGCCATGCGGTACGCCTTCGCGTGGAGGTCGATTTCGAGCGACTGTATTTTGCCTATGCGATCGGCGATGGCAAATGGACCCGGCTGCCGGGGCATCTCGACGCCAGCATCCTTTCCGATGAAGCCGCCGCCCCTGGAAGCCCGAATTTCACCGGTGCCTTCGTCGGCGTCTGTTGCCAGGATCTGACCGGCGCGGGCCACCCCGCCGACTTCGACTATTTTGTGTATCGTGAGCGAGACTTCCTCGCGGATCCTTTCTAACCAAGCTTCATGACCAATCCTTTTGATTCCGCAGATTCCACGTTGTACGACGTACCCGCGCGCGCCCCGGGTCCCACTGGCGCCCTGCCGCTGACTCCACAACTACTGCGCGAGTGGCCCTCCGGCCACCTGTTCGGGTGGACGCAAAATACCGGCATGGGCTGGAGGGCCGAAGCGCTGGGAGCCAAGGAGTATCTGGTGCTGTCCACGCACGGAGGCGTACGCGCAGCCGACGGCACACCCATCGCACTCGGTTACCACACGGGACACTGGGAAGTGGGGCTCCTCGTCGAAGAAGCCTCGCGCGAGTTTCATGCGTACGGCGCAATTCCGTTCGCGGGGGCCTGCACCGATCCATGCGACGGGAGATCGCAAGGCACCACGGCGATGTTCGACAGCCTGCCCTATCGCAATGACGCCGCCACTATTTTCCGCCGCTTGATCCGCTCATTGCCCACGCGCAGCGGCGTGCTCGGCGTGGCGACCTGCGACAAAGGCTTGCCCGCGATGATGATGGCGCTGGCCGGCTCGCAAGACCTTTCTTGCATTCTGGTCCCGGGCGGCGTCACTCTGCCGCCGGAAGACGGCGAGGACGCTGGAAAAGTTCAAACCCTGGGCGTGCGCTACATGCATGGAGAAGTGACGCTAGAGCAGGCGGCCGACCTGGGCTGCCGAGCGTGCGGATCGGCCGGCGGGGGTTGCCAGTTCATGGGAACGGCCGCGAGTTCGCAAGTGGTCGGCGAGGCATTGGGACTCACGCTGGGCCACGCGGCATTGGCACCCTCCGGCCACCCGATCTGGTTAGAAATGGCACGCCGCTCGGCGCGCGCATTGATGGCCATGCAGCATCAGGGGATTCGTATGCGCGACCTACTGTCCTCGGCCTCGATACACAACGCCATGGTGGCGCACGCAGCGTTCGGGGGCTCGACGAATCTGATCCTGCACGTGCCTGCGATCGCGCATGCTGCTGGCTTGCCCCGGCCAACTGCGAGAGACTGGGAACGCATCAATCGGCAGGTCCCGCGCTTGGTCGACGCGCTGCCCAACGGACCGCGCAATCACCCCACCATTCAGGTGTTCCTCGCCGGTGGAGTGCCGGAAGTGCTGTTGCATCTGCGGCGCGCCGGACTGATCGAGACCGAGGCAAGGACCGCGAGCGGAGTAACAATGGACGCACAGCTCGATGCATGGCAGGATTCGGAGCGCCGTGCCCGTCTCCGTGTGTTGCTGCGCGATCGCGACGGTGTCGATCCGGACGACGTGATTCTCTCGCCCAGTTCCGCCAGCCAACGCGGCCTCACTTCCACTGTCTGCTTCCCCACCGGGAATCTTGCGCCAGGAGGCGCCGTGGTCAAGAGCACCTCGATCGATCCTTCGGTTGTAGACAGCGACGGCGTGTATCGAAAGGTTGGACCCGCAAAGGTCTTCCATAGCGAACCCGCAGCCATCGCCGCGATCAAGGACAAGCGCATTCAGGCCGGCGATGTACTGGTGCTTGCCTGCCGCGGCCCCATGGGCTCCGGCATGGAGGAGACTGCGCAACTGACCTCGGCCTTGCGGTATCTTCCGTTCGGCAAGCACGTCGCCATCTTCACCGACGCCCGCTTCAGTGGACTGTCCACGGGTGCCTGTATTGGGCACGCCACACCCGAAGCCCTTGCAGGTGGGCCAATTGGCAAGCTTCGCGATGGGGACCTCATCGAAATCCTCATTGACCGCAATCAGCTAAACGGTTCCGTGAATCTTGTGGGTGAGAACGGCCGAACCTTTCATGCTGAGGAGGGCGCACGCATTCTGGCAGAACGTCCTCTGCGGGAAGACCTTGCTCCAGACCCGGCCTTACCCCCCGAGACCCGCCTGTGGGCAGCGTTACAGGATGTCAGCGGTGGATCGTGGGGAGGCTGCGTATATGACGCCGAAGCCATCCTCAAAGTACTCGCCGCAGGCAAACGTGCGCTTGAGTAAGATCAAACCGCGAAGCAGAACCTATGACAGGCTCGCCTTCTCAGAGGGTTGCTACTGCCCGTGGTGACGCTGTCGCTGGCTGCGCACCAAGCCGCGTCCTCTGCGAGGCGGACTGGGTGAAACCTTCCCTCCCTTTCACATCCTCGGCAATATTTATTTGAGTAGGAACCTGGACCTATCCGCCTACCTGATCACCACGCCGCAAGGCCACATCCTGATTAATAGCGGCTCAAGGCATCGAAACGCTCGGCTTTGACCCGGCGAAGGTGGATCGTTTTCTTGCTGACGTAGAGAAGATCGCCCTCGGCGGCACCGAACTGACGATGCACCTGCATCCCGGACACGCCAAGGGGGCGATGAGTTTGACCACGACGATCCAGAAAGGGGGTAAGCCCCATCGGGTCGGCATCTTCAACATGGGTTCGAACAATGCAGGCGTGGACCGTCACCAGCATGCCGGGATTTCCAGGCATGGAAGAAGCCATCGCAAAACATTTCAGGAACAAAAAGCTCTGGAACTGGATGTCTTTCTTGCCTCGCATGCGGCGCAGTTAGACCTGCACCAGAAGTACAAACTGGTTGATGCCTAGGATCCGGCCGATACAAATCTGCCGTCGCCAAGCGCTATTATATGGGGACGAATGATGCTGACCAAGATAGTCGTGCCCGCGCAATACGACCCGGCAGTGGCCGCGAGCCTGATGATGGAGGAACGGTCCTTCAACCAGCTGAAGAGAAAACAATGAAGCAGCGAACGTTTCTGAGCCTCCTTCTGCTGGCGAGTTCCGCACTTGCCCAATCGATCGTTGTTTCTCCCGCCATTCAAAAACCGAAAGACGCCGCGCCCCTGGCGGGAAAAGATTTTGGCGCCTACGTGATGGTTTATTTCAAGGACGAGACCCACTCCGGCTACTTTGCGGTGAGCCGTGACGGCTATACTTTCGCCGACGTTAACGGAGGCGAACCCGTTCTAGACGGCACCCTTCTGGCCGAACAGAAAGGAGTGCGCGATCCGCACATCGCCCGCGGACCCGACGGCGCTTTCTATCTGGCGATGACCGATCTGCACATCTACGGCCAGCGCGCCGGTTTGCGCACAACCCAGTGGGAGCGTCCCGAAGAGTCCTATGGCTGGGGCAACAACCGGGCCATCGTGCTGATGAAGTCCTGGGATCTCATTCATTGGACACATTCGGATTTCCGGGTTGATAAAGCGTTTCCCGAGGTCGGGGATATCGGCGCCACCTGGGCTCCCCAGACTATCTACGATGAAGCGGTCAAGAAGATGATGGTGTACTTTACCATTCGCATCGGCAACAACAAAACTAACATGTACTACGCCTACACCGATGATGCGTTCACCAAGCTTGTCACTAAGCCGGAACTGCTTACGGAGGCGGCAGGAATCGACGGCGACATCGTGCAGGCCGGCGGCAAGTTCCATCTTCATTACGTGACCAAGGCTACGGTGAAGCATGGCGTCTCCAGCCGGATTAACGGCGGCTACGAGTTTGATCCGCAACGCATCGACCCGGAAACGGTTTCGACCGAGGCGCCAAATGTGTTCCAGCGCCTGGGGAGCAATTCCTACGTCCTGATGTACGACGTTTACGGCGCGCGCCCCAACAACATGGGCTTCAGCGAGACCACCGACTTCATCACCTATCGCGACCTAGGCCACTTCAATGAAGGTGTGATGAAAGGCACCAACTTTGTGCGTCCCAAGCACGGCGCGGTCACGTATCTTACGCAAACCGAACTGAACGCGATCGCCGCGTACTGGAAAATTGACCTGACAACACTCCCCTTACCGAAGTAGTGTTGCTCCACAAGAACTTTACTGGGCCATCAGATCAAGGATGCCGTTGACGATCGCGGATTCCGCACATCCCGGCTGCAACCGCGAAGACAGAACTTCAAAGGTGTACATTCCGAAACCCGCATCATGCGGAATATAACCGGAGCGCGCCGCGCCGTTGGTGAGCGTCGCCATCATCGTTCGCGCGTACGGCGATTCTTTTTTTAGACGCTGCACAATCGGATTAAACACCTCGGCATTCACCGCGCCGATCATGATGTCTCCTAATTGCAGCACGCCCAAGCGGATCTCCACGGGACCGGCTTCTTTATACTCGCCTGCGTACCCCGCGCGGCCTTGATTCAGACGTTCGCGGCCGGGGCAGCTCACAGTCTTCGAGCGTCCGTCAATCTTGAGCCCTGTCTCCATGCGATCCATGCCCCGCATGACATGCATGACTTCTTCGCCAAGGAACTGGCCCATGGAAAGGATCATCTGCTTTTGTTGATTCATCAGCCTGTCTGTTTGGGGGTCTTTGCGGTTCAACCCCACTCCGCCCGGAGGCATCGCGTTGCTGATGTCCTCGCCGCGTTTCGCGTAGTCCTTGATGCGAATCTCGCGTAGGTCGTAGGTCTGCTGGAAGTAGATCGGATTCTGGTCGCCAGCCGCGCCGCTCGACCACAAGGCAACAACCTTGTCATCGAAGGAGTCCTCAATGTACTTCGATGTGGTGCCCGGAGCATCCCCGCTCACCATGTCGAGTTGCCCCACAGCGACCGCGTGCATTGCGTAGTTGTAATAGACCGCGATGGGCTCGCCGCTCATATTCTCAAACTTGATCACCGCCACTGTTTTATCCGACGGACCCTCGTAATTAGGACCTTCCCACCAACGGTGGGTCTTGGGATCGATGATGTTGCGGTTCACGTTGATATAAGACACGCCAGTACCGTAACCAACGCGAGCCGCGGTCAGCCGCTGCTTCGCCAAACGTACGGATTCCACAATCTTTGCGATGTAGGCCGCCGCCTGCTGACCGGGCACGCTGTGCGTGTGCGTCGCCGTGATGAAAACGTTGCGTGTAGGAATGCCCAATTCGGATTCCACTTGCTTGGTGACCCCTTGCCAGATGTTATCCGGCATGGAACCGGCATCCACCGTAATCAAAGCGGCGGACGTTGTTCCATTGTCAATCACAATGGCCCGGGAATGGATGCGATCGAGAACTCCAAGGTAGTTCTGCGGCAGCGTGTCGGGGGTTACGTCTACCTTTGCGGCACCCACACGCAGCCCTTGTGCACTCGCGATGGCAGATGTCAGTACGATCCAGATCAGCAGTATTTTCATCGATCCAATCCTCCCAATTCTTACTGACGGCAAGAAAAGTTCTTCCCGTCTTCAGGGTCTCCCGAACCGTTATATTGTGCGTGTGCCGGGTACGCGCACAGCGGACGGCTGCGATTCGGGAAGGCCCGTCCGGTAGCCATGACTAACTGCGGGGCCTGACTCTTCTCCACCCAGTTCACCGCGGCGCTCAACATGTCGAAGGTATCGAGGGTCGCAGCACCGCCGCTGCAGTGCCCCATCCCGGGCGAAAGAAACAGGCGGCTCCAATCGTTCACCTTCGCCGCGCCGCCGTTGGCCGAAGTCATGCGCTGATAGTAGTCGATCGTGTCCTTGGCCGAAAACCACGGGTCGCTGAGACCGTGAAAGAACAGCAGCTTTCCTCCGTGCGAAGAGAAGCTATTGAGGTTGACCCAACTGTAGCTGTCGCCGATTCGCGATACCGGATTGTTGTCGACGGTGGCGGCCTCGGCATCCACGTCCTGCGTAGTCGTTGTGACAGGACGGCCAAGGGGACTGGGTCCAGGATTCAGCAGGCCCGGGATACCTGCCTGCGCCGTGATCCCCGTGTCAAAAAAGAAGCCAGGGTAAACCTGTCGGCCGCGTGAGTCCTTCGGACGCGCGAAGCCCTTCTCAATAGCCGCCACCTGTTGGGCCGAGAGGCATCCGTCAGTCTTGGCGCCGACGCACTGCATATCCTTGGGCGTGAACGGGCAACTGTTGGCGTCGAATACCATGCCGTCCTTCACCCCGTCGCGCGCATCGCACACATCCAGAAGTTTCGCGATCACACCCTTCTTATCGCTGTCCGAAAGAGCCGGGCCGAGGTTTCCATCTGCCCCTTTCGGAGCGGCCGCATTCAGCGCCACGGTTACCGCGCGGGTCGCCAGATTTGAATGTCCCGTACGCATCGCAGGGGCTCCGGCCACAATGCCGTCGAAGTATTCCGGGTAGCGCTGCGACATGACCATCGCCTCGCGGCCTCCCGTGGAGCAGCCCACGTAGTAGGAGTGCTCGGGGGCCCGTCCATAGTAGTTCTCAATCACTACCTTTGCCAGCACCGCCAGCCGCCCGATGGCGACAAATTCAAAATCGAGCGCCGCTTGCTGGTCCTGCATGAAGCTTCCGTCAAAGCCACCGCCAGTGCTCTGGTGTCCCGTATCACTGGTCGCCACTGCCATTCCGCGCTGCAGTGCGGACTTTTCTCCCGCTGCCTGTCCGCCAATCGGCTCGCCAACCGTACCATTCAGACCGCCGCCGCCCTGCTGCAGGTACTGACCGCTCCACTGCTCCGGCAACGCAATTGCAAACCGGATTCCATAGGTCTTGCCGTCAGCCCCGGTTCGCTGATCTAGGATGCCATTCACCCGGCAATGCGCGGGCAATGTCGGACCGGCAGGACCTCGCCCTCCCCGGGCCGGACCCGCTGGCACCAGATCCGCGCTGCTGATCTGAATCTTCGCTCCGGGCAACTTAAACCTAGTCAAATCCGAACATTTGTTCGCAGATTGGGCAAAGCCCGTAACGGCGGCGAGCGCAAATAAGATCCATTTCATCGATTCACCCCTATTTTCGAAATAACAGCGGTGCGCTGTCGTTCAAATGATTGCGCCACACGCTAAACACATGTCCGCCCGGATGGTCCGCCCATTCCACGCGCACACCCTTTTCCTTCAACAGTCCCGCGAGTCTTTTCCCCGGCGCCAATAAACCGGCTTCGTCCTGACCGCATCCTAAGAACAACAGTCGCAGCTTTTTTACGTCGGCGGGATTCGCAAGAACAGCCTGCCAAGGCGCCTGCGTCTCCACATTTTGACTGGCCGATTCCACACCCAGCGAACCGAAGCCTCCACTATACGCAAGAACATAGCGGAATAATTCCGGGTGCGCAAGGCCGATCGCCACGCTCTGCATCGCTCCCATTGAGAGACCACCCAGCGCGCGGTGATCCGCGTCGGCATACACGCGATAGGTCTTCTCGATCATTGGCAGGATCTCTTCCAGCAGTTCCTTGGTGAACAGTTTGTAGTTGCGCAGTCCTTGCTCGGCAACCGGTGAAACTTCCTTGTAAGCGCCGACCGAAGCACTTTGAATAGGATGTCCGTGCGGCATCACGACAATCATCGGTTGCGCTTTGCCATCGGCGATCAGGTTGTCGAGAATAATGTTGGCGCGGCCATTCATCACCCAGCCATTCTGGGTTTCGCCGTTGCCGTGTAGCAGATAGTAGACCGGATATTTGTCCTTCGACTTGTCGTAGCCGGGAGGCGTGTAAACCCACAGGTAGCGATCCACACCCATGGTCTTGGATGGGTACAACACCATGCGAACGTCACCATGGGGAACCGGCCACGTATCGTAGAACGCGGGGCCGTCGCCGGGAATTTCCACAAGACTCGAAACTGCTGCGGTTCCGGCGGCGCGCGGCATCAGGCTGATGTTAGAAGGATCGGGCAACTCAACGCCCTGAACTCGAAAGTTGTAGATCCAGATTTCCGGCGTCAGCGGTCCAACGGTGAGACTCCACACTCCGTCGCCGCCCCTGGTCATCGCCTGCGGACCCTTGCCCCGCACAACCTCACCGGTAAGCTCCACCTGTGTTGCCTGCGGAGCCCTCAGACGAAACGTGACTGTGCCGTCGGGATGAACCTCGGGCGAACGCACGGGCTGAGGGCCTTGTGCAAAAAGCACCGCCGCCATCAGCACGAATGCCGCGATTTTCACCTTTTAAATGCTCCTAGATCGAAGGCATCAGCCATGGCCTGATTGCCCGAGTCGTTCGGGTGGATGTGATCGCCCGGGTCAAACTCCGCTCTGATTTTAGCTGGATGTTGAGCGTCGCGCACCACGGCGTCGAAGTCCACCACCGCATCGAAGTGGCCCTTCTCGCGGATCCACGCGTTCACTGCCAAACGAATTTTTTCGCCGCGTTCGGACGCCGTGGGTACTCCCTCCTCCGGCATGATCGTAGCACCCATGACCTTGATCCCATGGGCGTGACTCCGCGCTATGATCTGCAGGTAGCCCCAAATCAGTTCTTCCGACGTGAGCGCGTTTGGACCCTCCGCTCGACCGCGAATGTTGATGTCGTTGATCCCTTCCAGCAGCACCACCCACTTCACCCCCGGTTGCGACAAGACATCCCGATCCAGCCGCCCGA
>JBDTSJ010000010.1:0-83643 GCA_039931205.1 Acidobacteriota bacterium
CGGCGGTGCTGGAATCCTCAGTTATGAATGGTTGATAAAAGCGAGGCATGTCAGTTCTACACCACCTGTTAGCAATGTTCCCGTTAACGTATGCGGGTGAACCATCGGGAAGCTCAGCTGCGCGAGAAACGCTGGGACGCCGTCGAGACTTTGGCGCTCCCGTCCCTTGCCAGCCTCTCTGGAACCTGATACCGTAAACTGGCCCAATGGTCTTTCTCTATCACGGAGTTTAACGATGCGAAAACATTATCTCTTGTTCCTTTCGTTGCTGGTTCCAGCCTTCTTAGTCCTCGGCGGATATTCCGTCGTCAAGGCTCAGCAAGGGAGTTCTTCGACGGCGGTCAAAGGCGGACGCTGGTCTGATGCAGCCACCTGGGCTGACAAGAAGGTCCCAGGCAAAGACGCCGTTGTCACCATTGAGAAGGACATGAACGTGGTCCTCGATGTCAGTCCGCCGGAGCTGCACGGTTTGACGATCAACGGCAAACTGAGCTTCGCAGATAATAAAGATCTTGAACTGACCACCGAGTGGATCATGTTGCATGGGGAGTTGGAGATTGGCACGGAAGCCAAACCCCACACGCGCAATGCGGCCATTACCCTGACCAATAACGTTCCGGGTGAAGACGTTCAAGCCATGGGTGACCGCGGGATCATGCTCATGGGTGGAACCCTGAACCTGCACGGGAATCGGAAAGACTCCTGGACCAAGCTGGTAAAAACAGCCGCCGCGGAGACGACTGGAACGGGTCCAAAGCCAATTCTGCAGAGTCTACTCTACGAGCTGATCGACCACCCCCTCCACCATTTCGTCAGAATTTGTCGGGCTTTCGGAGATCGCGCGGGCGTTGATTCCTTACTCGTCCGGACGTTACACGTCACAAACCAATCTGACGTTTTGAATTGGTCAGAACCAACTCTCAAAAAGATACAGGAACTTATCGAGCAGAACCGGACCGCTTGACGGTAGTATTTGTTCAAGCTGTTCAATCGTCTTCATCGATCGATCGAACCCGTGTGTATGGCCGTCACATCGGTGATCGAAGGTATGATGTTGGCGGGATTTCGGGCTACTTGCCTTTTTGCATCAGCACGGCGAGCTCGCGGTAATTGCCTTGCATTTCCCAAGTGCCGGTGTAGCCAGCGGGAAGAACGAGGGAGTCGCCGGGGCGATACTCGTGGGCGGTGCCGTTGGGCTCGGTGAGGATTAGTTTGCCGCTCAGCACGTGGACGAATTCATCGGCGTCGGTGGGGCGCGTGCGGTGATTGGTTTTGGCAGGGGTCGATTCGAAGATCGAGGCGCGCAGTTCCTTGCCTGAGAACAGGGTCGCCACTCGCATATTCAGTTCGCCGCCGACAAGTATGTCCTTGTAGGCATCCGGCGGAACGGCTGTCAGGCCGAGGCCCGCCATCTTGTCGGGGTCGAGGCGCACCGGAGCGACTTTGTCATCGGCGAACGCAGTGGGGCCGACCGAAATGGCCACGCAAAGCGCCAGCGCGCCGCAGATCGTGAAAGCGAAAAACTTGTTCATGGATGTTCCTCCGTGGGATTTGAAGCCGTTTCGCGAAGAATATCACGAATCGCGCGCGTTGCGCTCCGATGGGGTTGGAAACAACAGAAACTCCAGATTCTCCACTCAAGGGAGACTTATGAACCGCGAGAAAACCGAGACAGGAAGTACGAGGACCGGTGATTCCCGCGTCATCCGTCACAACATTGGGGTGATGGCGGAGATCGAACGGAAGGCGCTGGAAGACCGAAGCCGGTCTGAGCGGCTCGGGGACCTGGTCAATCAGCATGCCGGGCGACTGTGGTTCGTCATCACGCATGTCGTATGGTTTGCCGTTTGGATCGGCCTCAACGTTGGGATTCTGAGCGCCGGCGAGCGGTTTGATCCTTTTCCATTTCCGCTTCTTACGCTGGTGGTTTCGCTCGAAGCCATCTTCCTGTCTCTGTTCATCCTGATCAGTCAGAATCGCGCCAACCGGCAGGCGGACCATCGGGCGCATCTGGATCTTCAGATCAATCTGCTGACGGAGACCGAGATTACAAAAATGATGGGGATGTTGCAGGCTCTCTGTAAGGCGAACGGGCTTGCGGAGGGTGATGACCCTGAGTTGCAGGATCTGGCATGTCAAACCGAACCGCAGGCCGTGATTCAAGACTTGAAGCAGGCTTTGCCGGGGGAGTGAGGCTGTCCGGCTCCGAGAATTGTTTTCGCGGCGGTGTCGATTTCCACCCTTGCCGTTCGATCAATCCATGCAAGCCAGATTGTAGAATGCAAGATGGAGAAAAATCGATGAAGCAGAAAATTACCCCATTCTTATGGTTCGATAACAACGCCGAGGAGGCGGTGCAGCGTTACATTTCAATCTTCAAGAACTCGAAGCTGCTGAGCACCATGCCGGGGCCGAATGGGACCATTCTGGGAGCAACGTTCCAACTGGAAGGCCAGAAATTCATGGCGCTCAACGGCGGGCCGAAGTATAAGTTTACTGAGGCAATCTCGCTCTACGTGGACTGCGAGACGCAGGAAGAGGTGGACGAGTTGTGGGAAAAACTATCGGCGGGCGGGTCGGAATCCCGGTGCGGATGGCTCAAGGACAAGTTTGGGTTGTCCTGGCAGATCATTCCTGCCGCGCTCGGCGAGTTGATGGGGGATAAAGACCCGGTCAAGGCCGGCCGGGTCGTGCAGGCGATGCTCCAGATGGGCAAGATGGACGTCCAGCGGCTACGGGAGGCTTACAACTCATGAATACCGATCGCGAACTAGTGTTGACGAGGGTTATCGATGCTCCGCCGGAGAAGGTGTTCCGGGCATGGACGGAGCCGGAATTGCTGAAGAAGTGGTTCGCTCCGCAACCCTATACGACGCCGGTTGCCGAAGTGGACCTGCGGCCGGGCGGGGCGAACCTGATTGTTATGCGCGATCCGCAAGGCAATGACATGCCGAACCGCGGCGTTTACCTGGAAGTGGTCAAGAATGAGCGCCTGGTGTTCACGGATGCTTACACGCAGGCGTGGGAACCTTCGCCGAAGCCTTTCATGACGGTGATCCTGACTTTTGAGGATCAGGGTGGAAAGACGAAATACACCGCTCGGGTTCGCCACTGGACTGTGGCGGATCGTGAAGCCCACGAGAAAATGGGTTTTGAGCAGGGTTGGGGGCTGTGCGCGAACCAATTGGCGGCACTGGCCGCGAAGTTGTGACATTCTAGTAGTAGAGTATGTTTCTGTCCGAAGAGTTCCGCTTAAAAGCCGGTTTGGCCGAGATGTTGAAGGGGGGCGTCATCATGGACGTCACCACGGCGGCCCAAGCCAAGATTGCCGAAGATGCCGGCGCAATTGCCGTGATGGCGCTGGAACGCGTACCGTCCGATATCCGCAAGGAGGGCGGCGTGGCACGCATGGCGTCCATCCGCGTGATCGAGGAAATCATGGACGTGGTCTCCATCCCGGTGATGGCCAAGGCGCGTATCGGGCATTTCGTGGAGGCCAGCGTGCTGCAAGCGCTGGGCGTCGATTATGTCGATGAAAGCGAAGTGCTGACGCCGGCCGACGACGAGCACCACATCGATAAGAAGACCTTCAAGGTCCCGTTCGTGTGCGGGGCGCGCAATCTGGGCGAGGCTTTGCGGCGGATCGCCGAGGGCGCGGCGATGATCCGGACTAAGGGTGAGGCCGGCTCCGGCAATATCGTCGAAGCGGTGCGCCATATCCGCACGATCATTAAGGAAATGAAGCACCTCACCATCCTCGGCAAAGAGGAACTGGTGCATGAGGCGAAGAACCTGGGTGCTCCGCTGGAACTGGTGGAGTGGGTCGCGGCCAACGGGAAGTTGCCGGTGCCGAATTTCTCGGCCGGGGGCATTGCGACGCCTGCGGACGCGGCGCTGGTGATGCAACTGGGCGCCGAAGCGGTATTCGTGGGCAGCGGTATCTTCAAATCAGAAGATCCGGATAAGCGTGCGCGCGCGATCGTGGAAGCGGCGGCGAATTTCAGGGATCCGGCGAAGCTCCTCGACGCCAGCCGTGCATTGGGAGAACCTATGCGCGGTTTGGACATCAGCAAACTCGCTCCCGAAGAACTCCTCCAAACCCGCGGCTGGTAGCCCCTGCCGGGCGGTCTGGGCCCCTTGCGGCGCTGGGATTTTGAATGACTCGGACTAAAAACATTGGCATTCTTGCGCTGCAGGGGGATTTTGAGGCGCATCGCAAGGCTGTCGAACGGGAAGGCGCTCGGGCGGTTGAGGTTCGGACGGCGGATCAGTTGGCTGTGTGCGATGGGCTGATCATTCCGGGGGGTGAGAGCACTACGATGCTCAAACTGCTCGACATTCAGAAGCTGACAGAGCCCTTGCGGGAGTTCGCTTCGCACAAGCCTGTGTTCGGCACCTGCGCGGGGGCGATTTTATTGGCCCACGCGGTTACGGGACCCGAGCAACCGAGCTTGAACTTGCTGGACATCGACGTGGAGCGAAATGCGTACGGACGTCAGATCGACAGCCGTATTGCGCACATCGAAACCGCTGATGGATCCACGGAAGCCGTCTTCATCCGAGCTCCCATCATTCGCCGCGCTGGTCCGGAGGCACGCGTACTGGCTACCTATCAAAGGAATCCGGTTTGGGTGGAGCAGGGGCTTCACATGGTGACGACGTTCCACCCTGAACTTTCCCTGGATTCACCGGTGCATCGGAGATTCCTGAGCAAGATATAGATCAAACCAGCGGCTGCCGTACCGATGAGTTGTAACGAGGCTTATGGTAGTGGCATCCAATGTTCCGATCGTTGGCGTTCTGCGGGCGCATCAGGAGTGGCTCGCCGATGCCTCCACCGGCAGCCGCGCGGACCTGAGTGGTATGACGTTCAATGAAGGGAATTTCGCCCGTGCCGATCTGTCGCGGGCTTTGCTGATCGGCGTTACGATGCTGGATACCGATTTGACCGGCGCGAATTTGACCGGCGCGAATCTGGATCGGGCGGACCTGCAGCGCTCCAATTTAGCCGGTGCGTCCATGGAAGGCGCCAGCATTGCCAACACTCATTTCACGGGCGCTTGGATGGCCGGTGTCAATTTTTCGGAAGCCAAGGGAAACGGGGCCCGATTCCGGCGGGCGGAATTGAAGGGCGCCCGGTTTCTGGATTTCGCCGCGCAAGAGATTTCCTTTCGAGAGGCTCTGATGGTGGATACAAGCTTCCATCAGGCGCGCTTGTACGAAGCCGATTTTCAGGATGCCAACTTGAGCGGCGCGCAGTTCTATCATGCGCGGCTGCAGCATACGAAGTTTAACGGCGCGATTCTGATTGGCGCGAGCTTTCAGGGCTCCAAAGTCGACCATTGCCGCTTTCCGGCGGCCAAACTCGCGGACGTGAAATTCAAGCGCGCGGAGATTACGCAATGCATCTTTCGCGATGCCGACATGCGCAACTGTGACTTCCGCGAGGCCCGCATGCAGGGAGGCGATTTCTGCCGGGCCGTTCTCACGGGGTCCCGCTTCGGCAAAGCTCACCTAAAGACGGTGGATTTTCGCGGCGCCAATCTGGCGGGAGCGCAGGAGATGACGGTCGAACAACTCTCGATGTCGCTGACCGACCACAACACGACTCTTCCCAACGGAAAAAAAGGTCCGTATATGAAGTATTCTGGGGCCGAGAAGCCGGCCTGAGGCTGTTATTTGAAGACTTTCCTTGTCACTCCGGGCGGAGCGACGAAGATAAAGTCCGCTTCCGGCAGAGGTGGATTCATCTTCTGGCCGGAATAGACGAACAACTTGTAATCTTTTGAAGGCTCGGTTACTTTCTCTTGAATCGCATATGTCTGGCCTTCGGGAATCCAAAGCTCCAGCTTGGCAATGTATTTGCGGCCTTGCTCGTCGCGGGGGACCAACACCAGTCTCGTCGTCTTCATGCCCGCCAAGGTTTCTTCCCCACCCAGCGTTACATCGTAGCTCTTGCGTAATTCGCTGCCGGACACGCCGAACGTCAAGGCTAGATATTGATCTACGAACTTGCTGTTCTTGCCGAAGTCGTAGACCTCCAGAATCTTGGCCTTGGGCATGTACTTCTCTACTTTGCCGCCGGTGAAATTAAACACCAACGGGTCGGGTGTCAGGAATTCCACCACGCCGGTCACGCCTGTCTTGCCGCGCCGCAGGCGCATATTCCCGGTGGACTCCGCGGAATCATTCAGCACAGCGGTGAACTCGGTGCGCTTAATATTAGCTGAGAACGACTGGACGCCTTTGGCGGAGGTATCCATCCGGGTCAGGATTGTGTTCAACGATTCCGCCGAGGCGGTCGCCGTCCAAAGCATCAGGCCAACTAGTACAAATCGCATGAAGGCCCCTCTATCGATCGGTAAATGCCATATAACCGGTCAATGTCTCGTTGTCGTAAACAGCTTCTACATGACTTACGACGGCTGGGGTCTTAAAACGTTTCTGGACAAGCGAGGTGGCGGCTTGCGGGCGTTGCCCGGCCGGAACGCCTTCCAGTAACCCAGGTTCCAGCAGATAACCCTGATTCGCCGGCAGCATCACGATACTGGCGGACTTGGGCTGGTCGTTGAAGAAGTCTCGTGGCGTGGCGAAAATGAATACCAGGATGGCCACCACGACGACGTCGAACTGCCAACTGCCGCGCTTGAAGTCCCAAAAGATAAGGCGGCCTAGAGTTTTCATCACCTCTAGTGTATCAAGGCCATACAGATGGGGCGGGTTTCCGAGGGCAAGTCCTATTTCCCGCGGCCGACGAGGGAAAGAAACTCATCGCGCGTGGCCTTGCGGGTACGGAAGTTGCCGAGCATGGTGCTGGTGACGGTGGAGGAATGCTGCTTTTCCACGCCGCGCATCATCATACAGAAATGGCTGGCCTCAACCAGGACGCCCACGCCGCGCGGGGATATGGCGCTGGTTACGGCTTCGGCGATCTGTTGCGTCAAACGCTCCTGCAACTGCAGACGGCGGGCGAACATGTTCACGATGCGCGGGATCTTGCTGAGACCGATCACCTTGTCTTTAGGCAGATACGCCACGTGAACTTTACCGAAGAACGGCAGCAGGTGGTGTTCGCACATGCTGAAGAATTCGATGTCCTTGACGATGACCATCTCATCGCACTTCACCTCAAACACCGCGCGGTTGACGATGTCTTCCAGATTGGTGTCGTATCCGCTGGTCAGGAAGCGCATGGCGCGTTCGTTCCGTTCCGGGGTACGTACCAGGCCTTCGCGCGCGGGGTCTTCGCCTAGTTCACGCAGCACTTCGCGCATGCGGGTGGCGATGGCTCCTTCGATTGGCGTTTTGGGAGCGCGGATTTCTTTCACTGTGGCTCGATTCTTCACTTAGCCTCCCATACAAATGAGTTGCGATCGGTTTCGGAAATGCGGAGGCGGACCAAGCGAGGCTCCAGCGTCCATTCCCGCTCTAGATAGTTGTGGATCACGACGGCCAGATTCTCGGTGGTGGGCACATCACTGGAAAACTCAGGAATGTCCACGTTGAGGTTGCGATGATCCAGACGACTGAGTACGGTTCGCCGTACCAGAGCATCCAGTTCCTCGCGGTTCACGAGGAGCCCATTCTCGTCTACCGGACCGGCCACGGTGAGATCCAGAACGTAGTCATGGCCATGGCCAAAGGGATTGTTGCACTTGCCGTACAAGTCGCGGTTTTGCTGCGGCGTCAGAGCCGGCGAATCCAGGCGATGGGCGGCGGCGAAGCGGTAGCGGCTGGTCAGGGTCATGCCCCGCCTTCGTAGTCTACGTACAGGTCAGTGGTTTCGTATAGCCGGACATTTTTCAGGCGGACGTGTTCCTGCTTCACTTGCGGTTCCAGCCGGCGCCAAATTTCGGCCGCGATATTCTCGGTGGTGGGAACCACGCGGTCGAAGGGAGGAACCTCGCGATTGAGAAAGCGGTGGTCCATCGGTTCTACCACTTCGCGATTGAGGATTTCCTTCAACTCGCGCAGATCGAACACCATGCCGGTAACGGGGTCGGGATCGCCCTCGACGGTTACTTCCAGAACATAGTTGTGTCCGTGGCCGTTAGGGTTGGCGTTATTGCCGTACACTTCCAGGTTGCGCTCCAACGTCCAGGCGGGATTGGCGCACACGTGCGATGCGGAGAATTCGGCTTTTCGGGTCAGAAGCATGATTTGTGGAACACAGGAATGCTGTCAAGAGTCACTAGAGTATATGATGCAGCACCTCAGGCCTGGGATCTACTAAAGCGCCCGGGGGCTGCAATCTATTAAAATGATACCGTGAAGACCACAACCGACCGAATTTTGATGGGATTGATCGTGGGCATGGTGGGCGCCCTCGGCTGGGTGGTCGCTGGATCGCTGGAGGAGCCGATTACCAGGGTGGGGGATACTGCTCCGGCCTTCAGCGTGGTCAGCGAATCGGGTAAGACCCTTACAGCCACCAATTTCGGCGGAAAACTGCTGGTTTTGAACTTTTGGGCGGCGTGGTGCGGTCCGTGCGTTCAGGAAGTTCCGTCGCTGGATGCCTTCCAGAAGCAATTCGGACCTCAGGGGGTTGTGGTATTGGGCGTCAGTGTAGACACCAACCCCAACCTGTACCGCCAGTTCCTGGACCGCTTCCAGGTTTCTTTTGAAACGTCGCGCGATCCCGCATGGGATATCGCGGCGCGTTACGGGACTTTCCAGTTGCCCGAAACCTACATCATCAATTCGTCCGGTAAAGTGGTCCAAAAGGTGATCGCCGCCCAGAATTGGATGGACCCTGCCTTCGTCGCCAGCGTTAAGAAACTGTTATGACACGTGCGCGGTTCCTGATCCTCTGCTTCACGTTCACGGCGATGGCCGCGGACAAGAGCTTGCCCAACCAGGCGGGCAACTTGAAGGTAGGGTTGAATGGAACGGCGATCACGGATCGCAAGGAAATCCAAAACCTGCTGGGCGTCGACATGGGTGAAGGCTATATCGTCGTGAAGATTCGCGTCACTCCGCAGACGCCCCCTGACAAGCTGCGGATGAGCATCGACGATTTTACCCTGATCAATCGCAAAAATGGAGAGAAGAGCGGAGCAATGTCGCCGAGCGGGATAGCAGGCAGCGCCACCATGGTGGTTATGCGCCCGCAATCGGTCCCGGGCAGCCTGGGCACGAATGGAATGGGAATGCCGATCCCGCCGAGCCCAGTCAGCCGTCCGCGATCCCCTGGCATCGGTAACGCGGGGGGAACGGACAGTGGGATGGCGGAAGCAGGAGTAACTCGGACGACAGTTGATCCCAAACTGGCTGCGTTGGAAGCCGCTCTGCAGGAGAAAGTGTTCGTCGACCAGGAGTCCGCTCAGCCGGTCGAAGGACTTTTGTACTTCAACCTGCAGGGCAAACTGCAGCCCAAGAATCTGGGATTGGTTTACGCTGGTCCCGCGGGCCGCCTGGCCCTCGATTTCCAGTAAGGCTACGGCTCAACCACTTGGAGGATAGACGCTTTGACGATCTTATCCATGCGGGGGTAGCTGCGTAGAACGAACGGCTCGCCTTTTGCGCTCAGCTCGTCCTGTACGGGCGGCTCGCCATAACCGGAGTAAATCTGGTCCACTACGGCAATGCCGTCGACGACCTCCCCGAACGGAGCGAACTTGTAGCCATCCAGGTACGTGTTCTCATCTTTCTTATTGATGAAAAATTGCGTGGAGCGTGTATTGGGGGCGGACATAGCGGCGAACGTCACCATGCCTCGCTTGTTGGTTTGAATCACGCGATCGTCGAACAGAGTACGGTCTTCCCAGATTTTGTTCACATCCGGCCGTGAGCTGATGCCCACTTGCGCCATGAACGCCATGACGCGGAAGAAATAGTTATTGTCGTAATAGCCGGCGCGCACCAGGTTATAGAAGCGCTCGACTCCATTGGGAGCCCAAGCCCGGACCACGCGGATATCGATATTTCCCTTGCTGGTTTCCAGGCGCACAATGAAGATCCCCGGCGGCTTGCCCTTGACGGTCTCGGGCTTCAACAAGTCCATTGCTGTAGCGCCTTTCGCCGTAGCGGGGGCGGCTTTGGCCGTAGCGGGAGCAGCTTTCGCTGCCGCGGGAGAAGCTTTTGCGGCTGCCGGAGAAGCTTTCGCAGTCTTGGGCGCGGCAGCCTTGGTTTGTTTGGCGGCGGGCGCGGCTGTGGCCGCCTTCGGAGCCACTGTTGTCTGGGCCCACGCCGCCGAACACAAGATGCAAGCAATTAGAGAAGTCTTCATGTCTTTTATATGTTCGCCCAACTCGCGACGGTTTTCATCCACTCGTATAGCGCGGTCTTCTGGCCTTCCCGGTTATGCCACCATCCGTGCGCGGAAAAATAGGTATCAGGCGCCGCAACCATCGTGATTTTAATATCGGGGAGAGCCTCATGCAACAGGTTCCCAGCGCGGCGCGTGTGATAGTCGTTGGTGACCACCAGGACCTCGTGTACCCCCATCTTGCGCAGGACTTCTCCGGCGGCTTTCGCTTCATCGCGGGTGGACCGGGCGTGATTCTCCATGTGCAGGAAATACGATTCCGGAAAGCCCTGCTTCACGGCGAAGGGAATCGCCAAGTCGCATTCATAGGCGCCGTAGACGCCATCCGGCCCGCTGACCAGAACCTGCGGCACGAAGCCTTTGCGAACCAGTTCCGCAGCCGTCAGAATTCGATTTCCACGGCCATCGCCCGCCAATACCAAGGCTACATCCGCATGGTGGGGTGGATCGGCGCGCACCAGGTAAGACCCGGCCGCACCTAGAATTGGCTCGCGCGAAAGGAAGGCGGCGATCGCTAGGACGGCCGCAGCGATGGTGATTTTAGCGGCAACGTGGGACACGGACTATGGCTCGTCCGCGCCACGCTGATCCATTGTGTGGTCGGGGGTTTGATCCGGTGCCTGAGTATCCTTGCTCTGACTACCTGCGTTACTTTGACTGCCGACGTCACCTTGATTACCGACGTCCATGCTCCCCATGGTTTTCAGCTGCTGGAACAGGCGTTCCACTTCTTCCTCATCTTCGGCCAGCAGCATGCGCGGACGCGGCAACGCCAAGGCATGTGGTTGGACCACGGGAGCGTCGCTCCAGAACTCGCGGTAGGGAATGCCATCCAGCGTCGCGGAGCGCGAGTAGCGATACACATGCCGCAGGAGACTGAGGCATGAGTCCGCATCGCCGGTGTGTAACAACATCCAGGGTTTCCCGCTGGCCAGAGTCAAGCGCAGAATCAGAGGCGTCGAAATGGGGATGCGAGTCGATAGGATGACGCGCTCGACGGCGCGGATCTCATTCCAGAAAATCACGCTCCGTCCGGTCAAAAGATGTGTTTCGTGAATCTCAATGCGCGGCCGCAAGGCCAGCACCAGCGTGGCTACGGCGGTGATGAGAAACAACGCCGCTGAAATTGTCCAGGCCAGTCCCCAGCGAGTTCCACCCCATGCGGCCAAGCCTGCGGCGAGGGCTCCGAATAAACAAAAGAGCGCGTACCGGCGGGATGGGCGATATAGAGCGATAGGGCGGCTCACGACTCCAATCTACCAGACTGACCGGCAAAGTGTGGGCCGTGTCTCTTTGACTCGACTCTGAAGGAGACTTAGACGGCGGTAGGGAATGTCTTGGAGATATGATCGTGCCAGGTGAGATGCTCTTCATCCACGAGCGCCCACGCCAGGCCCACGCCCGCGGAGAGCAGGCTGAGGGAGCCGGCAAATTGGCGGATCACGCGGCGCTTCCGGCGAGGCGCCAAACCATCAAAATCCACCAGCCGTAGACCGGCGAAGCGCATGCCTGGCGTGTCGCGATTCGCCAAACACCACAAGCCCCGGTAAAGGACCATCACCGCGGCCAGCACGCCCACCGGTACCAGTAGCCACGGCCTGGTGAGCGGAATCTCGACGCCGCTGAGCACCGCAATTCCGATAAACACCGCCATGCCGAGGACGACGTTGGCCGTATCCACCGCGGCGGCGACGATCCGTTGCGCAGGCTGTGCCACTAATGCGTCGCAGTACAGAGCTTCCTCGGGGCGCTGCTGCACCTCGGGTTCCTGAAACAGAGCCTGTTGCAACTCTCCACCGCCGCGCGCGACACGAGGTTGGTGCTGTTGCTGGCGAACCAGATTGCGCCGGAAGTTTTCGCGATCCATCGGACTCTGCGGACGCATGGGCGTCAGCGTTGGGATCGGCACTACCTTCGGTCCGGGGGACGGTTCCAGAAAGAGCGAATGCTGCGGATGATCCACGGGTTCCGCCACGGAGGGCACGGGCTCAGAGGGCAACGCGTCAGGTGGCGGAATCGTGGTGGAAGACGACGCCTCCGTGGAGGGCGCATTCAGGAATGCCAGCGCTGGACCCGAACTCATGGGATAGACATCGGCAGTGGGCCGAGCGGCGGCCGGATGTAATCGCCTGCCGCAACGGGCGCACCTGCCTTCAGTGGGATCGTTAGGACTTCTACAGTACGGGCAATTCATACGACTCTTGACTGTCGGCGTCCGCCTTTGATAGCGTGCTGGCTTGAGGCCTTATCTCTTTGGTACCACACTCGCGCGTTTTTGTCACGAGTTTTACGTGCGGGGCGTCGCAGGGTTCTTCCTTGTAAGCATCACTTTAGCGGCACAAGTCTCTGGTCCTACTTCACCTTTGCCCGCTGCGCCTGTGGCTGAGTCCGCGCCGGCCGTTAGCCCCGATCCTAATAAACCGGTGGCCACGGTTCCGGATGTGGTCTTCGGACCGGACGACCGCGTGTTCATTAGCGGTTTCCCCAGCCAGGAAATAGACGGGATCTACCGCCGCCTGCGGGGTGGAGGTACCTTGCGTACTCCCACGATGGTGCTGCTGGCAGACGAGGTGGATCTTAACGACGAAACAGGAAAAGTCGTGGCGCGCGGCCACGTGCATTTCGAAAACAAAGCGGACGGCCAGATCATGAGTTGCGAACTGGCGAATTATGACATAAAGACCGAGATGGGCGAGTTCTTCAAAGTGAAAGGATCCGCTCCATCACGCTTCGAAGCCAAGCCCGGAATGCTGACGACCCAGAATCCGTTTTACTTCGAAGGAGAGTGGGCGGAGAAGCGGAAAGATCGCTACATTCTGCATAACGGATTCATGACGGATTGTAAGCCTGAGCATCCGTGGTGGCGGCTGAAAGCGACGACATTTGACGTGATCCCGCACGATCGCGCCCTTTCGAAGAGCTCATGGATGTACGTGAAGAACGTCCCGGTGTTCTATTTCCCGGCGTTCTACAAATCGCTGAAGAAGCAGGATCGCCGCAGCGGCTTCCTGACGCCCAATGTCGGTAATAGCAACTTGCGCGGACAGACTGTGGGCTTGGGATACTTCTGGGCGATCAATCGCAGCTATGACGCCACTTACCGGACGCAGTATTACACGCGGCAGGGCTTCGCGCATCAAGCAGATTTTCGCGGCATCGTGAGGCCGGGGACGCAGTTCGATGCCTCTGTCTTCGGTCTGGGTGCGAATCGTAAGCAAAATATCGAAGGCGGCTATGTTCTGGCTATGGAGGGCAAGTCTCTCATCGGCGCGGGATGGGAGGCGCGCGGCGAACTGCGTTTGCTATCCTCGCTGCCGTTCCGGCAGAGCTACACGCAATCCTTCGATGAGGGCATCAATTCCGAAATCCATTCGGTGGGATTTCTAACTCGCCATTGGAAAGACTACGGGTTCAATTTGGTGGCCCAGCGCAACGTCAACTATCAGACCAACCGGCCCGGTGATGAGATTGTGATTCGCAAACTGCCGGAAGCCCAGCTCATCGTGCGCGATCATGCGTTAGGCCGCTTCCCGGTGTGGTTCTCGATGGAATCCGGCTTTGGCCTAGAACGCCGTTCGCAGCCGTTGTTCCAAACGCGCCAGTTTGTGCAGCGCGCGGATTTTGCCCCGCGCGTGATGACGGCGGCGCACTGGCATGGCGTCGACATCTCCCCCAGTTTCGCGTTGCGTCAAACCATGTACGATACCCGCCTGGTCGACGGCCGGATCTCGGGCCAGAATCTGGTCCGTTCCGCGCGTGACTTTCGTGTGGATCTTGCGCTGCCGAAACTGGCGCGCGTGTTCGCCGCTCCCAAATGGATGCGCGCGGGCGACCACATTAAACACGTGATCGAGACGCGGGCCACCTACAGATATGTCACAGGCATCAACGATTTTCGCCAGACCATTCGGTTCGACGAAGTGGACCTGATGTCCAACACACATGAAGTGGAGTTCTCCCTGACGAACCGCATCCTGCAGCGCTCGGGCGGCGGCGTGCAGGATCTGTTGAGCTGGCAGGTTTGGTACAAGCGGTACTTGGACCCGACCTTCGGCGGAGCTCTCATTCCTGGAGTCCGGAATGTTGTCGAAAGCTCCACTGCAATTACCGGTTATGCATTCCTGAACGGCGCGCGCAATCAATCGCCCGTCGTGAGTGTGTTGCGCGTGCAGAGCCGCGTGAACGTGGAATGGCGCACCGATTACGATCCTGTGCGGCACGCGTTCGTGAACAGCGGGTTGAGCGTGGATGCGCGTTTCCAGAAGATCTTTGCCAGCATCGGGCATTATTCCTTGAACACGGATCCTGTACTGGCGCCAAAATCCAACCAATTGCGTGGACAAATCCAATACGGCGGCGACAATCAGCGCGGCTGGAATTACGGTTTCAGCACTTTCTACGATTACCGTATCGGCAAGCTGCAATTCTCACAGGCGCAGACCACCTACAACACCGATTGCTGCGGTTTCAGCGTGCAATACCGCCGCTTCAACTTCGACGTCCGTAGTGAGAATCAATTCCGTGTTGCCTTTGCGATTGCCAATATCGGCAGCTTCGGGACCTTGCGGAAGCAGGAACGAATCTTTTAGGGACGCGGTAATCATTTCCCGGCGCGGGTTTGGTACCATCGCCAGAGAAAACCTCACTGAAGGAGCGCCGAATACATGAGCCGTTGGGTCCGCTTGGTGGCCGCCGTGGTCGCGATGATTCAGATCGCGAACCTGCAATACGCCTGGACGCTGTTTGTGCAGCCGATTCGCGATGCCACGGGCTGGACGCGTCCTGACGTGCAATGGGCGTTCACGATTTTCATCGCCCTAGAAACCTGGGCTATGCCGCTGACCGGCTTCCTGATCGACAAACACGGCGCCCGTCTTCTGATGACCGTTGCGGGAGTTCTGTGCGGAGTGGGCTGGGCAGGCATCGGCATGGCCAAGACGATTCCGGCGTTGTACTTTCTTTACGGCCTGGCGGGATTCGGCGCGGCGATTGTTTATTGCGGGTCCATCGGCGTGGCGCTGAAGTGGTTCCCGGACCGGCGTGGATTAGCAGCGGGCGTTATCGCGGCTGGATTTGGATCGGGCTCGGCGTTGTTTATTCCCACAGTCCGTTATCTGTTGGCGCACCAGCCCTACTCGCAGGCATTTTTGTATACGGGTATCGTGCAGGGTGTGTTGATTATCCTGGCGGCGCAGTTTCTGGGAGGTTCGGGCGCAGCTCCGGCAGCGGCGGCTCCACTGGCCGGGGCGAATGTCGTCGCTGCGGCCGCCCGCGGCACTGGGCTAGATTTCAATTCGACGGAAATGTTGAAGACTCGCCATTTCTATTGGCTCTACGCCATGATGCTGATGATGGGCATCGGAGGTCTGCTGGCAACCGCGCAAGTCTCCGATGTCGCGAGTAATTTCGGCATCAGCGCCGCAGTGCTTGGCTGGTCCGTGACGTTGAACCCGATTGCAAACGGCTCTGGACGCGTCTTCTGGGGTTTTGTATCCGACCGCCTTGGCCGGGAGCGCACCATGATGATCGCGTTCTTCCTGCAGTCCCTTTCGTTGGTCGGGGTGATTGCGCTGGGCCCCAAATCGCCGACCCTCTTTGTTGTGTCAATGGCCATGGTGTTCTTCACATGGGGCGAGGTTTACGTTCTGTTCCCGTCGGCCTCGGCCGATTTCTTCGGCCGGAAGTTCGCCAGTTCCAATTACAGCTTCCTGTACAGTACAAAGGGCGTGGCGTCGATCATCGCGGGGGGCGCGGCCGCGCAGTTGTTCGAAGTCACTAAGTCCTGGGCTCCAGCGTTTTACGGCAGTGCAGTGCTGGCTATGATCGCCGCTGTGATGGCCGTGGTGTTGAAGAAGATGCCGCTGCCGGTTAAGAAGGATCTGCCCAGCGGGGTACCTGTATCAGTCGCCGAGCGGTGACGTGAGGTAACGAACCTAATGTTTGGCGCCGGGCTGATGGATGGTGGGGAGCGCCAGTCGATTCACGGTATCGCCTTCAAAGTCGAACTCGATCAACACAGCCGGTTCATCGCCCACTACCCAGCCTTTGTGTCCGGATTCCACTGCGACAAACTGGGGAGCCTTGAACTCCTCCACGCAGCCATCCTGATATTCGACGTTGATCTGGCCCTGTGCCATGAAGCCAACGTGCGCGTGCATGCAGTATTCGGTTCCGACTACCTTGCTCATTTCCTGGTCCCAATGGAAACCAGGGGGATAGATCATGCGCTTCACCCGGACAGCGCCGGTCCGCGCGACATCCACCTTCACGCCGCATATCTCGCGGCTATCACAGTTTGTTAGAGGGTCCAGAATAGAAGCCATGGCAGACATGCTATCAAAGCTGCGCTGTCAAAGCTGCGGCCGGGGCAGGCGCACGGGGGCCCAAGGAAAGACGCCTTTGCGGCGCAGGTGCCGCCGATAGAGCTTGCCTCCCGCAGTAGCGTAGAGATAGTCCAGTTTGGGTCCGCCGAACACCAGGCCCGTCGTGGGCGCGTTGCTGGGAGGCCGGATAATGCCCACGACGCGGCCCGGTTGGTCGCAGATCTGAATTCCAAGATTCGTCGCGACGTACAAATGCCCCGACTCGTCCAGCGTCATGGCGCTGGCCCGCGTGGCTGTCGATTCGTCGCCAGACTCCAAGTGGTAAAACGCCTCCGCGTTTTGCAGACCGCCATCGGGCTGGATTTGGAACGACCACACCCACCGGCTATCGCGATCCGAGATCAGCAACAGGTGTTCATCGGGAGAAAGCCGAACCCCCGTAGGATTCAGGACGCCTTCGCCGGCGGCGGTTGCTGCTTCGTAGACGGTTCGTACGCGTCCGCCAGGCTCCGCGAACCAGATGCGCTTGCCGGCAGGGTCCGTAATGTACATGTTGCCTTTGCTGGTTACGGCGAGGTCCGCGGCATCCATCCCGGCAACAACCTCGACTTCCTCGCTGCGCGCACCGCCTTCACCAGCCATGCTGTATGCCGCGATGCGGCGTTTCCCGGGCTGCGCGGCGTAGACATGATGGTCCCCGGCGAACACGATGGCGGCGGCTCCGCCGGTGTTTTCCTGAAAGGTCGCCACGCTGCCGTCGCGTTCGATCTTCAGAATTCTCGAGGCCGCGGCGTCGGCAAAATAGATATCGCCGTCCAGGTCCACCGTGGGGGCTGAAGTGGATTGGTAGCCTTCCTTGACCAATTCCCAATCCCCTGCCGGGTCGAGAAATTCCGTGATGAAATGGCGCTCATGCCCTTGCACGCCTTTTGAAGCCACGATCGGTTTTGGGTATTCGCGCCATAGCCAACGCAGGGCGTCCGGTAGAATGGCCCCACCGTGACGAGTATTGTGCGCTTCGGTGCCGGTCACGAATCGGCTGTCATAGCCCGCGTATTCCAGCGACTTCGCCAGCGCCTGGTTCGCCATCCACCAGGAACCAGAGTAAATATTCAGGTCGTTGTCGCCATCCTGCAGGAAGACCCGTAATGGCTTCGGCTCCACTTTACGGACCAGATCGATCAGTCCGTCACCTCCACGCAGATTCGTATAGCTGCCGATGAAGCTCAGGACGCGCCGGAATGTGTCGGGCCGCTCCCATGCTGCGACGAACGCAGCGATGCCGCCTGAACTGGATCCGGCGATCGCCCGGTCGTTCGGATCATTGGAGAGCCGGTATGTCTTGCTAACCTCAGGCAGAATTTCTTCGATCAGGAATCGCGCGTAGCGGTCGCCCAGGGCATCGTACTCAAAGCTGCGATTGAAGCGAGCCTGTTCATTCTGTGCACGCGCAGGCAGTACGCCGGGGTTGATGAAAATCCCAATGGTGGGGCGCATCTCTCCGCGTGCGATCAGGTTATCGAACACAATCGGAACGCGCCAGGCCCCGTCATCCGGCAGGAATCCTGAACCGTCCTGAAAAATCATCACCGGAGCCGGCCGGGCGGCGTTGTACTGCGCGGGCACGTAAATCCAGTAATCGCGCGTGGTGCCGGGATAGATTTTGCTGTTGTTCCAAGCGTGTTGCGTGACGGCTCCCTTCGGCACGTTCGCATTCCGCTGGCTATCCGGACCCAGCGCATAGGGCGAGGCCGCCTGTTGCGCGAACGCTGAGGCCACCGCCATTAGAAGGACTGCAAGTTTCATTGTTCCCATCCACTCTTAGTACCGTAAGGCAAGCTGACTCCCATGGCCTCGACATCGTGAATCTTGCCGCCACGAATTTTGAAGATTTCTTCGGCTTGCAGGTTGCTTGTGGCTCCGCTCATCGGGATCACGTCCGCTCCGGGCTCACCTTGAATCTTAATCGAACGCAGGGCGCTTGGGCGGCGAGGCCGCTTGCAATGGCCACTAGTAGCGAAAGCAGTCGTAGCATTCGATTCTCTCCCATTCAGGAATCCTACGATTATAATGTCCATAACATGCGACCGTTGAGCCCCCGAACGCTTCTAATATTCGTGCTGTGTTTCTCCAGCAGCGCGCAGTGGATGAATCAGCCCAAGGCAGGTGTTCCTCGCACGAAAGACGGTAAACCCAACCTGACTGCTCCGACTCCTCGCCTGAACGGAAAGCCAGATTTGTCGGGATTGTGTCAGCCGGAAGAAGCGGCTCCGGGAGAGGTCGAAGCTATGATTCCCGGGATCGGCATCCTGGCGGTGCCAGGCGACAATCCGACCACTTTTGATAAGCACTTCTTCAACGTCTTGGCGGACTACAAGCCCGGCGATGTGAAGCTTAGTCCTGAAGGCTGCAAAGATCATGGAAGCGAACAACGCGGTCCCAGATACCAGCGGCCCTCGCTGTCTCCCCACTGGGTTCCCGATGATAGAACTGTTCCCGATGCCCAAGCGTTTCGTACAAACCGGAACACTCCTGGTGATCCTGTACGAAGGTGATATTCCGCGTCAAATCCACTTGGACGGGCGAGCGCTACCGGTGGATACGCAGCCGTCCTGGGCCGGGTACTCCGTTGGCAGGTGGGACGGCGATACGTTGGTAGTCGAGACGATGGGCTTGAACACCCGCGCCGCTTTGGACGGATTCGGCCATCCCAAGAGTGAGGCGCTGCGCGTAATGGAGCGAATGCGCCGCCGCGACTACGGGCATATGGAGATTCAGGTGACCATCAACGATCCCAAGTATTACTCCAAACCGATCACCTACAGCTATAAACAGACCCTGGTGCCTGACGACGACCTATTGGAATGGGTCTGTACGGAGAACGAAAAAGACCTGGCGCACATAGCCCGCTGAACTGCTGGATCACCTATGGGGTCGTGATTGCCCTCCCGGCATGATACGATGTTCATCGATCATGCGACGCAGAGAATTCCTACCAGTCCTGGCAGTACCCATGATGTTGAGCGGTCAAACTGCTCCGGTTAAGCGCAAGGGGCGCATCAAACAAGGGGTCACGCGCGGAGTGTTTCGCAGCACCCCCGCGATGTCTTTCGACGACATGTGCCGGGAGGCGGCCAAGTTGGGCATCACCGGCTTCGACCTGGTGGAGCCCGCCGACTGGCCCACGCTCAAGAAGTACGGCCTGACCTCTTCGATGTACCCTCCGGGGCCCGGCGGGAGCATCCCCGATGCGCTGAACCGGACGGAAAATCACGCCAAGCTGGACGCGTCCCTGCGCACGGCCATCAATGCGGCGGCCGCGGAGAAAATGCCGAACATCATTACGTTCTCCGGCAATCGCCGAGGCCTCGATGATCGCGCCGGAGCCGATAACTGCGTCGCGTTCCTGAACAACATCAAGGCACACGCCGAGGATAAGGGCGTCACCATTTGCATAGAACTCCTCAATAGCAAGGTGAACCATAAGGATTATCAGTTCGATCATATGAACTGGGGCGTCGATGTGGTGAAGCGTGTGAACTCGCCCCGAGTGAAGATTCTGTATGACATCTATCACGCGCAGATCATGGACGGCGACATCGTGCGCTCCATCCGCGACAATTTCCAACACATCGCACATTTCCACACGGGCGGGAATCCGGGCCGCAACGATATTGACGAATCGCAAGAGCTGAACTACGGGTACGTCATGCGCGCGATCGCGGAGTTGGGCTTCACCGGTTTTGTGACGCATGAGTATTCTCCGGCGATGGGCCACGATCCGATCAAGACCCTGGAAAAAGCCATCCACATATGCGACGTCTAGTTTGGCTGGCGGCCTTCGCGGCCGCTGTGCTGAACGGGCAAGCCGGACCGTACGTCCGGCAGGAAGTGAATGCCGCAGCCGCGACGCGGGGTCGCGCGGTCTATACGCAATACTGCGTCAACTGCCACGGAGCGCTAGCGAAAGGGACGGAAGAAGCTCCCGATCTGATCCGATCGGCTTTGGTTCTGCGGGACCGCTTGGGCAGCGAGCTGGGCCCCGCGTTGAAGCGCCTCCCGGATCACAATCGAGACCTCTCCGACGCGCAGGTTGTGGATATGACCCACTTCCTGAAGGACCAGATCGAGAACACCGCGAAGAATCGTAATCCCGTGCGTCCGCCGAACGTGCTGACCGGAAATCTCGAGGGCGGGCGAGCGTATTTTAATGGCACGGGCAAGTGCAATACTTGCCATTCCGCTACTGGGGATTTGAAGGGTGTCGGCACACGCATCAATGATCCCGTCGATATCCAGCAGCGCTTTCTTTTCCCGAGGAGGACGAAGCCGGTGTTAGTCACGGTGACTCCGGCTGGCGGCGCTGCGGTAACAGGGGAGATGCTGCGAATCGACGATTTCAATGTCGCGTTGAAGGATTCCGCTGGACGGTTTCATGCGTGGACACGTTCTGCCAACTTGAAGGTTGATGTGAGCGACCCATTGAAGATGCACTACGACCTGCTGGACGTTTACACGGACCAGGACATGCACAACGTGGTTCGATACCTGGAGTCGCTCAAATGAAGGCGCTCGCGTTTCTTCTGTTGGCGATCAGCCTCTACGGCCAGCAGCCCGCGAAGGACTGGCCGACGTATAACGGCGATTATTCCGGACGGCGCTACAGTGCTCTCTCAAAGATCAACCAGTCCAACATCCATTCGCTTTCGCTGGCCTGGGTGTATCGTCCGAATCCCGGTCGCGCGCCACAGGGCGGGGGAGGGACAACCGCTCCCGTAATTAAGGGCACTCCGCTGGAAGTGAACGGCATCTTGTACGTCACGATTCCAGATCATGTGTGGGCCGTGGATGCCCGCACGGGACGCGACATTTGGCACTATCAGTGGCCGTCGAAAGGCGGCTGGCATATCGGAAATCGCGGCGCCGCGGTGCTGCGTGACACGTTGTATTTCGAGACGCCGGATTGCAATCTCGTCGCCCTGAATTTGGCCGATGGCAAGGAGAAGTGGCACACCGAGATCTGCGACCTGGAGCAGTTTTACTACGCCTCCGTCGCGCCGGTGGTCGTAAAGAATCATGTCATCACCGGCGTCAGCGGCGATGATCTGGATATCCCAGGCTACATCGAATCGCATGACGCGGCGACGGGCAAGCTGGAATGGCGCTGGTACGCGCGCCCGGAGCCCGGCACGCCCGAGGCGAAGACATGGCCCAGTGTGGAAGCCATGTTGCATGGCGGCGGTATGACGTGGGTGCCGAGCACGTACGATCCCGACTTGAACCTGCTGTATCTGGGCACCGGCAATCCGCAGCCCGTGATTGCGGGACAAGGCCGCGAGGGTTCCAACCTCTATACCGAATGCATCGTGGCGCTTGATGCCGACACCGGAAAGCTCAGGTGGTATTTCCAACCGTCTCCGCATGACACTCATGATTGGGACGCGGTCCAGACGCCGGTGTTGTTTGACGGCGAGATCAACGGCCGGCCTCGCAAGCTGCTGGCGCAAGCGAGCCGCAACGGATGGTTCTTCGTTCTGGATCGCGCGACCGGTGAGCGCATCGTGAGTTCCGAGTATGTCCGAACCAACTGGGCGTCAGGCGTCGACTTGAAGGGGCAACCGATCCCGAATCCGAAAAAGCAACCGCAGCTTGACGGAGCTCTGGTGACCCCGAATCAAGGAGGCGCCATCAATTGGCCGCCGCCGAGCTTCAGTCCCGAAACCGGTTTGTTCTACGCCAACGCCGCACGTGCGTGGAGCGTCTATTATCTCTACGATGATGGCGACAAACCGGAAGGCTGGGGCGGCAACGACCGCGGTGGCTTCTCGGAGGCCATGCTGCAGGCGATCGACTACAAAACAGGCCAAGTCCGCTGGAGCCACAAATGGCCAGGCAACGGCGGCGGCGTGCGCTCGGGTCTACTGAGTACCGCCGGTAAACTGCTGTTCGCCGGCGATCCAAATTCGAACCTGGTGGCGCTGGATCCTTTAACGGGAGCTCCACTATGGCACGCGGGTCTGCATACGAATATGACGAACGCCCCGATCACGTATGAACTCGACGGGACGCAGTATGTCGTTGTCGGCGCAGGGGACACCCTGTACGGGTTCGCAATGCTGGCGAAGTAGAGCGAGATGATTCCAATTGGTATTTTTGCGGGCGTAGTCCAGCTGACGAAATCTTCAAGATTTGAGGTATCCATGCGGCTCCTATTTTTGTGGGCGATAGTGGCGGGGCTTACGTTTGGGCAGGCTCGGCCAAACAACGACTTGGGCTACACTGACACGCCCCAACTCCCCGGGCTGCCGTGGGTGGTGCACGATCCGGCGCGTCCGCATCCTCCGGTAGTAACCACGCAGACGAATGGCGCGCCTTCGGACGCCGTCGTGCTGTTCGACGGACGCGATCTCTCGCAGTGGACCTTGAGGAACGCGCGGACTTGGAAAGTGGAGAATGGGTACTTCGAAGTAGTGCCGGGCGCGGGGGACATGACGTCCAAGCAAGCCTTCGGAGATATTCAACTGCACCTGGAATTCGCCGCGCCGGTGCCGGTGCGGAACACCAGTCAGAATCGCGGGAACAGCGGGATCTTTCTGCAGGGGCTGTATGAGATCCAGGTGCTGGACAACTTCGACAATCCAACCTACGCGGATGGCCAGGCGGGCGCGATTTACGGGCAGTGGCCGCCGCTCGCTAATCCCGCGCGCAAACCGGGGGAGTGGCAGGTTTACGACATCCTCTTCGAAGCGCCCAAGCTGGAGGGCGACCGCGTGCTGAGGCCAGCCTACGTCACGGTGCTACTCAACGGCGTCCTGATGCATAATCACAAGGAACTGATGGGACCGACGGTACATCGGGCGCTGGCTAAGTATGCGGCGCAGCCCGCGGAGGCTCCACTGGTCATTCAGGATCATCAGCAGCCCGTGCGGTTCCGCAACATTTGGGTGCGGCGCTTGGGTAACTACGATCAACCCGAGCAGACGAAATGAAGAAACCTGCACTGGCTGTATCCGCTCTCTTGGCGGCGATCACGATGTGGGCGCAACTGCCTGCTCCCAACAAAACGGGCGTGGCCGCGGGACATCACATCTTCACCGCGAAGGATTTGACGGCGGCAAATGCATTCTGGGCGGCCCTAGGCTCGGGCGCGGGAGAACTCGGGACATTGAAGCTGATCAAGTTTCCGGGAGTGCTGTTCCTCGCCCGCCAAGGGAATCCCGCCGGCGGCAGCGAAGGATCGTCCGTCGACTATTTGGGTTTCAAAGTAAAGGATCTCAAGGGTACGCTCGCGAAAATGGATGCGTTGGGCTACAAGCCGAGCCCAGGCGCGACCGCGGCCCAGGCCTTCGTAGTGGGACCGGACGCTGTGAAGTATCACTTCGTAGAAGACCGCAACCTTGCCACCGCAGTCGAGTCGGATGAAGTCCGGATCGTGGCTCCGAAGGGCGCAGCGGATTGGTACGTGAAGTATTTTGGTGGACCGAATATTCCCGGTGCCAGGCTGACGTTCACGGAGTCGGCAGCGGCGATGGCCCCCACCAAGGGGCGAGCGCTGGACCGCCTAGGTTTTGAGGTCACGGATCTGCCGGCGTTTGTAGAACGGATGAAAGATTCGGGCGTGATGGTAAGCAACATTGCTACCGCCAAGGCAATGCCTCTCTCGGTGGTTACGTTGACCGATCCGTGGGGAACGTTTATCGAAGTGAGTCAGGGGCTGGAGGCGGTGAAATAGTGACCACGGCATCCGCAACGAAAACCCAGGCCACGCCAAATTGGAGGCTTCTACCTTTTGCGGTAGGCGCAGTCCTCTATATGGTGATCGCTTATCGCTTTCAAACCTACCAGCAGCGAAACGACGCCTCACTGGATTACCTAGCGCTGGCCGTGGCGATGTTAGTGGCGGGTTTGGCGCTGGCACTGGTGGCAAAGCAACACTTTGCTCGGGTGTCCACGTTCCTCACGTTGGGGGTGCTCGCGGCACACATCGTGATCATCTTCGTCGATACCTACGAGGACCCCACGAATCATAATCTTTTTCCGTTTGAGCTGATCATGTTTGCGTTGATCAGCTCACCTGCCTATTTAGGAGCCGGAATCGCCAAACTAATCGGCAAGCTTGGGCGCTAGCTGTCCAATTCTTCGGAAATCTTTTCCCATTCGGATACGCGGGTTTCGAGTTGCTTGCGCCGGGTGGTAACCAAGTCGGTGAGGCGAACCGTTTCCTCGACGCTCTTAAAATCAGCCAATGCGGCGTCGTGTTGCGCGATTTCAGATTCCAGTGACGCGATGACGGTTTCGGCCTTGGCCAACTGCTCACGAAGCTTTTGGACCTTCATCGGGTTGACCCGCTTCTTCGGCTCCAATTCGGATTCCTTAGCGGCAAGAACCACCGCTGCGGCCGTAGGTGACGCGGGTGAGGTCGAGCCTCCGGACTTACGCCACAGGTAGTCTTCGTAGTTGCCCGGATAAACATCCACGCGGCCGGCTTCGATTTCGAAAACGCGTGTCGCCAGGTTGTCAATGAAGTAGCGGTCGTGCGAGACGAATACGACGGTGCCGGTATATTCGCGCAGTGATTCCAGCAGGACGTCCTTCGCGCGCATGTCGAGATGGTTGGTAGGCTCGTCCAGCAACAGGAAGTTTGACGGAGCCAGTAGCATTTTCGCCAAGGCATAGCGATTGCGCTCACCGCCGGAGAGCACGCCAATGCGCTTGAAAACATCATCTTCGCTGAACAGAAAACATCCCAGCAGGCTGCGCAGTTGCGTTTGCGTGGATCTCGGCGCTGCATCGGCGATATCGTCGATCAGCCGAACGTCCTTGCTGAGCTCTTTGTATTGATCCTGCGCGAAGTAGTCGGGCATCACGTTGTGGCCCAGCGTGTAACTGCCGGAGGTTAACGGTTCAGCTCCAGAGAGCAGCTTGATCAGCGTGGACTTGCCCGCGCCGTTGATCCCGACCAAGGCCACGCGGTCGCCTCGCTCAATGATGAAATTGGCTCCGCTGAATACTTGCTTCGCGCCGTAGCTCTTGCTGACGTCCTTGAATTCCGCCACCACGCGGCCGCTCGGCTTCGGCTGGGGAAACGAGAAATGAATGGTTCCTTCTTCCGGTGGAATATCGATGCGCTCAATCTTGTCGAGTTCTTTGATGCGGCTCTGCACCTGTTTGGCCTTGGTCGCCTGCGCGCGAAATCGATTGATGAAGGCTTCCAATTGCTCGATCCGTTCGCGCTGGTTGCGATAGGCGGCCTCCAGTTGCGACTTGCGTTCGGCTTTTTGCGCAAGATACTTCTCGTAATTGCCGCTATAGAAGTAGACTTTCTTGTTCCACACCTCGATGGTGCGAGAGACGGTGACGTCCAGGAAATAGCGATCGTGCGAAATCAGCACATACCCAAAGGGATAGGACGTGAGATAGCTTTCCAGCCAGTTGCGAGCTTCCAGATCCAGATGGTTGGTGGGTTCGTCCAACAGCAGCAGGTTCGGCTTTTGCAGCAGCAGCTTGGCTAGCGCGATCCGCATCTGCCAGCCGCCTGAGAATTCCTCGGTCTGGCGTTTCCAGTCCTCTTTGCCGAACCCCAGCCCGTTGAGCACGCTGCCCACCTGCGCCTCAATCGCGTAGCCGTCGCGATTGCGGAACTCGGTGTCGATGTGGTGCGTGCGATCGGATACAGTGGCGTATTCCGGGCTCGCTGGATCCAACTCGGCCAGCTTGTGATGCAGAGCTTCCAGTTCCTGCTCCATCGCCCGCAGGTCATCGAACACCGTCATGCATTCGGCGAACACGCTACGGCCCGCCAGATTGAGGCCGTCCTGGGGCAGGTACCCGAGCGTAGTTCCCTTCGTGAAGCTAATCTCGCCGTAATCCAGCGTTTCCATACCGCACAGGATTTTCAGCAGCGTCGACTTGCCGGTGCCGTTGCCGCCGACCAAGCCGGTGCGTTCCTGATTGGTGATCAGCCAGTTGCAATCTTCGAAGAGGAGTTTATGGCCGAAGCGTTTGCCGGCGCCCTGAAGCTGGATCATTCCGTAGGCGGCGCGATAGGAAGAGACGGCGCGGCGGCGGCACTAGCATCGCAGAAGAACCGCAACGCTCGGGAGAGGTAGGCTTTCATCTCGGACCGTTTAACGACGGAATCGAGCAGTCCGTGTTCCAACAGGAATTCGCTGCGCTGGAAGCCCTCGGGCAACTTCTGACGGATGGTTTGTTCGATGACTCGGGGACCGGCGAAAGCGATCAGCGCCCCGGGCTCGCCGATGTTGAGATCTCCCAACATGGCAAAGCTGGCAGTCACGCCGCCGGTAGTCGGATCGGTCAAAACGCTGATGTAGGGCACGCCAGTTTCATCCAGACGCATCAGCGCAGCCGAGATGCGCGCCAATTGCATCAGGCTGACCGCGCCTTCCTGCATGCGCGCGCCACCAGAGGCGGAAATGATAATGAGCGGAACACGTTGGTCCATGCTGCGTTCAATCGCGCGTGTGATCTTTTCGCCGACCACAGCGCCCATGCTGCCGCCCATGAAACGAAACTCCATCGCACAGATGTGGACCCGCCGGCCATCGAGCGTGCCTCCGGCGGAAAGCAAAGCATCGGCGGCGTCTGAAACCTGGCGTGCCGCGGTCAGCTTAGCGGAGTATTTCTTGGAGTCCTCAAAACGAAGCGGATCGGTGGAAACCAGCTTGACGTCGTACTCTTCGTACGAACCATCGAAGAGCATTTCGAGGCGCGCCCGTGCGTCCAGACGGAAGTGGAAGTCACACTTGGGGCAGCACTGAAGGTTCTCATCCAGGGCTTTTTTCCAGATAATCTGGGTGCACTGATCGCACTTCAGCCAGAGCCCCTCCGTCTTTACGTGGCGCTCTTGTTCGGAGGTGTCTTCTTCGACGCCAGATTTCTCGCGGTTAAACCAGGCCATCTTTAAACCAAGGCATGTACAACCTTCTAGATTAGCAGGGTCCGCGGCGCGGACGTTATTGAATCGCAATCCGGACAACGTTGGCGCGGCGGTCGCCCATCGTTACGATTACGTCCAACTCCCCCCGTCCTGCCAGGGAGGGTGGCAAGCGAAGGTTCACTTGGTCCAGGCCCTCGAATTGTCCTTGGGCCCCTGCGAAGAGTACCTCCACTGGCGTTCCACCCACGGTCGCCGTAACGCTGCCTTCGCGGCCACGGATTCCTGTGCCGAACAATAGTAGGAAGACTTGATCCGTGTCCGGACCCAGATTGATGGGCTGCGGGACCCAACGCTGCAAGTCTGTATCGAAGCGGATAAGGCCCGAGGTCGTTGTGGGGCCGCTGGCCGGGATGCGTTGCACCAGGGCGGCAGCAGCGTCCCGGCCATCCGAGTTAGCGGAGAAAAATGCCGGTGTGGATAGCGCTATTTGAAGTTTGCCGCGGGCGACCTCGACTTCTCCGCGCAACACACGTACGGTTGCTTCTCCGTCCGCCACGCCCGCAGGGATCAGGAAATTGATTTGCCCCGTCGAGACAAACGAGATGCTTGCGTTAGCGGTGGCTCCGGTACGGTCGGTGATCGTTAGCCTGGTGGTGCCGCCAAGACCGGACCCGAAGCCGCTCACCAGCGATTCGGGCGCAACCATTCCTTTGGTCAAGCTGGCCGCGCTGAGCATGCTGAATTCTTCCGCCTCCGGAGCGCCCGCGAAAATGGTGAATCGAAACGCTTGCGAAACATTTACCTGGCCTGCGCGGGTCACGAACCAGCGCCCGAACAACTTGGTTCCCGCGAGCGCCGGGTCATTGGGAATGGCGAGCGAAATGGAAGCGAAGCCGTGGCCTTGGCCGTCGTTGGAGGTAATCGTATCCCGCCGCGCGAACGAAGCTGTTGCGGGAATCGCAGGACCTGCGCCCGGATCGTTGCGGTCAACGATCAGTACGGCCTGGTCACCGGGCTGTACGTTGGACAGCGCCACTGTGAAGCGCGGGTTGCCCACGAAGGGCGGTTCTATCGCGATTGCCTGCGGAACGGCGCCGCCCGGTCCCAATGTTGCGGAGCCCACCAGCACCGGCACTCGCGCGGATTCGGAATACAGCTGCGGGCGATCAAAGAGCGGCGCGGACTCGCGCACCACCCGCGGGTCCAACATCTGCGTGCGGAGAAACTTCGCCAGGTCCGCTTTCTCCTGAGCGGTAAAGTTTTGGGGCCGAACCAGTCCGTTAATAAAGCCGGGCGCGGTGGTGAAATCCCCGCCGCGATTGTAGAACTCGACCACTTCTTCCAAGCTCGTAAATCGTCCGGTGTGCTGCAAGCCGCCGCGCAGGGCGGCGTTGCGCAAGCTGGGTGTCCGGAAGGAGGCCTGATCCTGCGGAGTCCCGGTGACCTTGCCGCGACCTTCATCTTCCGCGATCGGCCGGACGCCGGTGACATGGAACTGCCCGTCGCTGGTGAGTGGGGTGCGATGGCACCCTGAGCAGAGCCCTTTGTTGAATACGTTCAAGCCGGCGCCGAAGGAAGAGGAGATGCCAGCGGACCCATCGATAGCCGTGCGATCCGCCACCAACGTGCGCTCATAGCTGGCGATCGCCATGGCGATACGAACAGCGGAAATCTCCGAAGTTCCGAAGGCCTCGGTGAACAGATCGGAGTAGGCGCGGGTTCCAATCCATCGCGCCAGCGAGGGCGGGATGGACGGCGCTAACGCCAACGGGCGCGATTCGCTCACGCGCGTTATGATGTCGGCGATGGTGCGGCCATCATGCCCCATCTCCACCGGATTCAGCAGGGGCAGCAGAACCTGCGCTTCCAGCGCCGCACTCACCGAAAGCATCGTCTTACCGCTTATCGGATCGTCCAACTTGAAGCCGGGTTTGCCGTCCCAAAGTACGCCAACCGTGGCAAACGCCGCATCCAGGACGGAACTCGCGCGGCGGGGAGTCACCTGCTCCTTCAGTCCGAATTGGGGAGACCACTGATAGGAGCCGTCGGCGCGCGTTAGCGGCACGCCGCGCGATCCAGAAACGTCGTCGGCCGTGCCGAAGACTCCGTCGAGGCCCGGGTGCGTGGAAGCAGCAACATCCTTAGCGGAGCGTGGGTCGGCTCCACCGGCGCGAAAAATATGACAGGTTCCGCATGCCGTTGTGCGTGTGGACGAAAGCTGCTCATCCCAGAACAAAGTCTTGCCCAAATAGATCTTCGCTCCCGTGATTGGATTGGCGGAAGGAGGGACGACCTGGGGCACCGCAATCAGCAATCCCAATTCCGGTGGCGGCACGAACACGCTAAGGCCGAGCGACGACGAGCCTTGGTCCACGGCGCTAAGGCTGCTAATCCCACTGGACCCCTCGGCGCGAACCCAATAGAAGAATGTTTCGCCCCTACCGGTGGTGTCGTTGAATACCAGGGATTCCGTGACCCCCAGGCTGATCGCGCTGGATGCGTCATTGGTTGTGTTGCGGAATACCCGGTAAACCTGCCCGTCGCGCACGTGTTGCCATGCCAGCGCAATCTTATTAGGGAAGGCCGCGTCGGAGGCCTCCAGGCCGGTAGGCGCTTCGGCACGGCGGCCTGCAGAATCAGGCTGACCCACAGGAACAGGGGAATAGCATGGGCGGCTCGCATATTGGGTAATGGGTAAGAGACGACGTGGGCGCTCGCGAGGTTCCACTATATCATCCTGAAATTTTGCGACAATCCAAGGTGCATACCAGGAGGTATTCCACGATGAAACCCATTCTCTCGACCTTGCTATTCGCCTACATGGCGTCTTCTGTTTTTGCCCAGCAGAAAGGCGCCCCGCCTCCTCCGCCGCTGGCCTGCGGACCGCAGGGTGACGCCGAGGTCATTTGTGGCACTCGCGCTCCTGAAGACATCGAAGTGACTCCTGACGGAAAGTTCATGATCGTCGCGCAGTTCGTCTCTGGACCAGGCGGGGCAGGCGCAGCGGGTGGCGGCAACGGGATCGCCCTGTTTGATCCTGCGAAGAAAACCTTCACCATGTTGACGGCGACATCGGTGCCGTTGAAGGACTGGGGCGACGCGGCGTGTCCAGGTGCCATTGGCGCGGCCCTATCTCCACATGGAACATCGCTAGTGAAGCGTTCGAGCGGGAGATGGCAGCTCTACGTGGTGAACCACGGTGGACGCGAGTCGGTCGAGATGTATGAACTGAGGCAGACCGGCGGGGCTTGGAGCCTGGTCTGGCACGGATGTGTACCAACCACCCAGCCGTATAACGACGTCGCGGCGTTGGCCGACGGAGGCTTTATAGCAACGCATCCCACTGCGTTGCAAGCGCAGCAGCAGGCCCAGGCGAAAGGGCAAGAGAAGGGCAAACAACAGAACAACCTGACTTCCGGCCAGCCCACCGGTTGGGTGGTTCGCTGGGTGGCGGGCAAGGGCGAGACCGAGTTGCCGGGTACGCGCCAGGGATATCCCAATGGCGTGGTCGCCACGCCTGACGGACGAACCGCCTATTACAATGCATGGACCGCCAAGGAAGTGCACAAGTACGACCTGCGAGCGGGTAAGGAAGTGGGCGTCGTGAAACTCGAGTTCATGCCCGACAACTTGACCTGGACCAAGAAAGGCAACCTTCTCGCCGCCGGCATCAAGGGGCTGGGTGCGGACTTATCCGGATTCAACGTCGCCGTCGTGGATGCGGGTAAGTTGACGGTAAAGAATGTGTACGACTCAGCGGGCAAAGGCGCGTTGATCCCGGGCGTGTCGGTGGCAATGCAACTCGGCGAGTCGGTATACATCGGGGCGTTTCAGGGAGACCGCTTGGTGAAGGTCGCCTGGAAGGAATAACGCACCTCCTGATGTCTCTCAGCGTTGCGTGCTCGAGTGGTCACGGCGACTATTGAGAAGCTGATTCGCGTGGACCGGAATTGCTCAACGTCACGCGGTTGCCTGAGAGTCTTCTGCACATGAAATCAAACCAAGTCGAACTCCCACGCTGCCTCTGGGGCAGTTCCGGACCGATGTTAACGTATCACGACACCGAATGGGGTGTGCCGCTGCATGACGACCGCGGGCTGTTTGAGTTTTTGATCCTCGAAGGTGCGCAAGCCGGTTTGAGTTGGGCCACGATCCTCGCCAAACGCGAAAACTATCGCACAGCCTTTGCCGGCTTCGATCCGGTGAAATGCGCGAAGCTCACCGCCAAGCAGGAAGCCGCCCAGATGAAGAATGTGGGGATCGTCCGCAATCGGCTGAAGATTGCTTCGGTGGCCATCAATGCCAAGGCTTTCATCGAAGTGAAATGCGAGTTTGGCACGTTCGACGAATACATCTGGCAATTCGTGAACGGCGAACCTTTGCAGAACAACTGGAAATCATTCCAGCAAGTTCCCGCCCGCACGCTGCAGTCCGATGCGATGAGCAAAGACCTCAAACGCCGCGGCTTCAAATTCATCGGCAGCACGATCTGCTACGCGTTCATGCAGGCGGTGGGGATGGTCAATGACCATGTCGTGACGTGTTACCGGCATGAGGAATTGCGGTAGCCCGGAGCGATCGCGGAGCACCGTCATGCGGACCGTATCCGCCTTTATCAGGACTCGGCCAACTGAGCTTCTCGTCTACCTGGCTTCCCAAACATAGGCCGCGAAGTCACGGCGATTTACAAAGCCCATGCGGTGATAGAGCCGCGCCGCGCCGCTGTTGGCGGCCGTTACCGTGAGGCTCACTTTGACGCACCCTTGCGCAGCCAGTGAAACCAGGCTACGGCGCAGCAATTCATACCCCAGTCCTGTGCCGCGATGCGAAGGAGCCACGCACACCTGCGTGATGTGCCCGACGCCCGGCGCCACGATGCTCGCCAAGCTCATCCCGCATATCCCGTGGCCCGCCAGCGCTACAAAGGAAGCCGGTGTGAAAAACGAGCCGCACCCCGGATATTCCACTATGTTCATGAGGAATCGCCGAGCGCCCCCCGTGGATCGATATTGATCGTTGATGTGACTATCGATATGACTTACGTAAGAGGAAGCGATCAAACGGGCAGCGTCTCCCTGGCGGTTTTCAGTCCACGGCACAACTGTGACCTCGGGGTCGCGCGGGGGCAGGGTCACGATGTCGGCCAGCGACACTTCCAGGAATTTGCGTGCATGCGGCCGGAATCGTTTCCCGTCCGGCACCTGTCTGCGGAGCGGGGAATCCAGCATCATCAACTGCGCCTCGATGCGCCGGATGCCGGGCGTTTTCCACATCGCATCCAACGCGGCAGTCATCAATGCGTCCTCGTTCTCGGCGGTCCGGTGCGCTGGCGAAACGTAAAGTCCGCCGATCAGCCCCTTGCCTTCCTCGGCGACGTAATAGGTGTAACCCACCGCCTGCGTGCGATTCGGAGAGGGCAGCGCGAAGCCAGTGAGTGCGCGCATGCCGATGAAGCGGCGCACTAAATTCGCGGACGGCTCGAAATCCCAGTCCAGTTCGCGGAGCCATTCGGCCGACTCCTCCGCCAGCACCGCGTCCAAATACCCTGGATACACGTCCCGCAATTCCACCAGCGGAGCGGGGAATGGCGCCCTAGGTTGTTCAGGCAGCGCAGCCATCGCCCTCGATCTTAGCGCGTTCCGGGTTCCAGCGAAACGTGGTGGCCCAGAAGTGCCTCCTCTCTTATGACAGGAGAGATCGTGTTAGAACATAACAATGACCTACCAGATCGATCCTAAACACAGCGCCGCCCATTTCCAGGTGAGACACATGACCATCGCCTTTGTGAAAGGCGAATTCGGCAATGTAACCGGCACCGTTGATTTCGATGCCGCCAACCCCGAAGCCTCCAGCCTGGATGTTTCCATCGAAGCCTCCAGCATCTATACACGCGATCCGCAACGCGACGGCCACCTGAAAGCCGGCGAAATTCTGGACGCGGAAGCGCATCCGGCAATCACCTATAAATCGACGTCGGTCAACAAATCGGGGACCGGTTATACGGTGGCAGGCGACCTCACTCTGCGTGGTGTCACCAAGCCGGTAACTCTGAACGTCAGCAAGCTATCTGAAGAAGTCACGGACCCGTGGACATTGAAACGCCGCGGCGTCACCGCCACCGCGCAGATTAGCCGCAGCGCGTTTGGCATGGGCTGGAATATGGACGTGCCCGGCGTCGGTCCGATGGTCAGTGACGCTGTGGATATTGAGATCGACATTGAGATGACGCGTACGGCATAGTTTGGCCAGCGCGGCGAATTGAGGATACAGCATGCAATGGAGCCGCGGAGAACGTAGCGATAACGTAGAAGACCGGCGTGGAATGGGCCCCGGCCGCATAGGCGGCGGGGTCGGCATAGGCGCCGTGTTGGTAGTCATGGTTCTCAGTTGGATCACCGGCAAGGACCTAACGGGAATCCTGGGGTTGCTGTCCGGAGACGGCGCCGACACCACGGCCACCGCCCCAGCAAACCCCGACGGTGCTCCGGTGTCTGACGAGACGGGACAGTTTGCCACCTTCGTCCTGAATGACACCCAGAGGGTGTGGGCTCGAATACTGGGTCCCCAGTATCAACCCACAACGCTGGTTTTGTTCACCGGTGGCACGCAGAGCGGCTGCGGTTTTGCCGACGCCGCTACTGGGCCCTTCTACTGCCCGGAGGATCACAAGGTTTATATCGACCTGTCCTTCTATAACGAACTGGATCGACGCTTCGGCGCGCCGGGCGATTTTGCCCGAGCCTACGTTTTAGCGCACGAAGTAGGACACCACATCCAGAGTCTTCTGGGGATCGAGCAACAGATGCGCCGCGCCCAGCAAGCAAATCCAGACTCGGCCAACGAGCTTTCCGTACGCTTGGAATTGCAGGCGGATTGTTTCGCCGGTGTATGGGGTCACAGTCCAGCAAAACCCGGATTGCTGGAGCCAGGCGACGTGGAAGATGGCCTCGCCGCGGCCGCCGCCATCGGAGACGATCGGTTACAGAAGCAGGGCCGGGGCCGGGTCCAACCCGAATCATTCACCCACGGCACATCAGCCCAACGAGTGGAGTGGCTGAAGCGCGGCATCGAACAAGGCACCGTGGAAGCCTGTAATACGTTTCAGGCGCGCTAGCGTGTGGGATGCGGGCTTCGCGATTCGGTGTGGGATGATGGTGTAGTTGGTTTCCGCTCCCCTTATCCCCATATTTCTGATTGTGGCCGTGGACGTCCTGGGCCTCACCCTGATGATTCCGCTGCTGCCCTTCTATGCTGAGCGCATGGGCGCCAGTCCGGCGCAGGTGGGTTGGTTAATCGGTGTCTACGCGGCGTGCCAACTCGTTTCGGGACCACTGCTCGGCCGCCTTTCCGACACCATGGGACGAAAGCCCCTTTTGCTGGTGAGCCAAGCGGGAACTTTCGTCGGCTTCCTGGTCACCGCCTTCGCACCATCGCTGTCGATTCTGTTTCTGGCGCGCGCGATTGACGGAGCCACAGCGGGCAACCTTTCCCTGGCCCAGGCCTACATCACCGACATTACGAAACCCGAGGAACGCACGAAATCATTCGGGGTGATTGGCATCGCGTTCGCCCTGGGCTTTTTGATCGGACCAGCCATCTCCGGCTTCCTCGCGCAATACGACTACAGGTACCCGATCTTCGGCGCCGCGCTGCTTTCGCTAACCAGTATCGCAACCACTTGGATCCTATTGCCCTCGGTGAAACCGGGCGGGCCCAACGCCGGCTCGGCGGGACCCGCTGCGGGACGCCGACTCTCGATTTTCGACTGGGGCAGCTACGCGGCCTACTTCCGCCAACCCTTGCTTGCCACGCGCCTGTGGCAATTCTTCCTTTTCTCCTTTGGCTTCGCCATGTTCACCGCCGGCATGCCCCTGTTCCTGGAACGCCGTCTGACTTGGGATGGAATGCCGTTCGGACCCAAGCAGGTGGGCTACACATGGGCTCTGGCGGGATTCTTCGGCATCTTCTGGCAGGGACCCGCCTTGGGCCGCATGGCAAAACGCTTCGGCGAGGCCGCCCTGAATCGAGCCGGTTTCATCGGCTACGTCCTCGGCTATGCGATTTTGGCCTTCACCAAGTCCGTGGCTACCTTAGGCGTTGCCACAGCGGCGATGTCGATGGGATCGCTCGTTCGCCCCGCCCTCACCAGCCTGATCACCCAAGCCACCCCGCGCGAAGAACAGGGAGTCGTCCTGGGCCTGACACAGTCGTTGACATCCGTCTCGCTAATCATCGGACCGCTGCTGGCCGGCTATCTCATTGAGCACGACCTCCTGGTCACATGGGGTCTTACCGCTGCCGCCGTCGCCGCCGGTGGACTCGCCCTGGCTTTCCGTCCGGCCACCAAGTAGCTACACTGGTCCCATGGGCGCCACGAAGACTCTGCTGACAGCAGAACAATTCGACAACTACCCGTTCGAGGAAGACAAGCGCTACGAACTCGACGAAGGGGAGTTGATCGAGATGACCCGGCCCGCCTTCAAACACAATCATGTAGTGCAGAACCTGAGCGCGCAACTTTGGATTTACTTCCACACGGCTCGCCCGGGCGTGGTGTTGAATCCCGAGAACCTCTACGCGCTCTCGCCCACTACCAGGTTGGCCCCCGACGTGGCCGTAATCCTCGGTGATCGCCGCGCCGAGTTGTGGGACGCCAAAGTTATTCACATCATTCCCGAAATCGCCGTGGAAGTACTCTCTCCCAGTGAAACGCCGCGCACAATTCATCGCAAGCTGAAGCATTATTTCGAGGCTGGGGTGAAAGAAGTTTGGCTCATCGATACCGACGTTCGCGAAGTCGAGATCTGGACCGGGCCTCGTTTACCAGAGCTGGAATTCACCGGAACCGACACACTGAAATCCGCCCTGTTGCCGGGGTTCGAACTACCCCTCGAAACGCTATTTTCCTAGAGCAGGACTTGCCGTCCTTTCGCGCAGTTGGGCGAAATGTTCCCTAGTACCCTGCCCGATTCGGACTCGCATCTCCACCGCCTCCATTTAACTGCTCGCCGAGCCAACGTAACCAAACACCATACCCCGCGCCATTTCACACATTTCTTCGGCCCTCATGCCGCGCAGCCCCATCCACGTCTTCGCAATCCGCACTTAGTACCTATCCAGTGCCTTCCGCGACGACGATGGTATGCACTAAGGGGACTACCCCAGGGAGAAATGAATTTGACCACTCAAACCGTATTCGCCTGCGAATCTCAGCCCATCGTGCTGGAAGGACTGGAGACGGTGCTGGCGCGGTCGAACGAGTTTAGCTATGCGGGCTCAGCCACCAGCCTTACTGAAGCCCTCAGCGCGGTGCGCGAACTCCGACCCGATATCATGATGGTGGACCATTCCGCCGGATTGAAGATGGTGTTCCAGTTCATCTCCGACGTGAAGAACACCTGGTCCCGCTGCCAACCCGTTTTGTGGGTCGGCGATCTGGCGGAGATCGATTGCTTCCGCGCGTTGCAAATCGGAGCCCGTGGCGTACTGAAGAAGTCCTTGCCAGTGGACGCCGTGCTGGATTGCCTACGCACGGTGGCGGCGGGCAACATCTGGATCGAAGGCTCGGTGGAACAGGCACAGCACGGTTTCGAACGCCGCTCATCGCCCCGCCTGACCCCGCGCGAACGCGAGATCGTCCAGCAAATCTGCGCCGGACTCAAGAACAAAGAGATCGCCGGGACGCTTTCCATCACCGCGGGCACCGTCAAAGTCCACCTGATGCATATTTTCGAGAAGACGGGCGTCAAGGATCGCTTTGAGCTCGCGATTCATGGCCGCAAGTTGTTGGGCTTGGAACATTCCGAAAGCGTTCACCGCCTGGAAGCCGCCAGTTAAGCCCATTTTCCCCCCGGACTGCACGTCTGGAGCATTTCCGCCGATTCCTCCCTAGAGAGAGAACCGCCTGATGACCCCTGTCCAGACGTTGCCCGTTCCCCGGCCCCAAGGCCGCACGATCGAATCCGTGCTCGAAAACCGCTGGGCCCGCCTGCTGATTCCTTCCTTGTCCGACTTGTTCTTCCTGGCAATTCTGGGTTGGCTCTTCATGAGCGGCGGAGGCGCCGGCTGGTCCGGACTGCTCGCGGATGCCGACGTAGGTTGGCATATTCGCACCGGCGAGTACATCCTGGACCACCATAGTGTTCCTTACCACGACCTCTATTCTTTTTCGAAAGCAGGAGCCCCCTGGTACGCCTGGGAATGGCTCAGCGACGTGCTTGACGGGGGTCTGCATCGCCTCGCCGGCCTCAAAGGAATCGTACTTTTCGCCGCTGTCATTATCGCGTTATACGCCACCACGCTGGTCCGGCGCATGGTCGCGCGTGGAACTCACCTGTTTATCGCCATGCTGGTGGCTTTGCTTGGTATTGGAGCATCCACCATACATTTCCTGGCCCGTCCGCACATCATTACGCTCTTGTTCCTCTCGGTCGCGGTATGGATGATTGAAGCCGATCGCCTGCGCTCGTCGCGCCGCATCTGGTTACTGGTGCCTCTAACGGCCTTGTGGACCAACCTGCATGGTGGTTTCCTGGCCCTGATCGCGGTTCTGGGTCTGACGGCCCTCGGCACCGCCATCGAAGTGTGGCTCAGCAACGGCCGCACCATTCGGGATGCCTTGCGGTATGCCAAGCTGACGGCTGCCTGCGCGCTGGCCTCGCTGGTGAATCCGTATGGCTGGAATCTGCACGTCCACGTTGCGGAATATCTGCAATCCAGCTGGATTCGCGACATGATTCAGGAATTCCAGTCGCCCAATTTCCGCGGCGAAAGCATGCTGCAATACGAGGCGCTAATGCTGGTGGGTCTACTGGTCGCGGCCTCGCTCTTCCGCCGCCAGCAGGTCGTGGAAGGCCTGTGGATCGCTTTTTGGGCGCACATGTCCCTGGGTAGCGTACGCCATGTTCCCATCTTCATCGCGGTGGCGGCGCCGATCATCGCCCTCGAACTCGGTACCTGGTGGGCCGCTTGGACCGCGCAGGATAAGAAGAGTTCTGTTTTCGGCATTTTGAACCAAATGGCCGCCGATTCCCTGGCGGGTTTCCGCCGCACCAGCATTCTGCCGTGGGCCGTCATTGCGGCCATGATCGCGATCAATGCTCCTATTCGTTGGCCCCAGGACTTCCCGGAACAGCTATTTCCCACCAAGATTGTGCACGATCACGCGGCGCTCATCGCGAAATCACGCGTTCTCACCACCGACCAGTGGGGTGACTACCTCATCTACACGAATCCTCAACAGAAGGTCTTCGTGGACGGCCGTAGCGATTTCTATGGGTCCGAAATAGGCAACCAGTACGTAGAAGTGGTCAATGGACATTGGCGGTGGCGTCAGTGGATGGAAAAGTACGCATTTGACCTGGTGCTGATCCCCACATCCAACGCTATCGGGCAATTGCTTAAAACGGAGCCTGGTTGGCGCGTGGTTGTCGATGACGGTAAGCAAATCCTCTTAGCCCGCGAGGCTACCACCGCGCCCTCCGCTAGCCTGGTACCCCCGGTGGGGAGTTCCCCCACCCAACCAAGGTTCTAAGGAATCAGGATCAGTGGGCCTTTAAGGCTAATGAAAACCACCGACCCGGCCGAATGAAGGAGTGTGGGAGCACTCGGTATGATGCGGCGCAACAAATGTCGCCTGGAAGGTTCGCGATGACCGGCAACGGCTCGGGCAATCCCGGCTCCGCTGGGCCCAAGCGCGTTTCACCGGCGAAGCCCAACGTGAAGCCCGGGTTGAAGTTCGGAGCCCCGCGTGGCCGTATGTCGCCCCTACCGATGGAGTGGATGGACCCCATGAGTTGGCGTCTGCCGTCGGGAAAAGCATTAGCGGAATTCGCGCTGCAGTCGGGATTTTTGGCTCCTCTGCTCATGGGCAGTCCAATGGGCGGGTCCCTGATGATTCGTCACCGGAAGCCAGTTGGGAAGCTAGTGGTCGCAGGAAATGGTCCCGCGGACGAAGCGGCAAGATCGGACTCCCCTGGGAATCCTCCTGCGGGGGTGCCGGTTTCTGCCGGCAGCTTTCGAGACGCCAGCCCCCGCAGTTTTCAGGAAAACGGAGCAGTCGACAAATTTAGAGAAAGCAGATACGGAAGCGCGCAATGAACGCACAGGTCTGGATCGCAATTCTAGTGGGGGTAGCGGCAGTCGTCGATGATCTCTCGCGCCGCCAGATCTCGAATTGGATCTGCGTCGCGGCATTGGTCGGCGGATTAGGCTGGCAAGCCGGGCAATACGGCTGGATGGGCTTGGCCTATGGGTTGGGCGGAGCGGCGGCCGGATTCGCGGCATTTTTAGTTTTTTACCTATTGGGCGGCATGGGTGGCGGCGATGTGAAGCTTATGGCCGGCTTCGGTGCCTTGCTGGGAGCTGGACGTCTGCTGGAAGCGACGATGTGGACCGCCGGAATGGGCGGCATGCTGGCTCTGGGTGTTTTGGGATTCAGAGCAATTCGCCGGACGATAGCCGGGCCGGCTCCCGATAGCGGTGTCCCACTGACGGCGGAGCAGAAGCTGCATCAGGAATCTATTCCTTATGCGCCCGCCATTGCTTTGGGTGTGTGGTTATCACTGGTCCCCAAAATTTAGGGGCAGCAAGAGTCTTTAGACGTGGTTCGGTAACGGCAGGTAGAGGAGAAGAATTATGGATCGCAGGTTTCTTACGGTACTGGGAGTCAGTCTGGTGTTCGCCCTGGTTGTGTCCAGCGTGTTCTACCAAATGACGGCCCGCTCCAGCGGTAACGCAGAGGCTACCAGCACGCCGGAAGAGGTGGACGTGGTTGTGGCTGCGCGCCCCCTTGGTGTTGGCGTGATGGTAAAGACTCCGGACATCAAGCTGGTTAAGATCCCCACCGCAGCGCTTCCTAAGGGTGCGTTTACTAAGGTGGAAGAAGTCCTCGACCGTCCTGTCATCTCCAATATTCTTCTGGATGAACCGATCCTCGAAGGCCGCTTGGCCGCCAAAGGCAGCGGACTGGGTCTTGCTCCAACCATTCCGATGGGCATGCGCGCCGTCACCGTACGCGTCAACGATGTGGCCGGTGTAGCCGGCTTCGTACTGCCGGGCATGCGCGTGGACGTGCTGGTCACTGGCACGCCGCCGAATTCGGAAGGCAGCATGACGAATACGGTTCTACAGAATATGCTGGTGCTTTCCGCCGGTAAGGAATTACAAGCGGATGCACGCGGCAACGCAATGCCTACGCCCACGGTGACGCTAATGGCGACGCCAGCTGAGGCGGAGACTCTGACGCTCTCTAACAGCGAGGGCCGAATCCAGTTAGTGTTAAGGAACTCCAGCGACCAGGAAGTCGCACCTACCACGGGCAGCTTCGTGGCAGAACTCTACGGTGCTGGTAAGCGCCCCAAGGTCACTGCCGAACCCGCCCCGGCGCCACGTCCCCGTCCAGCCTCTGCACCTAGAGCGGAAGTGGCCGCGGCTGCCGCTCCTCCTCCGCCGCCTCCCCCGCCCGCCGCTCCGCCGGAAGTTATCGTAATCCGCGGAGTTAACCGCACTGTGGAAGTGGTCGGCAAGCCGGTCGTCAGTAACCAATAACGGAATCGTGCAAGGTTAAGGAAACCATCATGACGTTCACTTTTTTGAAGAATGCCAAACGCGTAGGAGGTCTCCGCGCTGGTTCGTGGGTAGCCCTTTGCCTAACCGCCGGTGCGATATTCGCGCCCATCAGCGCCGTCGGACAAAGCGCCGAGGAATTACGACTGACCATTGGCAAAAGCGTGGTCATCGATTACCCCGAGGACATTCGCCAGATCTCCACTACCGATCCGGCGATCCTCGATGCCAGCCCCATCACCACGCGCGAAATCCTCGTGAATGCGAAGGGCCTGGGCACGGCCACCATGGTCGTCTGGAGTACCAATAACCAGCGCATGTTCTACAACATCACGGTCGACCTGAACGTCGAGTCGCTGCGCCGCATTCTGCGCGATACCTTCCCCAACGAGACCATCGATGTGCGCACCTCCGGCGAATCGATTTCACTGAACGGCGTAGTCTCGAGTAAGGAAGTCGCCGACCGCGCCGCCGCTTTGGCGTCGGTCGCCGCCAAGACCGTCGTCAATAATCTGCGCCTGCCGCCAGAGCCAATCGGCCAACAGATTCTGCTGCGTGTAACTTTCGCCGAGCTGAACCGGTTGAAGGCCCAGGAGTACGGCATCAATTTCACTTCCTCCGGAGCGTTTAACTTCTTGGGATCACTATCTACCGGCGGTATCACCAACCCGGCGAACCTTCTGGGCAGATTCACTAATCTGGATTTAGGTATTGAACTGAAAGCCCTAGAAAGCCGCAATATTTTGCAGGTGTTGGCCCAGCCAAATCTGGTTACCGCCGACGGTCAGGAAGCCAGCTTCCTGGTGGGTGGCGAAATTCCTATCCCGGTACCACAAGGTGGTGCAAATGCAAGCGCGATCACGATTCTATACCGTGAATTCGGCGTCCGGCTGAAATTTACGCCGCATGTGACGGCCAACGGCACCATCAAACTGGCCCTGAACCAGGAGGTCTCCACGTTGGACTTCTCTAACGCATCCACGCTGAATAACTACATCATTCCCGCGTTCTCGACACGCCGGACGGAAACCAATGTCGAACTGGCCCAGGGCGCCACCTTCGTTGTGGCCGGCCTTCTCGACAACCGCGAAACCGAGATATTCTCGAAGCTTCCCATCGTCAGCAGCATTCCCATAATCGGTAATCTTTTCAAGAACAAGGTCGAAAAGAAGAACAGTACCGAACTTCTAATGATGGTCACGCCGGAAATCACCATGGCTCTGGGAGCCAACGATTCCAAGCCCGAAGTTCTCTTCCCGAACGAATTCCTCAAGCGTTTGACGCCCGAGGAAGTTCGTAGGGGCGCCAAGTAGTACACGATCAAGCAGAGAGTCAGGAGACGAAGTGAACGGGAGCATGCGTCAGGAATTAGAAATCGCGGCCTTATTGATAGCGCCGGACCGCGACTTGGCGCAACAGTTCGTGCAAACGATACCGCAGACCCGCGCATTTCAGATTCTGGCCGACCTGAAAACTTATCCTCCGCTGCAAACCGCGGAGATCCGTATCCGCCAGTTGAAGCCCAGTGTGGTCCTGCTCGACCTGAAGTCCGATCTGGCCGCCGCGGTGGAGCTGATCAGAAATATCAGCGCCATGACCCCGCCGATCCCTGTGCTGGGCTTGCACTCTTCCAATGACGCCCACGCGATCCTGCAATCGCTACGCGCCGGCGCCGTGGAGTTCCTGTACGCGCCATTCGATCCCGCGATCCAACGCGAGGCGGTAGCCCGCCTTCGCCGCCTGATCGTGGCGGAGAACGAAAATCAACCGGAAACCGGCCACGTGGTCGCCTTTGCCAGCTCAAAACCTGGCTCGGGAGCCTCCACCGTTGCCACACAAGCCGCCTTCGCGCTGCAACGGCTGACCGGTAAACGCGTGCTGTTGGCCGATTGCGATCTTACCGGCGGCACCATCGGTTTCTACTTGAAGCTCAACCATGGCTATTCGCTCGTCGACGCCCTGCATCACGTCGATCGCCTGGATCCGGGATTGTGGAAATCGCTCACCGTCAACTATGGCGGCGTCGATATCCTGCCGGCGCCGGCTGCGCCCTACGCCGAACCCTTGGACGCCGGCCGTCTCAAGTCGCTGGCTGAGCAGGCACGCCAGGTCTATGACTGGGTCATCCTTGACCTGCCCGCCATATTCAACCAGACCAGCTTGATGGCCATCGCCGAATCCGAGAGAGCCTACATCGTTTCCACCGCGGAGTTGCCCAGCTTGCATCTCACACGCAAGGCCATGACATTGATCGATCAATTGGGATTTCCGAAGCAGCGCTTCCATGTTCTGGTGAACCGCGTCGACCGGCATGACGAGATGTCCAACGCCGATATGGAAAAGCTCTTTCACTGTACGGTGCATGCGCGCTTGCCTAACGACTATTTCGCCCTACATCGAGTAGTCACTCTCGGCCAACCGCTGGGAGTGGATAGCGAACTGGGGCGGGGCATCGAGAATGTTGCGCAGCGCATGTGCGAGGCGCTGGGAGCACAAGTAAATACGCCGGGAGCCCCGAAATCCGGAGGCGCCCGAGCGGGACGCGATTTGAAACCGGCCTTGTCAGGGGCCTAAAGGTAGAGTCAGCATATGTTCAATTCAGTAGAAAATGGAGCAGCCAAAAACAGTACCCAGGTCTCCTGGGAACAGCGGCTGCTGAAGAATGCCGGACGGCAGAAGGCGAGCCTCAAGCCCGAATATCAAGAACTGAAGTTTACCCTGCACCGCAAGCTGGTGGACAAAATCAACCTGGAAGCCCTCGCGTCCATCGACAACCAGCGCGTTCGCGCCGAGGTGCGCCAAGCCGTTATCCAGTTGATCGATTCCGAGCCCACGCTGCTGAGTTCGCTCGAAAAGCAACAGATTAGTGACGAAGTCCTGGACGAAGTTTTCGGACTCGGCCCATTAGAGCCGTTGCTGGTGGATCCCACCATCTCCGATATCTTGGTCAATACTCATAAGCAGGTTTACGTCGAACGCCGCGGGTTGCTCGAACTAACCAGCGTCACGTTCCGCGACGACCAGCATCTGCTTCGCATCATCGATAAAATCGTATCCCAAGTAGGCCGCCGCATCGACGAATCCACTCCCATGGTGGACGCCCGCCTTTTGGACGGCTCCCGCGTCAACGCTATCATTCCTCCTCTGGCCGTGGACGGGCCGCTACTCTCTATTCGCCGTTTTTCGACTGACAAACTGATGCCCGCCGATCTGGTGGAGAAGAAAGCCCTCTCGCCCGGCATGATGGAATTGCTGGAAGCCGCGGTCAAGGCTCGCATGAACATTATCATCATGGGCGGTACCGGTTCCGGTAAAACCACTCTGCTGAACGCCCTCTCGGTTTTCATCGGCGCCAAGGAACGCATCGTCACCATCGAAGACGCAGCCGAATTGCAATTGAAGCAGCCTCACGTGGCGCGCCTCGAAACCCGGCCCGCCAACCTCGAAGGCAACGGCGCCGTTCGCCAGCGCGAACTTCTGGTCAACAGCTTACGTATGCGTCCCGATCGCATCGTCGTCGGCGAAGTCCGTGGCGAGGAAGCGCTGGACATGTTGCAGGCAATGAATACAGGTCACGATGGCTCGCTTACCACCATCCACGCCAACTCCCCTCGTGACGGTGTCAGCCGTCTGGAAGTCATGGTGTCTCTGGCCAATTCCAACATGCAGATGGCCTCGGTCCGCCAGCAGATCGCCAGCGCCGTTAACGTTCTGGTGCAGGCCGCCCGTATGAGCGACGGTTCGCGTCGCGTTACTTCCATCACCGAAGTGACAGGCATGGAAGGCGACGTTGTCACTCTGCAGGACTTGTTCGTGTTTGAAAAACGTGGTCTGGATCCCGATGGCAAAGTGGTGGGACGTTTCGCCGCCACCGGCATCCGGCCGAAATTCTACGAAAAACTTCTCGCCGCCGGCATCCGTCTGCGGCCCGATCTGTTCGACGAAGTGGTGGAGGTCTAAGTCATGGGCGGATTCATGCTGGCGGCGGTAGTGATCTGGGCGGTCGCCATGGGCGCCTGGTTCATGGTCTCAAAGTATTTCCGCAGTTCCGATGCTACCCGCATCAAGGAGCGCCTGGTCGGGACAACCAAAGCCAAAAAGGAAAAGGCCAAGGATGGCAGCGAGGCCAGCGTCCTCAATACCCAGCAAATCACCAAAAACAAGTTGGCCCAGCTGCTGGTGGAAAAATATCGCCTGGGACCCAAGATGGCCAGTTTCCTGGAGCAGGCAGGTCTCTCCAAGTGGACCCCGGCTCGTCTGGTGCACATGTGCCTCATGGCCACCGCGGCCACCACGGCAATCATCTGGCTGCTGATTCCGCTACCAAAATTCATGGCCGTGGTTATCGGCGCCGGTGCTGCCTTCCTTCCGGTGGGTTATGTATGGTGGCTTCGCAAGGGCCGTCTACACCGCTTTGAAGCCGTCTTTCCTGACACACTCGAATTTATTTCGCGCTCCATGCGCGCCGGACACGCCTTCTCGGTCTCACTCGAAATGATCCACCGCGAGTTCCAGGAGCCCGTCTCAGGCGAATTTCGCCGCACCTTTGAAGAACATAACCTCGGCCTGCCTCTGGATACAGCCTTGCAAAAATTAGCCGTCCGCGTACCTTCCCTCGATGTGCATTTCTTTGTGAGTGCCGTGCTCTTACAGAAGCGCACCGGCGGTAACCTTGCGGAAATTCTGGACAAGTTGGCATACGTGATGCGTGAGCGCTTCAAGCTCCGCGGCCGTATCCGCGCCGTCAGCGCCCACGGGAAAATGACCGCCACGGCGCTCAGCTCCATCCCGATCGCCGTAGCCGTGCTCATGTTCTTTACGAATCCGGATTACGTTACTTTCTTTTTCACCGATGAGATCGGCAACATCATGCTGGGCTCGGCTGTGTTCCTGCAGATAGTCGGCTATCTGGTCATGAAGAAGATCGTGAATATCGAGGTTTAACCCATGTTCCTCCTGCTCAGTCTAGTGATCTTTCTCAGCGTGGTGGCCGGTGGCTCGGCCGTCGGCATGAAGCTCTATGTGCGTCCCAAGGAAGCGCTGGAGCGTGTGGCGGGCACCTACGAAACCACCACCATGCCTACTCATCCGAGTTTGGCGTTCCACGATCTGATCAAACGCCTGGGCAATTTTGTGCCGCAGTCCCCCAAGGACGTAACTGTCATGCGGCGGCGCCTGATTCGCGCCGGTATCCGCAATGAAAATGCGCTCAAGATCCTATACGGCTCCAAAGCAGCCTTTGGCATCGGCCTGCCGCTGCTGACAGCATCCTTTGTCGGAGGCGCTGACTGGGACTCCGGCAACAAGATCGCCGTCGTGCTGGCCGCCGTCGGCGTGGGCTTCTTCGGTCCAAACGAGTATGTCCGTAAATTAGCCGGAAAGCGCCAGCACGAAATCGCGCGCGGCCTCCCTAATTCGCTCGATCTAATGGTCGTCTGCGTAGAGAGCGGCCTGGGCCTGGATCAGGCCATCCTTCAAGTCTCTAAAGAGCTGGAGCACGCCCATCCCGAAATCAGTGAGGAATTCGGCTTTGTCAACCTGGAACTGAAAGCCGGCAAGCGGCGCGTGGAAGCTCTGCGCAACCTGGCCGAACGCACCGGCGTCGACGACCTCAAGAAACTGGTCGCCGTGCTGATCCAAGCCGACCGTTTTGGCACCGGTGTGGCGCAAAGCTTGCGCTCCCATGCCGACTTCATGCGTATTCAAGCACGCCAGGTCGCTGAAGAGAAAGCGGCTAAATTAGGCGTGAAATTGATTTTCCCGATCTTCTTTTGCATCTTGCCGTCGTTGTTTGTCATAACCGTGGGACCCGTAGCGATGAAGATTGTTCGCGAGCTAATCCCCATGATGAACAATATGTAACGGCAACTTTAAGAGCGTTGGGAACCTTGGGCGGAACATAGTACTTGCCTAAAGGTTAGGTCTAGTGAAGCCGAATCTACTGTTGTCAGGAAAGGAGGAAGATCGATGGACACTTCCATGGTTCGTTTAGTGTGCGGCGGTATAGCGGCCGTTCTTCTCGGCATCATCTTTTTGCGCCGCAAAAAGAGCGCGGAATAATCGCGAGGGCGGGAGCACGGCGGGTTTCCAGCAATGGGAGCTGCTAGAGTGACGGAGAAATTCCGGGATGGCAGGGATGCGGGGCTTCAACCCAGCATCCCTGCCGCCCCTCTGGAATGCTTCCGCGGGTAGCCCTGGCAGTTTGCCAGGAACACTATCCGGCAGTAAAAAGTTATTGCGCGGCAGCCACAATCGCCGCGATAAGGATTACTAGGAGATGGAGTCGCGTATGCTTCGTAAGTCATGGATTTTGGCGATGGCTGGTTGGCTGCTGTTGATCCCAACAGGAGTCGTGCTAGCCGGCACGTTCGGTCAAGTGGTGCCCATTGGCGGCGCCGTTGCCGACGTCGCGTTAGATGAGGCCCGTGGCCGCTTGTACGTCGCCAACTTTACAGCGAATCGCATCGAAGTAATGTCGTTGGCCTCGCGCACTATTTCGACATCGATCAACGTCGCGGCGCAGCCCAGCTCCGTGGCTTTGTCCCCGGATGGCCACTGGTTGGCCGTCTCCCACTACGGCAACAACGTTTCGCCGGGATCTCCGACCAACGGCGTGACGCTGATCGATTTACGCAACAACAACAGCAAGGTCACCTTCGCGTTAGCCAACCCCCCACTGGGTCTGGCCTTCGGCATCGATAACAAAGCGCTGGTTGTGACTAGCAAAGATTTCATCTTGTTCGACCCGGCCGTGGGAACCACGCAGGTGATCAGCACCTTCGCCGCGGAAGCCGCCAAAACGCTGCCTCAGCCGGCTCAATCGCTTCCCGCCAATATCACCCAGGCCTCCGTTGGAGCTTCGGCCGACGGCCGCTATATCTGGGGCTTCGGCGATAAATTGATGTTCCGCTATAGTGTGATCGACCACACCATCGCTGGCGGCTCTGGTTATACCGCCAGCCCTACCTTGGGACCCCGCGCGGTCAGCGTTTCCGCTGACGGGTCTACCGCCGCGCTCGGCTGGTGGATGATGGATATTTATCAGCTCTTCTCTCCACGCATTTATGCTGATTTCGCGACGCCCCTCGGTGATTTGAACCTGGGCGGGCATGCTGTCGATTCTCCTCGCGGTCTGGTGTATTCGGAAGTCCCCACCACTCGCGCCGATCTGCCGGTCCTTACCATTCGCGATGTCGACAACCTGACCTTGCGTCAGCGTCTCCAACTTCCGGAACACCTGGCTGGCCGCGCAGTGATGTCCGCCGATGGCAAGAATATGTATGCGGCTTCCGATTCGGGAGTGATGGTGCTACCCGTCGGCCAGCTGAATTCCGTACCCCGTCTGGAGGCCTCCGTTGAGGATCTGGTATTCCGCGGCAATTTCTGCGACCGCGATACCGCCACGCAGTCTTTCGTGCTCGGCGATCCGGGCGGAGCCAAGGTTCCTTTCACGATAACTTCTTCCAACGCCGGCGTCCGCGTCAGCCCCAGCTCGGGAACCACCCCCGCGGTCATCAAAGTTACCGTGGATCCGAATTCGTTCGCCGCCCAAAAGGGCACGGTTGCCGTGAACCTGACCATCACGTCCTCGACAGCAGTCAACCTGCCGTCCGCGATTCGTGTGCTGGTGAACTCGCGCGAACCCGACCAGCGCGGTACCGTCATTAACGTCCCCGGCAAACTGGTGGACATCGCGGCGGACCCGGCCAAGGACCAGTATTATGTAATCCGCCAGGACAAAAACCAGGTACTGGTGTTCGACGGCTCCAATAACACTCTGAAAGCCACCCTGCGCACCTGCAACAAGCCGGTGAGTATGGCCATCACGTATGACCGGAACTACTTGTTGGTTGGTTGTGATCTCGCGCAGATTATGAGCGTCTTCGATTTGAACACGCTGCAGCCATCTACGCCCATTAATACCTATGCGGCAAATGTTCAGTCGGTCGCTGCCTCCGCCAGAGGTATTTTCACGGTGGTCCGCGATACTGCCGCCGGGAAAACTACCATCCACCGCGTTAATATGTCCTCTCGCTCGGACGCTCTCATGCCCACCCTCGGCGTTTGGGAAAATTCCGTCCCGCTTCACACCGTTGCGGTCGCTTCTTCAAACGGTGCATCTATCCTGTTCCCGTCCGATGACGGCAGCGTCTTCCTATATGACGCCAACGTGGACAGCTTCACTATCTCCCGCAAGGATTTCGCGACCTTCGGAGGCGCCTACGCAGCCTCTGCCTTCGGTGAGTATGTAATCGGCAACAGCCTATTCAATTCTTCGCTGGTGCTCACCAAGACTATTCAGCCCACCACTGGCCTCTCGTCGGGATTCGCCTTCGTGGAAGGCGGCGGCTTCTTCATCTCCGCCCCGGACGCCACCAGTGCCGGCGTTATTTCCCGCGTGAACTCCACCACTGGACTGGGTGTCCTTCCCACGCGTAGCGTGGAAGCTCCCTTGCTAGGTGATGTAAACTCGCCCTTCACGCGCACGCTCGCTCCTCTCTATAGCCGCGGCTCCATCATCGCTCTGACCGTGTCCGGCATCACCGTGCTGGCTCCGGGTTACGACGCTTCCGTCGCTTCTCCCAACATTTCCCGCGTAGTCAGCGCCGCCGATGGAGTTTCCTCGGTCGCCCCCGGTGGCCTCTTCTCCATCTACGGCACCAACCTCAGCCCCACCAACATCGCCACCAAGGAAATCCCGTTGCCCAGCGCTTTGGGTGACAGCTGCCTGACCGTAAACGGCCAGCCGGTCCCGCTGATTTTCGTGTCGCCGACGCAGATCAACGGCCAGATGCCGTTCCAGACGCTCGGCAACGTCACCCTGATTGTCCACACCCCCGGCGGTGTCAGCGATAACTACAACCTCACGGTTCCTTCCGCTGCGCCTGCAATCTTCCGTGCCGAAGTGGCCGGCCCGGGCACCTTGTTCCCCACGGTCGTCCGTGCCGCGAACAATCTGATGGTCACCGATACCAATCCGGTGCATCGTAACGACGTCCTGGTCATCTATATGACGGGCCTCGGCAAGGTTTCGCCCTTCGTCGAAAACGGTCAGCCCGCTCCTTCCGATCCACTGGCCAACACTGTAGCGGATCCGGAAGTTTTCATCGGCGGCGTTGGCCTGCCTATCTTGTATTCCGGTCTCGCTCCCGGCCAGGTCGGCCTCTATCAGGTAAACGTCTCAGTCCCTGGCAACACTCCTCTGGGTCTGGGGCAGGCTCTCAGCATCAAACAGGGTGGAGTCACCCACACGGTAACTGTCCGCGTTGTCAACTAAGAGAGTTCCTTAACACGCTCCGTTCGTAAAGACGACAGAATAGAAAAAGGAAAAGGATTCATATGAAATTGAGTCACGTACTAGTAGTGTGTCTGGCGGTCTCCATCGGGCCTGCCGCCCTCGCTCAGAAGTGGGAGTTCGGCGGCGGCGGCGGCGGCGCCTTCAACATGTCCAACGATGTAAACCGGCCCACCGAATCGGCCAAAGCGAAAATCCAGCCGGGGTTCTCCGCTGGCGCATGGCTTGAGAATAACAGTAACAAACGTTGGGGTGGTGAGATCCGCTACGCCTACCAGAACGGCGAAATGCAATTGACGCAGGGTTCCGCCAAAGCGAAATTCAGTGGTGAGAGCCATGCCATGCATTACGATTTCCAGTGGCACGCTTCCGACGTCGATTCCCCCGTCCGCGCATACGTCGCGTTCGGCGGAGGCATCAAGCTGTATCGCGGTACCGGCGAAGAGCAACTCGTTCAGCCTCTCAGCCGCTTCGCCCTGCTCACTAAAACCCAGCAGGTGATGGGAATGGCCAGCGTCGGCGCGGGCGTGAAGATGAAGATCGGCGCCAACTGGCAGCTCCGCGTGGACGTGCATGACTACCTCTCTCCGTATCCCAAGGAAGTGATTACCCCCAATCTCGGTTCCGAGATCAAAGGCTGGGTCAACAACATCGTCCCCATGATTGGCATCAGCTGGACTAAGTAACAGGTTTTCTGAATGTTCCCTGCCGCCCCGGCGGCTGGTCTAAATTGGCACTGGGATAATCCAGGGTCTGGATCAGCCGGCCGGGGCCACTTTTTTTGCGGCCGCCGTCGAAACTGAGTTGGCCGCAAAATCAGGTGAGGTATAGTTGGGAAATGTTCGCGAAACTCAAGGGGCTTGTGCGGATTCTTCTGTTCGCGGCCGCCTACCGTGGTCTCGCCGCGGGTCAAAGCGCCGTGCAGAAGGCGTCTCCACCCGACTATGTCGGCAGCAACGTCTGCCGTACCTGCCACGTCGATCTGTACTCCACATTTTTTCGGAATCCACATTATAAGAGCCTCGCCAGTGGAGCCCCACCTGGTCCGAATGTAGGCTGCGAGAGTTGCCATGGCGCCGGTTCCGCCCACGTCACCGCGGGCGGCGGAAAAGATAGCATTCCTACCGCGTTCTCGAAACTGCAACCCAATCAGGTTGTCGACGTCTGCCTGCGCTGCCATAGCCAGTCCATCTCCCGAGCCAACATACGTCGCAGCGAACACACGCTCGACGACGTGGTTTGCACGAATTGCCACTCCGTCCACCGCTCGCCCGCGCCGAAATACCTGCTGAAAACCGCCCAGCAGCGTGACCTTTGTTACGGCTGCCACACGTCCGTACGCGCGCAATTCTCCATGCCCTTCAAACATCGCGTCAACGAAGGTTCCGTGCAGTGCACCGACTGCCACAACCCGCATGGATCATTCGCGGCCACTTGGAATATGGCGGCTCGCCCGCGTATGGTCGATCAGGCCGGCGGTAATGAGGAGCCGTGCCTCAAGTGCCATACCGACAAACGCGGACCCTTCGTCTATGAGCATCCCGCCATCCGCGTGGATGGCTGTGAGACCTGCCATAACTCGCACGGATCGACAAATCCGCGTATGCTCAAGCGTCCGGTCGTCTTCACCGTTTGTCTGGAATGCCACACCGGCCGCGGCAACTTCGGCCGGCAGGCCAATGGCATCCCCACCCCCGGCACGTTCCACAATATGGCGGACCCGCGCTTCCAGAACTGTACGTCATGCCATGTCCGCATTCACGGCTCCAACGCGGATTCGTTGTTCTTCAGGTGATGCGATGAAGTTCATCACACCATTTGTGATCTTCGCGGCTTCGGTCCTCGCCCAGCCGACCGTAGCCCCCACGCCCGAGCCCGTTGGGATCCCGCGTGGCGATAACGCGTCAGGCTACAACGTGCGCCAGTCGTTTGAACTCGGCTACCGCTATCACACCGTCGGCGGCGACCAGGAAACCTACCGCGGCACCGTCAACTACGGCAATGGCCTCCGGCTCTTAGGGAGTTCGCTCGCGCTCAATTCCATTGACGGTCACGGCAAGTGGTTCGACACCATCCAGCTGAATACCCAAGGTCTGGGCAATGACCCGTATCAAAACGCATCCCTGCGCGTGGACCGCAACAGGTTCTTTAAGTACGATCTCTCCTGGCGATCCAACGCCTATTACAATCCAGGCCTTCGTGCCGACCCTGGGCGGCACCTCATGAACACGATCCGCAATTTTCAGGATCAGGACCTCACGATTTTCCCCCAGGGCGCCATCAAGTTCTTTTTTGGCTATTCCCGTAATACGCAGACCGGCCCGGCCCTCACTTCCACACAACAGCTCGACAGCCGGGGCGACCAGTTCCCGCTCTTCGCCAACATCCGCCGCCGTCAAAATGAATATCGCGCCGGCTTCGAGGCCGGCCTCATGGGGTGGCGCCTCAACGTCCTGCGTGGTTGGGTGAACTTCAAGGAGGATAGTCCCATCTCCTTGGCCGCGCCCTCTGCCGGTTTTGATCCGGACGACCTCAGTACGTTAACATCGCTGAGCCGCACCGAGCCATATCACGGCAACAGTCCCTATTGGCGCGTCGCGTTGCTCAAGGAGACACGCCGCTGGGCCTTCAACGGCCGCTTCACGTATGTCAAAGGGCAGCGCGCCTTTGTCCAGGATGAAACCGCCGTCGGCACGGATCGCTTCGGAGCCAACGTCTCCCGCCGTATCTTCACCGCTGGCGACGCCCAGCGGCCGGCCGCCACCGGCAACGTCAACTTCAGCGTGTTTCCCGCTACCTGGGTCACCATCACGAACCAGACCGCAATCTCGCACATCCGCATGAGTGGCAGCTCCGTGTTCACTCAGCTAACCAACGGCGTCGCGATCCGCCCCTTCGTTCCCTTCAATTTCCTGGGTCTGCGGACCATCGCCAACGCCACCGACGCGGACATCCGTCCCGTGCGCTGGTTCGGCCTGCGTCTGGGCTACCAATATTCCACGCGCCGCATCCGCTCCATTCAAGCCAGCAATCCGGCAGGGCCGCAGCCTGAAGTGGAGCAGGAAAACGGTCTGCACACCGGCATCCTGGGCGTCCGCATCCGGCCCACCAAGACGCTCACATTGAACCTCGACGGCGAAATCGGGCGCGCCGACCGGCCGTTCTATCCCGTCAGCGGCCGCAACTATCAGGCCTTCCGCGGACGCATCGAGTACCGCCGCGCCGCCTATCGCTTCGCCGGCTACGTGCGTACCGATTACAACGTCAACTCCGAGTCGATATCCACCTACGCGTCCCGCTCGCGCCAGTACGGGCTGGATGCCACCTGGACCGGTTCCTCCACCTTCTACGTGGATGGCGGCTACGCCCGGCTGCATCTCGATACCCTCGGCGCCATCAACTACTTCGCTCGACTTGGCAATTCCACCGTGAACGTGCCCGGCGACCAATCCTACTACGTGAGCAACATGCACACGGTGACCGCCGCCGCTCACTTCGTAGTTCGGAGTCGTGTGGATGTCTCGCTGGGCCTCAGCCACATCCAGGACACCGGCGACGGCCGCGCCACCATCACCGGGACCGCCGGATTCGCCAGCCAGCCCGGCTTCCTGGCCGTCCAGACGTTTCCGTTGCGATTTACCTCGCCCCAGGGCCGCATATCCGTCCGCATCAATGAGAAGATGCGCTGGAACCTCGGTTACCAGCACTACGGCTATGCCGAAGATTTTTCCCTCGTCCAGAACTTCCGCGCTCACACCGGCTATACCTCGGTGCTGTGGGCGTTCTAAATTATCTAAAGCTCTGAACCCAGCCGTCCGATAGTCCTAGTGGGTATGTATTTCAATCCTACGCCTACGAATATGGTCGCGGTGCTGGTCTCGACGCTAGCGTTCGTCGGCATTGCCATGTTGATGCGCAAGCGCTACGACTCCAACATTCCGCTGTTGTTCTATTTCTTCGCGGTCCCTTACACCAGTCTGTTCGAGCGGCCCGTACAGCCGGCAGTGATGTATGGCAGCCTGGCCTTCGCCCTGCTGCTGCGGTTTGAGTTCATGGGCTCCGGCTTCATGAAACTGATCGCATTCATGGCGGGTGTCGGCCTGTTCGTCATGATCTACGCGCTGCTCTCTGAGACCACTCTCTAGCAGTACAATCAACGTGAGGTTGCCGTGGCTATGCCGTCCCAAGGCCCAGCGACTAACTCCCAGCCGAATCCCTCAACCAGCCGTCAGGTGTAGCCGACGGCCATGATGCCGGCGCCAACGCCGCATTCGTTCGGAATTGCGACACGACTCATCTTCAGTCATTTGGATACTCCTGCAACGCCTTGGCCCATTCCTTTCCGTTCAACGGCGTGCGAGCCCAATGGCGCACATGCAGGACATGAACGAGTCTCTGTTTCACTTTGATCGTGAAGTACACCTTGTATTGCCGATTCCGTTGGCCGTGGAGCAGCATACGAATCTCCATGCCGGCATCCGCGGAAGTATCCGAGATCGGACACCTCGAAGGCATTTGCGACAAGGAATAGATCTCAGCGAATATCTTGTTGAACCAGCGTTCGGCTATGGCCAGGCTGCCCCGCCTGCTGATGTAGTTCGTGATCTCGTCGAGTTCACGCAGAGCTTGCGGGGCTAGGCTAACCCGGAAAGCCATGCTTCTTGCGAAGTTGAGCTTCGGCTTGATGGAGCGGGACTCCTTTGCCTTCGCGGATCTCGGAGATGCCAGTACGAATGGCCGCCACCGTCTCGGCGCGTTCCAGACGATCCAGCATCGTCTGATAGCTGGCCGCATTTTGCACGACCACTTGGGCTCGCCCATTCACCGTCAGCACCAGCGGCTTCTTGGTCTTCTTAAGATGGCTCAGGTACATCTTCGCATTTCGCTGGAATTCCGTGACAGAACGGATTTCTCGAAGATCAAGCATGGATTTAGCGCAGCACCTTATTCGCTGCTAATACCATGCTACTTGATATCCTGCACCTTCGAGGACATCCCGTCCTCCCATGTAGACCAGCCGGTGATCATCCCGTAAGGCACGTTAATCTGCACCGCCTCCACGCGCCGGATCTTGCCGGCCTCCACTTTGAACATCTCGGCGAAGGCGATGGTGGTCGGCTTCTCGGGTCCTCTGCTTGTGTCGGTGCCGTCGGCGAGCTTGAAGTTGCGATATTTCCCTGAAGCCTGGTCCATCGCAGGGATGGCGGTGACAACGCCGCGCTCCGGGTCCACGACGACGAAGCGGCGGTCGCGGATACGCGTGATGTAATTCCAACCGCCCAGCTTAAATTGATCCAGGCAGCCCATCGCGAGGGCGCGTTGGTTGAATGCGACATCGAAAGCGGAGCGAGTTGGGCTGGGCGGCGCAGCGGGGCCTTTGCCTCCCTTTGCGGCCGCGGCGGGCGGAGGAGCCAGTCGCTCGGGCGTGGTGTGTGTAGTTTGGGAGCCGTTCTGGACGCGGTCGCAATCGTTGGTCAGCGCCCCGTAGTTGCCTTTTCCGTCGTTGCGTTCCAGCCCGGCATAGTAAGAGTTCGCTGTCTGGATTAAGGCGGCGCGGGACGCACGCTGCGCCGCGGGAATCGCCGTCAGGAAGCTTTCGTGCGGACGCCCCCGATCCTCCAGGTTCTTCGCCGCCGCGGCATCGCGCACTACCCAGTTCTCGATCTCGGTGATCTGCCGGTTCACTACCTTCAAACGAATCATCACAATCACCGCGAGGTTCGGCACTTCGCGCATGGTACCGAAAAACACCACCTGTCCCGTGGAGACATCCGCGTTGAATAAACGATAACTCCCCGGACCCATCGCCGTACGCCAGAAGCCGTCGCCCGGATCCAGGCGCACCCCGTCTTCGGTATTCTTCACACGCGGAGCCAGCGGAGCTTTAGCCGGCGAGTGAGCGATCAGCGCCCCCATATACTGGTCAACCATGTTCTCCAGGCATGCGCGGTCGCAGGTTTGCGCAGCCACTGACCCGGCGCTCAACAAAGCAAGAATTGCGGCGAATCTCATCTATTTCAGCTCCACGATGATGGCGCGTTGTTTCCCGCGCGTCAGCTCTTCCGTATGCACGCGGTCTCGCGCATTAAATCGAATCGTCCCCGGCTTATATTGGTTCAACGTGACCTCACCCTTGGCCGTAGTGGACTTCAGGTCGCCCTCTTCTAAAAACATCACGACGACATCTTTGTCGTGAAAATGCATCGGGGTAGGCTTGTTCAGCGCCCACGTATAATCCCAGGCCGTGACGCGATCGTTATCTAGAATTTTGATGGCTCCGGGCCGCGGCATCGCCAGCGGGAACCCCGACGTGTTTGCCAGCGCAGCAACCTTGGCCGGTTTCAAACTGATGATGAGCTTGGCGCCCACCGCGAGCGAATCTTTCTTGTAATAACGCACCGCGCCGTTTGTGGTCACCGTCACACTGTCATTCACGAAGGATCCCGCTGGCGGCTCGCCTTCCCATACCGTAACGCGCGCATTATCGATCAACGGCTTGGGCGCGGCTTGGAAAAACAGCAGAGTCGAAATGAAGATGGCTGTGTTCATTAGCGTTCCTATTTAGCGACGTCCCGAGCCCGCTGGCTCATTCCGTCTTCCCATGGCGACCAGCCTGAGTTCATCCCATAGGGGGAGCGCTCCATGGTGGCCTGAATTTGATAGATCTTGCCTTTTTCCAGCCGGAATACTTCGGAGATCTGCCACGTCCACGGCTGCTGTGGACCCGCGCTCACCTTGGCGCCGTCCGGCTTCTCAAAATTGCGCGTGTCGCCAGCGGAATGATCGAAGAAGACATAGCTTAGGACCAGCCCCCGCTCCGGATCAACCGCCACATAGCGGCGATCGCGGATGCGCGTCACGAAATGCAACAGACCACTATCGAACTGCTCCTTACAGCCCCATTGCGAAGAGTACCCGGTGGCGGTCTTGGGATCTGGCCGTGTTCCCCCGGGAGGCGTCGGCGTATTGGTGCTCATGCCGCCGTTCTCGATGCGATTGCAATCCGCCGCAAATGGATAGTCGCCCTTGCCGTCGTTCGACGCCATCCCGGTGAAGTATTTGTTCGCGAGCTCAATCAACTGCTCGCGTGTCATGCGCTCCCCTACCGGAATCAACGTGTCCCACTTATAACCGATGCGCTCAAACCCTGCCGCCGAGTTCGGACTGCGCTGGATGAATTGCTCGGCTTCCGTAATCTGTCCGCCGCGGATTTTCAGGCGCATGCCGATCATGGCGCCGGCGTTCATCTCCTTGATACTGCCGAAGAATCCAACCGACTGCGTTTCCACATCGGTCACGAACAAGCGGTACGTGCCCTTGGCCGTCATCGTGTTCCACAAACCGTCGCCGGGGATCAGGCGTTGGCCGTTTTCGGTGAACTTGAAATCCTTGGCGAATGGAACCTTGCTGGGATCGTGCGACACCATGGCGTCCAAATATTTGTCGACGTAGCCTTCCAAGCAGGCGCGATCGCAGACCACCGGGGTGAGGTTTATCGCCTTCCCTTTGCCTTTGCCAGTTCCTTGGGCAAACGCGGAGGCCGTGCAGGCCACCAGGGTGACAGCGATCAATATGGTCCTCATGGCGGACTCCTTTCCGTACTGGATGGATTCTATCAGAGCGGTGGCTTCCGGCGGTCACCAACCAAAGAATTTAGGGGATGGCTTTGTCGGTGGCGTAGCACAGCGCCGAAATCCCGCACTCCGTGCACTTGGGTTTGCGCGCCACACACGGGCCGCGGCCGTGGTGGATAATCTGGTGGCTAAACAGAATCCACTTCTCTTTGGGCAGGATCTTCATCAGGTCGCGTTCTATCTTCACGGGGTCCGTCTCTTTGCTAAGGTCGAGCCGGCGGCTGATGCGCTGGACATGCGTATCCACCACCACTCCGCTGGCGATGCCGTAGACCGTGCCTAGTACGACGTTGGCGGTTTTGCGCGCCGCTCCCGGAACGGTCAGTAGTTTTTCGATTTCGTTAGGGACCTGGCCGCCGAAGTCCCGCAAGATCGTGCGCGCTGCCCCGATCACCGACTTGGCCTTGTTGTTGAAGAACCCCGTGGACCGGATATCCTGAGCCATCTCATCCTGCGAAGCAGAAGCGAAATCTTGGATCGTCGGGTATTTGCGAAATAGCGCCGGCGTCACGATGTTCACGCGTTTGTCGGTGCACTGCGCGGAAAGAATGGTGGCCACCAGCAGTTCCCACGCGCTCGAATGATCCAGGGCGCAGGTGACGTTGGGATACAGCCGGTCGAGCCCTGCGAGGATGGCCTGCTGGCGCGCCTTTCGCTCCGCCGCCGTCTTTGGTTTCGCGACTGGCGTCAAGCCGCCAGGGGGTTTCTGAACTTTAGTCAAAATCGATATCGCGCTTGGGAGGCGGCTCGTTGGGATTCTCTTTGGCCAGCCGCAGCATCTCGTCAAACTTCTTGTTCAGCACGTCGGCTCGATTTTTGTTCTCGGCCACGGATTTTTCGAAGGCGCTTTCACGCCGTCCGGCCTCGCCTTTGAAGCGCGAAACAGCCTCCTCCATGTCCGCCATGGTTGGCGGCTTGACGTGTTCCTTATGCCGGATGACGGCCGAAGTCTCGGGGTCGACGTGCAGCTCGCCCTGGCAGCACGGACACGTGACTGTGATCAATTTGGCCATGTGAATGATTGTTCCATTCCAACACAAGTGTAGTACACTGGCCGTCACGCGCCGTCCGGTTCGCGGCGCAATATTCGGCAGGGAGGACACAAGTCGTATGGCTGGATTTAAGGATTTTATTCTCCGCGGCAACGTCGTGGATTTGGCAGTGGGCGTCATCATTGGCGCCGCCTTCGGGGGCATCGTAGACTCGATGACCAAGGATATTATCTCCCCGGTGATCGGCATGCTAGGCGGGCAGCCGGACTTTTCGACTTACAAGGTGGGCGAGATCGGAGTGGGCGCCTTTATCAACGCCGTGATAAGCTTCGCGATTAAGGCCGCCGTGGTGTACTTCGTGATTGTGAAGCCCTTCGGCATGTTGATGGACAGGTTACGCCCGCCAGCCGTGCCGGGCGGCCCGCCACCGCCTCCACCCGAAGTGCAGTTGCTCACCGAGATCCGCGATTTGTTGAAGCGGAATCCGCCTGCCGTTGTCTAGAAGTGGAGTCTAGAAACACGAAAGCCCCCGGTTCCTTCCGGGGACTTTCGCTTTTTGAGAGAGAGACTACTTACAATCTAACGGCGTTCCAGCTTGGGCCGCTCATCCGCATCGCCCTTGCCGTCCTCATCGGTCGAGCCCGGCTTCTTCTTCAGCGTCGGACGGCCAAGATCTTTCTCGTCCACCTTGCGGCGATTTTCCAGCATGCCCAGCCGCGTCTTCACCTTATTGAATTCTGAGGTGGTGACCACGTATTCGGGACGCGATTCCAAGTTGGCCTGGATATTCTTCTGCGCATCGGTAATGCGATCGTCGGTCATGGGATGCGTCGAGAACATCTGGCTGATGGTGCCGCGCTTGGTCTTTTCCATGGCCTGGATCTTTTCGAAGAAGTCGACGAAGGCTACTGGATCGTAGCCGGTCTTGTACATGTATTGCAGGCCCAGGTTATCGGCTTCTTTTTCAAAGGCGCGCGAGAACGTCAGGAAGCCCAACGGAATGGCGAGCTGCGCGGCTTGGCGGATGCCATACGCGGCCCAGCCTCCGCCCATAAAGATCATGGGGAGCGTGGCGTAGCTGGCGATCTGTCCCCGCGTTTGTTGCTTGGTGCCGTGACGTGCGCACACATGGGCGATCTCATGCGCCATCACGCCGGCCAGTTCGGCCTCGGTCTGCGCTTTGAGAAATAGCCCGGTGTTCACGAAGAAGAACCCGCCCGGTAGTGCGAACGCATTCACCGATTCGTCCTCGATCACCTTGATGACGAAAGGAACCTGGCAGTCGGAGTTGCGGACGATATTCTGCCCTACGCGATTCACATACTCGGCGATGATCGGATCGTCGATGATCTTGGCTTGCCGCTCCACTTCCTGCGCCAGCCCCTTGCCAAGAGCTATTTCTTTTTCAATGGAATAGAAGTTTACGCCCTTGCCCACGTCCCGGTTGCCAATTTCATTGGGATCGTTTTTCTTGGCGACGGCCTTCTTGCCGTCCTTCTTGGCTTCGGCCGCGGCTTTCTTATCCGCATCCTGCTTGGCTTTAGCTTCTTTCTTTGCCAAGTCCTGGGCGGCCTTGTCGCTCTTCGTATCTCCGGCAAAGCTAGAGGTCGCAAGGGCGGCGAAAACGATCAATGTAAGCAGGCGGCGCATAGGCGGCTCCTTCAATTAACAGTATACTCCCGTAAATTCAGACGCGGGTCGCCTGTGTCAGGGTACAGAAAATTAGAAGGGAGCCTTACCCGTGTCCCAGGTACATCAGCCAACTCAACCCGAACAGCGCTCCTATGAAGCAGAAGAAGCAGTAGACGGCGTAGCGGAAGCGTTCCCGGTCGGTGTGTTTGGTGATGATGCCCAATAGAATCGACGTGAACAGGGCGAACACGACGGAGGCTTCCATGTGGGTCAAACTGAGGCTCGGCAGCATGTTCCGTTAGTCCTTACGGCCTGTCGCAATTTCGAACGCGTCCACCATGCCCAGCAGGTTCAGCAATCCCGCCGCCACCAGGAACTTTGTGCCGTAGTCGTGCACATGTCCGGCAACGTCGGCTTGCGCGTAGCCTAGCCACACAGAGAAGAAATAGGGAAGTCCCGCGAGCAGATTGCCGATAAACCCGCCGTAGTAAATCACGGTGGTCAGCAAGTCGCCGCCTTGCGGGGAGAACAGCGCTCCGCGCATCATGAGCCCCAGCAGGAATAAGATCGATACCGACCCTAATATCAAGGCGCCACGGCCTGGCCGCTTTTGAATCATGTGTCCGCCGCCCGGCAGCACCCAACCTACTGCGATCGCGGCCACCCAAGGCACGCTGGATTTCTCTGGCACTGTTTTAGTTTAACCCATGCCGCCGCAGTCTCACTCCCGCGTCGGTGCCTTCCGGAACCTTCACCACCAAAGTTCCACCGATGTCGGTGGTCAGGTATTCCAGTTCCTGGTCGTCAATCTCAACCCCATATTCCGTAAGCGGAGCCAAACCCAGCACGAAAAGGTTCTGACTATCCAGACGCAGGCGCGCCGTATTGGTATCGCCGGAAACCATCACTACCGCCGTGCCTATATGAATGGGGGCGATCACGGAGCCGCGTCGCAGCGTCTGAATGCCGCCGTCGCGGAACATTTGCAGGACGCCATCGAAGTAGCCAATCCACACGGCGTCCTCTTCCCAGTCCGTACGCGCGAAAACGTGGCCGGTGATTTCGTCGTGAAACGCCAGGGGCAAGGTTTGGTAGGCCAAGCCCGGCTGGTACGGATTCGCCCATAGGAATTCGTAAGGCACTCCGTAAGCTCCGCGCATGATGAAGCGGTCGCTCATCACGAATCCCTGCACGTACTGATGATTCACCGCGTTGGTGTCCAGCGCCACCAGCGCCAAGCCCGCGGCTCGCGAGCGCGCGGCCAGCGTCACGTCGGGTTCGCCCGAACCGCTGAATACGGGTACCCGAAAATCATTTTCAGCACTAGGGTAGGGAGCCGGATAATGCCCCGCGATATAATCCAGCGGCAGCGTCGTGAAGTAATCGGGCGCGGTTTGCCGCAGGTCGACGCGGGTATTGTCGCGAATGGCGTGCAACAATTCCAGCAGAGGATACAGTTGGTCGCGCGCAACTTGAGGCTGGCCGTTGACGATCACGGTGGTGCGCCACCAGCGCGCGATGTCGCGCAGAACGCTGTCGCCGGCGTCGGGCAGCCTGTCCGCCAGCGCGATGGCAGCGAAGGCTCGCGCGGCTTGGCCTTGCACTGTCGTGGCGGGCTGAGCCATGCCTGCTTGGATCTTCGTGGCCAGCCGATCCGCTTCCGCTTTCGTGAGCAGGGGTCCACACCAATCGAAGACCAGCGCCAGTTGCCGCAAATCGCGAGCGCCGTCACTCAGCGCCCAAGTGATGGCGTTCCTTCCTGCGGTATCGCTGTGGGCAACGCGGTAATACAGCGACCATGCGAATCCCGCCTCCGGCATCGGAGCTTGCCCGGATATCAGTGCGTCGAATGCCTGCCAGCGTACCGATTGCCGTTCGCGCTCGCGCTCCAGTAACCGCAGCCTTTGCGCATTCAGAAGCAGACGCGGGGCATCGCGATAGACATGGAAGTCGTCCGCGTCGTTAGCCGCGTTCTGCGCCTGCATCGGCGCAGTCACACCAAGTATGAAGATAGCGGCGAATCCGATCAGCAGCGCGCGCACGTAGTTATTGTGTCACGCCTTTTGGATACTTGGGCAGGTGTGTCACCACGACACACCCACGGGTTGGGAACCCGCAACGCAACTCGCACGTCTCACTGTATACGGTTGAGAAATAAGAACTAGTACGATGGATGCCAGAATGCTCTCCGGTAAGGTGAATTGATGAAGTAACCTTTCAAACCTGCCCTCTGTTTGCAACGGGCAAGAGCGGAAGAAGCGGGCGGCTATAAAAGTAGCGTGCTTGCGGGAGTCGGGATTTTGAAGTTCAACCGCTCCTTCCTTCGCTGTTGCAAGTTGCAACAGAGGGGTTTTTTTGTCAAGAATTGGCCTAATTTGTAACGAAAAAGCTTCCGGAATTCGATGTCTCGGTCTGGGGTGGGCGAAGTTGAGGAACCAATAAAATGGACGCGGGCCTCAATGGAGTTCGGTCTACGGCGGAAACGCGAATTCTCGCCCACTTTGGGCGAACCGCATCGGAAACGGTTAACTTAAACCTCACCGAACTCCGATTCCGATGCGGTTTTTCTAACTCCCATAGGATAACTCTTTTATTCGCTGCTGCATAGGGCATTGTTTCGGCTGTGTTTCGCTTCCCCTCCATTCGTCCCAATCACCACCAATGCTGGTACTAAAACTTCTTTGGTTCCAATAGGAAGCATCGGACTATAGGTACTCCCTGCACTCGCCAGCGCACACTTGCGGTGCGATGCAACAAGATCTGGGATTGGTTCTGCGCTTCACCCGTAACTGGATTCACTACGGGTTCCTCGGCCACACCGCCGCCTGCGTGTTGATCGCCGCTGTCAAAGGCGTGTTCGGATACTAGTCTTCGTCCCTCCAAACTTGTGGCAACATAGGGTTTGCTGTCACCCAAGTTCACCCGCCAAGCGGCCCTCGTACGGGCTTTCGTGCTTCCGGCCATCCTGATTTACAGCCTGTGGATGTGCTGGCCGGCGACGAAATACTACTTCAATACCGACGACATTGCGTCCATGGGCATCGCCCGGCTCAGCACCTATAGCCAGGATCTCGGCTCGATCTTCAGCGTGTGGAACAACCATGGGCGCCTGGCCGGATCACTCTTCTTTCGAACCCTCTACGACCTTTTCGGATTTACCGCGCTCCCCTTCCGCCTGGGATCGCTCCTTTTCTGCCTCCTGAATCTGGTCTTGCTGAACGCGTTACTCGCGCGCCTGGTTCGCAATTCCTGGGTGCGCTACGTGGCCATGCTGGCGGCAGCTTTCAACGGATGCTTCTGGTCCATCTATGCCAGCGCCGCCATCATCACGGACGTGTTGTGCCTAACCTTCACGCTGGCCGGGCTGCTGTATTACGCCACCACGCGACGGCATCCGGTGGGTCTGGCACGCATCGTGATCCTGGCGCTGATTACCGTTCTCGCTATCGCGGCGAAGGAACTCGGCTTTGCTCTGCCCGTGATCCTGATGCTCTTCGAATTGGTTGTCGAGCCCGGGGAATTGCCGGGTTACGATTGGCAGGATTTCAAAAAAGCGATTCCTGGCCTGGCGGTACCCTTCGCAGTCGCACTGGTGGCAGGCCTGGGAACCATCCGTAGTTCCGCTGTCTACGCGATGGGCGCCTATCGTCCCGAATTCACGCCCGCACGATTCCTCGAGACACTCACGGCGCATTCGGACCTGCTGGTGTTTCGCTGGTTCGCTCTCCCCACTGAAGCGTGGATCGCGGTGTGGGTGGCGCTGTTGTTGTTGGCCCTGCTATCGCGGTCGCGCGTGGCTATTTTCGGATGGTGCTTCTATCAAGTCGCGCTGCTGCCGATGGCCTTCTCCACGCCACGCCAGGATGCTTACGTGCTGTATGTCGCGTTCGCCGGACTGCTGATGTTCTTCGCGGCATTGTTGGATCGCGTGGTGCTGCGTCTGCCGGTGTTGACGGCCACGACTCTGCTGGGGGTCCTGAGCTGCCTCATTGTATATGTGCAGTTCTTCGAACTGCGGAATCCCCAATTCACGCCCGGCGGGATGTCGACAGTACAGAGCCTCGCAGAGGACGTTCTTCGTTCGCAGCCCACGATACGGCCCGGCGCGGATGTCTTACTGGTCGACGATGAGTTCGGACAGGAGGGCAATCAACCCGTCATGATCGTCCGCCTCGTCTATGCAGACAACACCTTGCATGTGTGGCGGCGGCCCGGAGGCGCACCAGGGGAAATGCCCCCTTCGCCGGACCTGAAATTCGACCACATATTCCGCTTTGTGGGCGGCCACTACGTGCAAGACAAGCAGTGACTATTTGACCGCGATGGTGGTTCCAGGCGGGCTTGTGTAAGCGCCCGTAATGATCTTGATGGGCTGGTTGCCGCTGGGAAGCCCGGCTGGGATCCGAACGTTGACCTGCAGCGCGCCATTCACCAGCGTTGGTGCGGAGCCGGCATAGAGGACGTCAGCGGGCAGTGTGCCGATTCTCGCATAGACCGGGACTTGTGGACGAGCTAAGTTCGTGTCCATGATCTGGCCGTCGGTCAGCGCGCGGTCCATTAACCCCGCGCCCGTGGCGTACAGCGTGACCACCGTTCCCGCTTCCGCTGGCCGCTCGGCGGAATTCAGCGAATAGTCCTGATTGAAGGCGGCCACTTGTCCGCTGCCCGAGGCGTTGGATGTGAACAAGCCGGGCAGGCTTACGGCGACAGATGCCGTGGTCACGCCTGTCACCGCTCCGTTTACCTGTACGGTTATCACCGTGAACGTTTTGCCGGACACTTGCGCGGGAACGACGACGGCTGTTTGCTTGGCGGACGCGTAAATAATCGGCGCCGCGACGCCGTCAAACAGCACGCGCGTGTTACCAACCGTTGTGGATAGCCGCCCGTTGGAATCCACTGTGCCGCTAATCAATGCGTCCGGACCCAGGCCGCTGCCGAAGAGCGTGATGATCTCCAGCGGGGCCACGTAGGTTCCGGGCTGGTCAAACCACAGCGTGCTCAGGTAGCTGGCGGCGTTGGTCGGACGGAGATTCAAATCATTGCCGAATATGGCGTAGGCGGCGCGGGGCCGGTCCATGACCACGGAGGGAGTGAGGTTCGCGCCCGCGATGTCTCCCAGCCAATATTGCAGGACACTGTTGCCGCGGGGCAGGGCGGTGAGTTGCACAGTGCTGCCCGCATCGTAATAACCGTCCGTCTGCGGATTCGCGGTGACCGTGCCCACGCCGCTCCAATCATAGTCCAGGAAGTGCTGCGTCTTGAACTGCGCGGTGTAGGTGGTTTGCTCCGTGCCGGCTTGCACCGTCCGAGCTGCACTCAGCGGTCCGTCCGCCCAGCCATCGAAGGTGTAGCGGGAGGACCCTGAGTAGCTTTCTTGCGTAGAATCCGTACTAAACGTGTGCGATGTGCCCGCGGCCCACGCAAAGGACACCGGCGAGTAGTAGCTGGTTCCATCCACCGTCACGGTCAGCCCCGGCACAGTAGCGGCGACGGTACTGATGGGCTGGGAACTGAAAACGGCTGGTAAGTTCGTGGGCGCGCGGACTTCGAAAGTGAAGGAAGGGGTGCCTCGTCCAACCATGTTGTACGCCGTGCCATCCGCCCACACGACGAAATTTTGCCCCGCGGCGGGCGTCGCGGAAACCGTGACCTTACTGCCCGAAACGTAGAAGCCATCCTGAGCGGCGGGTTGGACGGAGACAGTGCCGCTACCTGTGGCGACGGCGGCCTGCACCTTAAAGAGCTGCTGGAATTCCGCGGCCACCACGGTTTGGTTCGCCGTGGCCGTGAAATCGTGGGACAGCGCTCCTCCGTCGGTCCAGCGTACGAAATTCTGACGCGTGAGCGTGTTGGCGGCGCCTGTGTCCTGGACAGCATCGACAGCGATGTTGTGCGTGGAGCCGGGACCCCAGGAAAACTTGTGCGGCGCGGTGTAACGCGTTCCATCGACCACGATGGAAAGTCCGGTGGGCATGGTGGTCACGGTAGTGTCGGTGGGAGTGTAGCCGTAAATGCGAACGATGTTGTCCACGTCGCCCCCGGATAATCCTACCCTTTGCCCGATCAGGATTCCTGGCGGAACAGTCTCCATGCTGGTGTGCCCGTCGAGACTAAACCCTGCCGGCGAGTAATGCATGATGGAATCGAAATCGTAGTAACCGGAATCTCGCTGCGTGCGCTCCTGGCCGTATTGTGAGTAATTAATGCTGTCAATGTTTTCGTACAGCACCGTCACCCATGCGTTGCGGTCGGCTCGGGTCTGCTCGTGCGCCAGGCCGAAGGCGTGTCCGATTTCATGAATCACCGCCGCCGTTGGACAGCCGTCCGCAAGATTGATAGGTTGACGTCCGCCCACCATGCCAGGGTAGGAGGAGCAACTATCCGCGGAGTATTGGAAGTTCACGTAGTTGGCTTGACCGGTCCGCGCAACCAGGCGCAGTGGCGTATTCGCCTGCCAATGAGCGATCGCGTCCAGGACGCGCTGTTGGTTCGGCAGGGACGCGGAGATGGTGTAGTAGATGGTTCCATCGGGCCAGATGGCGGGGTTCCCCGCGGAGGTCAAGTAGATAGTGGCGGCCCGCGGCGTAGGATTTTTGGGATCCTGCGCGGCTTCCAGTTCGGCGGCGTCGCCCAGAATGATATCGCCCTCCGTGACGGCCAGTCCGTCGCGGACTTCATAGCGGATGACCCGCCCATCGATGGTAACCGTGTGGGCTTTTCGGACAGTTTGAGCAGTGAGCAGTAGAGTGGCGGAAAGGAGAATCGTAAATAGGCGGGTGAAGCGACGGTGCATGCTTTTTCGACGCGTGGTTTTGATAGACGGTTCCTGCTGGCGTCGGGGCACAAACAATAATCGCCTATTTGCCCCGAAGATTTTACATAGGGTTTACGATTCCCGCCTATTTTAACGGCACGGGCCAGTCGCCCGTGGTTAGACCGTCGGGAATGGCCCAGAGGTTATTCTTTCTCGACCGGCAGGCCCGCTTGGTTCCAGGCGCGCCAGCCGCCGTCCAGGGAGATGGCGTTGGCATAACCCATTTTTTGCAGGGTGTCGGCGGCCAGGGCGCTGCGGAAGCCGCCGCCGCAATAGAGTACGAGCGTGGTGGATTTGTCGGGGACCTGGGTTTCGATGTCGCGTTCGATGATGCCTTTGCTGAGGTGCACTGCGCCTTGGGCGTGGCCGGCCTCCCATTCTTTGTCTTCGCGCGTGTCGACCAACACGTGGCCATCGCGGGGCATGGCCTGATATTGGTCGATGTCTACCTGTTGGATGCGCGACTTGGCGTCGTTCACGATGGCCAGGAAGGCGGGGTTATGCTGCATTAGTTCGATTCCCTTCTGATGCGTGCGCCGGCGGCGGTTAGTTTCGTCTCGATTTTCTCATAGCCGCGATCGATGTGATACACGCGGTCGATGACCGTTTCGCCGTGCGCGGCTAGCGCTGCCAGCACCAGGGACGCACTGGCGCGGAGGTCGCTGGCAATGACCTGAGCGCCGGTGAGGCGAACCGGTCCGGCGACCATGGCCCGGCGATTTTCGAGCCGGATGTTGGCGCCCATGCGGGCGAGTTCCTGCACGTGCATGAAGCGGTTCTCGAAGATTTTTTCAGTGATGAAGCTGATGCCTTCGGCTTGGGTCATCAGGGCCATGAACTGGGCTTGCAGATCGGTGGCGAAGCCGGGGTGCTCTTCGGTGGTGATGTCGACGTGCCGCAGAGGGGCGGGGGCCCGCACCCGCAGGGTATGGGGAGCGTGCTCGGTGATCTCGACTCCTGCCTGGCGCAAGTGGGCGATGAGGGAGGCGAGATGCTCGGGGACGCAGCCAGTGATCAGGACGTCGCCGCCGGTAATGGCTGCCGCAATGATGAAGGTGCCGGCTTCTATGCGGTCGGCGATGATGGTGTGCTCGGCTCCATTTAGTTTTTCGACGCCTTGTACGCGGATGGTGGAGGTGCCCGCGCCTTCGATACGCGCGCCCATCTTGGTGAGCAGGGCGGCCAGGTCAGTTACTTCGGGTTCGCGGGCGGCGTTTTCGATGACGGTTTCGCCCTTGGCTAAAACGGCGGCCATGAGCAGATCTTCGGTACCGGTGACGGTGATGCGGTCGAAGCGGACTGTGGCTCCGTGCAAGCCGGCGGGGGCGATGGCATCGATGTAGCCGTGCTCATGCCGGATTTCGGCGCCCAAATGTTCCAGCGCGGCGACGTGCAGATCGATGGGGCGAGCGCCAATGGCGCAGCCGCCGGGGAGTGATACTCGGGCTCGGCCGCAACGGGCGACCAAGGGGCCGAGCACCAGGCTGGAGGCGCGCATCGTCTTCACGACTTCGTAGGGGGCCTCGGGGCGGGGGATGGAGGCGGCGTGGATGGTAACCGTTTCGCCCTCGACTGTTACTTGCGCTCCGGTGTGGCGCACGAGGTCGAGCATGGTGCCGATGTCGCGCACTTGTGGAATGCGGTGAAGGATTACGGGCTCGGCAGTCAAGAGGGCCGCGGCGATGGTCGGGAGGGCGGCGTTTTTGGCTCCGCTGACGGCGATTTGACCGGAGAGCGGGATGCCGCCGTGGATTACGAATTTGTCCATGTTTTAAGAGGATTGCTTCATCGTTTACTCAAGGGCTTGACGGAGGCGGCCGTGGGATTTTGCCAGCAGAGCTTCGGCTTCCGCGCGGGAGAGGGCCTTTTTCTCCATGATAATCGCCACGCGGACGCTACGTCCCGCGTCGGCCAGCAATTGAGCGGCGTGCTGGGGGGAAACGCCGGTGATTTGCTGGATGATCCGGCAGGCGCGGGCTTCGAGTTTCTGGTTGGTGGGGGCAACGTTGACCATCAGGTTGCCGTAAACGTGGCCCAGGCGGACCATCACGGCGGTGGAGATCATATTGAGCACCATCTTGGTGGCGGTGCCGGCGCGGAGGCGGGTGGAGCCGGTGAGAATTTCGGGGCCGGTGAGGATTTCGATGGGGAATTCGGCGGCCTGGGCGACGGGGGAATCCGGGACGCAGGTGATGGAGCAGGTTAGGGCTCCCATGGCGCGGGCTTTTTGGAGGGCGCCGATGACGTAGGGGGTACGGCCGCTGGCGGCGATGCCGACCAGGCAGTCGGAGGGCTGGAAGCCGGCTTGGAGGAGGTCGGCGGCTCCGGCTGCGGCGTTATCTTCGACGGCCTCGACGGCTCGGGTGAGGGCTGGAGGGCCCCCGGCGATGATTCCCTGGACCAGGTCCGGTGAGACGCCGAAGGTAGGCGGGCATTCGGAGGCGTCGAGGACACCCAGGCGTCCGCTGGTTCCAGCGCCGAGGTAGAAAAGGCGTCCACCGGCGGACAGGCGGGGGGCGATGGCGTCGATAGTTCTGGCGATTTTGGGGGTCTGGAGGGCGACCGCGGAGGCAACCTCGGCGTCGGCGGCGCTGATCACGGCCAGCAGCTGGGCGGTGGAGAGGAGGTCCAGGTCCTTGGAAGCGCTATGTGACTGTTCTGTCAGGAGTTCGCCCATGTTTCAGTAGAGCACGCTTGGGTTCGTTCCGTTAAATTGCATAGAAAAATGACACGGCCCATAAAAAATGGCACCCCCGAGGAGGGGTGCCAAATGTTCCAGAATCTACGAAAATATCGAAATTTAGGCGCTGAAGGAGCTGCCGCATCCGCACGTGGACTTCGTGTTGGGATTGTTGAACTTGAAGCCGGAACCTTCCAGGCTCTCGACGTAGTCGACTTCGGCGCCATCCAGATACAGCAGGCTGGCCTGATCGACGAAAACCTTTAAATCCCCGAAGCTGTAGGTCTTATCCAGCATTCCGGGGGCATTTTCAAAGGCCATGGAATAGCTGAAACCGGAGCATCCGCCGCCCACGACGGAAATGCGCAACCCGGCGGGTTTGGGCTCCTGGGAACTCAGAATCTCGCTGACCTTGCCAATGGCAGTTTCGGTTAGTTGAACCATTGCTTACTTACTCCTCAGTAGTGATTATACTATAGCGGACCAAGATGGTCCAGTTTGTTTTGCCGACGCTTATTTAGATGCAGGAGGGGGGCTTGCGGGATCTGATATTGTGAGGTGGAAACGATGAAACCCTGGCAGCTCCGACCGCGTCGGTAGGGTGTCATGTCGATATCAACTGCGGCAAACGGGGTTCTTGAATTTCCGGTAGCAGGGGAACGGACCCGGACCAGAACGCGCGTGGATCATAAGACCAGCGAGGAAGCGGCGCTCATCCGGCGTGTTCAGTCGGGCGACGAACTTGCGTTCCGGGAGATTGTAGAGCGGTATCAGGCCAAGATCTTCTCGATCATCTATGGCATTCTGCGGAATCACAACGACGCGGAAGACATCGCGCAGCAGGTTTTCGCCAAGGTGTATTTTTCGGTCAAGAATTTCGACTTCCGCAGCTCGCTATTGACCTGGATTTACAAGATCACGGTAAATGAGTGTTACGACTATTTGCGCAAGAAGCGGGTGCGCAAGCTGGTTTACGAAAGCGATTTCAGCCAGGAGGATGCCCAAAGGATGGAGGCGTCCGAGCCGGCGACGGATCGCGCCGCTCCGGTGGATGCGCGACTGGCGAATCGGGATCTGGTTTTGCAGCTGTTGTCCAAAGTTTCGGCGGAGGATCGCAATCTGATTTTGTTGAAAGAAGTGGAAGGTCATTCCGTGGAGGAACTCGCGGGGATGACGGGGCTGAACGAGAATACGATCAAAGTGAAGTTGTTCCGGACGCGGCAGAAGCTGCTGAAGGCGGCGCAACGGCTGGGGCGATACCGGTCGACGGCCAAAGTTTAGTGTAATGTAATACGAAACAGCGGGCGATGAAGTAAGAGACCCGCGAACGGAAGTGGAATGTGACTGAGGGAAGGTATTCATGCATCGGCTGATACAGGACCATTTGGAAGAGGTGCTTTCCGGCGCCAAGATTCCGGACGGCCATCCGCTAGCCATTGAATTGGAAGGGCACTTGAAAGCCTGCCAGGAGTGCCGCGAAGAAACCGCCGCGATGCGGGCGCAAAGCGCTGTGTTGCGGGAATGGAATGCCGCCAAGGAAGAAGTTGAGCCGCGTCCCGGTTTTTATGCGCGGGTGCTGGAGCGCATTGAAGCGCAGCGTCCGGTTTCGATTTGGGCGCTGTTCACGGATTCTTTGTTTGGGCGGCGGCTGGCGGTAGCTTCGCTGGCGGTTGCCATGTTCATGGGGGCTTACGTGGTTTCCAGTGAACAAGGGCCAAACGAACAGCTGTCCGCGAATGCCGGCGTGGTAGAGATGGACCCGTTATATCCGTCCGCGGGATTCACGGACGAGGTGATGTCGGCGTCCGCGTTTCGGGGCGGTGCGTCGAACAACGACGCGGTTTTCGTGAGCCTGGTCACCTATCAGGGACGCTAATGGCGAATCAGCGCATCCTGATTACGCTGACCGGAGTTTTTCTGGCGGGCGCGGCGACCGGCATGCTGGGCATGCGGTTCGGACTGCATGAGCAATTACACAAGCCCGCGGCTCCCGCGGCCCCAGTGACGGCGAAATCCACGGCAGTAGATCAAGCGGCGGTGCTGGAGCATTACCGCTCCGAACTGAACTTGACGTCCGAGCAAGCGACCAAATTGGCGGCGGTGCTGGAAGACTATAAGCACTATTACCAAAGTGTGCAAGAACAGATTGACGAGATGCGCTTGCGCGATCAGATCGACGACTTGCGGTCCACGGGGAAGAATCGGATTTTGGAAATTCTCAATGCGGATCAGCGCAAGAAGTTCGAGAAGCTGACGGCGCAGCCGGATGGGGCGGCGTTGCCGTAACCTCGACAAAAGCGAATTGGCCACGGATAAACACGGATACACACGGATGGTGCGGGCGGTACAGTAGAACTTGAATCTCCTGCTGACTGGGCCTGCTGCTTCTCCTCTCACTCGCGCGGCTGTGGAGCGTTTCCAGAGCTTGCCGGGGTCCCTCCTTTTATTGCCCACGGCCACGATGGCCGAGCACATTAAACATTCGCTGGCTCGCGCAGGCGTTGCCGTACGGCCGAAATCCATCCTGACGCTGGCTGGTTTTTTGGATGCCTGGGCTCCGCAGGCGGCAGCTCCGGCGGCACTGGTCCATTTGTTGATGGAGCAGGCGCTGGAGCGATTGCGGCCTGCGCGATTTCGCGAGGTGGCGGAATTTCCCGGGGTGATTCAGGCATTGGCGGAGTTGTTCGCGGAGGTCTCGGGAACGCGGCTACCGGACGATGTCGGGCGGTTGTTTGCGGAGGTCGAGAAAGAATTGGCGGGGCGGGGGATGGCCGCCCGGCACGCGCGGTTGGGGGCGGCGGTGAAGCGCATTGCATTGGGCGATGCAGCGGTGGCGGCACACGTCGTACTTTGCGGGTTCTTCAAATTGTCGGCGGAGGAATCGGCGTTGGTGGCGGTGCTGTCGCGGCGGTCCGAAATGACGGTGGCATTGCCGGAGTGGCCGGGAGCGGAACGGGCTCGGGAAGGGCTGCTGGCGGGGGGATTCGAAGTGCGGCAGGTTGAGGCGCGGGCTTCCTCGGCACGCACTTCCCTATTTTGCGCGTCGACGCTGGAGCGCGAGGTGGAGGAGATTGCCCGGCGGATACTGGCGGAAGCCGGCAAGGGGCGGGCGTTCCGGGAAATGGGCGTGGTGTTGCGATCGCGGGACCCATACGGGCCGTTGGTGGAGACTACGCTGGCGCGGTTCGGGATTCCGGCGCGGAGTTATTTCATCGATCCGGTGGCGTCGCATGCGGCCGTGGATTATCGATGTCGTATGGTGCGAGCGATGCTGGCGGGATGGGATCACGAGGCGTTGCTGCGGGCGTTGCGAATGCCGGTGTCGGGGATGGGTGCTACGGCGGCCGGGGATGAGTTGGATTTTGAGATCCGCGCAAAGTTGCCGGACCGGGGATTGCCGGTGGCGGGACTGGATCTGTTGCCGGCGTGGATGACGCGGTGGAATGCTCGCGAACGGGCGGAGGCTGTGGAGTGGTCGGCCCGGCTGCGGGAATTGCGGCGATTGACGGCGGAGCCCGTGGTTACGGATGGGGCTGATTGGGAGCAGATTCAGGCGTGGCGTTCCACGGCGGCGGCGTTGCGCGCGTTCGATGGGGCGTTGGAGCAGACTGCGGAGGCGTTGCAAGGGGCCGGGCGAATTTCTCTGGACGCGTTTTGGGAGCACGTCGAGACGGTGCTGTGGCTGGAACCTCTGCGGGTGCCCGATGCCAGGCGCGATGTGGTGCACATTCTGGATGCGTATGAGGCTCGGCAGTGGTCGCTGCCGATTGTGTTCGTTTGCGGACTGACGGAGCGGCATTTTCCGAAGTATCACCGCGAGGACGCGATCGTGGGAGACGCGGCTCGGCGGCGCGCGGGGTTGGATACGGCGGCGGATTACGAGCGGGAAGAGCGGTTTCTTTTTGACCTGGCGACGTCGCGGGCGACGGTGGAAACCGTGTTGAGTTATCCACGCTATGACGCGGGCGGCGAGGAGATGCTGCGGTCCTTCTATCTGGCCGGGTCCCTTGGCGCGGAGGTTGCGGGGCGTGTTCGTCCGGCGCCGGCGAGAGAAATAGTGGCGGCGCGGGCTGCTCCGATTCAGGATACGGCGTTGCTCGAACGTCTGTCCGTCGCACATAAGATGCTGAGCGCGAGTTCTGTGGATTCGTATTTGCAGTGCCCCTTCCAGTTCTTTTCACGCAAGACGCTGCGGCTGCGGGAGCGGCCGAAGGTTCCTCGGGATCGGCTGGATGCATTGTTGCAGGGCTCGATTCTGCATCACGCGCTGGCGGAGTGGGCTCGGATGCCGTTATTGGGAACGGCGGTGCTGGAGCAGGTGTTTGAAGAAGAGTGTGCGAAGGCCCATGTGCCGCGGACGTATCGCAAGGAGGCGGTGCGGCTGGAGTTGATGCGGCATTTTTCGGGATTCATCCAAGACACGCAGGTATCGATGCCGGGATGGACGCAGAGGGTGGAGGAATCCTTCACGATTGCGCTGCATGGGTCGCTGGCGTTGCGAGGGCGGGTGGACCGCATGGATGTTTCGCCGGACAATCGCGCGTTGGTGATCGACTACAAATACAGTCCATCCGGAACGCTGCGCGACAAGATCGCGGGCAGTGTGGCTGGGGATTTTGTGCAGGCGGGCGTGTACTTATTGGCGGCGGAGCGCGCGTTTGGATTGCGTCCGGCGGGGATGCTGTTCTGCCACATGAAGAAGGGTGTGGCGTGGGACGGCTGGCATCACGGTGTTGCGGGGCTGGAGCCGGGAGAGCGGCGAACGGAGGAAGCGTTCGCGGAATTGGCTAACAATGCGGAACAGACGGTGCTGCGGGTACACCAGGAGATTACGTCGGGGCGCATCGAGGCGCGGCCCAGCGACGATTCGAAGTGCGTGTGGTGCGAGTGCCGGGATATGTGCCGCGTGGAAAGCATCGGGCGAGCGCGGGAAGCGGCGGGATCGTGAGCGGCATTATCTTGTCGGCCGAACAGCGGCGCGCGGTGGAACGCACGGGGCAAGACGTGTGCGTGGTGGCGGGGCCGGGGTCCGGTAAAACGCGCGTGTTGACGGAGCGGTTCGCGTGGCTGGTGGAGCAACGAGGAGTGGATCCCGCGAGGATTCTGGCGATCACGTTTACGGAGAAGGCGGCCATCGAGATTAAGCAACGGGTGCTGGACCGGTTTCAGGATCGAGCGGACATTCGCGAGGCAGTGGAGCGGGCGTGGGTTTCTACGATTCATGGGTTTTGCATGCGGTTGCTGAAGGAGAATGCGATTGCTGCCGGGCTGGCTCCGGATTTTGTGGTGTTGGAGCAGGGGACGGCGGAACAGATGCAGAGGGATTCGGCTGAGGCGGTGTTGGATGGGATGTACGGGGAACGGCCGGCGGATCTGAGGAGGCTGTTGGAGGGGCTGGATCTTTCCACAAGGGATGACGGGCGTCAGGATGATTTGGCGGCTAGTTTGGTGCGGATTTATGAGGGGATGAGGGTGGACGGGCGGGCGGTAAGTCTGCCCCACTTGGCTTGCGGGAAAGACTCTTTGGAACGCGAGGCTCGGGGGGCGGCTCGGGGGATGGTGGGGAGTCCGATGGAGGATTGGGCGGAGGGATTTTTGCGGTTGCCGGAGGGGGCACCAACGCTGGCGCATCTGGAGGCGCTGGCGGGGTTCAAGGTGAATTTGAATAAGGTTCGGCATCCGGAAGTGAAGCGGTTCAAGCAGGAGATCAAGGATGCGCTGGAGGCGCAGTGGTTGGGGGCGTGGTACGCGGACCTGCACGAGCTGCTGAACGAAGGGCTGAGCCGGCTGGACGTGGAGTATCGCAAGAGAAAGCGTGGCGAGTCGGCGGTGGATTTTTCGGATCTTGAAGAGTTCGCTGTGAAGTTGTTGGAGTCTAGTGAGGCCGTGCGGGTGGAGACGGTGGGGCGGTTCGATGAAGTATTGATGGACGAACTGCAGGACACCAATCGGGTGCAGTGGCGCTTGGTGGAACTGGTGAAGTCGCGGCTCTACGCGGTGGGGGATATCAATCAATCGATCTACGGGTTCCGGCATGCTGATCCGGAGGTGTTTGCGGAGTATCGAGACTCGGTTCGCGCGCAGGGGGGAGAGATTGACGAATTGCGTGGGAACTATCGCAGTCGGCCGCAGATTTTGGATTGCGTTTCGCGCATGTTGGATGGGCAGGTGGGAATTGAGGCTCGCGAGTTGGAAGCCAAGGGCGCGTTTGCGGAGGTGGATGGTCCGGTAGTGGAGCGATTCTGCGGGATGGGGGACGACGCGGCAGATGTGGAAGCGGCGATGGTGGCGGCGCGGATTGGCGGCGGTGAGTTCGCTTACAGGGACGTCGCGGTGCTGGTGAGGACGTTGGCGGCAGCGGAACCCTTTGAGGAGGCGTTTGAGCGCGCGGGGATTCCGTTTCTGGTGAGCGGAGGGCGCGGGTTTTTGGAATCTCGCGAGACGCTGGACGTGATGAACCTCCTGGCCGCGTTGGTGAATGTTCTCGATGAGATTCCTTTGGTGGGGGTGCTGCGCGGGCCGTTGGTGGGCATGGCGGACGAAGAGATCTTCCGGGTGGGACGCGAGGGCTGGCGGCGGGTGTTCGAGGAGCGCTTTGGGAGGCTGCGGGCGTTGGCTGGTTTGGTGGCGCCGGATCGATTGCTGGCGCAGGCTCTGGATGAATGCGGATATTGGGGGTCGCTGACAGAACGGGCGCGGGCGAACGTCGACAAATTGCTGGGGTGGGTGCGGCGCGAGTTTCGCAATCGTCCGCGTCCGCTGGCGGAGTTGCTGGAGGATCTGGAAGCGCTACGAGATGCCCAGAGTGTTGCGGATGCTGCTCCGCCGGAAGCGGGGAATGTTGTGCGCGTGATGACGATTCACGCGGCGAAAGGGCTGGAATTTCCGGTGGTGTTTGTCGCGGCGCTGCAGAAGGGTCCGGATCGACGGACGCCGGGGTTGTTGTACTCGCGGGAACTGGGGCTGGGCGCGAAGTGGCGCAATCCAGTAACGGGCGAAGGCGCATCGGACAGTGTGCATGAGCAACTGAAGGCGCGGGAGTCGGCGCGAGAGAAAGAAGAAGCGAATCGGTTGTTGTATGTCGCGATGACGCGCGCGGAGCAAAGGCTGATTCTGTCGCACGCGGAACGCAAGAATAAATCGCCGTGGGAGAAATTGGCGATGGCGGTGTTGCCGAATGCGGAATGGATGGCGGAAGCTCCGGTGGTGGCAGGTTCGGAAGCGGCGGGGTTAGGTGTGGACGAGGTGTTGATAGAGGCTCCGAAGGTTGCGGGGCAATATGATTCCGCGGCGTCGGTCACTTCGGTGGCGTTGTTCGAGGCGTGTCCACGGAAATACTATCTAGCGCGGTACCTGGGGCTGGAACCGGATGGTGGTGGAACGGGCGCCATCGCAACGGGACTTGCGGTCCACGCGGTATTGGCGGGGCAGCAGATCGAGAACGAAGAAGCGAATGTATTGGCGGGGATTTTTCAGGCGAGCGAGTGGGGGCAACGGGTGGCGAGGGCTACTCGAGTGGAACGGGAATTCGATTTCCTGTTTGAAACAGAGGATGTCATTTTGCGGGGGCAGGTGGATCTGTGGTTCGAAGAGGCCGGCGAGTTGATCCTGGTGGATTACAAAACGGATCGGGAGCAGAGCTCGGCGGGCGACTATGCGTTGCAGTTGCGGCTATACGCACTGGCGGTTCTGCGATATGCGGGGCGGTTGCCGGATCGCGCGTTGTTGTATTACGTGAGGCCGGATGAAGCAGTGGACGTGAGTCTGGGCGAGGCGGAATTGGAAGCGGCGCAGAAGTCCGTGCGGCGGTTTCGGGAGGCTCAGGAGCGCGGGGAGTTTGCGGTACTGCCGGGTGAGCAGTGCAAGAAATGTTCGTTTTGGGGTGGGATGTGTCCGGAGGGAAGGGGTTAGGTCTGAGGAGGGGGTGGAGGCCGGCGGTCTGCCATCTTTTTTTCGAGAGCTTGCCAGAGGCGGCTTTTGATATCAGGCGGGAGTTCCTGCTGGTCCATACCCTTGTAAATCTGCATCGTCTTTTTAGTGGTGTCGACAATGACGAAGCAGTTGGGGCACTCGTCTACGTGGGCCTGCCAGTGAGCTTTCGTGGCCGGATCCACCAGGTCGTCGAGATATTCGTTTAGCTCTCGAAGAAAGTCTTTACAGGTAACCAAAAGCATCGCCCCCTGTTCGCTTGAACTGCCGTGTAAGTTTTTCCCGCAGAGCAAGTCGCGCGCGCAGCAGGCGGCTCTTGACGGCGGCCACGGAGATCCCTAAAGCTTCGGCGGTCTCTTCCGTGCTTAGCTCTTCGATGTCGCGCAAAGTGAAAACGGTGCGGAAATCTGGCTTCAAAGTATCCAGGGCATCCTCCAGGATCTTCTTCATTTCTTCGCCCGAGTAACGTTCTTCGGGGTTGTCGTCCCAGACGGCGATCTCGCGCTGAACGACATCCTCGCCGAGCTCGACGGGTTCGTCCAGCGGGACAGTGCGGTCGGTCTTGCGCTTGCGAAGCTTCATGAGGGCTTCATTCACGGCGATGCGGACCAGCCAGGTGTAGAATTTGGAGTTACCTTCGAAGCGGTCGAGGTGCTGGTAGGCTTTCAGGAACGCTTCCTGCAGCACGTCTTCCGCATCTTCGTCGTGGCGGGTGATGTTCTTGGCCAGGCGGTAGATTTTGCGTTCGTAGTGGCTGACGAGTTCGGAGAAGGCGGACGTGTCCCCTGCCTTGGCCCGGAGGACTAAGGCTGTTTCGTCGAACGTGGATGGAGCGGTCGGCGTGGGGGTCACGGGTCTCTTTCTCACTATAGCGAACGTTAGCGGCGGACGAGAAGGTCATAGCCCGCGTGGCTTCCAATCCAGACCCAGGTAACGGTAGTCGCTTCAATCCGACTTCAGGACTCTGGTGGCCACGAGCGAAGTTGGAAGCCGCGCGATTCCTGCTCTGCTTCTTCAAAGAGAAAGTCAAGACGACCGGCGGCGGAATCCTGGTCGAGATGTTAGTCCCAAAGCTTCTGGTCTTTCCCCAAAATCCAATGGGAGAGGCAGCGAAATTCTTCGGGACTTAGGCCGTCGATGGCTTGCTCGATTTCTTCGACCCGAATCAGTGTTCGGATGTAAAAGCGGATGACTTACTTAAGGGGACGCGGCGTGGTGCCCGGACCGGTGTTTTGTTGTCGCGGCCACGGGATTCCAGCAGCTTTTAGAATTAGTCGCATCTTGCGGGGCAGTTCGTCTGGATAATCAAAGGGGACCTGCTTGCCGTTGCGCAGTTCCCCATGGACCTGCCAGAGCTGCACAAATCCTTCCTGCTTTGGAAGAGATTTTGTCTTCTTGATGAAGTTAACTTTGAAAATGATCCCTGTGCGTTTGTCCATAGGCAGATCCTAGCACCAGCTCGGGTAGTCGGCCATGGCTTACGCTTGATCGTTCAGGCTTGATTCCATTTTCCGGAGTAACACTGAGGCTGTTATTCCGAGCATTGCATCCAGCGTTTCGCGGCCCCGTTAATCGTGCAATTGCCACCCGGGCTCTGCTACGATGTCCGCCAATGCAGGATATTGCAAGACTGACCCGCCGGTGCGGTAGCCAATGTTGGGATCGGCAGACGGAGGCGCGACTTGGCGTGGAGGTTTAGAAGGTCAACTCGACTTCCCGGTGGTTTTCGGCTGAATCTCTCTAAGAGTGGTTTCGGCTACTCCTGGGGCTTCCGAGGATTCAGAATAGGGCGTGATAGCGGCGGCCGAGTCGTCAGAACGATCTCAATTCCAGGAACGGGTCTCTCCAGTCGCCAATACTTGAATCCAGGGGAGGCGCCAGAACCGTACTCAGCACGGAAGAGTTCCGGAAGAGGCTGCGGGAGTTGCATCGGGATGGTCGCCGGAATCGTCCTTGTTGTTAATGCCGTCGGCTACATAGTTGACAACAGCACTGAACGGCTGATATTTCTTCTCCTAATTGTGATCGCTGTGTACGTTGCGTGGCGATTATTGCGAACGGAACCGGCGATTCACGTTACCGACGACCTCTTGGTTGGGACGACATCCAGTTCCGGGCAAATGAGATCGACGGAGCCAAACTCATCAGATACCGAACTCTACAGGGAGCGGACAATAGCGGTTAACTCGGACAAACCAGACCTTCCAGTTCCTGACCCTCTGGGCTTAGCCTTCACCATCGATTCTTTGAAACAGGCAACCAAAGATTTAGTTGAACGGCTGGAACAGCCACTCAAAGCAGAATTGCGTAAGGCAAGGCAGTCGAGCAAGGCTCTTGATTTATTGGAGCACGACCTAGTGGCGATAATCATTCGATTTGGCTTTGGCGAAGGTAGAATTTCCAGAGACGCAGCCAGTCTGTATCTGGAACTGTTTCAGTGCCTGCACCCCCGAACTCATTCCGGATGGAGTGTCGATAATGCACGCGACTTACTTCAAGGGCTTGTGGAGAAGAATCCCGATACCTACCTTGGAGTCCTAAAGAAGCCGTATACATTGAGCATTGTTGAGAGATCCGATTCGACTCATGGAACAGCCTTTGCAAAGCCGACTCGTGATCTGCTGTTGGCGATTGCCGAATTCGCAGGGGCAGCAGATGGCAAAGTTTCCAGTGACAAAGAGATTGAGATAACTCAGCTTAAGAGTGTGGTCGGAGCGCCCAGATAGTAGCACTGCAAGCCGGGAAGTTTCGCCGATTGCGGGAATTTACTGGAGTCTCTTGAACCAGCGAACACGTGCTCTGGTAACCTGAAAAATACCCTATGGAAAACATTCAGGTCACGCTGCCGGACGGTAGTGTACAAAGCGTTGCGGCGGGGGCTAGTCCGCTGGACGTGGCGAAGAAGATTAGCTCGCGGTTGGCGGACGATGCGATTGTTGCTCGCGTTAACGGGAACTTGTGGGATTTGAACCGGCCGTTCGACGAGGACTCCAAGCTGGAGATTCTTACTACCAAGAATCCGGACGCGCTGGAGGTGTATAGGCATTCGACCGCGCATTTGCTGGCTGCGGCGGTGCTGGAATTGTTCCCGGAGACGAAGCTGGGGATTGGGCCGCCCATCGATACCGGGTTCTACTACGACTTCCAACGTCCCGAGGCGTTCACGCCTGACGATCTGGAGAAGATCGAAAAGAAGATGTGGGAGATTCAGGCTCGCGATCTGCCGTATGAGCGGCAGTATACGGAGAAGCAAAGGGGGCTGGAGCTTTACAAAGACCAGCCCATGAAGTGCGAGCTGATTACGGAGCGCGCGGGCGAGATTTTCAGCGAGTATACGCTGGGTCCACATTTCATCGATTTCTGCCGCGGGCCGCATGTGCCGTCCACGAAGAAACTGAAGGCATTCAAGCTGCTTTCGATCGCGGGCGCGTATTGGAAGGGCAACGAGAAGAACGCGCAGTTGCAGCGGATTTACGGGACTGCGTTCTTTTCAAAAAAAGACCTGGATGAGTATTTGGCCAAGTTGGAAGAGGCTAAGAAACGCGACCATCGCAAGTTGGGACAGGAGCTGGACCTGTTCAGTATTCAGGAACTAGCTGGGCCCGGACTGATTTTCTTCCATCCCAAGGGCGGGATCATCCGCAAGCAAATCGAAGACTGGATGCGCGAGCAGTATTTGAAGCGCGGGTATTCGCTGGTCTATACGCCACACGTTATGCGTGCAAGCTTATGGCAGACCTCGGGACACCTGGGGCATTACAAAGAGAATATGTTCGCGGGCATGGAATTGGACGACGCCGAGTATCGGTTGAAGCCGATGAATTGTCCTGGGCATATTCTTATTTACCGGGACAAGATGCGGAGTTATCGCGAGTTGCCGGTGAGATTGGGCGAGCTGGGCACGGTATATCGGTATGAGCGTAGTGGCACGATGCATGGACTGCTGCGGGTGCGCGGGTTCACGCAAGACGACGCGCATATCTTCTGCACTCCGGAGCAGATTGAAGACGAGGTAGTCAGCTGTTTGGAATTCGCGCATGATACGCTGCGGGCGTTTGGTTTCGAGAAGTTCGAGGCCGAGATTTCGACCTGGGATGGCGGGGCTAGCGGCAAGTACGACGGCACAGCGGATCTGTGGGAGCTTGCGGAAGGCGCGCTGGGGCGAGCGACGAAGCGGTTAGGGATTGAGGCTCCGGTGGTTCCGGATGAGGCGGCGTTTTACGGTCCGAAGATCGATGTGAAACTGCTGGACGCGTTGGGGCGCAAGTGGCAGTTGTCCACGGTGCAATTCGATTTCACGCTCCCGCGGCGGTTCGAGTTGGAATACGTCGGAGAAGATGGCAAGAAACATCAGCCGGTGATGGTGCATCGCGCGTTGTATGGCTCCATTGAGCGGTTCTTCGGAATCCTGATCGAGCAGTATGGGGGCGCGTTTCCGGTGTGGCTGGCTCCGGTGCAGGTGGTGGTGATGCCGATTACGGATCGTCAAGCGGAGTACGCGAAGTCGATTCATGGGCGGATGCTGGAGGCGGGATTCCGCTGCGATCTGGATGATCGCCAGGAGAAAGTAAACCTGAAGATCCGCGAGGCGCAGATGCAGAAGGTTCCCTACATGCTGGTGGTGGGGGATCGCGAGGCGGAGGCGGGGACGGTGTCGGTGCGGCATCGCAAGCATGCGGACATGGGTGTGAAGCCGATCGATGAATTTATCGGGATGTTGAAGTCGCAGATCGATACTAAGGTTGTTGTCGATTAGGACCTCCAGGCCTCACGATTGCGCTGAATGCGAGTAGAGGTACCGATGATGAGTGATCAACGGCGCGAACACCTAACAAGGTTCTATTCGCTGCTCGACCAACTCGAAAAGAACATCGGTGGCGCGAAGACGCTTGCGCAGTGCTCCGGGCGGATGGATTGGCCCACGCGAGGCGTCTATTTCTTTCGCGAAGCCGGTGAAAGCCGCGCCGATTCGGGCCGGGGCCCGAGAATCATCAGGGTAGGAACTCACGCTCTAAAACCGGGCTCCGGCACGAAGCTATGGACGCGCTTGTCGCAGCACCGGGGCCAACTCGGGACCGGCGGCGGCAACCACAGAGGTTCGATCTTCAGGCTTATTGTAGGCACGGCACTCATTGGCCGCGACGCACACAAATATCCGACCTGGGGCGAAGGGAACACGGCGAAGGCCGCGGTGAGGGCTGGAGAACTTGCGCTGGAATGTGAAGTGAGCCAAGTCATCAGGAACATGCCGTTTCTCTGGCTCGCGATAGCGGATGAAGGCGGACCGCAGAGTCTGCGAGGCTTCATCGAGAGAAATTCGATAGCGCTGCTGAGCAACTCCAATAAGCTGCCCCTCGACCCGTCCTCCCCGGCTTGGCTCGGTCAGCACTGCGACAGAAAGCGCGTGAGAAACTCCGGCCTCTGGAACTCCAAGCATGTCGATGATCGCTACGACCCGTTGTTTCTGGACGAGCTCGAACGGTTGATTTCATCCGCCGGCGGGGCAACATGATGATCGTTATTCAGTGCGCGGCGAGTAAGCAGCCCGATGCCGGTGACATGCTCTCGATGATTTAGACCAGATAGAATTGAGGATCTTCGGGACGTC
>JBDTSJ010000011.1:0-10172 GCA_039931205.1 Acidobacteriota bacterium
GGCTCCTGCCGTTATCTAAGCGATTTTCTTCGTATGCCTGATTTGAACAAGTCGCAGTTTTTCGCGAAGGCCCGGCGCGGGGCGCGTTTTATCTTTTATCTCCGCGCCCTATGTTTGACACGGCTTTCCGCGCCGGCTGCTAACCGTTTCTTGTGAGTTTCGTCTGATGGCCGTATGCACGTGTTCTTCGATCCGGAAGGGCGGCCTTTTCTCCTCGGTTCCGAGATGAGATGGGAACTGGAACCGAATGCCTTTCTGGCGAGGTTGAGCATTGTCAGTGGCAGGACCAGATCGCCCCGAACCTGGCGGAGTTATGCGTATCAGTTGGCTGATTGGTTGAGCTTTTGTGAACGGCTCGGGTTTGGATGGCGGCACGCCACGGAGTGGAACCTTGCAACCTTCCGGAATATCCTCGCATCGGAATCGGGCTTTCAAACGGAACGGCCCCTCAAGCGCGGCACAATCAATCACAAACTGTCGGTGATCTGCCAGTTCTATCGGTTCGCCCTAAAGAAAGGCTGGATCGATGCACTCCCCTTCGAGTTGGATGCGGTTCGAGCGCCTTACCGGAGTTTTGGCGATCTCAAGCCAAGCCCCAAACTGGGTACTGGCCCGGCGGCCACGGGAATCAACTTGAGGTTGACAGAGCCGTGGGAAGAAATGCAGATTCCACCGCGGCACGAGGTACGGCGATTCATAAAGAGCTTCCGCTATTGGCGGGACCGGCTGATCGCCGAAACTCTCTGGCTTACCGGCATGCGTTCCGCGGAGTTGTGTTCGTTGCCGTTGACCGCGCTCCCTGAGGACCCTGGCTTAATAGAGAAAGACACGGTGGCCATCAAGATCCTCGGCAAAGGACAGAAGTGGCGGGCGGTCTTGTTTCCCGTGCGCCTGCTCCGCTCAATTGAAAGGTACGTCCATATGGAACGGAGGCGGTGCACGAACGGCGGCACCAAGGCCACCGGCACAGTGTTTGTAGGGCGCACCGGGCGACCACTCAGAACGCCGGCGATCAATCGCGTATTCTCGACCAACTGCAAACGAACTGGCTTACACATCTGGCCCCATATGCTCCGCCACGCCTACGCGGTCGAGCGGCTCGCGTATCTTCAGGACATCGGTGCGCCGAATCCTTTGAAGACTCTGCAGTTGGAACTCGGGCACGCGAGTCTGGCAACAACCGAACGGTATCTCCACATAACGGATCGCATGCGGAGTGATCTGATCGCGGCACACAACAGCTTCGTGGATCGTCTGCTGGAGGAATGAGCCATGCGGCGAGACGGCGCGGGGCAGCGTTGGGAGTTGATCGAAACGGGCTCGATTCAAGTCCGCGACCTTGACCAACTGCGCGCCGGGACCGCGCCTCTCGAGCAGACGTTTGAACGCCCGGGAGAAAACCCGTTCAGGGTTCGGCTGACATTTCTTTCGTCACGACCCGATCTGGCCCGTGTGCTGGCCAACACGTTTTGGTTTGTTCACCAAGATCGGCTGCGCAAACTGAGCGTGGTCAGCTGCGCGCACTGCCTCCGTCTCTTCAGCCGGTTCCTGGATTACCGGATGAAGACTCAGCCGGACATAGGATCCGCAAGGCAGCTGTGCGGCGACGTATTGAAGGAGATGGCGCTGTGGCTGCTCGTCGAGCGGCGGTTGAAACGGAAAAGTGCGGCGCACACCCTCTCCATGTGCTGCTGGTTCCTGCGCCAGGCGAAGCTGCATTACCCGCAAGAGTTCGACCCAACGTTTTCCACTCCAACCAACCTGTTTCCCGGCGTAAGCAACGAGATCCCGCCATCCAAAGCGCTGTCACCAGACACCTTTCAGAAGATCCTGACCGCCGCTGCCAAGGACGTCGATGATATCCGGCAAGGTTATAGGCCGGGAGACGTGCCCACCCGCGCTCAGCACATCATTCCGTTCATGATCCTTATTGCCGCCCGCACCGGCATTAACCCCGACGCGCTGTATGGCCTTGGACGGGAATGCCTTGTCCCACATGAAATCGATGAGGATTGTTTCTACTGCGTCTGGGACAAGCCGCGCGCCGGCAAACAGCAAAGGCAACTCCATCGAGTCGACCGCCGTCAGCAATCCGGAGTGGTGGAACTGATCCGGTTTATGCGCCAATACACCGAACCCCTCGCGCTACACGCGGACCCTCCAGCGAACGCCAAGCTTTTTCTGTACTTCAGTGAGAACACGCTACTCAAGCACCGGCTGATCTCGTCCTGTACGGCACCCAGGGTGTCCGTCAAGCGGCTGAGGGAATTTCAGGAACGACACCTTCTTCCGCCTTTCAGCTTGTCAAACATCCGGCCGTCCGCGGCCACCCTGCTTTACATCCGGACTGGCGGAAACCTGGGCAAGGTGCGCCAGTTCCTTCAGCACGCACACTTCTCCACCACCATACGATACGTCCTCAACCATGTCACTGAACAGTTCAACGCGCGGGTAATTCAACAAGCGCAGACGCGCATGGTCGCGCGCATGACCGTCATCCCGGCAAAGCGAGAGGTGGGGATCCACTCCTTGAGTTTGCCGAGCGATCAGGCTGCGAAAATCCTGCAAGGGCGCTACGATACGGGCTGCGGCGCCTGTCGCGACCCCTACGATTCGCCCCAGGCCAACGAAGTGAAGGGGCGCGTATGCACTTCGTTCCATGCCTGCTTTAGCTGCGCGAACGCCCTCTGGTTTCTCGATGACTTGCCGTTGGTGATCGCCACTCGCGATCGCTTCCTGCGTTTGAGATCCGAAATGAACCCAGGAGACTGGGATGCCGTGTATAGCGACAATGTTCGGATTATCAACGAGGACATCATCGCCGCGTTTCGGCCAGAGCAGGTTGAGGCTGCGACCGTGCGGGCGAAGGAGTTGGGCGACACCGTCTTGGTCGTTGCGCACGGAGTACTGGGATGAGCCACAGGTCCACGCCGCCGACGGCCGCGCCGGAGACTCAGTACGACGAGCGAGAAGGTAACCCGCGCGTCTCTTCGGTCTCTCGGCTGTGTGACGACGTGTGGGATTTTTCGAACGAGAATCGAAATCCAGCCACCGGTGACTACGCCAAGAGGATACGCTGGTCCTTCAAACTGCCAGGCGGTAGCAGGTTCACGGACCCTCCGTTTCGATCTCTGCTAACTGCATCGAAGCAGTTCATCTACGCGTTGCGCTGTCATCCGGTCGACACCCCCGCTCATGCCCCAGCCACCTTGCGGGGTCTGTTCGATGCACTGAAGGGGTTCATTGCGCACCTCGTGGGCTATTCCAGTCCCGTACTCCGATTGAAGGATGTCCTGCCGCACCACTGCGAGGACTACATCCAGAAGTTGTTGTCATCCGAAGCCAGCAGGTCCTGGAAGTACAGGCATGTCCAAGTCCTCCAGAAGCTCTTTCAGTACAGGGACGTCATGCAGGATGGGCTGGTCATTGACCCATTGCAAGGCGACTCGGCCGCGAGGATCGCCGGCAAGAAGGCCGGTTGCTCGGGAAGTAAGACTGCGATCATTCCTGAGGAGATCCTTGGGCCGCTGGTGCGGGCTTCACTACAGTACTCGGGTCAGTTTTCCGGCTACCTTCTGGACCTGTCCGATGAGGTCGAGAAGATCCGGGGCAGTGCGAACCCAACCCAATTTCTATATTTAGGCACACGGCACTTGCGCCGGCACGCCCCGGCACTATACCCGCTCACCGGAACCCGGCTCGAAATGGGTGTGCGCTCGTTGCGACAGCTGGACACGGAGTTGTCCTATCTCCAAACCGCTTGCTTTGTGTTGATCGCCTTCGCAACCGGCATGCGCCTCAGTGAACTGCTTTCGTTGCGGGAAGGCTGCTGCCAAACAGTAACGGAATCCGGGCAATCGGACTTGGTTTGGCTGAACAGCAAAGTTTTCAAAATGCAGGGGGTTCCCGACGGCCGCGACGCCAAGTGGCTGGGCGGACCGGTTTGCGCCAAGGCCGTCCAAGTCCTGGAGCGACTGGGCGGAGCAGTGCGGCGTCGAGCGGAAGTCTCCTATCTTTGGATGCCTATACCGGCTGTCTACGGGCGGTACGCGACACGGGATCCTCTGTCGCACCCCTCGATATTGAGGAGGCTGACGGACTACGTGGCGATGCTCGGGTTGAGGGACTCCGGCGGACGAGCCTTTCACATTCACCCTCACATGTTCCGGCGTACTTTCGCCAGGTACGTCGTCAGATACGACACAACCAACCTGCTCGCCCTGAAAGAGCATTTCAAGCACATCTCCATTACGATGACGGACCACTACGTCGGCGATGATCTGGACCTCTGGATGCTGTTGGAGGAGGAAACGGAAAGGGTCTCCTTCGAAACCTTCGATAAAGCGTTGCGGGCAGACCAACTGGCCGGTCCCGGCGGCGTTCGACTGAGGAAGAAAGTAGATCAGGCGATCTCCGAAGGCCGGCTGGAGAAGAACTTTCGTGGCGAAGCGGGGGAGCACCTGCGCCGGAAAATGATCGTGGAGTTGGTGGAAGCTGGGCAGCGTGTCTACCCCTGCGCCGCATCCAACTACTGCTGGTTCCACGATGGATCGGCGCTTTGCACCGACGGGGATCGGCCGGTTCTCAAGCGGTGCAATCCGGGAGCATGCCCCAACTCGATCGTCACGCTGGAGCACAAGCCCCATTGGGAAAGGGTGAAACAGGAGTGTGAAGTTCTGATGGGGCACAGAACGGAAGCCGAGCCGTACCAGAAGGCGCTGCGGGACATACATGCGGTGAGCAACTCGATCCTGCGGAGTTTGGAATGAAGGCCCTCGACAAGAAACTTGTTGGCCTACGCCGCTATCACAGGAGCCGCCCCTTGAAGACCCGGCTGAAGCTGCTCGAAGCGCTGGACCGGATGGAGAGTGGCCAAACGGTCATAGTGGGCCCTGGCTTTTGCTGGAGCAAGACGACCCTGGCGCGGGAGGCCGGCGTCAATATCAATACAGTTGTCCGGAAGCTGTCTGGCGGGGAGTGGGCGTTTCCCGAGATCAATGAGCGGTTCGACAGACTCAAGGAGAAGCGTCCGCCGGTTGCCGGAGGCTCCAATCCCAAAGACGCTAAAATTGCGGAGCTCCGCAGCGAGATCGACGGGCTTCGCGACCAGAACCGGCAACTTGCCCTCGAAGTCAATCGCATAGGCCGCCAGATTCTCGAGGAGAGGGACCGGGCGGATCGAATGTCGATCTACCAGCGGCAGAACGATTCGCTGCGCGAAGAGATCAACCGCATTACGCGGACGGAGGGCGGTAAGGAATGAGCACAAATCGATTGTCCGGCCGCGAGCGAGGTGAGCAAAATCTTGCAAAGGTTCGTGAGTATCTGGCCGGGCTGAAAGCGGCCAACGAGCCGCTGCCGCTTGACGACGGCCGTCCAAACATCACAGCCATCTCCGAGGCCTCCGGCGTGCTCCGGAACGTCTTCTATACCAATGCTGGCGTGAAGCGGCTACTCGCCTTATTCATGGGAAGCGGCGGCGAGTCCACAGAACCGCCCGCCCGCGTGCTTCACGCGGAACGGCAATTAGAAATCAAGGACCGGCGCATCCTACAACTCGAGCAGCAACTGGCCGGCACGAAAGCGGAATCCGAGGAACTGCGCAAACGACTGACGGCGGCGCTGCAGATGTTGGACCGTTATCGGGTGATCGAGGAGGAAGTACTCAAGACGGGCCGCCGGGTGATCCCGTGACAATCTCGGCGACCGTTACGATCTCGTCGGTCCATCCAGGCCCGAGCGGAGGAGCGATCTTTTCGGGGCGCGACCCCGCAGGCACGCTCCTGCGTTTTGTTGCCGACCGCGACCGCATCTGGCGGGCGCCGGTGGTGGGCGAGGTGTGGTCGCTTGAAGGAGAGAGCCGGAGCCATCCGCGATACGGCGATCAGGTATATGTGCACCGGGCAACCCCGGTTGAACCGGCGGGCCGACTGATCGTCAACTTCATGTTGCGACACCCAGCGTTCGATGGCCTTGGCATTGGGAAAGCCAAAGCTGCCAGGCTGTGGACGGAGTTCGGGCCGGACCTCCACGTCGTGTTAAGCAAGGGCGATGCCGCCAAACTCTCCGGAGTGCTTTCCGGAGATAGCGCACAAAAGCTTGTGGACGCGTGGCGCTCCGTCACAGAGGAGGCCAGGGTCGTTTCCTTTCTCGATGAACATGGATTCGACCTCCTTCTGGCGAACAAGGTTCGCGCCGTCTGGCCCGAGAGCACGCTCGCAAAACTGAGCGACAACCCGTATCGGATGCTGGCGTTCGCGAACTGGGAGAAGGTGGACCGAGCCGCGCGCTCGCTGGGTGTCACCGAGCACGACCCGCGGCGGCAAGTGGCGGCCGTCGAGGCCTTTCTGTATCGCCGCCTGGACTCCAAGCACACCCTAACGCCGCGGGCGATGCTTCTGGACGGCGTTCGGCACCAAATGCAGACCCGCGGCCTTGATGGATCCAGCGCAGCCGTTGAGCAAGCGCGGAATGAGCATGCGATCGTCGTCACCGGCGGCGGCTATCAGCCTCTCGGCGCCGCCGTAATGGAAAAGGTAGTCGCCGGCCGACTGCGCGAAATATTAGGCGGCGTGCCAGGATCGGAGCGGAATCTGTTCTCGACAAATCTCGCGTCGATCACAGCGGAAGCGATAGCCAGCTTTGAGAAGAACAAGGGACTGAAACTGAATGCCCGCCAGCGACAGGCGGTCGAAATGGCCGCCCAGCAGCCGCTCGGCGTACTTACAGGCGGAGCGGGAACCGGAAAGACGGCAGTGCTGCAAGTGATTCATCGTATCGCCGAACAAGCCAGGGTCTCGGTGTTTCAGATGGCGCTCAGCGGGCGCGCGGCACAACGGATGCGCGAGGCGACAGCCCGGCCGGCATCAACAATAGCGGCCTTTCTACGCACGTCCGAACGAGGGGCCATCGAGCCTGATAGCGAACCGCTGGTCATTATCGACGAGTCCTCCATGCTGGACCTTCCGTTGATGTACAGCATTGTCAGGGTGATACCGGTTCGCGCCCGTTTGCTGCTGGTTGGCGACCCCTACCAGCTGCCGCCGATCGGCTTCGGCCTCGTGTTCCACATACTCGCCGCCAGCCAGAGTATCCCCCGAGTCGAACTTGTCGAGGTGCACCGGCAGACGCAATCGAGCGGCATCCCTCAGGCGGCACATCAGATCCGGCGCGGCATTGTCCCTCCATTGCCGCCGTTCGCCGGCGTACACGCCGGTGTGAGCTTCATCGAAGCAGACAGTAGTAACGTCATCGAGCATATACTCCGAGTCCGCGAGAAATGGGCCGAATGCGGCGACGTGCAAATCCTTGGCGTGACCAGGCGCGGAGCGAGCGGGATCAGGAACATCAATGCGACGCTGCACGCCGAGGCCTCGGCCTACAAACCGAAGCTCGACGGATGGGAGTTCGCTGAGGGCGACCCCATCATCTATGTGGCGAACGATTACCAGAAAGAACTGTGGAATGGTTCGTTGGGCCGCATCGAGAAGATCGTTGGCTCGAACGGGAGGCAATCCCTGTTGTGTTCCCTCGATGGTGTCGAGCACGAAATACGAGCGGAGGAGTTTCATCGAATCGAACTCGCGTACGCCATCACGGTCCACAAATCGCAGGGCAGCCAGTTCAATCGGGTGATCGTGCCTATTTTCGAAAGCCGGTTGCTGGACCGCACCCTGATCTACACCGCGTTGACCCGCGGGATGCAGCAAGTAGTGTTCATCGGAGACCGGAACGCTTTCGACGTCGCGGTGGCCGCGCCGCCCCACTCCCACGAAAGACAGGTTGGCTTCTCGATGTAAGCTGCCGGAGCCTCCGCGCAGTTCCAGCGGCTTGCCAGCTAGATCTTGGGTAGACTGAGGTTGCGCATCCGGGGTCGCGCCCGATGCGTGCCACGGCCGAGCGACGGACTGGCTCCGAAGTAATCGGTCGCAAGAAGCCCTTCGGAACTCCCGAAGGGCTTCTTACTGCCGCCGGTGAGCCGCCATTGCTTTGGTGAAGCTCCCGAGTGAGGCCGTGGGCAGTAAACGCGAAGCCAGCCGCGCAGCGGCTTACCTTTTGATTCCGCGACGTTGAGCGACGACGGCCGACGTGCCTCTCTTCACCCTGCGCCAACGGGCGGGATCGATCACGATCGGAACGGACCTCGAAGCCGCAATATCCACGAATGCGCCATGATGGGAAATCTCGCCATAACGGAACAACCGTGCCAACAGCGCCAAAGCATGTTGCGCCAGCAGGGTGTTCACGAAACATTCTTGTCGATCAAGGGCTTCCGCCGCGCTGCAACTCGGTTCAGTGTCCGTGTCAAGAGCCGGATCAGCCACCTCCGAATAGAGTTCGGCGACCGTCCGCAATCGCGTCCGCGACCGCTTGTTTCTGGCGTTCTGTGGTTCACCCAGAACGAATTGACCACTCGATGCGCTATTGCCGACGTCCAGCCAGTAGCCCACGCCGCTGCGGCCCGCGGTACTTTCCGCGATGATCGCGCGTGCCGCCCGCGTGTCGACACAACCCAGAACGATATCCGGGCGCAGAGCCAGTTCGCCGAGGCCACCGTACGGCGGCGTTAGCGTTTCGGAAGTCAGCGGGCGCGGAACCGCCCTCCAGATCACTCCCCAGAAAAGGTTGATCCGGCTCATCAGGACAATCCCCTTGTTCAACCCGATCTCGCTTCGGCTGAAAGGCTGGCGGACACAGTTGAAGGGCGAAACTACGTCCCCGTCCATCACGGTGACCGACAATCCGCAAGGATGCCCATGAGCCAACATCGCCTGATGCAAGTAGGGCAGGCCACCGAGGATGGCGCTCCCCGTTCCGCCGCACCCTACAACCAGGATCCTCACCTCGCGCGTCAATAACTCCGCATGCAGTCTGTGTGCTTCCATGATCGATTACACCTCTCCTCCGCCGGGCGGTAGAACGTGACAGCTCGAAAGTGGACGCGTTATGGTGAAACCCATGAGGCGTCGCTCCATCGCGCAGGTCGAGTAGTTCGCCAGGCGAGAACTCTCTCCCACTGAAATGCGGCGGCTGGAAGTCCACTTGGAGCTTTGCCCGCAGTGCCTGGGCCGACTAGGCGCCGAGGCCGCGTCAATCCTGGGACTGCGGATGATGGACAAAATGAGAAAAATCTTCCTGAGCCCCGAAGCCAGACGCCATCGAGAGGCGGAGTGACCGCCGGCGCAACTGCGGGGGGTATTTCTGTTTTCGGGGTCTGTTAAGCTCGGGGAAAATGGACCGAACCGAGACGAAGTCAAACGAGCAGATACTTTGCGCCGGCTGCGGCCAAGTCACCCCGGGCTACGAGGTCGTCAACCAAGGCTCGATGGAGGGTGGCTACAGAAAGCTCTGTGGCCGATGCTTCAACGGGATGGTTGCCAAACTTGCTGGCCTCAAAGGATTCGAGAACGTAGCGCTCGATCCGGTCGGTATCACCGACAGCGAGGGGGAAATCCACCAGTTTCACTTTCGCACCCATCTATTCGGGCCCGGAGTCGCCCTTGATGCTTTCGAACTTCGCGGCGGTGAACCGGCCGGCTATCAGTTCCAGATCATCGGAGAGCCCGAGGAAGACATGCTCGCGCTACTTGGCCGGTTGATCGAAAAGATTCGCCGCGCTCTGTCCGTCAAGCATATCGCCGAAGGCGAGCATGGGATCCAAATAGCAGACCATCACGTCGTTCGAGGCCGGATCGAGTGGGACGAGACCAGCGACGGCCGTGTCCCCCTCCTTGTCGTCGATGGCCGCGAGGTGGCTTGGGAAGAGTTTGGGCGGATGCTTATGGGTTTTGAGGGTTTTCACTTCCGTCTCCATCTCAACGACAAAAGCGAAGAGGTCTGAGCGCTGACATAGGCATACGGGATTTCTCTATGCTTATGGGCAGAAAGGCCGTCAAATGCGGGTGTGTATCATACACATACGCGCGATCGCTAATATAACTGCCGTTCGAGCGCCTCGACGGCGCTGCAACTTGGGCCATCACCAGCGTCAAGCGCTTCGATGGAAAGCTCCGGGAAAAGTTCCGGTGCAGTCCGAAGGCGGTCCGTTGACCGGCGATTGCGCCCATTCAGTGGCTGGCCAAGAACAAACTGACCGCTGTCGGCGGAATTGCCCAGATCGAGCCAGTAGCTGACGCGGCTCCCGAAGCACTGCACGTGCCTCTCAATCAGCA
>JBDTSJ010000012.1:0-39178 GCA_039931205.1 Acidobacteriota bacterium
CGATTTCCATTTCCTCGCCGACCTTGCAAACACCCTGCTCGATACGGCCCGTGACCACCGTGCCACGGCCCTGGATGGAGAAGATGTCTTCGATCGGCATCAGGAACGGCTTGTCTTTTTCGCGCACCGGCTGCGGGATGTACTTGTCGACGGCTTCCATCAGCTCCTCGACCGTCTTTTCCCACTTCTCTTCGCCGTTCAGAGCGCCCAACGCGCTGACCTTCACGACGGGAAGATCGTTGCCGGGGAAGCCGTAGCTGGTCAACAGCTCACGCACTTCGAGCTCGACGAGTTCCAGCAATTCCGGATCGTCCACCATGTCCACCTTGTTCAGGGCGACGACGATGTACGGCACACCCACCTGGCGGGCCAGCAGGATATGCTCGCGCGTCTGCGGCATGGGACCGTCGGTGGCGGCGACCACCAGGATGGCTCCATCCATTTGCGCCGCGCCGGTGATCATGTTCTTGATGTAATCGGCGTGGCCCGGGCAATCCACGTGCGCGTAGTGCCGATTCTTGGTCTCGTATTCCACGTGCGCCGCGGCGATGGTGATGCCGCGAGCTTTCTCTTCCGGCGCGTTATCGATCGAATCGAAACTTCGGAAAGACACCTTCGGGTTGTGCTTGGCCAGTGTTTTGGTGATCGCCGCCGTCAGGGTCGTCTTGCCGTGATCGATGTGTCCGATCGTCCCTACGTTGCAGTGCGGTTTACTACGATCAAATTTTTCTTTCGCCATGTTCGCTCCGGAAACAAAAATCTAGCGCACAGGGTATGGCATTTTCCGCCACGCTCCCGAGTGCGCCGAAACGTCCTAAGCGCACAAGGTGCGGCGTCTCCGCCGCGCTCCGTTGTGCGCGATCAAAATCATGGAGCCGTTGACCGGGATTGAACCGGTGACCTCGTCCTTACCAAGGACGCGCTCTACCAGCTGAGCTACAACGGCCCGCTTAAAACCTGCTCTTCGACTGAGCTGGATTGCCCCTGACGTGGTTTGCCCAATAGTGATGCATTGGACAGCCAAGCAAGGGGTATAGAAGAGTTTAGCACGTACAGAAGGCGAACGCTCGGGAGCATGCAATTTGACGGAACGAACCCAGCAAGTTACTGAAAAGAATAGAGCGACGATTTTAGATGCCGTACGCGTTTTAACGGAACGAACCCACCGCGTTCTGAACTCCTTTCTGGATCTTGCATCCGGGATCTCACATGGGCCGCCCGCAGAGGGTTTCAGTTACGTTCTTATCATGAGCCGAGGCCCGAACCACTCCATCTAGAGTGGTAAGTGCTTGGCTCAGAATAGGAACCGATCGCGAAATATATGATTCCGGCTGAATCTATAATTGGAAAATGTCTTCCGTTCCGGAACGCGCTATTTCGGCATTTCGATTGGCAGCGCCCGCGATGCTGATAGCCTTCCTTCTGCTGGCACCGTTCTACGACAAGGCATTCACAATCGACGACCCGCTCTTCTTGAACGGGGCCAGGCAGATCCTTTCGAATCCTCTGCAACCGGGGTCCTTTGACATTGTCTGGGACAGGGACGTAGCGATTCGCATGTCGGCCGGATCGACCATTACGGGACCTATCGACGCCTATCTTTTGGTGCCCAGCGTATTAGCGGGAGGCAGCGAACCAATCGCACACCTCATGGTATTTCTGCTGCTTTGCGGTTCCGCCGCCGCCACGGTCTCCATCGCGCTGCGCCTGGGTTACGAAGGCTGGAGAGCGGCTTGCGCGGCTGTGCTGCTAGTGTCGACGCCGGCAGTTCTTGGCATGGCGAGTAACAACATGCCCGATCTTCCCGCGATGGCGTTCGGAGTCATGGCGGTGGAACGATTCTTCGCATGGGAGTCCGATGGCCGCGTCGGACAAGCAATTACAGCGGCGCTGCTGCTGGCGGTTGCGTTTCTAACCCGCTCCCACATGGTTCTACTGTTGGGTGTGCTTGGTTTGCCGCCCCTGCTGCGCGCGTATTATTCGAAACCTGGGCAAGGCCGAAGCAGCGCGGTTCGTTGGTGGTGGTTGCCGCTGGCGAGCGCGCTGATCATTGCTTTACTTTTCCAAATCGCAACTCGCGACACGTCGCAGCGCGCGGTGATCGGACTGGAAATGTTGCCTGCGCTATTCGACTGGCACTGGATACCGCGCAACCTTATCGCCTTCGGAGTGCACTGGGTGCTAGCTTTCCCGCTGGGAATCGTTTGGCTCGCGCTTCGCTGGCAGGCCCTGCGGTGGTATCTGGCGGCGCTGCTAACGGCTGGGTGGTTCCTGCCGATTCCACAATCCGTACCGCGCTGGGCGGCGTTGATCGCAATCCTGGGATTCCTGGTTATCTTCGACGCTATTCGCTTGGCTTTCCGGAGACAGGAATGGGCTCCCTTGTCGCTGGGACTATGGCTGCTATTGGGATTGGGAACGGTTCCTTATGTTCATCATCCGGCCAAGTACGAGGTACCAGCCGCGCCAGCCGCCGCGCTCTTAATCGCTGGACGCTTGCCGGCGTTGTCGCGGAGGTCCGGCTTGAGCATTGCTGCCGTCTGCGTTGTGGGAGCGGTGCTGGGAGTAGCCATCATTCGCGCAGACGCCGTGTACGCAGCATCTGGCAGGCAGATGGCCGATGACGTTATCAAACCATTCGTGCAATCCGGCAAGCGCGTTTGGTTTACGGGCCATTGGGGTTTCCAGTGGTACGCCGAGAAGGCGGGCGCCAGTCCACTGACAAGCGACGCGCCGCACCCGGCTGCCGGAGATTTGATCGTGGCGAGCTTCGCGGACGAGTGCCCTGCCCTGGCTTATGTCCCACGACGAACCTTGCTGAAGATTTGGACCGACACCAGCGAAAGCGGGCAGATTATGAGTCGAGCGAATGAGGCCGGGTTTTACTCGAACATCTTGGGATACCTGCCATGGAGTTGGGGCTCCAGCGCAGCCAACCGCTTCGAGTTATGGGAAGTGCAGTAAAGGGAGCGTTTTCTAGTGCCGCTGCAATTCGTGGCGCCATAGGGGGCGGCCGGCGAGCGTGGTGCGGAAGCCGTAGATCGCCAGGGCCAAGATCGCGGTAATGGCGAGCAGCATGGGCTTGGCGTGCCACGCGGAAACCGAGGTGGTCCACGGAGCGTTCCCACCAATCACGCAATAGAACGTAAACCAAAACGCGACTGACGCCAAAACGCCAAAGCGCACCAGGACCAGGGAGGTCACACCAAGCAATAGTAACGGAAACAAAAGTTCCACCCATCCCCGGGGGATGAATGTAGGCGATATTATTGCTAGCGCCGTCGCAACCATCAGGACCGACCCCAGCCAGTCGCGACCAGACGGGATGCGGAAAAGGAGCCACAGCAGCGTCAGCAGCAACGTGGCGGTGATTCCGGTCAACACAATACCGATGAGCCATGCGACCGTCCCACTGATGTCCGCAGGCAGGAACACAGACCCGGTCGGGTTGCCCAGCGCGTTTACGACGAAAGCCACGCCGATACCGCTGGCAACACCCGAAAGAAGATGCCCACCCACCAGAGGATCGCGCCACCGGCCTTCCAGCAAACGGCTCCAGCTTATCAACGTGTGCGGGACATAACGGCGCAGGTAGGGCTCAAAAGCAACATAGACCAGCCACACGACTACTGGCCCGAAGAGGGCATCCCGCAGCGCGGTAAAAAGAACAAAGCCTTCCGCAATCGTGGCCACATGGTGCCAACGCAGGAGGCGGACCGCGATCGAACATGCCAGCACAAACCCCGCCAGCCGGGTCGCGCCCCGCATGTCCCCGCGGCCAATACGGATGTTGGGATAGGCCACGACGGCTGCCACCAGCGGCAGGAATACGTTAAAGAAGATGCCGAAAATGCCGTTTTCCGGGGGTGCAGCCACCTTCCAGGGAAGTATTCTTTTGAGGGCTACCACGCGGTCCTGCAATGAGGCGGCTTCCAGACGAATGGCGTCGGAACCTTCCGTGCCGGTCCAGGCCGCGTGGGCATCGAACGCCGAGGGAGGCACCCACGACGGTTCGGCCGCCGTCAGCTTAGTTGGGTCGAATCCCGCGGCGGCGAGCAGCTGTTGGAAGTCCCCGGAACCGCCTTCCCTCGCATACGGCATCTCATCCGGCCAAGCCTGGAATTGCAGCAACCGACCTTCGGAATCGAGCAGCATCTCAAGATTCCCGCGCTCCGCTGCCGACGGGTTGTTTCTCTCCACGGCTCCGCCCTCCTCGGGCACCAGATAGCGAGGAGCCTCGCGATACCAGAAATGCAACACCGGAGGCCGGTTGCTTCCGAGCGCCTCCAGGCGTTTCGCGGCGTCGGGCTGCGCGCGAGCGTAGTTAAGATATCCATCATCGCCGAACCATCCGAAGGCTCGATCCACCGGTTTTGCGGTGTACCCGAAAGTGGACGCGATCTCCCGAGCTTTGGCGGCCAGCACCTCAGGAGCGAGATCCATAGGCGTTCGATTGATGAAGCGGCGCTGTTGGGCGATGATGCTGAGCGCGATGATGCCAACAATGACAGCCGCCAGACACGCGACCGCGACGGGTATTCGCAAACCTTCGGTGGAACCCGAATTCGCGACTAGTTCCGGCGACGGCGTGTCGCCAGCAGCCAGCGCCTCGGCCAGCGGATCGCCGCCGGGGAGCATGCGGGCCAGCGCGAGAGCGGACTGCGGGCGCTTGATAGGATCGGGATCGAGGCAGCGAGCGATGACTTTCTCGATGGTGGGGTCAATGTCGCGGACGATGCTGGAGGTGCTGGGGATGGACGAGCGGTCGGTGGTCTTGAAGGCTCGCTGGCCGGTGAAGACTTCGTACAGCACCAGGCCGAGGGCGTAGATGTCGCTGCGCTCGGAGACTTCCTTTCCGGCGAGCTGCTCGGGGGCCATGTAGGCGGGGGTTCCGTTGCGGACCTCGGCCCCAGCGACCTGGTCGGCGAGGGCGGCGAGGCCGAAGTCCATGATGAGGACTTGTCCGCGACCATCGATCATGATGTTGGCGGGTTTCAGGTCGCGATGCAGGACGCCTTTGGCGTGGGCGGCGGCGAGTCCGGCACAGAGCTTGCGGGCGATCTCGATGGCTTTGTCGCCGGGCAGGCGGCCGATACGGCGGAGCAGACCGGCCAGGTCTTCGCCATCGACGTACTCCATCGAGATAAACGCCGAGCCTTCTGCTTCGCCGATGTCGTATACGCGGCAGACGTTAGGATGCGAGACTTGGCGGGCGATGCGGACTTCGCCGTGGAAGCGGTCCAGGAGTCCCGGCTTCTTCGCGATGGTCTCCGGGAGGAACTTCAGGGCCACGGGTTGATTGAGTTTGAGGTCGGAAGCGCGGTAGACCTCGCCCATACCTCCGCGGCCAATCATGGCGATGATGCGGTAGCGGTCGGTGAGCAGCGTGCCGGGCGGGAATCGACCGTCTTCATGAGATGTGCTCGATGACGGCGGCTTTTGCGACATCGCGATGGTTTCGGTGGCGTCGCCGGCAGTGGGGAAAGGCGCGGCGCACTGCGGACAGAAACGTCCAGGCGTTGCGATGTCGGCATGGCACGCGGGGCAGCGCATTGGGTTCCTATTGTCGCAGAAATCCGCATGATCAAAGTCAGGCTATGGTAGGATTTCTTCATTCCATCCTGTGGCGACGAAAAGGAGACACTATGCGTTCTTTGACGATCAATTTGACCTTGGCGGTGACTGCGTTGGCGGTGGCGGTACAAGTGGGGGCCCAGCAGAAGGGCGGAGGCGCTGCTGGCGGAGCGGCCCAGGCGTTGAAGACATTCGCATCTTCGGCGGAAGTTAGCGCGATGATCGCGAAATCGAAGAACGATCGCAAGGAACAGCCGACGATATCGTCGCCGATTTTACGGTTGGCTCCGTATAACGCCAATCTGGAGTATCGTGCGGCGGTGGGTCCGGCGGCGGTGCATGAGACGGAAGCGGAGATGTTCTACGTGATCGAGGGCTCGGCCACGCTGGTGACGGGCGGTAAGTTGATTGCGGAGACTCGTACCAACGCGGCCAATCTGTCGGGCACGGGGATTGAAGGCGGAACGCCGCAACCGGTGGCCAAGGGAGACTTCGTGATTGTTCCGGAAGGCACGCCGCACTGGTTTAGTCCGATCAACGGGACCTTGGTGTTGATGTCGATCCACGTGCCGCGTCCGGTGGCGGCAGCGGCGAAATAGCTCAGTGATTACTCAGTCGCCTGCGGTGCTGACGCTGACGCAATATCTGGAGCTGGAACGAGCTTCGGAGTGCCGGCACGAGTTTTATCAGGGGCGGATGTATCCCAAGGCTAGTGGATCGTTCCGCCATGCCGTCATCATTGGGAATTTGGTCTGCGAACTCGGAAACGCCCTGCAGAAGAGCCCGTGCCTGGTGATGGCGAGCGCGATGCGGATTAGGGTATCGCCCCAAGGTCTACATACATATCCAGACGTCGTGGTTATTCAGGACAAGCCCAAGCTTGCGGACGACTTTCGTGATACCGTTTCGAATCCGACTGTGCTGGTGGAAGTATTGTCGCCTTCCACCGAGGCCTATGACCGGGGTTTCAAGTCGGCGCAATACCGGACCCTCGAATCGCTCCAGGAATATGTGCTGGTCTCCCAGACCGAGGCGAGAGTGGAGGCTTTCCGGCGGCAAGCGGACCACACGTGGTTATTGTCGGAATCGATCGGACTAGACGCGACGTGCGAGTTTCACTCTGTGGATTGCCGTATCCCTCTGGCGGAGATCTATGACAAGGTGACTTTCGAGGAGACCAACGAATAGTTGGTGGACAGGGGAGGGTTCGAACCTCCGTAGGTCGTAAGACCGGCAGATTTACAGTCTGCTGCCATTAACCACTCGGCCACCTGTCCCTGATGAAGCGATGAAGCAAAGATAAAACGGGATACAACAGGGCGCGCCAAACGTGACGTACAACGTTAGACGGCTGAGGACTAGTATACCGCAGGCGGGCGCTGGACGGCTTCTTTTTCGAGTTCGTTGTGCCAACGCCACGCGGTTTGCACGATTTCATCGAGCGAGGAATGCTGCGGAATCCAGCCCAGGATTTCGCGGGCGCGGCGGGGATCGCACACCAGCTCCGGAGCATCGCCTTCGCGGCGTGGTCCCATTTGCGCGGGAACCTTCTTGCCGGAAATGCGTTCGACGGCATCGATCACCTGTTTGACGGAGTATCCGTTACCGGTGCCGAGGTTCAGTTTTAGATTGTCGCCGCCTTTGATCAAATGATTGAGGGCGCGCAGGTGCCCATCGGCCAGATCGGTCACGTGGATGTAATCGCGGACAGCCGTGCCGTCGGGAGTAGGATAATCGTCGCCGAAAATCTTGAGCGGCGCGCGGCCCATCGCGGCGTAGACCGTCAATGGGATGAGATGCGTTTCGGGGTCGTGATGCTCGCCGATTTCACCGTCAGGGTCGTCGCCGGAGGCGTTGAAGTAGCGCAAGGCCGCGTAGCGCACGCCGTAGGCCGAGGCATACGATGCGAGAACCTTCTCGAAGAATAGCTTGGTCTCCGCATACGGGCTGAGCGGGTCTTTCGGCGAATCTTCCGAGATCGGCATCTTGGCCTGGATACCGTAAATGGAGCAACTGGAGGAAAACACGATGCGTTTCAGGCCGGCATCGAGGATATTATTCAGGAATTCGATGGCTTCAATGATGTTATTGCGGAAGTACTTGCGCGGCTGTTGCGTGGACTCGCCGACGTAGGCGTGGCCGGCGAATAAAATGGCTCCTTGCAGACTGTATTGTTCGACGAGTTGCCGGATGAGCGCGGCATCGGCGATGGAGCCTTCATGAAAAGGGCCGTAACGTAGGGAATAACGGTTGCCCGTACACAGGTTGTCCAGGATGACAGGCGTGAAGTTGTTTTGGCGAAGTAATTTGGCAGTATGGCTGCCGATGTATCCGGCGCCTCCTGCGATGAGGACCGCGGGCTTATCTTGACTCACTCTCTTAGTGTAGTCTGGGGCTGCCGTATCTTTTCCGCTTCAGTCTGAGCTTTCCAGGCGTCGTAGCCACCGGTCAGGTTGGCAATGTCGCGCAGTCCGGCGTAGCGGAGAATGCTGCTGGCGATGGAGCTGCGATAGCCACCCTTGCAATGAGCAACGATTAACTTCGCGGGATCGAGTTCAGAGGCACGCAGGGTTAGCTGGCCCAAGGGGATATGAATGGATCCGGGAATGGCTCCGCTTTCGACTTCCCCGTCTTCGCGCACATCGAGAACAGCGACGTTATACGGTTCCGACCGGCGGATCTCCAGGAATTCCTGGGCACTGATCTGGGGGATGTAATCGAGTTCGTAGCCGCCTTTGATCCATCCGGCGATGCCATCTTTCAAGTAGCCGACGATGTTTTCCACTCCGACGCGGGCCAAGCGCAGCTGTGACTCCCGGATATGGTCGTCGTCTTCGCCGACGATGATGAGGCGTTTGTCCAAGCCAAGAATTCGAGCGGCCCAGGACGCGTATTGTCCAGTGAGGGCGATGTGGAGGGATCCAGGAACATGGGCGACCGCGAATTGCATCGCGGGGCGGGTGTCGACGACGATGGCGCCTTCCTTTTGCATGCGCAGGACGTCGGGAGCGGTGAAAGCGGCGGGGTGCGGCAGATCCTCCATGGAGGCTGCTCCTTGCCGGTTCAGCTCCACCTCGCGGGCGAAATATTCGGGGCGCGGAGGCAGATCATCTGTTAGGAGATGTACAAATTCATCCGGGGTTCGGGCGAGTAGGGCGTAGTTCGTGGTGCGCTGCTTGCCGATGGTGGACGACGCTTCCGAACTCATCTGCCGGCCGCACAGCGAGCCTGCGCCGTGCGCGGGGAATACTTCGGTCTCATCGGGCAACGTGAGGAGCTTATCGTGCAGGCTGGCGTAGAGTAGTTCCGCCAGTTGCTGCGGAGTGTGGCTGGGCGACAGATCGGGGCGGCCGACGTCGCCGATGAACAATGTGTCACCGGTGAAGGCGGACTTGGGTTTTTCGGGATGGTCCAAATCGGTTAGGACGATGGAGACACTTTCAAGAGTGTGTCCAGGAGTTTGCAGGAAGTCCAGACGCGCTCGGCCGAACTCGATGGAGCTGCCATCTTTAACATCGACGTGCGGGAAGGCGGCTCCGGATTCCGCGCCGATATAGATCTTGGCTCCGGTGCGTTCGGCTAGCTCGAGGTGGCCGGAGACGAAGTCGGCGTGGAGGTGGGTTAGGATGACGTGTTTTATGCTGACGTTAGATTTCGCGGCGGCGTCGACGTAGAGGTCCACGTCGCGCTGGGGGTCGATTACGGCGGCGATGCCTTCGGAGCAAATCAAATAGGATGCGTGCGCGAGGCAGCCGAGATAATAGCGTTGGATCTCTACCATGCGATCCAGTATGGCTCAGTTTTAGGGAGCCGGTTTTGCGGGTGCGGCGGGCTTGGCCGGAGCCGGCGGCGGGGGAACTACGGGGGTTGCTCCCAGTTTGATGAGCAGGGCTTCGGTGTCGAAGTGAACGTCAACGCGCTGGCCGCCCCGGCTGTTACCACCCGCCCGGCCCATGGCGGCATCGATGGGGGTGAGACCGCGGACGTCCTTGGAGTTGAGATCGGCGCCTTTAGTGGCGAGGAAGGACACGGCATCGTTCCAGCCCCAGAAGGCGGCGGCGTGGATGGTCTGTTGGCCGCGTTGATCGCGCAGTTGGATATCGCCGCCTTTTTCGATCAGGAGCTTCAGCGACTCGACAGAACGTTGGGCAGTGTCAGGGGTGTCGTAGCGGCCGCGTGTGTCGGCGTCGACGGAGCCCATGCCGGCCGCAGCCATGGTGGGAGTGATGCCGCGGACCTGCGGCAGATTGGGATTCGCCCCGTACTGCAAGAGAAGTTTAATCGCGGGAGCATCCAGACCTTTCGCGGCTCGCAGCAGTGGAGTGGCTCCGATGGTAAGCATCAGGTCGACGCCGCGATCCGCTCCGACGTTGCGAAACGGAGGCAGCAATTTCAGTTGCAGGTTCGGATTCGCTCCGGCTTTCAGCAGCATCTCGATAATCTGCATGCTGGTGGTTTCATCCACTGAAGGGCTATCGGCTCGACCACCGCGTGGAATGGTGTTGACGTCCACGGCGCACCACAGGGGGTTGCGGCCCCACCAATCCCATTTGTCGACGTTCGCGCCGGACTTGATGAGGTAGGCGGCGGTATCGAAATGGAAGTTAGTGATCGCGAGAATCAACGGCGTGACGCCTTCCGGATCGGACATATTAATTTTCGCGCCGGCTTCCAGCAGGTATTTGGTGCAATCGAAGCAGCCTTCGCGGGTGGCATACATGAGTGGCGTTAAGCCGCCGTAGGAACGGTAGCCCGCACGCGGCTCCGCACTGACTTGCTGGACGTTTTCGTTGATGACGGTTTGCGCGTTGGGATTGGCGCCGCCGTCCAGCAAGGCGTTCAGCATGGGAGCTTGGCTTTGCGCGGCGGCCCACATGAGGGCGGTCTGATTGCGTTGTGTTTCGGCGGTGTTGACGTTGGCGCCTTTGGCCAGCAGCAGCTTCGCGGCTTCGACGTTGGTGGAACGCGCGATGACCATGAGGGCGGTCTGGCCGTCGGCGTGGATGGCATTCGGATCGGCGCCGGCGTCGAGCAGTGCCTTAATGATCGCGGTGTTATTCACCGAGGCGGCTTCCGACATGGGGGTGGCGCCGTAGTCATTCTTGGCGTTCACGTTCGCGCCGGCTTTGATCAGACGCGTGACTTCGGCAGTGTTGCTATCATGCACGGCCCAGTGAAGAGGCGTGGTGCCGTCCGCGGACCCACTGCCCTGCCCAAGCACAAGCGCGGCCGTGGCCGCGAAAATGAAAAACGTCCGGAGCATGATTAGACCTCGGAGAATTGGGTGGTGCTGTCGCCGACCTTGTCCATATTGACGCCCGCGCGGTCCAGGATCGTGAGCAACAGGTTGCCCATAGGAGTCTTATCGGGAAAACGCAAGTGCTGATTTCCCTTGATGCGGCCGTTGCCGCCGCCGATGATGGCTGAAGGCAGCGGGAAATGGTCATGCGCATTGCTGTTGCTCATGTTGGAGCCGAACAGCAGGATAGAGTGGTCCAGCATGGAGCCGTCGCCGTCCGGCAGCTTCGATAGCTTCTCGACGAACTTCGCGACCACTTGCGTATGATACGTCTGGATCTTCACCAGCTTCTCGATTTTCGTCTTGTCGTTCTGGTGATGGCTGATAGGGTGGAACGCATCGGCAACACCGATGTGGTTGTAAGTCATGTTGCTGACCTCGGCCGCCATCATCATGGTGAAGACGCGCGTCAGGTTGGCTTGGTAAGCCAAAGCCTGCAAGTCAAACATCATGTTCAAGTGCTGGTCGAATTGTGCAGGAACACCGGCCGGAGCATTCGGCAAGTTCAGGGCGGAAAGATCGCGGGCTTCCATCTTTTCGATGCGGCGTTCGATTTCGCGGACGTTTTCCAGATAGTCGCTCAGCATGGCCTGATCGGCTGCGCCCAGGTTGCGGCGTAAGTCATTGGCCTCTTCCTGAACCAAGTCCAGGATGCTGGCGTATTGCTTGGAGATGACTTTTCGCTGCTCCGCCGTATCACCCACGCCAAAGAGCCGCTGGAAAAGTTTGCGCGGGTCGTCTTCCATGGGAAGGGGTTGGTTGGGAGCGCGGAACGCGATGGTGCCGGAATAGCTGCAGCCGTAATCGCGATCGCAGGATCCACCGCCGCCGCGCGTCTCGGTGCAGAGTTCGAGCGACGGGAAGGGCGTGTCCTGACCCAGTTGCTGAGCGCACATCTGATCGATGGTGATGCCGCCCCAAGGGTCCTGCGTCTTGCGCGGGGAGACTGCACTGAGCCAGGTTCCGGGGCTAAGAGCGTGAACGGGAGGCGCGATGGCGCCCTTGTTTTCCAGGCCGCTGATGATGGTGAGGTACTTACGATACTGCTCCATCGGCTTGAGGATGGTGGGCATCTCGAAGTCTTTGCCTTCGGCGGTGGGCGTCCACTGGTTCATGATGGCGCCGTGCGGGAAATAGATGAAGCCCATGCGCGGCTTGCCTGCCGCGGCCGTCTGGGCCAGAGCGGTATTGGCCGGGATCATGGCGTCCAGCAAAGGCAGGGCGACGGCCGCACCCGCGCCACGGAGGAAGGTGCGCCGGTCGAGGTGCTTTTTGGTGATGAACATGATGAAGTCTCCTATTTCCCTGTGCTATTGCTGTTTTGCTGCCTGCGGATTGGCTGCCACAGCTTTGGCTGCTGGCGCCGGAAGTTTGCGTTTCTGGAACGGCTCGCTGTTCACGATGGCCATTACCAGGGAAGAATACTTGTAGTTGTCGCGCGCCGCCTCTTTGACGATCCGCCGTACAGCGGGCATGTCGTAGTGTTCGGCGCGACGGCCCAGCGCGTAAGTCAACATCTTTTCCGTCATGGTCCGCGCGAACTGATCGGGCTTCTTCAAGAGAGCCTTGCGCAAGTCATCGGGACCGGCGACCGGGCTTCCATCGACCAATTGGCCTGAGGCGTCGATGATGGCGTTGGCCCATTTGTCTTTGCTGCGCCAGGCTCCGACTGCGTCGAAATTCTCGAGTGAGAAGCCCAACGGATCCATTACACCGTGGCAGGCGTTGCAGGTCGGATTCGCGCGATGCTCCTGCATAATTTGGCGGATCGTCAGGGCTTTTTCGCCGTCCTTGTTCTCTTTGAAGCCCTCCACGTTCGGGGGCGGAGCGGCCGGAGGCGTGCCCGCAAGGTTCTCGAGTATCCACGCGCCGCGAAGTACAGGAGCAGTGCGGTTGGGATAGGAGGTGACCATCAACATGGCTCCCTTACCGAGGATGCCCCAGCGGCGGGAATCGGCCAAGGTGACTTTGCGGTACTGGTCGCCACGGATGTCGGGGATGCCGTAGTGGGCAGCGAGGCGCTCATTCAGAAATGAGTAGTTGGCGCCGACGATATCGATCACGCTGCGGTCTTCGTCGATGATGCTCTTGAGGAACAGCTCGGCTTCACGGCGGAACGCGGTGCGCAGTCCGTTGTCGAAGTTGGGGAACAGGATCACGTCAGGATCGATCTTATCGACGTCGCGCAGTTTCAGCCATTCAAATGCGAAGTTATCGACCAGGGCCTTGGAGCGCGGATTGGCCAGCATGCGGCGAACCTGTTGTTGCAGAACGGCGGGGTCCTTTAGGCGGCCCTGTTCGGCGGCTGTTAGCAGAGCTTCGTCGGGAGTGCTGGACCACAGGAAGAACGACAAGCGCGAGGCTAGTTCCAGATCACTGATGCGATTGATCGTGCCGGGTTGCGCACTGGGAGGCGCGTACTCCGCCCGGTAGAGGAATTTCGGACTAGCGAAGATGGTCATGAGGCCAGTCTGTATTCCGGCATCGAAGTCGCCGCGGGAGCGACCGTCGCGGAAGAACCGCATGGCGGCAACGATATCTTTCTCCGCCACAGTGCGGCGAAACGCGCGGCGCGCCATGCTGGTGAAGATTTTCGTGGCGCAGGCTTCTTCTTCGGACTGATTCGCGGGTCGGCAGACGAAGATCTTCTGGCGGCTTGGTGTGTCCAATTTCGGACCAACGGCGTTGTAGGGACCGGCAACGGTAAGTGCGCCTGCACCACCGCCTCCGCGTCCACCTCCACCACCACCTCCTGCACCGCCACCGGCACCGCCCGGAACGAAGGATTGTAGGAGAGCTTCGGATTCCGTCAAGCTGCGCGGGGGAGCGCTGACGCCGACGCGGTGCGTTCCGGCTTTGAGAGTGACGCGACCGGTGAGCGCTACGCGTACGCCATCCACGGTGACGACGTTGTCGTTGGCTGCTGGAGGCGGCGCGCCACGGCCGGCACCACCTGCTGCAGCGCCACCACCGGGTCCACCGCGACCTCCGCCACCTGCGCCACCACCTGCACCGCCCATGCGGAATTCGTATTCGCCGTCGGCCGGGAACAGGTAATCGACCAGCATCGTCGCGCGCATGCCGAGGGGCACGCCATTACGAGCAGTGGGGTCGCCGGTGATGCCGCCACGCAGTGTGACGCGCTGGGGTTCTTCGGGCATGGGAGTGCCGACAGCCTGAACGGTAACGGTGCGGGCCGCGGAAACATACTGATCCAAGAACGACGGCGATGTCTTCAAGACGCCTGCGATGTTGTCGAAGCCGTCGCTCACGTCGTCGGTGGGAAGCAAAGCGGCTGCATCCACGCGGACGCCCAGCAAGTCCTCGATCGCGTTGGCGTATTCGGCGCGGTTCAGGCGGTGCAACGCAACCACGCCAGGGTTGGGATTCGCCGCGGCGTAGGCGTCGAGGGAGGTTTCTAAATAAGAGACGAAGGCTTCCACGGCTGCGCGTTCCGGCTGAGGGGCTCCGGGAGGCGGCATCATGCCAGCGCGCAACTTGCGGGCGGCCTTTTCCCAGATCTCGCCGTCGGGTCCCACTTTGTTCAGATCCAGAACATCCAGCGCGAGCCCGGCAATTTTCGTGCGGGAGTTGTGACAGCCCGCGCAGTAACGGTCGACCAAGGCTTTGTGAGTGGCGGTGGGAGATGCAACGGCCGGCTTGGCCTGTGCGGCGGCGGGTGAGGCAGGACGCTGGCTGGCTTGCGGCGCGGCATCCAAGGGAGCGAAACCGCGCGACAGGATCAGCAGAGCGGCGGTCGCGATTAATAAAACAGTGCGCTTCATTATTTCCTTAGCACCTAAACGATGCCGCCAATGTCACGGACATGGCCCCAGAGTCCGCGGTAGGCGTTCTGCAGAAACTGCTCGGGGTTGCCCCACTGGGCATCGAATTCCTTGGTCAGACCTTCGGTCTGCCATTCCTTGGCCATCTTGCCTTGACGAAACGCTTTGAGCAGGCGGTCCTTTAATGTGGTCAGGGCGTCGAACTGCGCTTGCAGATCTACCTTGTTCTGCACCGGGCCTGTAGCCGCGATGATGCGCGTCTCCGCGTTGGCGATTCCGAGGAGAACCTTTTGCGCATCGACCAGACCATTGATCCAGCCGCCGGTCGACCAATCCAGCAAAGGGTAGGCAATGGGCGACATTGCGTCGCCGACCATCAGGATGTTCGCGCCCGGAAAGTGAACGTAGATGTCGCCGTCGGTATGGGCCTGCAGCAGGTAACCGTAGGCGATGTCCTGGCCGCCGAATTTCATCTTCCCGTCGGTGTAGAACGTCTCATTCGGGCGGGCCTGCTTGGGCAAGGGAGCGTAGGTGCGGTTGGTCCAGTGGTGATCGATGTCGGCGCTGAGCCACAACTTCGTGTTCTCATGAGCGATGATCTTCGCGCCCGCCTTGCCCAGGGCTTCGTTGGACCCGGTGCTCTCGTAATGCCAGTGCGTGTTGAACAGAACGCGCACGGGCTTGTTGCCGGTTTGAGCGGCCACGAACTTCAGCAATTCCGCCGAACGTTCCGGAAGTCCGCCGTCGACCATCAGGGCGCCGTCGGGGGAGTTGAAAAGCAGGACATTCGATCCAGCCCCGGTGATTAGGGAAAAGTTCTCGGCGACTTTGGTGGCGGCAATGGAGGCAGCACTTTGAGCCAAAGCGGATCGGTGGAGGGCTAAACCGGTGGTTGCAGCGGCCAACGCTTTAAATAGGTCGCGGCGGCTTGGCCGACATTTAAGCATTTAGAAGTACCGCCATAAGTTTACTACGACTTACGGAGGGAGGCCAGGGTTACCCGACAGGGGCATTTGTGGCCGGGCTGGACATGCGCGTTGCCGTAGATATCGGAGACGACGGCGAGGCGCTGCGCTTGCAGCTTCAGGGTACAGCTAGCAGAATTCTTCGAAAGCTTCCACCAGCAAGTTCGCGATGTCGTTGGGATCGCGCCGTTCGATGTCACTGCGATGCATCATATACACCGGCTTGCCGTTACGGAACAGGGCCATGGACGGCGAGGACGGGGGATACTTATGCTCGGCCAATAAAGCACGCAAATGGGCCACGGCTTCTTCATCGCCGCCTGCGAACACGGTCGCGGTTTTGGTCGGCTTTACGGTGTGCTTCAGGGCCATACCGATGGCGGGGCGAGCCCGGCCGGCGGCGCAACCGCACACGGAGTTCACCACCATCAACAACGTTTCTTGTTCGGCGATCAGGCGGTCTACGTCTTCCGGAGTTCTCGCTTCTTCGACGCCGTGACGGGTGAGGTCGGCGCGCATCGGTACGATGAGGTGTTCAGGATAGGGCACGCCTTGATTCTAGCAGTCCCGCTCATGCCATTCGCGGCTGGCGCACTCGGGGTGGATGGCGGACCGGTTGCGAAAGCTTAGAGGCCGGCCTTCAACTCCGCGTAGACCTGCCCAACGAAGCGGTCGGCCGTGGTACCCGGCTCCTTCACCTTCGCGTCGAAATCGGCGGTGGGTTTCGAGGCGACCACTTCTTCCATCGTTTTGCCTTGCTGAACTAACTTGGCAACCCGGTCACGGATGGTTAGAATCATGTCGCGATGCGCCATCACGGCGGTGCGGTCCACTGTGGTTCCGTGGCCGGGGATGATTTTGGTGTTGGGTCCGGCCTTGCCGATCAGAACAGCGAGACCGTCCAGCATGCCATTCAGCGAACCACCGTTGGCGCGGTCTATGTTCGGAAACTGGATGGCGCGGTAAAAGTCGCCGCTCATCAGCACATCGTTATTCACAAATTGGACTAGCGTGTCGCCATCGGTATGCGCGGCGGGAATCGGGATCAAACGAATTTCTTCACCGTTCATGCGGAAGGTCACGGGGCCGCTATACGTCACCATGGCCAGCGCCGCGGCGGGGGAAGGAGTCCCAGGCGCGCCCTTGGCGGTGTTGGGTGGATGAGCCAAGCGGAAGCGGAGTTCGTCGCGCGATAGCAGTACGGCTCCCATCTTGCCGAAGTTCTCATTGCCGCCGGTGTGGTCGCCATGCAGGTGGGTGTTGACCACATAGCGAATCGGATTGGGCGTGATCGCCTTTATAGCCGCCACAATTTTGTCACTGAGCTGAGCATATTGGGTATCCACCATGAACACGCCATCGGGTCCGGAAAGCACGCCGATCATGCCGCCGGAGCCTTCCAGTGTCGCGAAGTTGGGGCTCAGCTTGGTGGTCTTAATCTGGATGGCGCTGAAGTCCTGCTGCGCCTGTCCAAACAATGTGAGAGTAGCGATGGTTGCCGCGGCTAACGATGCGATTACTGGTAGTTTCATAAGGTTCTCCTCACTCTTACAGCCGCTCTCGGCTGTGCGCTTCTTTTGCATCTTATGCTATTTTCGAGACTCATGTTCACCCGCCGCGCCTTGGAGCGTGTGGTTAATATCGAGGATCTCCGCCTGCTGGCCAAGCGCCGGGTGCCGCGTTCCATATTTGACTACGTGGATGGCGGAGCGGATGGCGAGGTCACGCTGCGGGACAACCGCCGCGCCTGGGACGAAGTGCTGTTCCGGCCGCGCAACGCCACGCATATTCCCAATCCCGACCTGCGCACCAGCGTGCTGGGTTGCGATTTGTCGATGCCCATGCTGCTGGCCCCCATCGGTTTCAGCCGGCTTGTGAACTCGCAAGGGGAATTGGCAGTCGCACAGGCCGCAGGAGACGCCGGCATCGGATTCATGATGTCGAGCTTTTCCGGATACCGCTGCGAAGTAGTAGGCGCGGCCGCGAAGGCTCCCTTGTGGTATCAGCTTTATCTCGCGGGGGGGCGCCCGGCGGCGGAGGCTACGCTGGCGCGAGTATGGAAGGCTGGCTTCAAGGCGTTGGCGGTCACGATTGATACCAATTGCCCCGGCATGCGGGAGCGCGATCTGCGGAACGGAGCCCCGGCGCTGATGGGCGGGAACATTTCGCACATGCTTCCCTACTTGCCGAACATCCTGCGGCATCCTGGCTGGCTGCAGCAGTTTCTACGCGATCGGGAGGCGATGTTTTTTCCGAATATTGAGATTCCAAATGTGGGTCCGCTGCCGGCGTCGGATGTGCGCGATGTTCTGAAGGGCGCCGTGGTTACGTGGGCGGACATGCAATGGATTCGCGCGGCATGGCCGGGTCCGATCCTGGCCAAGGGCGTAATTACCGGGGATGACGCGCGACGAGCACTAGATGAAGGCTGTGCGGGAGTGATTGTCTCCAACCATGGCGGCCGGCAATTGGATACCTGTTACCCGGCGCTGCGCGCTCTGCCCGAGGTGGTCCGCGCGGTTAACGGCGCGGGCACGGTGTTAGTGGATGGCGGAATCCGGCGCGGGGGCGACATTCTGAAAGCGATTGCGATGGGGGCCAGCGCGGTGCTGATCGGGAGGGCCTACGCTTACGGCCTGGCGGCGGCGGGCGGCGCGGGGGTCGCGAAAGCGATCGCGATTCTGCAAGCCGATCTGGCGCGAACCTTGATCCTGCTGGGCTGTGCGTCGGTTGGCGAGCTGAATGCCTCTTACGTCGATGTTCCGAAGCACTGGTAGGCCCTGTTCCGCCACATAGATTCTGAGGTCTAATGTAGCTACTGCTATGCGTACCCTTGCTCTCATCCTCCTCGCGTCCACTGGGGTTGCCCAGGTTCCTACTTATTACGCGCGCAATGTAGCTGGCGTCACGTCCATTGGCGACGGTGGTCCGGCAACGGCGGCGCGGGTTCTGTTACCTGCGCGCATCACGCGGGACAGCGCGAACAACATTTACATCGCAGAGTCCTTGAGACGAATCCGCCGCGTGGCCTTGGACGGGTCGATATCCACCATCGCGTCTCAGCAAAACGGAATCGCGAGCGGCGATGACGGACCCGCGGCTTCGGCGGGAATCTCGTCTTTATTCGGCATTACCGTGGCAGGCAATTTCCTGTACATTGCACAGCGGGTACCGTGCAATATCCGCCGAGTAAACCTGACCACTGGGATCATTTCCAATTTTGCCGGCACCGGCACTTGCGCGGCTGGGCCTGACGGGTCTGCCGCTACAACCACTCTGGATTTTCCGGGAGCGATCACGGCGGACCCTCAGGGGCGCATTTACATCACGGAAAGTTTCACCGTCCGGCGTATCGATCCGTTGACCGGACAAATTACGCGCTTCGCGGGCGATGGCACGCTGGGGTCCTCTGGGGACGGCGGCCTGGCTACGCAGGCCAAAGTTTGGGGCCCGCTCGGCTTGGCGATCGACTCGCAAGGCACGGTCTATATCAGCGACACGGCCAACTGTAAAATCCGCCGCGTGGTGGCCAGCACGAATATCATAACGACCGTCGCCGGCACCGGCAGTTGCGCCATCTCGGGAGATGGAGGTCCGGCCACAGCGGCACAATTGCAAAGCGTCAGTGAAATCGCCCTGGACGCTACCGGATCGCAGCTCTATATGGCCGGAAGCGGGACCACGATTCGCCGGGTGTTGCTGAGTAACGGAACCATCGAACGATTTGCCGGAACCGGAACGCAGGGCGGCGCGCTTCAAGAGAATGTTCAGGCACTGCAGGCGGACCTGCGCACCATTCTTGGCGTGCATGTGGATGCGGGTGGAAACGTCTTATTCGCGGATTTTTCGGCCAATCGCGTCGGCAAGATAGCGCCCACGGGAATCCTCACAACGTTTGCGGGAGGATCTCCGTTTGGCGGCGACGGCGGGCCCGCGCAAGCCGCGCTGCTCAGCTTACCGCTGGATGTGATTCCGGAACCGGGCGGCGGCCTCCTGATCGCGGAGAGTATCAACCGGCGGATCCGCCGCGTTTCTCCAGCGGGAGTTATCACGACAATTGCGGGGATCGGCCTGCCTGGCTTCGGAACCGGAAACGGTGGACCGGCGGTGAGCGCCAACATCGCGCCACTGGCGCTGGCTCGCGATAAGGCGGGCAACATCTACGCCACCGATGGACTCTCGGGCACGGTCCGGCGCATCGCCCCGGATGGGACGATTACGCAAGTTGGTCCGGCGCTGGATACGGTGGCGGGGTTGGCACTGGATCCGACGGAACAATTCCTGTATGTGTCGCAGTCTACGCTCAACAAAATCGCGATGATCAACCTGGCGAACGGTACGGCCACTGTGTTTGCGGGCGCGGGCGGCCTGACGAGTACCGCCGCAGCGGGATTCGCTGGAGATGGCGGACCAGCCTCCGCGGCGCAATTCAGTTCTCCCATCCGCGTCGCCACCGACAGCGACGGGAACGTGTATGTAGCGGATTCCGGCAACAATCGAATCCGACGCGTCACGCCGAATGGAGGACGAGTCGATACGGTTGCAGGTAACGGACAGAACGATGCCTCAGGCGACGGAAATCTAGCCGTGCAGGCGTCTTTACCCGGACCGACGGGAGTGGTCATCGATTCCGCCGGCAATATCATCATCGGCAACAACACGGCGGTCTTCCGGGTAGACAAAGCGACGGGCCGGATGAATCGGATCGGGGGAAAGACGACGCGTGGAAGTGGGCCGCTGGGTCCCGCGCTGGCGACCAATTTCAATGTCGTAAACAACGTGGCTGTGGATTCGCGTGGGGTGATCTATTTCGCGGAGCCGTTTTCGCTGCGCGTGGTGGCGCTGACGCCGTCGACGCTGGCAACACCGGCGATCAGCGGGATCATCACTCCGGGAAACTTTGGCGCCGGCACTATCCTCTCGCCAGGGGGATGGATGGAGATCTACGGCGAGAAGCTAGCGAGCGTCACGCGCGAATGGGCTGGTAGCGATTTCGCGGGAAACGTGGCGCCCACTTCACTGGGCGGTGTCAAGGTCCGCGTGCAAGGGAAGGATGCCTTCGTGCAGTTGATCAGCACGGGACAAATCAATGCCGTGGCCCCGGATGGGATCGTCGCCGGGAACGTTACGGTTGAGGTAATCAACTCCAATGGGACCAGCGATTCCGTGGCGATGGTCGCGGGGGCGCGCGGACCTTATTTATTAGCTCCTCCGGCGTTTTCGGGAGGCGGGAAACAGTACCTGGTTGGTGTGTTGCCCGACGGCGCATTTGTGGGCCCGGCGGGCCTGATCTCCGGCGTCAACTTTCGCGCCGTCAAAGCCGGCGACCGCGTGGTTGCGTATGGGGTCGGCTTCGGCGGCGTCGCGCCTACGGTCGCGGCCGGTAACATCGCAACGTCGGCAACGGCGCTGCCCAACGCCCGAGTGAAGATCGGTGGGAAAGACGCGGTAACCGAATACGCCGGCCTGGCAGGCGGGTTCGTTGGCCTTTACCAATTCAATATCGTGGTGCCCTCCGGTGTGACGGGTGACGCAAGGATTGAATTCACGGTGGACGGAGTACCGTCACCGCAACTGCTTTACCTGACGGTCCAGTAGAAAGACTACTTCCCCTTCGCCGCTCCCTTTGCAGGAGGCTTGGGCAACTCCGGCATGGGCGCCGCGCCGTCCAACACAAAAGAGTAGAAGCGCGTGGGGGCTTGCGTGCTTCCCCGCCCGGCCACAACGCCAATGTACTGCTTGCCGTCCAATTGATACGTCATGGGCGTCGCAACGCCAGGGGCTAGCGTGGCCTCCCACACCTTCTCTCCCTTATCCGCCGAATACGCCGTCAACTTGTCGTTCGAAGGCGCGAACACAAGGTTGCCCGCTGTGGCCATCACTCCGCCGCTAAATCCTCCGGCGACCGGAACGCTCCAGCGGGCGGACTGCGTTATGGGATCCCAGGCTTTCAGGAAATTACCTTTATTGGTAATGCGCGCGCCGGCAGGCGAAAGTCCCTCGGCGAAGTTGTTCATGTCGACACCGGTGATCTGCTTGCCCTTGGCGGGCACGAAATCCGGGGTGGAATGATACATGCGGGAATTGTTGGCGCCTGGAATATAGACCAGTCCGGTGGCGGGACTGAACGCCATCGGCTGCCAGTTATGACCGCCACCGGAGCCGGGAGAGAGCTCGACCGTAGTGCCATTCTCAAAACGCACCCCGGGATTCTCGATGGGCCGTCCGGTCTTGGGGTCGATGCCTTTCGCCCACGTGACTTCTGAATAGGGCTCGGCAGAGATGAATTCGCCGGTCACGCGGTCCAGAACATAGAAGAATCCATTCTTGGGAGCCTGCATAATCACTTTTCGATTGCGGCCTTTGATGTTTAGATCGGCGAGAATGAGCGACTGAACCGAAGTATAGTCCCAGGACTCGCCAGGCGTAGTTTGGTAGTACCAAGCAAGTTTACCGGTGTCTGGCTTCACGGCCAGAATGGAGCACAGGAATAGATTGTCCCCGCCCCCAGGGCTGCGGAACTGGCGATTCCAGGGGGAACCGTTGCCGGTGCCGATGTACAAGAGATCGGCGTCCGCGTCGTAGGCCATGCCGTCCCATACCGTGCCTCCGCCCTTCACTACCGACCAATCGGTGCCTTTCCATGTCTTGGCCGCTTCCTTCAGCTCGGCATGCTCAAACGGCTTGGAGGGATCGCCTGGGGTGGTATAGAAGCGCCATGCCATTTTTCCCGTCTCGGCGTCATAGGCGCTGAAATAGCCGCGCACGTTGAATTCCGCTCCCGCGGTGCCTACGATCACTTTGCCCTTGGCGATGCGCACGGCGCTGGTAATCGTCATGTCGGTATTGGTGTCGGTGGTTTGTGCGGACCAGACCAGCTTGCCGGTTTCCGCGTCCAGTGCTACCAAGCGGCCGAAGATCAAGCTGGCATACACTTTGCCGTTGTAGATCGCCATGCCACGATTCACCGCGCCGCAGCAGAAACCGGGACGATCCGGACCAGTGCGCGGGAGTTCGGGATCCCAGCGCCACTTGAATTTGCCGGTACGCGCGTCCGCGGCGTACAGCACGCCCCATGGAAGGCTGGTGTACATCACCCCGTTCGCAACGATGGGCGTGGCTTGAATGTTGCCCGCGGGGGCATCGGTATCGCCCGCGAATGCGAGTCCTAAGCGAGCCACATTCGTCGCATCAATCTGTTTCAGGGGACTAAAGTGCGTTTCGGCCTGATCCCGGCCGTAGCCCAGCCATTCCTCGGCAGGCGCGCGGCGCAGCAACGCCCCGTCCACCTTACGGCTGGTTGGTTGGGCGACAGAGGAGGTGACGAGCCAGGATAACAACCCGGCCATCAAGATTAGTGGGGTATTGCGAACAAGTGCGGATAGGCGCATATTGAGCTCGATAGAGAACCACTATACAACCTTACCATCACTAATATAAATTTGATTGAATGTGGGCCTTCTCTCGCCAGGGGCGTTTTCCCCACAAAACAATCACGAGAATTTCGTGTGACGCGAGGGCGCGTTTAACGGTTTTGCGACCCGGTCAAAGGTGTAATGGAGCTTTTCCCCCGTAGTACCGATAGATTTCATTGACGGGGTTAGGTTAAGCTCTCAGAGACTCTTTACGCTCACGCCCACAAGTTAGTTCCGAGGATCAAACCTCTTCAGAAGACACCGCATTCGAGCGTAGACCGAATAGGGGAGGAAGTTCAGCGTGCAATTAAATCGCCTGTACCGCGACATTCTTGTGGTTGCAACGTGCCTTGTGATGTTCACGACGGCCACCGCAATGGCGCAATCGGTCACCGACACCGATTTGCCGGTCTTAGTGAAATTTAAAGGGCGGCCGGGAGCGGCTGAGAGGAAAGCAATCCAGGACGCGGGGGGGAAAGTTGGGATGGACCTTTCGAGCGTAAATGCATTGGCTGCACGCGTACCATCCGGCAAATTGGCGGCGTTGGCTAAACAGGGACTGGTCGACATCATTGAAACCGATGGACTCTTCCACGCGGATGACGCGGAACTCGACGCCACCTGGGGAGTGAAACAGATCGGCGCGGGAATCGTGCATGCGGCCGGAACCACCGGTGCAGGCGTGAAAGTGTGTCTGCTGGATACCGGCATCGACACGAACCATCCGGACTTGTACCTCAACTACAAAGGCGGCAAGGATTTCGTAAACGGCGACAACGACCCGGCCGACGACAACGGGCATGGATCCCACACGGCCGGCACGATCGCGGCGATGATGAACAGTCTGGGCGTCCGCGGGACCGCTCCACGAGTGGATCTGTACGTCTACAAGGTGCTGGATGCTAATGGAAACGGCAATTTCAGCGCCGTGATTTCGGCGCTTCAGGAATGCACTGCAGTCGGTGGCAGGGTCACCAGCAACAGTTATGGCTCTACAACCGATCCAGGCCTCGCGGTGAAGCAGGCCTTCGATAACGCCTACAACGCGGGCATTACCCATGTTGCCTCCGCGGGCAACTCTGGAATCGGTACCAACACGGTGGGGTGGCCGGCTCAGTATTCGTCGGTAATAGCGGTCGCGGCCACCGATTCGTTGAACCTCTGGGCGACCTTCTCGAGCACGGGTCCTGCTGTCAGTTTGTCCGCTCCCGGCGTAGGCATCTACTCGACATATCTTAATGATGGGTATACCTACATGAGTGGCACATCCATGGCCGCTCCCCACGTGGCGGGAGTAGCCGCATTGGTGATTGCGTGCGGCGTGACTGGACCGTCAAATGTCCGCCAGCGCATGCAGACTACCGCCCAGGATCTGGGCCCCCCCGGCCGGGACGACAAATTTGGATATGGGTTGGTCCGGGCAGACCTGGCAATTACGAATTGCACGGGCGCGGCGCCAGTGACGGATTTAGGAGTTAGTTCGGTAACCGCCCCGGCATCCGTAGTGACCAATGTGCTCATCAAAGTCAATGCTGTCGTGACCAACTTGGGGAACCAACCGACCAGCGCCACCACAATATCCCTGCGGGATGATGGCGTATACGTGGTGACCAACGACGTGCCTGCCCTGCCTCCCGGGCAAGCCGTTACAGTGCCGCTCAATTGGAGCAGCCCAATTCTTGGCAGCCACACGCTGCTAGCGACATTGAATACTACGGATTCGGTCAACACGAACAACTCAGGATCTACTGTGGCTCTGGTCACCTCGTCGACACCGGTCCCGCCAGCGCCTGTCACGGATCTTGGCGTGACGTCTTTAACAGCGCCCGCGTCGGTGGTAGCGAACGCCTCCACTGCCGTCAGCGCCGTCGTCACCAACCTGGGGAACCAGAACACCAACGCCACCACTCTAACGCTGCGCGACAACGGCGCTCTTGTAGCAACTAATAACGTACCGGCCCTGACTCCCGGCCACGCCGCCACTGTGCCGTTTACTTGGAGCAGCGGAGTGGTCGGCAGTCACACCCTGCAGGCGACCTTGAATACTGCCGATGCGGTGAACACAAACAACTCGGCATCCACAGTGACGCAGGTCACCTCCTCGACACCACCACCCACGCCACTCCTGGACCTGGAAACAACTTCGGTAACAGCACCAGCGTCGGTGCTGCCCAACGTGCTGACTACTGTCAGTGCAGTTGTGACCAACGTGAGTAACCAGACCAGCAGCCCCACCACGATATTGCTGCGCGACAATGAGGTGTACGTAGTCACCAACAACGTGCCGGCGCTGAATCCGGGTCAATCCGCAACGGTGCCGCTTAATTGGAGTAGCGATGTCATAGGTAGCCACACGCTGCGTGCGACCTTGAATATCGCAGATGGGGTCGCCGGCAACAATTCGGCATCCACGCTGACGCAGGTCACCTCCACAACCCCTCCGCCTCCCGCGCCGCTTACGGATCTTGGCGTGACGTCTTTAACAGCCCCGGCGTCGGTGGTTGTGAACACCCCCACTGCCGTCAGCGCCGTCGTCACCAACCTGGGGAACCAGAACACCAACGCCACCACTCTAACGCTGCGCGACAACGGCGCTCTTGTAGCAACTAATAACGTACCGGCCCTGACTCCCGGCCACGCCGCCACTGTGCCGTTTACTTGGAGCAGCGGAGTGGTCGGCAGTCACACCCTGCAGGCGACCTTGAATACTGCCGATGCGGTGAACACAAACAACTCGGCATCCACAGTGACGCAGGTCACCTCCTCGACACCACCACCCACGCCACTCTTAGATCTGGAAGCAACTTCGGTAGCAGCACCAGCGTCGGTGCTCGTGAATGCGCTCATCACTATCAGTGCCGTCGTCACAAACATAGGCAACCAACCTACCAGTGCGACGACGATTTCCTTGCGTGACAACGAAGTATACGTGGTCACCAACGACGTGCCTGCGCTCAATCCGGGTCAATCCGCAACCGTGCCGCTCAATTGGAGTAGCGGTGTCGTCGGCAGCCACACGCTGCGTGCGACCCTGAATATCGCAGATGGGGTCGCCGGCAACAATTCGGCATCCACGGTGACGCAGGTCACGTCAACCCCGACTCCACCTGCGGCGCCATTGGTGGATTTAGAAGTTACTTCCGTATCGGCGCCAGCATCCGTGCCGACGAATACGCTCACAACCGTCAACGCCCGCGTGACCAACATCGGTAATCAGACCACCAGCGCGACCACCATACTGCTACGCGATAACAACGTATACGTGGTTACCAACAACGTGCCCGCGTTAAATCCCGGTCAATTCGCAACCGTGCCCCTCAACTGGAGCAGCAGCGCCGTGGGCAGTCACGCTCTAAGTGCAACTTTGAATTTTGTCGATGCGGTGAACAGCAACAACGCGGCATCCACCGTGACACAGGTCACCGGGCCATGAAGATCAATGGGGTATTGCCAACCACTACGAATAGGCGCCTTTTGAAGTTGTCACAGGACCGCTAGGCAACCTAAGGTGTGCGTTTTTCAACACCTATGATTCCCGGGAATATCGTGTAACACGACCAGAACAGACTCCTCCGGCATGACGTCCAATCAGAGAAACGATTGCGCCTGCTACTACAAAGTCTGCCAGACCGGCTCGACAGTCTGCTCCAGCTTGGCGACCGTTATCTTCCAGTAAGACGATAAGCCCAGAGGGCCAGGAAAGCGACGCCTGCCAATTGCACGGCGCGCGCGACCTGGTCCTCTTCGCCACTTCCATACACCAGCCGGATCGTATGCGATCCAGGTTCGATAGGCTCCACGACAGTCAGGCCGAGCGCATCGGGCACAACCCGAAGCTCGGTCTTTTTGTCGTACGCGTGCCAGCCGGCGTCGAATGTTTCCTGAACAAACAGTACTTGATCCGGCGCGGTCTCAGCGGTGATTTCGGCCTCGTGCTGGCTGATCCACCGGAATATTGCCGCTGCGGGCGGGTGATCCAGCTGGTTGACCAAAGGCACGATTTGTTCAATATCCAAGCCATTCCCCGGAGGCCTGGTGACCACACGCGCCCGGTCGATTACGTGAGCCAAAGAATACGGCGGGCCGGGTACGCGATAGACGACATTGGCCCCATCGCGCCAAGCCTCGGGAAGCACCCCATCAAATTGGTGGGGATCCGTGTAGGGCTGCGGTGACTGTGGTCCACCACCGGCCGGCACGCCCACCGCGGCGACTCCATAGGTTTTTAGCCACAACGTCACCAGTTCTCCGCTGCCCTTCCTTTGCGGATGACCGGCATAGATTACATACAGCGCGTGGCGCAAAGCATCCGTTCGCACACTCTGATCGCAGCAGCCGAAAAATTGCGGCACGTCTGAGTAGAGGTTCATCCACAGAGACGGTGTTCCGGGAGCCAACACTCGTTGATCCTTCATATTCGCCGCAAACCATTGGCTCATCCTGTACTCAGCGGTTTGCGTAAAATCGATGGATTTCGTCAGCAGGACTACATAGGATCGGTATTGAATCATCTGCGCGACTCCGGCAACGACCAGCAGCCCGAGTGCCGCCGCTCGTGCCCAGCGCGGGAGTTTGTTGTTGAGCCACAGGACAGCGAAAGCGGCGGCGCCGGCCATCGCCATCTCCATTTCAAGATGGAACCGGTGGCCAAGCTGGACGACTTTCAAGTCGAGCCTGTAGTAGCTGAGCACGACCACACCTGTAATCAGGCCGTAGTAGAGGAAAAAGCGATACCAGCGGTTTATTTGAAATCGCTGGGCCGCAAAGTGAGCGGCAACGATTGCCGTTAGCAGGGGGACCAGCACCTTGAGCTTCCCGACAAGCGGCAGAGCGGTATCCATCGCCTGGGAACTCTCGTTCACAGCCCGAATGAGCGATGGCGGTATCCACGGCATGGCCAACATGTAAGCGATGACCCCGATGCCCGCGAGCGTTGGCCAATGCAGGGGCCGCTCCCCGGCCGCTTCCGATGCTCCTAATTTTGACAAGCAATACGCTGCAATCCCCATTACCAGCCCAGTTGTTCCCGTCCAGTTCGTCAGCACCAGGATGGCGAGTGCTATCGGAGCCGCAACAAGGAACGCCCGTTTGCGGGCGACGGCGGCTTCGTCCAAGATCCAGATCACCAGCGGGATCATCATCAGCGCCGTGACGTGCGGACCTTCGCCGAACTCCACCAAGGTCTGATAGCGGCGGGCGTTCCAGTACCCCAGAGCGTTATCCCGAATGGCGGAGACCACGAACGTCGAGGGCGAGAGCAGCGAATAGATCAAGCCGGCGAGGAACGCATATCCACGCCTGCCGGTAGCTTTGAAGCACAACCAGAACAGCGTCACTGGTCCCAGGCAGTAGGTTACGGCCGTGACGAAGTGATAGGCGTGTTGCGGAGTCCACTGGGTCAAGCGGCTGACCGCTGCAACAGTGGTGTGCAACACCGGCCCGTAAACCTGACGCACCGGCATGCCGGAAATCCACAGCGGGAACCAACTTCGATCGCTCCAGTGGTCCGCGAGCCAGCGGCTGAAGGAAATAAAAACCGCCTCCACTGACCCGATCATCTGCGAGATCTCCAGCGAGAATAACTCGTGACACAGGTAGGCGTTCAGCGCGAACAGCGCGACCATTAATCCGGGCGTGAGGTACTTCCGATTTAGGTTTGCCAGCATCCTACTTCGGAAGCGGGACGGCATACATTTTAAACTGACCTGGATCCTGGTCTTTCAATTTGGCGTCGTTGCGGTAGTTCAACTTGCCTTCCACCACCCACGCCATGCCCTTCGTCGCGGTGACGGCGGGCGTGTTCTGCAATCCTTCCTTAAGCGTCTGCATCGTGGCCGTGTTGCCTTGAATGGTGACCAGATCCATGCGGCCCACACCCTCGGCGAGAAGGAAGCGATTCGTGCCAATGGAGCGCATGCCGTCGGGCTGGGCTAAGGGACGCGAGAGCGTGAGTTCGACAATGCTCTTGGCTTTTCCGTCCGCGCCGAGATCCAGGCGGAACAGTTTGCCGGCGCTCACGCTGTTCACATACAACGTGGTCTTCTGCCCAAACGCCAAGCCATCGGCGCCCGCCAGCTTCGTGTCTTTCGCAACTTCCTCCAGAGCTTTGCCCCCACGCTTCAGCATCAGGACCGAGTTCTCACGTGTATCCGCGACGTAGGCAGTGCCGTCTTCGCTCACGGCGATGTCGTTGCACAGTGGGTTGGCGCCGGGCAAAGGATAGCCCCCCTTGGGCGCGCCAGTCTTCAGATTGAACGCCTTCAGCGATGTCGGGTCGCCTTTTTCATCCAACTTGGAAGAGCAAACCCACAATGTATTGGACTTCTCATCCGCCAGCACACCCAACACGGTGCTGAGCCCGCCGGTGCCTGCTTTAATCCATTCTTCCGCCGCCGCTTTGCCGGGGGCGGCGCGCAGGATGTTCCCGTTGCCGAGGCTGCCTATAATCAACGTCCCGTCGTTGAGTGAGGTGATGCTCTCCGGAAACACCTTAGTGCCCGGGATGCGGACTTCGGTCACATTCTGTGCGGCACAGATGCCCGTGAACGCCAACAAAACAGCTAGTGTCTTCATTTCTTCTCCAAGCCGATTATGGGATGTCGGCACGCTGTGCCCGCAGGCACCCGGCCATGACATCCAGGAACTTCAAATAATTCTCGGCGCCGGCCACGTAAGGATGCGGAGTCCCGGTGCGCCGGCTGCGCACTGCGGCTAAGCGGTCCTGCATCGCGTCCATCAGGGGATGGTTCTGAATCTCGACGTCGACTTGAGCTCGCGCCGCGGCCGCTCGGAAATGCTCGATGGACTTAAGATACGTTTGCAAAGTTGCGACGTCCGGGCGCTGCGGCAATAGGATTGTCCCACCGAACATAGCCGCCATGTGGGTACTCGCACCGTCTTTCACGGGGAAGATCAGGCCCATGGATCCAGGCGTGTGACCAGGCGTCATCACCATCGCGATCTTGACATCACCCAGCGTGACGGGCTGGTCTTCTGTCGCGACGATGTCGCGGCGCGGCGCGTTGGCGGATGCTTTGCCCTTGCCGTTTTGCGGCTGCAGGAGGTCCCAATCGGCGGCGGACAGCACCACATGCGCACCGTAGCGTTCCTGAAAGTAGAAGGACCCGCCGGAGTGATCGCCGTGGCCGTGCGTCACGACCACATACTTCACGTTGGCCGGATCCAGGCCCAGAGCCTTCATGCCGGGCACCAGTACCGTCTCGGTTTGATTCGCTGGAAGAGAGTCCAGTAAAATAATGCCGTCGGGTGTCGCTAACGCGTACGCCGTCGTGCCCGAATCGCCGATCGCATAGAGGTTGTCGAAAATCTTAGTCGGCTGGATGGGTGGATCGTCCGCGCTGTTGGCTTTCGGCGCGACGCAGAAGAAGTTGTAAGCGGGTTGCCATGTGGTTCCCGCGGTGAGCCGGGCGGCTTCCAGTTGCGACGGCTGGGCGTAGCCGCAGAACGGCAGTGTGAGCGCAGCCAGCACGGACATGGTCTTCGACATGCGTTTCTTATTATGACCCAGCCTGACGAACTGAAGAAGAACGAGCCGCCGCTGTGGTCCGCGGGGCTCGGCACGGACGTGTGGGCAATGCCGCAGGCCGCGATGACGGGGGATCTCGCGAGGTTGAGGAAACTGGCGGATGATCCTAAATGGGCCACGCCGCTCGCATGGGCCGAGCAGCGTGGTCATACTGCGATTGCTGAGTTGTTACGTTAGAACGTGAACCGCCCGACGAGCGTACCTTGACGCTCGCCGTTTACGGTGCCCGTGGTGTTGATGGTGCCGAAGCCGCTGATATAGCGACCCTGGCTATCCTTGGTGTACGCAGAGCCCAGCGCACCGGCCGCTGCAGCGGTGGTGGCCGGCTGCACGAAGCCTCCGGTGGCGACGGTGGAGCCCTGAACGGTCATCAGCGTGCGGTTGAAGATATTGCTGAACTCCGCACGAATCATGAAGGTCATGCCTTCTTTGATCCGGAAGATGCGGCCCGCGCTCATCAGTTCCGAGGGGCGGCGCTGATAGCGGTAATCGTTATAGAACGCGGCCGAGGGGCTGAACTGCCCATTTGGAGTATTGGTCCAGGCCGCTTCGTTCAGCACGATGGTGCGGCTGGGGTCGTAGCAGTGGCAATTAGGATCCTGCAGAAACAGAGGCTTCCCGTCCACACGGCTGGCAAAGGTGGAACGCAGCAGAGTCAGGTTGTTGTTGTTGCCGGGGCTCAGAGGTGACTGAATCGGCAAGCCGCTGGAATACTGCAGCACGGCACCGACCGTCCAATCCTTCACGGCTTGATCCACCCAGCGGTTCACGCCCCACTTGGGAAGCGTGTAGTTCGCCGCCAGCACCATCACGTTGGGTCTGGAGAAGCTGGAGAGCTGCTTGTTGTTCGCGCGATTGAAGACGTCGTTGATGACGCCGCCGCCCGTATCGTTATCCGCTCCAAGCATGAGTTCCTTCGAATGGGTGTAGGTCCAGGTCAAATCCAAGCCATGTGAGAACCGCTTGGTGGCCTTCACCTGGAGCGAATCGTACCAGGTGTTGCCCAGAGGGGCTCCGATGGGGCCAAGTCCGGTGAACTGCGGGAACGGCCGCAGAGACTGCGCCACCGTCTGGGTAACGGGGAACCCGGTGTACGGAATCAATCCGCGGAAACGCGCCGCGGTTGCGCTGTTGATCTGCGAAGACAAGATGGTTCGATCGTTGGCGTTGGACCAATCCAATCCATACGCGCTCTTCAGGATGCCGGGCTGCAGCGCGTTGTAATCCACCAAGCTGGTCGCACGCCACCACACGCCGCGGTTACCGATGTAGGAAGCCTCGACAACGAGGTCACGCATAACTTCGCGCTGCAGGCTCACGTTGTATTGCCATAGGCGCGAGGGGCGGCCGTAATTCTGATCGACCACGGCCGGACCGTTGGTAATGTTACTGGGGCTATTCGGATAAATATTCGAATTCAACAGCGGCCACGCGGTGGCCTTGGGTATCCCCTGGCTCAAAATCATGGCTGGATCGCCGTAATTGGAAGTAGAGAATGACGTGTTCGTGGCAGCCGCTTGACCACCACCTTGCGACATCGCATAGCTCATACCGAAACCGACGCGGGCGACGGTCTTGCTATCGATCTGGTAAGCCAGGCCCAAACGCGGGGCGTAGGCGAACGGATAGTTCTTCGCGAAGCGGCAGTTGCAATTCGCTTCGAACACCGTGGCGCCAGGATGCCCGCCGGCGTTCGAATTGGCCAGCGTGGGAGCCAAGCTGGGAGAACGGCCGTATTGCTCACGCGGATAACCGAAGATATCCCAGCGGACGCCGTAATCCAGAGTCAACTTACGAGTGAACTTGTAGGTGTCTTGTGCGAACCAGGACCAGAAGAACCGGCCTCCACGAGTATTGGCCGGCTGCGCGATGGTGACTCCGTTCACACGGCCTAACAACAGGCTGGCGTATGGGAAACCGGAGAACAGCGTGCCCAGAGCTTTGCCTTGGAAGAAGGAGTTGGCTGTCTGTTGTTCGTTCCACGTGAAGTTACCACTGGTATTGGTCAGCAGAGCATTCGGATAACCGTCAATGCGCCATTCGCCACCGAACTTGAAGGTATGGTTTGACTTCACCCAGGTTACGTTCAACTGCGCCGTCGGCCTTTGCAGAAGGTTCCGCACCTGTCCGATGCCCGGACCCGTGTTGGACATGCCGCCGCGGCTTTGTTGGCCGAGGCTGGCGCCGAACACCGGGATGCGAGCGCCCTGATCCGGCCCCACGGTACCACCGGTGATACCGAGAACCTTCACCATGTCGAAATTGGTGATGGGCGCGCGGTCACTAAAGTCGTTTACGATGTAGCCAACGCCGAAGTGCATGAACATAGTCGGCGTGAGCGTGTAGTCAAAGTTGCCGCGCCAGGTGCGCGAATAGATGTAAGTGCCACGTGTGGCCGTCAGGACGTCCGGAAAACCTTCCGATGAGCCGAATCCCGTGGCATAAGGGGTCTCGGTTTGCGTGGAGGATTTGTAGAAGCCGATCTTCATCTTGCTATTGAAACTGTGATCGATCTTGATGGATGGGATCGGGGTCGTGCGCTTGCTCTGGAACCCGTTCAGGAAGTTGTTGATGAATCCCGGGCCCGTAGCCGCGGGGATCAGCGCCTGGTACTTCACCGCCGACGGGTCAAACTTGGTTAGCGGAATCTGGTTAAGGGGAAACTGCACCCGGGCGCGCGAGCCGTCCGGAGCGAAACGCTCGGTGCCGGGATCGAAAACTTGCCCTTCGAGCATTGCGTTACCCAAGCCGTCCACAACAGGGAACGTGGCAGCCGCGCCACAGGCAACATAAGAAGTTCCGCCAGCCGTCGCCGTACAGAATCCGCGGCCCGTCAGTGCCTGCCCGAAGTTGCCCTCGCGATACGCCTGGATTGGAACGGTGCGCGTCTGGTCGGCAATGCGGGCGTTCTCTTTGAAGATTTCCAGGTTGAAGAAGAAGAACGTGCGGTCCTTACCGCTGTACAGTTTCGGGATCGAGATGGGCCCGCCGATGCTGCCGCCGAAATCATTGCGGCGGTTGCGGTTGAGGATATGACTGAAGGATTGGGTGGAGTTGAACGCTTCGTTCACGAAGTAGTCGTAGGCCGATCCGTGATAGCTGTTCGAGCCGGACCTGGTGGTGAACTGAAACAGCCCCGACCCGGCCTGTCCGAACTCAGCAGAATAATTCGACGACTGAATCGCAACTTCTTCCAGCGCTTCCACGCTTGGTTGTACTTGCTGCTGAGAGGCGGAGGTGTTGACACCGTTGGTGATGTCCTGGCCGTCCAATTTAATGCCATAGGTGTTGGCGGGCGACCCGTTCACACGCATGGCCTGGGCCGGGTTGAAGAATACGCCCGGAGTGAGCAGAGCCGACGCCAGGGGATTCCGGACGCCCGCGGGGCTCGCCGAGCCTACCCCGATGCCTAGGATCGGCAGCGAGTTCAGCCGGGCCACCGACACGTTTGAGGCGATGGCTGCGTTCTCGGTCGAGAGCATGGACGCCTGATCGGTAACGGTGATCGATTCGGACGACGTGCCGACCTCCAACACGACGTCGATGCGGATGGTCTGCGTCGCCTGCACACCCAGGTTCTGGCGAACATACGTCTTGAAACCAGGAGCGTTCACGCGCACCGTATAGGTTCCGACCGGCAGTTGCGGGAAGGTAAAGTTACCCGTATCGCTGGTGGCGGATTGAACCAGTACGCCAGTCTGGCTATTAGTGAGTTCCATCGGAACATTCGCCACCACTGCCCCTGCTGGATCCGAGACGGTTCCAGTAATGGTGCCAGCGGCCGTTTGTCCGAACGCGCCTGCGGCGCAAAGAAATAGAGCGGAAACAAGACCCAAACTGCGCATAATACCCCCTTCAGTTCGCGGCTAAAACCGGAAGCTGAACATTCTAAGGAATCGTATTCGATTGGGTCGCCGAAGTCAATCTTCAGCAACATCTTCAGCAACAGATTGGAAATGCATCAAGGGCAAAACAGAAGTTATCCGAAGTCCGGCTCTAGCATGACGTTTGAGATGATTTCCGTATTGCCGACCAACCGGACACAGTCGATGGGCCCGAGTTACCGGTCTTTTGTCCTACTTCTTCACGCCCGCCTGCCAATTCGTCACCACGGTCAGCGGCGGAGCGGAGGCTGTGTCCGTGCTGTTGTAGTGAGAACTACGGAGTCCGGAGACAGTGCAAGCCGTGGCGGACCGCAAACCCATTCCGTTCCTGCAATCTGTGTTCACCGAATTCATGGGCCAGCTCTCGCCGGACAGTCATTGGATGGCCTTCACCTCCGACCGCTCCGGCCGGCGCGAAGTGTACGTGCGGCCATTTCCACCAAGCGAAGGCGAGTACACGATCTCCATTGCTGGCGGCGAGCAACCTCGTTGGCGGAGCGACGGCAAGGAACTATTCTTCATAGGAGCCGATGGCAGGATGATGGCCGTCTCGCGGTGACGTCGTATTGAAACAGGACAGTGGTCCCGAGAAAATAGCTGTGGGCCTCGAAGAGCGCGGTGGGAGCGCCCGCCTCGAAGGAGGACGCGGCTCCCACCGAAGTCTTCACCGCCGAAACGGTGGGTGCGACGTGACCGATTCGTCCGCTGGCCAAGTCAAAATCGAGCTTGTCGCGCGGATGCCGGAGCGCGGATGCCCTGGGGATTTCTAGAGGTGTTAGAATCTGTGAGACGCCCTATGAACACCACACGTCAGATTCGCTTTATGTTGCTTGCCGCCGCTGTGTCGTGCGCCACGGTCGCGGTCGGCCAGAAGGTCGCGCCCAAAGCCCCCACAGCCCAAGACTGGACGGCCGTCGCCAAACTCCCGGATTTCACGGGTGTGTGGGAGGCAGGTTTAGGCGGGGGAGCTGGGCGTGCCGGTGGGGCTCCTGCGGCGACGGCAGGTGCAAATGGAGCTGCCACAAACGGACCTGCCGCTCCACCCGCGGGCCGCGCGGCTGCTCCCGCTAGAGCAGCGGGCGGCGGGGCCCGGGCGAGTGGTCCTTCGCTCACGCCGGCGTACGCCGCCAAGGCGCAGGAACAAGCGAAAGCCTTGGCTGCAACGACGCGACCCGAAGATAATCTCACGGCGAACTGTTTACCTCCCGGCCTGCCCGGCATCATGGGGCAACCCTATCCGATGGAATTCCTGCTGACTCCAGGTCAGGTAACCATCGTGATCGAAGCCTACAATCAGATCCGCCACATCTACACCGATGGCCGTCCTTTGCCGGAGGATCCCGATCCAACCTTTTACGGCACCTCCGTTGGGCATTGGGAGGGCGAGACGCTGGCAGCCGAGACGGTGGGATTCGCGCAGGTGCCGCGTGGAATTACCTTCCCCTACAGCGACAAGATGAAGATCGTGGAGCGGTTCCATCTGACTGCTCCCGACAGCATGACAATCGAGACCACAATTGTCGATCCAGAGGCGCTGACCGCGCCTTATGCGATGGGCAGCAGGACGCTGGTGCGCCATCGCAGTTGGACCATCGCGGAGTATATCTGCGAAGAGAACAATCGTAATTCTGTCGATGAACAGGGCAAATCGAAAATCAATCTCGCCAACCCCAACGCATCGGCGAAGTAGGAAATGGAGACGCATATGAAACTCAGCATGAAACAGACAGCGCGGAGAATCATAGTGGTGGCGGGTCTGCTCGCCGGCGCGGCCAGTCTGGCGCTCGCGCACCACTCTTACTCGGCCTTTGATATGGTCGAGCTAGTGACCGTCACCGGGACGGTTAAGAAACTCGACTGGACGAATCCGCATACTTGGATTTGGCTCGACGTGGTGAACGAAAAGGGCGTGGCACAAACTTGGGGGATCGAGGGAATGAGCCCCAATTATCTGGCTCGCCGAGGATGGAGCAGAACCACTCTGAAGCCCGGTGAAAAGATTAGCATCACGCTGCATCCCCTGAAATCCGGCGAAAATGGCGGTACATGGGTCGACGCCAAACGCCCCAATGGCGAGACTCTGAAGATGGGTGGCGCGATCACCGAGCCGTAGCCGCCAGCGCTCCCGCGTCTACTGCAACTGCCGGCCGTGGCAAACGCGAACCCGGCGCCCATTCCCCGCTGGAGTTCGAACGTTTCGCTCGATTCGAAACAAAGCGGCTCCCGGAGGGGATGCTGTGCGATTGACGACTTGTACCATGGAGGGATGCTCCGCGGATTGAGGTCGCCTACATCCTGGATCCTGTGCCTGGTGGGCATTATCGCGATGGGCATACTCTCGCGAGCGGTCCATACAGGCGTGGTGGTTTTCGACAAGTATCTGGGCGACGCCTTATATGCGGCGATGGTGTACTCGATCTTGCGGGTCTTCTGGAGAACCGCAGCCGTGGCCGTTCCCTGCATGGTTGTAATGACCGTGATCGAGCTGTTTCAACTAACAATGATCCCGGCCCATTTGCTGGTGAGCGAGCATTTTGTTGTGCGGATGTGTGCGCGGCTAATGGGTACGGAGTTCAGCGTCGTGGATCTGCTGGCGTACGGAGTAGGCATCGGCTGCATCTATTTCGCGGACTCTTCTCGCGATTGATGATGTTGCCCGGATCCACGCGGGGCCCAAAACTATCACTTTCGTCACGTGGATCGGCGTCCGCCAGGGAGTTCCTTTGACTTGGACTCGGATCCAAGTGGCTCACGAAATGGTTCCACGGGAATGCGTTGGTAACGCACTTCCAGCACGTCCAGGGATTCTGTACCGCCCGGCGCTTGGAGTGCAACGCTGTCGCCCTCTGCCGACTTCAGCAACGCGCGCCCCAGAGGTGACACCCAACTGATGTGGTTGCGTTCGAGATCGACTTCGTCGGTGCCCACGATGCTGACCACTCGCTCCACTCCCGCGGCGTTGGCATAGCGCACGGTCGCGCCGAAGAATGCTCTGGTGGCCGCTTGTCCGCTTCTGGGAGTTTCCGGGTCCACTGCTTCCGCAGCTTCGATTCGCTTCCTGAGAAAGCGAATCCGCCCATCGATCTGGCGCAGCCGCCGCTTGCCGTACTGATAGTCGGCGTTATCACTGCGATCGCCGTTACTGGCGGCCCACGTCACCACCGCCGTCACGGCCGGGCGTTCCCTGGTGAGCAGAAACCGGTGCTCGTCATTGAGACGCTGCAGCCCGCTCGGCGTGATGTAGTTCTTGCCTGGGGTCGCGGGCTCGTCCGGTTTCGGTTTTCTGGTAGATCCTTTTCGCATCTCGCCTTACTTCTTCACGCCCGCCTGCCAATTTGTCACTACCGTCAGCGGCGGAGCGGAGGCTGTGTCCGCGCCGGTGGTGTTGATGAGGAAGCGCTTGCCGTCGGCGGTGACGTCGTATTGAAACAGGACCCCGGTTGATCGGATGTGGGCTTCGAAGAGCGCGGCGGGAGTGCCCGCTTCGAAGGAAGGCGTAGCTCCCACCGAGGTCTTCACTGGAACTGCCATCATCTTGCCATCGGCCCCCACGAAGAATAGTTCTTTGCCGTCACCCCTCCAGCGGGACTGATCGCCACCCGCAATGGAGATCGTGTACTCGCCCTCACCTGACGGAAACGGCCGCACGTACACTTCGCGCCGTCCTGAGCGGTCGGAGGTGAAGGCCATCCAATGGTTGTCCGGCGAGAGTTGGCCCATGAATTCGCCGAACTCAGATTGCAGGAACGGGGTGGGCTTGCGATCCGCCGGCGGGCCCTCCATCGGAAGGACCCCGATGTCCTGCTTCGTCTTCTGATCATTGTGAATGTAAACGAGAAAGCGCCCGTCCCGCGACCATTGATTCACTAGGGTATCCGGGTTGTTTTGCAGTAACGGCTCGTCTTGTCCACTGCCGCTGGCGGCCTTCGAATAGAGATGGAAGGCCCCGCCCTTACGCGTCGAAGCAAAAGCGATGTGGTCTCCCTTGGCCGACCAAAGCGGCGCAATATTTAGCGACGCATCCGTGGTGAGGCGCGTCTCCGTTCCCCGGCTCAGATCCCGTACCCATAAGTCGGCGTCCCCACCGGAACCGCGTGAAAACGCCACCTGTTTCTCATCAGGAGAGATCGCGGGAGTGCTGACCTCACCGGGAGTGCTCACCGGTCCCAACCCTTTTCCAGTCCGGTCCATCCAGGCGAGCTGACCTCCACCGGCAGCGCCGACCATTTTGTACAGCAACACGCCGTTCTCAGAAACCGTAATGGGCGCATAGGCGCTAATGGCGTTCACTCCGAGACCATCCGCCAGGGGGAAGACGTCGCCAGAGACCTGCGCGCTGGAGGCATCGAAGGGCACGGCCATGAGGGTATTTTGGCGGACGAAGAGAAGATGGCCCGGCCGGCCGCTTCGTTCCGAAGGTGCGAACTGCGCACCGGACACATCCGGCAGAATGCGGCGATTTTCTCCTTTCTGATCGAGTGAGCCGACCTGGATGCCGGTTTGCTCGCTAGGTCCAAACTGGATCGTGTACAGAAAGTGGCGGCCATCCGGCAGAAACACGGGATGCCTGAGATACCCCCCACCCTGGACCACATGGGCGGGGACTCCACCGGCGGCGGCGACGCGTTGGAGCGAACCTCCATCGATTTTGGGGGAGAAGACGATCACATCGTCCCGGTTCCACGATCCTCCGGTGCCGTCCGGGGCATC
>JBDTSJ010000013.1:0-14791 GCA_039931205.1 Acidobacteriota bacterium
CAGTACTTAAACGATTAAGACTAGACGAGGAGTATCGAGTCTCGAATGGCACTGGCCGGCGAAGCAAAAAATAAGGTCATTTCGGAGTTCCGGGTCCATAAAACGGATACGGGTTCGCCAGAGGTGCAGGTTGCGGTGTTAAGCCGTCGCATTTCCGAGTTGACCGAGCATTTCAAGACGCACGCGAAGGATCATCATTCCCGCAGAGGTTTGCTGCAAATGGTGGCTCGAAGGCGGCATCTGCTTGATTATCTGCGGGATCGCAGCCCTGAACGCTATAAAACCCTGATCACAAGTCTGGGCATCCGGCGGTAGGCTTTCGAATTTGATTCTCGCGTGCCGTCCATAGTGGATGGCGCCAAGCCCGGGGTAACTTTCCAGTTCCCAGGGACCCCCCTCCGAAGTCTTTCTTGATCACGACTGATTAAAGGAAGATTCCAAACATGTTGCATTCCGTAGAAGTGGATCTGGGCGGCGGTCAGATCATTACCATCGAATCCGGGAAGATGGCCAAGCAGGCCAATGGCGCCGTTGTGGTGCGCTCGGGCGAGTCCGTCGTGCTGATCTCGGCTTGCGGCGCTGACAAACCCAAAGTTGGAGCCAACTTCTTTCCCCTGACGGTAGACTACCGCGAGTATACCTACGCGGCCGGCCGGTTCCCGGGAGGCTTCATCAAACGCGAAGGCCGGATGCAGGAAAAAGAAACCCTGACCAGCCGCATGATCGATCGTCCGATCCGTCCGCTGTTCCCGGAAGGTTATTCGCATGAGACGCAAGTCATCGCGTTCGTGCTCTCCGCCGATCCCAAGCGCGATCCGCAATCGCTGGCCATTCTGGGCGCGGGCGCATCGCTGGCCATCTCCGACCTGCCGTTCGCCCATGTGTTGGGCGGAGTAAAGGTCGGCATGGTGGACGGCAAGTTGATCGCCAACCCCACCTACGAAGAAGCCAAGATTTCCAAGCTCAACATTATTGTCGCGGGAACCGAAGAAGGCATAGTGATGGTGGAAGCCGGCGCGCTGCAGTGCAGCGAAGCCGAGGTTTTGGCCGCCATCGAGTTTGGACACGACTGCTGCAAGAAGATCGCCAAGGGCATCCGCGAATTGATGAAGAAGTGCGGCAAGACGAAGCGCCAATACACCCCCGCGGTTCTCAACCCCGAGTTGTCCGAATCCATCGCCAAAACCGTCCGCGTCGAATTGACCGACGCGATGAACACCGGGAAATACAGCAAGCTCGATAGCTACGCCCGCATCGACGAGTGCAAACACAAAGCCATCGACGTGTTGCCGGAAGAGCAGCAGGCCGAAGCCAAGAAGATCTTTGACGCGCTGAAGGAAAACATCTTCCGCGACGAGATGCTGAAGGCCAAACGCCGTCCGGATGGCCGCAAGTTCGACGAAGTCCGCGACATCGATTCCGAAGTTGGTATTCTGCCGCGCACCCATGGCTCGGCCCTCTTCACCCGTGGCGAAACCCAGGCGCTGGTGACAGCCACCCTCGGCACCAAGGACGATGAGCAGCGCATCGAACTTCTTGATCCCACTGAGACCAGCAAGCGCTGGATGCTGCATTATAACTTCCCGCCCTTCAGCGTTGGCGAAGTCGGCTTCATGCGCGGCGCGGGCCGTCGTGAAATCGGCCACGGAGCTTTAGCCGAACGCGCCCTGGCGGCTGTGATTCCGGACGACAAAACTTTCCCCTACACCATGCGCTGCGTTAGCGACATTCTGGAATCTAACGGTTCCAGCTCCATGGCCTCGGTCTGTGGCGCAACCCTCTCCTTAATGGACGCCGGTGTACCGATTTCCTCACCCGTCGCCGGTATCGCGATGGGCTTGGTAATGGAAGGTAAGGATTACGCCGTCCTGACCGACATCGCCGGCGCCGAAGATCACTACGGCGACATGGACTTCAAGGTTGCCGGGACCAAGGACGGCATCACCGCCCTGCAGATGGACATCAAGGTCCCCAACGTCACCCACTCCATCCTGACGGAAGCCCTGGAACAGGCGCGCCGCGCTCGGCTCCATATCCTGGACCGCATGAACACCGCGCTGTCCGAGCCGCGCACCACGATGTCTCCGTATGCTCCGCGCATCTTTACACTCACGATTCCGACCGACAAGATCCGCGAGCTGATCGGACCCGGCGGCAAGATGATCCGCAGTATTGTCGAAGCCACCGGCTGCAAAATCGACGTGGAAGACGACGGCAGTGTGAAGATCTTCTCGTCGGACGGCACCGCCGCCGACCGTTGCATCCAGATGATCACCGACCTTTGCGCAGTTGCGGAAGTCGGCAAGACCTACCTGGGCAAAGTGGTTCGCATCGTCGACTTCGGCGCCTTCGTCGAAATCTTCCCCGGCACCGACGGTCTGCTGCACATCTCCGAGATCGCCGAGAACCGCATCAAGCAGGTTCGCGATGAGCTGAACGAAGGCGACCAGATCCTGGTAAAGGTTCTGGGCCTGGAAGGCAACAAAATCAAGTTGTCGCGTAAGGCCATTCTGAAGGAACAGCGCGATAAGCTGAAGTCCGAAGAAGTCGCCAAGGCGTAATTGTCATGTGGGCGCGGGGCTTCGCGGTAACACTTCTTACCGCGGGCCTCGCGTCCGCTCAAGCTTCCAAGTCCCCGCCCAAACCTGCCGCCAAGTCGGCTGCAAAAACTCCGTCCAAAACTGCTCCTAAACCTGCCTCCAAAACAGCGCCGCCGCCCACAGTGGAGGTTCCTGCAATTCAATACCGTACCTTGCCGCCCCCGAAGGACGAATCCAGCCGCGACAAGACTCTCGGCGTTTTTCTCGCCCAGCTCAAAGACGCGCTGAAACGCAAGGATCGCGACGGCTTGCTGGCCCTGCTAGCCGTGGATGTGAAAACCGGAGTGCGAGCTTTTGAAGGCCCTAATGCATTCTTCACAGCCTGGGGATTGGCAGACCCGAACACCGCCGTCTATGGAATCATCACCCAGATCCTGTCACTCCCCGGTGTGTGGGTACAGGAACAATATTGCGCGCCTTATGTAGGCGTGATGTTTCCCCCGGACTTGGACGCGTCCAAACACCAGGTGATCCTGAATCCCAACATCAGCCTGCGCGCCGAGGCCTCGGCGAATTCACGCGCGCTCGCGACCGTCTCCTATGAGATCGTCGAAGTATTGGAGCGCGGGGAATGGACCAAAATCAAAACCCAGGCCGGCGTCACGGGATTCATCCCCATCGCCTACCTCTACAGCCCCGCCGGCTACCGAGCCTGTTTTGCAAAGAACCCCGCAGGTGACTGGCGGATTCAATCGCTCGCAGCCGGGCGCTGAGGGGACGACGACCCGGCCATGACATGGCAATGACACGGCGCTCGATTGCCTTGCTCCTCGCCCTCGCCGCTCTCGCCTCGGCGCAAACCCGGCGCTTGCTCCCGCTAGTGGACGAGTCGGCCCGCGACCCAAGGTTCGCGATGTTTCTGAATCGCTTCAAGCTCGCAGTTCTTCGGAAAGACGCCGCAGCGCTGCTTCCCCTCATCTCGCCCGACGTCAAGAACAGTTTCGGCGGCAACGATGGCCTGGCCGAATTCCGTACTCTTTGGAAGCCGGAAGAAGAAACGAGCGATCTGTGGCCATTACTCAGCCGCTTGCTGGAGCGAGGCGGAACCTGGCAAGGTCCAGGATACTGCGTCCCCTACGTCTGCGGAAAATTTCCAGACGATCTGGATGCATTCGAATACGGGGTCGTGGCCGCGAGCGGCGTGTGGCTGCGGAAAGCGCCCAATCCGAAAGCTCCCGGAATTCGCCAACTTTCGTACGAGATTGTGAAACTGAGCGATCCGGGCGAAGCCTGGTCCAGAGTCGTCACGCTGGACGGCAAGTCCGGATACGTTGCCGCACGCTATCTTTTCAGCCCAGTCGGCTACCGGGCATTCTTCCAGCCGGATGCGAAAGGCGTCTGGCAGATGGCAATGTTGCTGCAAGGCGACTAGAAGTAGGCAATGCCGCGCGAGGCAAAGACCACGGCAGCCCACAGAGTTAGAACCAGCCACCGCGGTTGCCGCACAAACACCAGTGCCAGTAGAAGCAGTAACTTGATGCGGAATGAGCTGCTGTTCCAAACGTGCGCGGCATTGGCCGTGAATAACAGGATTCCCGTGGCCAACATCAACACCAGTCCCGCCCACCGCCACGTCCGCAATCCGCGATCCTCAGTCAGCAGCATTCCGCCGAACCACGCGATCCCCAGCACGTGCAGCGCTCCGATGGCGGGCTGATACCAGACGGCCAGAAATTCAAACATCGAAGTCGATAACCGCGCGCGCCGCGACCACCACCAAGGTCCACGCCGTCAAGGACAGTATCGCGGTCGCGCGAGTCGCACGTTTGTGAATCGTGTGATGCAAACCCAGCGCCACCACTAGCAGAGACATCTTGAGCAGAAACGCGGGGTTCTCTCGATAGCGTTCATACCCGGACAGAAACATCAGCGCCCCGGTCGCCACCATCAGCCACAAACCCGCGCGCGTCAGCGTTTCCGGCACTCTCACGGCCATCCAGCCGAGCACGCGCAGATCGCCCATCACAATCGTTCCTACCAGCAGCGCCAGGCCGATTACGTGCAAAGCCTCCAGGGCGGGGAACAGCCAGGTGTTCTCGATCAGCATGCCAGCAGTTGCGCCTTCATGCGCTCAACCTCTTCGCTTGTGACCGGAGCTTGCGACCTCCACGCCACGAAGCCGTCCGGACGCACCAGAACCGCTCCCGCGGCGGAAACTCCAAATGCCTCGCGAAGCGGAGCGTGATCCAGATCAGAGCCTTGCAACAGGACAAAATATCGCCCAAACCAATCCAGCGTGGACCGTCCTCCACCCAAATCCACGTGTGGCGCGCGCGTCCCCGGCAGTCCTTTGGTCTCTCGCGGATCCATGTGATGGGCAGCTTCGCGGCTGAAATGGATGGCGCTCGATAGGTAGCTGTAGCCTAACTCAATGTTCAAATCCGGCGCGACAGGCTGCAGTCCCTCGGTCCCCAGATACGGAGCAGTGCGCGTAACGTAGCGCGAATATGCCTGTTCTACAGTGAATTTGGCGACCGGCCGGCGCTCGGCCGCGTAGGTATCGAGAAGCGCGCGACCGGCGGAACCAAGCAGGACGGAAGCGAGTTTCCATGCCAGGTTCTGCGCGTCCTGCACGGCCGTGTTCCCGCCAAAGCCACCGTTCGGCGGCATGACGTGCGCTGCATCGCCCACCAGAAATATTCGATCGGCTTGAAATCGATCGGCGACATCCGCCTGTGCTTGCCACGGCATTACGCTCTCTATCGTCACCGGCACGTCGCGTGTTCCCAGCGCCGTATGGATCCATTCCAGGCATTTTTCATTGGTCAGCCCGGTCGAGACATCCGTAACCGGACGGGTGGCGTCTCCAATGGAGTTCACCGCCAGGAACCCGGAATCGAACGGTTTCTCAAACCGAAAAAAGCCCCGCAGTTTCGGATTGGAAACATAGATCACGCTGAGATTCCTGCCGCGTAACAGCCCGGAGACGTCCGCGCGAAAGTAGATCGTCGCGGAATTCGAAAATGTTCCCCGTCCGTGCATCGCGATTCCCAACTTCTCGCGAACGGAACTATGTGCCCCGTCAGCCGCGACCATGTATTGCGCGCGGACGGTCTCCGATTCGCCGCCATCGCGGCTCTGAATCACGGCGGCCACGCCGTTCGCGTCTTGAGTGAAGGAAACCAGGTCCGTCCCGAACAGCAATTCGGCCCCCAGTTCTTCAGCGCGCGATTTCAGCAGAGGCTCCAGCAAGCTTTGTGAAATGAACACACGCTCACACGGGCTGGCGTCGCGGACGCCTTCGTTCAGATTTGCAATGTAAGAGGCGGTGATTTCGCCGGCCAGCGTCTCCACCGCTACGATGGCGCCGTCCTGGACAAACTGCTGCTCGGAAGTCTTTCGGATCGTCTGCTCGATGCCTACGGTACGAAAGATCTCCATCGTCCGTTGGCTGATCTGTGCGGCGCGCGGATGAATCGCGGTGCCCCGATGATGTTCCACCACCAGCGATGGGACGCCATAGTGGCCCAGCAGTAGGGCCGTGGAAAGTCCCACCAGGCTTCCGCCCACGATCAAAACGGGTACTTCTCGCGTCACTTTACAAACAGTTCTTTGTAATCTTTATTGTTCTCGCAGACGAATTCGTCAATCTTCTTCAGGTCTGGACGCAGGGGAAATGAGCGCGTGATGGTCCAGGGGCGCACGAAAACCTCCGGGTCCTCCAGTGTCGCCTCGTATTGCAAGGCGTCGAAAGTGGGACGCGAGAAGCGCTCGACGATATGCAGTGCCTCGCTGTGTTTGTACCCGCTTAACTCCGTGCGCGTGTTGAAGCCGACGGTGTCTACCACGAAAGTGTCGCCATCCCAACGCCCAATCGAGTCACCTAGCCATGTGGGGTCTGGATCCACGGGATGGGTTCCGCCGTTGGTTGGCACGATCCTAAACACTCCCGGATATTCATGCAGGATCAGCACGAAATTCGCGTTCTGAATGATCTGAAATTGGTAGGGCACGGTATAGGCGGCCGGACCCGCGACGGGCATGCAATCCGACAGCGCTCCCGCATCATTAGGACCACGCACCACACGGAAGCTCTCCTTTCCAGGCTTTAGTTCCGGTCCGGCGGGAGCGCCAGGGGCCGCGGGGCCTCCGCGTCCAGCGGCAGGTGCGGCGCCACGTCCGCCCGCAGGTGCTCCACCGCCGCCGAAGTTATACACCCCCGAAAGATCCGGCTTCCCGTTGAGCCTCGGCGTTTCAGTAGGATTCACCGGAGCCGCCGCCGCCCGCGCTATCGGTGCGGTACCAGCTACGTTCACCGTCACCTCGCGAGTCTCCGTCTGATTGTTGGGGCCAGTGACGGTCAGGACATAGGTCGTGGTCGCCGCCGGTGTCACTGCCTGGCTGCCGCGCGGCGTTACGCGTCCAATCTGCGGGCTTATCGTGGTGCTGCTGGGATTCTCCGTCGCCCACACCAGCATTACCTGCTGACCCGCCTGTACCGACGCAGGCTGGGCGCGAAACTCGTTAATCCTAGCGGGCGGCTGAATGCGAACGGGCTTCGCCGGTGCCGCCGCCGGCGGAGCCTGCGCCAGCAACCCTACGCTCGCAACAATCACAGCAACTGGAATCATGACTCGAATCATACGTACCCTCATTTCTTCTCAAAAAACGGCGTGTAATCGCGATTATTCTCGCACACAAATTCCGATAACGTCTGCAGGTCCGCTCGCAACGGAAATCCGCGCTCAATCTTCCACGGTTCCGCAAACACGTTGGGATCTTCTATGGTGGCCACGTAGTCAAGATTCTCGAAGTCGGTACGCGTAAAGCGCTCCACTACATGCAGAGCCTCCGTATGACGGAAGCCGCCCGGTAGTTCCGTTTTATCGTTGAACCCCACCACATCCACCACCAGCGTGTCGCCGTCCCAACGCCCGATCGAGTTCCCCATCCAGGAAGGATCCGGATCTACCGGATGCTCGGCTACGTTGTTAGGTCCTGCGATGGGGATCACACGGAACAAGTGTGGATACTCGTACATAATGACGACGGAATCTTTACCCTGCACGATCTGCCATTGGTACGGAACAAAATATGCGCCGGGTAAACCGGTCGGCATGCACGTGGAGTACTGGCCTGCGTCGTTTGGCCCGCGCGCCACCTTGAAAGACTCGGCTCCGGGCTTTAGCTTGCCCGTGAACGGACTGTTCTGTCCACGAACTTGACGTCCTGCGAACACAAACGAACTGGAGTTGTAAATACCCGTGAAATCGGGTTTGCCCTCTGCCGTTCGCGGTGTGGCCTTCGGCGCTTCCGTCGCCGTCACGGCTGCAATTGCCGTGGTCCCCGCAACGTTGATCGTCAGGGAGCGGGATTCCTCGCCGTTCGGTCCACGGACGGTCAACGTATATGTGGTGGTGGCCTTCGGCGTCACGCTGCGGTTGCCTATAGCAGTCACTTCCCCTAATCCGGAAATGACGGTGGTGGTGGGGTTCTCAGTCGACCACACCAGCGTGGTCGATTGCCCAGGTTGCAAATTTGTGGACGAGGCCTTGAAGTCCATGATCCGCGCGGGCGGCTGAACGCGCGCCACAGGCTTCGGCTTAGCCGCGGCGGGTGGAGCCTGGGCGCAAACCGGGACTGCCCACAATGCGGCGGCTAACAACAACGGTTTCATGTGAAGCCTCCAGAATCTCAACCAGTATATAGGGTTACGCGCGATACCAGAAGCCCATACCGCAGACTCCCGATCTCGGGATCGACTGGCGGAGGCCGCCTGGTTCACTTGCGAAACTTGCGTGGAATAAATCGACCCGTACGTGCTCCATACGCGCGATATTCCACCGACACCGGACTTCGTTCGAATTTGCGTTCCTCAAAACCGGCCACGTGCCACAACAGCCCGAAAGTGAAGAACAGCACGCCTAGTGTGACCAGATTGGGGAACATCACGGTCACGGCAAGATGGGTCAGCAGATAGGCGGTGTAAAAGGGATGTCGAATAAAGGCGTAGGGACCCTCCTGACACACAAACTGGGGCGTGTCATTATTTCCAATATAAGAAAATAGCCGGCCGCGTACAGTACGGGCAGACCATCCGAGCAGTATAAGCGCGCCCGCCAGAATTGCGAGCCCTGGAATCGCCAACAGAGGAATCAATTGGGCACGCCCGGTTTGACTCGCCATAATGGCAAACGTGATGCCCAAGGGCAGAGTGTAGAGACTAGGGCCCACGCGGCGAAACGTCATGCCTGCGACGATAAGTTCGGCGAAATACGCTCCCCACACCACGAATGAAATAAGTGCCTGCAGATCTTTTGTCACAGTTTTACGGTGACGCACTTTAGCTGAGTATAGGAGTGCAGCGATTCGACGCCTTTTTCACGGCCGTAGCCGCTCATCTTATATCCACCAAAAGGCGCTTCCAGCATCGCGCCGGTCTGATATTCGTTGATGTAGACTTGTCCTGCTTCGAGCAGCGCCGCAACGCGATGCGCGCGGCTGATGTCCCGCGTCCACAAGCCGGCGGCCAGCCCATAGTCCGTGTCGTTCGCGAGCCGTACGGCATCCGCTTCATCCTTGAATTTAATCACCGCCACAACCGGTCCGAATATCTCTTCGCGCGCGATTCGCATGTCGTTCGTAACGCCCGTATAGACCGTCGGTTGAACGAACCACCCCTTGCGCAGACGTTACTCGGTGGGTAGCGCGCCGCCGAAGGCAGCCGTCGCGCCATCCTGGCGAGCGATATCGTAATAACCCTGCACTTTCTCAAACTGCGCCTTCGTGGCCAGCGGCCCAACGGAGGCGTCCGCTTCCGGTCCAACCGTAATCTTGGCCACCGCGGCGACTCGTTTCTCGACAAACACATCGTGAATGTTTTCCTGCACCAGTAGGCGGCTACCGGATGAGCAGATCTGCCCGCAGTTGCGCGTAAAGATCGTCGCGGCATTCACCGCCGCCTGATCAAGGTCCGCGTCATCAAACACGATGTGCGGCGATTTGCCACCCAGCTCCAGCGTCAGTGGCAGAATTCGCTCGGCCGCGATATGGCCGATCTCGCGCCCCGCTCGCACACTCCCCGTGAACGCCACTTTCCGAACCAGCGGATGCGCTACCAGTGCCGCACCCGCCGTGCGCCCTCCGCCCAGGATCACGTTGATCACGCCCGCTGGCACGCCGCATTGCTCCGTTACGATGCGAGCAAACTCACACAGTGTCGCCGATGTTTCCTCTGACGGCTTGGCGACCACCGTATTACCGACGCACAGCGCGGGAGCCATCGTCCTGGCCGCCTGGTTCAGCGGAACGTTCCACGGAAGAATCGCGCCGACAACACCAAAAGGCTCGCGGCGCGTGTAGGAATGAAAGCCCGCGCCCACGTTGATGGTTTCACCGTGATGGATGTTTACTAATCCGGCGTAATATTCGAAATACCGGGCAGTCGTCTCGAGTTCATTTGGAACTTGCTTGCCCGGCTTGCCGGTTTCGCGCGACTCCATCTCCGCCAGCGTCCTAACATTGGCTCGAATCTTTGCAGCCATGTCCAGAAGGATGCGTCCTCGATCCAAAGGCCGCATATCGCGCCATGCTGGAAACGCCGCATGGGCCGCCCGCACAGCCTTATCGACGTCGCCCGCGTTCCCGTCCGCCACTCTGCCTATCACGTCCCCAGTGCGCGGGTCCAGTTTCTCAATATAAGCTCCCGCCGATGGCGGCACGGCGTGCCCTGCAATGAAATGGTCGAGTACATAAGGAACGACCTGGGGTTCAGCAACGTTAGACATGGTTTCTGTCTTCCAGTTTAGCCGGACCGCGCACCCGCCCCTAGCTTTTGATATCGCAATCTGCGATATCAAGTCCCTCCCTTTTGACATCGCAATCTGCGATATCAAGCCCTGCTATTGGCCCGTTCTAAAGCCAATGCGGCGTTTCGGGACATCCGGAATCCGCCGCATCGCATCAATCTCATCCGCCAGCAACGCAATAATCGAGTCGTGTTGCTTTTGGGTCCCTTCCAGTTTCTCCACGCGCGCCGCAAGATGGCGGTGGCTGGCAAGCATTTCACGAATCTTCACGAACACCCGCACAATCAGAATATTCATCTGAATCGCGCGCTGGCTATGAAGCACTGACGACAACATCGCGACGCCGTGTTCAGTAAACGCATACGGCAAAGTTCGCCGGCCTCCGCGGCGCTTCTTTGACATCGCATTTTGCGATATCAAACTCTCCGCCTCCCCCTCGGTAAGCTGGAACATAAAGTCCGCTGGAAAGCGTTTCTTATTCCGTTTGACGGCTTCGTTCAACCGCGACGTCGGTACTTGATAAAGCTCGGCCAACTCCGTATCCAACATGACCCGGCACCCCCGGATCTTGTGAATGCGGCGCTGAATCATTTCCACGGGTACGGGAAGCCGGGCCATAGCGGTAGCAGCACTCTGTTTGGGCATGGTTACTAAGTGGGTTAATGGTCCGGATAGTCAATGTAGGAGTATTCCTAGCCGATTTCGGACAGTCCACATTCATAACTCCATCAGTTTTTGTAATGGACATTCCCTGTTGCATTTGTACCGTTTACCCTGTAAGCTGGTACCTAAGAGACGGACGATGACCTTCACGGACCCCAACCAGGCTTTCCTGCGATCCACCGCCACCGCTCTTGCTATCATTCCCGTACTACGCCCCGTCCTTATTATTGTAGGGGTCGTACCCGGCCCCGCCTGAACGGACCGAGTTCGTAGCTTACGGATCTTGGCCACTGGCGGGGAAACAGAAACCCCGAACAGTGGCTTTTTTGTTGTTGGGAATACGTTGCAGGGATGAGCTTAGGAGAAAACGTCATGGCTCGATTAATGACCGGTGCGGAAATCGTTCTGGAGTGTCTGGTCCGGGAGAAGGTAGATTGCTTCTTTGGATACCCCGGCGGCGTTACGCTGCCTCTGTACGACGCTCTTTACGATCATCCGATCAAACACGTACTTGTGCGGCATGAGCAGAACGCGTGTTTCGCCGCGCAGGGTTACGCGCGAGCAACCGGGAAAGTCGGCGTGTGTTGCGCCACCTCCGGACCCGGCGCCACTAACCTGATCACCGCGCTAGTCGACGCGTTAATGGATTCGATCCCCATCGTTGCCATCACCGGCCAGGTGTCCACCAAGCTCATCGGCAGCGACGCGTTCCAGGAAGCCGATACCTTCGGCATCACCCGCCCCTGCACCAAACATAACTACATGGTGAAGAATCTGGCGGACCTGCCGCAGATTATTCACGAAGCCTTCCACATCGCTGCCACCGGACGCCCCGGCCCGGTGTTGGTCGACATTCCGAAGGACGTCTTCCAGGCCCAGGGCCATTACAACCCGGTCACCACCATTCATTTGCCCGGCTACAAAATCAGCGTGGACGGCCACGCCGGTCAAATCCGGCGCGCAGCCCAAATGATCTGGGAAGCCGAGCGGCCCATCGTGTACGCCGGCGGCGGCATCCTGGCGGCCAACGCATCGGAGGAATTGCATCAACTGGTCGAGTTCACCGATATTCCCTCGGTCACCACCTTGATGGGCCTCGGCGCGATGCCTTCGGGCCATCCGAATTACATCAGCATGCCAGGCATGCACGGTAGTTACGCCGCCAATATGGCGCTTACCGAAACGGATCTCATCATCGCCTTGGGCGTGCGTTTCGACGATCGCGTTACCGGGCGGCTGGCCGCGTTTGCTCCCCACGCCCGCGTCATTCATGTGGACATCGATCCCGCCGAAATCGGCAAGAACCGCGCCGCCGACATCCCCATCGTGGGCGACGTCAAACGCGTCCTCGAAAAACTGAACCAGAACGTCCGCGAACTGGCGCCCGAAATGCAAGCTCGCAACTCCGGCCCCCGCAAAGCCTGGTGGTCGCAAGTCCGGGCATGGAAGACCGCGCATCCGCTCACCCCCGAATACTCCACTAAGGAAATCAAACCCCAGCATCTGATGATGGAAATCGACCGCCTGTCGGGTGGCGATGCCATCGTCGCCAGCGACGTCGGCCAACATCAAATGTGGTGCGCGCAATTCATCCGCTTCAATCAGCCGCGCCTGTGGCTGAACTCCGGCGGCCTCGGTTCCATGGGATTCGGTCTCCCCGCCGCCATCGGCGCGCAGTTCGCCCGTCCCGATAAATTGGTTTTCGCGGTGGTCGGCGACGGTGGATTCCAGATGTCGATTCCCGAGCTCGCCACCATCGCCAACAATTCGCTGCCAGTCAAAATCATCATCATGAACAACGGCTACCTGGGCATGGTCCGCCAGTGGCAGGAATTGTTCTACAAAAACCGCCTCAGCTCCGTGCTATTGGAAGGTTTCCCCGATCCCGAAAAGCTGGCCGGAGCCTATGGATTCATCGGCAAGACCGTCGAGAAACCCGGCGATTTGCGGGAGGCTCTCGAAACCGCCGTCAATCATCCCGGACCCTACCTGCTAAACGTCCGCGTAACTCCGTTTGAGAACGTCTACCCCATGGTGCCCGCGGGTGGCGCGATCAACGAAATGGTGCTGGCTCCTCCGCAACCGGTGGAAGTTTAGGAAAATATGCTGCAACTGATTTCACTGCTCGTCGAGAACAAACCGGGCGCGCTCATGCGCGTCACCGGAGTTCTCGCAGCCCGCGGATATAACATCGAAAGTTTGACCGTCGCCCGCACTCTGGATCCCGAGCTGTCGCGCATGAGCATCGTCGTCGACGTCGAGCCCAGCCAATGCGCCCAAGTAATCAAACAGATCAACAAACTCATCAACGTATTGCAGGTGGCCGACCTCACCGAAGCCCCAGCAGTGCGGCGGGAGTTGGTTCTAGTTCGCGTGCGCAGTAGTAAAGAGGACCGCACCATCATCCTCAAGGAAGCCGACATCTTCGGTGCGCGCGCCGTGGAGAGTTCGGTGGACGGCTTCGCTCTCGAAGCCACCGGCGATCCCGAAAAGTTGGACGCCTTCATCCGCGTCATTGAGCGTTACGGCGATATCGAAGTTACCCGCTCCGGCCTGGTAGCGGTCTCGATGGAGCCCAAGAAATTGAAGCTGGCCCCGCCCGTGCGCAAAGAGCACCTGGAGCCGCAAGAAACCGTTTCTACGATTGAATAACGTACCTAAACGTACAAGCCACGGAGCAAATACTTAAACAATGGTTACGCGCTACTACGAAAAAGACGGCGATCTATCGCTATTGAAAAGCAAGACCTGCGCCATCATCGGCTACGGCAGCCAAGGTCACGCCCATGCGATGAATCTGCGCGATTCCGGCATCGACGTCGTGGTCGGCTTGCCGGATACAAGCAAGAGCAAGGCCAAGGCTGAATCGGCCGGCCTGAAGGTTCTCCCCGTATCACAAGCGGCCCAGGCGGCCGACTTCATCATGATGCTGGTTCCCGATCACGTCCAGGGTGATCTTTACAAAACCGATATCGAGCCGTATCTGACCAAGGGCAAGACCCTCATGTTCGCCCACGGTTTCAACATTCACTTCGGTTTCATCACGCCGCCCAAAGACGTGGACGTCACCATGATTGCGCCCAAGGCCCCCGGCCACCGCGTACGCGAAGTGTTCACGGAAGGGCAGGGAGTTCCCGGCCTGGTCGCGATTCATCAGGATGCATCCGGTAATGCGCTCAAGAATGCGCTCGCCTACGGCGCCGGTATCGGCTGTCTGCGCGCCGGTATTCTGGAGACCTCGTTCAAGGAAGAAACCGAAACCGACCTCTTCGGGGAACAAGCCGTACTCTGCGGCGGCGTCAGCGAACTGATCCGCGCCGGCTTCCAGACCCTGGTCGACGCCGGGTACGCCCCGGAAATGGCCTACTTCGAGTGCCTGCATGAAGTGAAGCTGATTGTCGATCTGATTTACGAAGGCGGCTTGAGCTACATGCGTTACTCGGTTTCCGATACGGCGGAATATGGCGACTACACCCGCGGCCCGCGCGTGATCACCGACGCCACCCGCGCCGAAATGAAGAAGATCCTCAGCGAAATTCAGACCGGCCAGTTCGCCAAAGAATGGATGAGCGAGAACCGCGAAGGCGGCCGCAAGAAGTTCCTCGGCATGCGTGCCGCGCAGGAAGGTCAGCAGATCGAACAGGTCGGCGCCGAGCTGCGGAAAATGATGACGTTTCTCAAGAAGAAAAAGGAGGTCGGCGTCGCCTAAGCATCTTTGGGCGCGTTGATTTTGAAAATGCGCGTTTTTACGTTCGATACCACTCTCCGCGACGGCACGCA
>JBDTSJ010000014.1:0-10248 GCA_039931205.1 Acidobacteriota bacterium
AAGCCAGAAATAGGCTAGACTAGCCCTGAACCAGGGAGGCTTGCGTAATGAAATTGACCCGGAGAGAGATGATCGCAACCACGTTGCTGAGTCCAGTGGCGTTCGCACAGACAAGTGCATCGCAGCTGCCACTACGCGCATCAGGGATCGAACACATGGGATACACGGCGCCCGATCCGAAAAAATCGGCTAGTTTCTTCGGTCGTATTTTCGATCCGCAGATTTTTCAGGAAATGGCGCCGCCCCTGCGATACTATTGCCGCATCGGGACCGGATATCTTGCTTTCGGGGGCAGCCGAAACGGGGCTTCCGGCGCGATGGATCACTTCTGTGTGACGGTGGAGGACTACCGGATTGAAGATCTTCGCGCCGAGTTGAAAGCAGTTGGAATCAATCTCACGGGGCAGCCGGATTATAACTCCGTGACTGACCCGGAGGGCATCCGCATGCAGCTGATGACGACACCGGGCGGCCTGCTGCCGACAATCATCGCGTCGACGCGCGTGACGCAGGAGGATGCGATTTGCCACGCGATCGGAATGGATCATGTGATTCTAGCGGTGAACGATGTCGAGAAGGAGACGCAGTTCTATCAGCGCTTCCTGGGCAAGCCGACACTCACGAAGAATCCGGATCGCGTGTGGTTCACCGTGGCTCGAACGAAGCTGGGGCTGGAAAAAGTGGCGACGCCAGGCGCTAAGTCGCACATCGAGCATCTGGGCGTACGGGTTGCGGGCTATGACCAGAAGCGGATCACGGAGCGGCTAAAGGGAATCGGTGTAGAGATCCTGCCGTCAACGGACGAGAAGCTGCTGCGCTTCAAGGACGCAGATGGCTTCGCCGTCGAACTGCGGCCCGGGGAGTAAGTCCGGGTCTCCGCTTCAGGCGCGGTTGTAATCCAGCAGCAATTGCCCGGTGCTATCTCCGAGTTTGGCGATCGGCACGCCGACCGAATCCAGCATGGTGACCAGCAGGTTGGCCATGGGGGTGTCCCGCGGGTAATCAAAGTGATAGCCGGTTTTGAATTTGCCGCCCAGGTTGCCCGCCAACAAGCACGGCAAATCGGAGTGGCGGTGCAAATTGCCGTCGCCCATTCCGCTGCCGTACAAGATGGCGCTGTGATCCAGCAGGGAACCATCGCCGTCGGGGGTATCGCGCATCTTTTCCAGGAAGTAACCCAAGATCTTCATGTGATAAGTATCGATCTTAGCTTTCTGAGCCATCAGTTGCGCGTCTTCGCGATGGTGTGAAATGCCGTGATGGGCGTTCGGGACACCGATGTTTGGATAGGACCGGCTGCTCAAGTCGCGAGCAATGATCATGGAGAACACGCGAGTGATGTCGGATCGGAAGGCCATCACCTGGAGATCGAACATTAGTTTGGCGTGCTCCTCAAAAGAGCCAGGGATACCGATGGGCCGGTCGGGCAGTTCCAGGGATTCCTGCACGTTGGCTTCGGCGCGCTGGATGCGTTGTTCGACTTCACGCACGGAATCCAGATACTCATTGAGCTTCGAGGTATCGGCGTGGCCCAGCTTGGTTGTGAGCTGCCCGGTCTCTTCTAGCACGGAATCCAGCAGGCTACCTTCGGTGCGCATCTGGGCACGCCGCTGGGCAACATTGCCGCCGTCGCCGAACAAGCGTTCGAATACCACGCGTGGATGAATCTCCGGGCTGTTCGGCGACGTCTCGCTCCGCCAGGAGACAGTGTTGACATAGAAGCAATCGCCGGAATCGCAGGCACCCTGGGATGCGGCATCCAGCGTCATCTCGACAGAGGGTACCGGTGTTTCCTTGCCAAGGTGCCGCGCGGCGATCTGATCGGCGGACGCGGCCAAGCGGATCTCCGCCCCAGGGCGCGTACGGTCGTAGGCATGAACTCCGGTGAGCCATGCGGCTGAGGCGCGATTGTGATCGCCGCTGCCGTCGCCCTTGGTGTCGGCTTCCAAATGTGAAAGATTGGAGAAGACGTTAAAGTGGTCGCGCAAGCCTTCGAGAGGTTTGAGGTTGGGAGAGATTTCGTACTTCCGTCCGACGCCGCGAGGCTTCCACTCAGAGTAAATGATGCCGTGCGCGCCGTACAGGAAGCCTAAACGCTGCGGAGCCGCTTTCGCTTGCGCGGAAAGAGAAGGGACCATGGCGTCGAGCAGAGGCAGGGCGATGGTTGCGCCTAGACCTTTCAACGCCGTACGTCGATCGAGCGATTTCCTGGTAATGAAGTTCATCATCGGCTCCTATCAATCATTGTCGCTTTTCCTGAGTTCGGTTGGGCACCAGGCGGTTCTGGAACGGTAGGCTGGATGCTACACCCAGCACTTGGGCCGCGAAGGTGTTGTTAGCGCGGGCGGCATCGCGCGCTATGCCGCGGATGGCCGGATCATCGTAATACTGAATGTTGCGACCCAGAGCGTACATCAGCAGCTTGCTGGTCATAGCCTCGACAAACATATCCGGGCTCTTGAGGATCAACTGGCGGACGCCGTCGATCCCGCTCACGGGCGTACCGTCCGGGAGATTACTCGAGTTGTCGATCGGTCGGCCGTTTTCTTCTGTACGATAGCGTCCAATGGCATCGAAGGTTTCCATCGCGAATCCAATTGGGTCCATTTTCGCGTGGCAGCTAGCGCAAGTCGGATTCGCACGGTGAAGCTGCATAGCTTCTTTCATGGAAAGAACTTTCCCTGAGTTCTCCGTTTTGAGCGCTGGAATGTTGGCAGGAGGCGGAGGCGGCGCCGAGGCGAGCAGATTTTCGAGCACGTATTTGCCACGCAGAACGGCGGAAGTGCGGGTGGGGTAGGACGTAAGGAGCTGGATGCTCCCTTGTCCGAGTAATCCTGCTCTCGTGCTGTCGGCGGGCAAAGTCACGCGACGGAAGTGGCTCCCCGTCACGTTGGGAATACCGTAATGTTTCGCGAGCCGTTCGTTCAGAAACGTATAATTTGCCGTGATCAGATCTAGGACGCTGCGGTTCTGTCGCAGGATGCTATCGACGAAGAGTTCCGTTTCACGGACGAAGCTAGCGCGCAGGCCCTCGTCAAATTCCCGGAAGAGATACAGATCCGGATCCTTAGTCTCGACATCGCGCAGGAACAACCACTGTGCAGCAAAGTTATTGATGAGCGATTCCGAGCGCGGGTCGGCGAGCATGCGGTTCACATGCTGCGCGAGCACTTCCGGGCGGCGGATCGAGCCGTTGGCCGCGGCATCCAGCAAAGCATCATCCGGGATGCTGGACCATATAAAGAAGGAGAGCCGCGAGGCCAGTTCGAAGCTATTGATGGGGTAGACGGTACCGGCCGCCGCGTTGGCCGGTTGTTCTTCGATACGGAACAGAAATTGCGGACTCACTAAGATGCGTTCGAGTGCGCGCTGGATGCCCAGCTCGAAGTCGCGTTCCGCGCGGCCAGTTTCATAGAATCGCCGCACAGGAACGAGATCGGCGGCGGTGACATTTCTGCGATAGGCGCGGCGGAGCATCGTATTAAGAATGCGATCCGCGCAGGCGGATTCCGCTGTCGCAGTCGTCGGGCTGCAAACAAAGATGCGACGCCGGCTGGGAGTGTCGCCAGGCCCGGTCGGATTAAAAGGTCCGCTGATGGTGACACCAACAACGCTCGGCAGCAGGCCGCGGCTACGGGCAGGCGGACGCAGAGGCCCCTCTGGTAGCGCCTCGCTGCGCTCCAGGAATGTGACGCCAACGGCGCGGGGTCCGGCGGAAACCGGGAAGCGGAACCTCCATACGTCACCGATGTCGGACTCGAACTCCTCGGAGCGGGCATTTGAAGCGATGCGCTGGGTTTGTTTGGCTTCGCCGTCAATGGAAATTTCGAGGCGATGCTCGTCACGGCCGGATCCGGTGGTCTGCACGCGAAACTCGTACTCGCCTGTCAGCGGGAAATAGCTTTGGATGGCCGTGCCTCCACGGGTCCCAAACGGGAGACTCTCATTGCGGTTGTCCTGCGGTTGGCGGAGCGGCGTGAGGTGGATGTTGACCAATGCATCCATCGTGCGATCGCCAACAGCTACCTTGGCGATCTTGCGTGCCGCGGCAACGTAGCGTTCCGTCGTGCCCGGGGACATGAAGAGCGTGTCGGCGAGATTGTCGAAGCCGCTGCTGACGTTATCGGTGGGCAGCAGGGTCGAGTAATCGAGTTCTTTGGGAAGAGCGGTAAGATCGAGCAGGTCGCGGATCGCGTTCTGGTACTCCGTGCGGCTGAGGCGGTGCACGTTGGGAAGCGGGCCAGGATTGGGTCGCGTGGCCGCAAAAGTTTCGAGTTCGCGCGCGAGATAGGCAGACGTTCGAGAGTAGACCGCACCTTCGGGCCGCGGGGATCCGGGAGGCGGCATGGTCCCAGCTCGAAACCGGCGTAGGACTTTTTCCCACGTTTCGGCGGCATCGCCTGGATGGGTGGCCGCCGCAGGATCGAGCACAAGATCAGCCGTCTTTAAGCGCGCGTTGTGACAGCCTACGCAATAGCGGTTTATGGTGGCCTGCACTTCGGCGGCATCAGAGGGCGTTTGCGACGGCGCGCGCAATGGAATAAAGCAAAGCGCGAGGAGGGCAGTGCCCCAAATCTTCGGTGGTGTTATGCTCGACATGGCGGCAAAGTATACAACGTGACGGACACGAGTATACAGGGAAAAGAGTCCTGAGTGAAGGAGGGGGATCATGCGGGTGTACCTAATTCTCGGTTTGAGTGTACTGATGGCGTCGGGGATGTGGGCGGCAAGCGATCCTCGAATTGTGGAAGCCTCCAAATCGGGCGATGCGGGCGCGGTCAGGGCGCTCCTGGCCGGCGGAGTCGATGTGAATTCCACAGCGGCCGACGGATCGACAGCCCTCCACTGGGCGGTTCATCGCGACGATGCGGCTATGGTCGACGCCCTGTTAACCGCCGGAGCCAAGGCCGATCTGCCTTCGCGATACAAAGTGGTGCCGCTGACGCTGGCCGCGCAGAATGGCAACGCGACCCTCGTGGCGCGCTTGCTCAAAGCGGGGGCGAGTCCGGATTCGGTTTCCGAAGAAGGCCAGACGGCGCTGATGACGGCGGCCCGAAACGGCCGGGTGGATGTGGTCCGCGCCTTGCTCTCGGCCGGGGCGAAGGTGAACGCCGCCGAAGAGTTTCGCGGGCAGACCGCTTTGATGTTCGCAGCAGGCGAGGGAAATACTAGTGCGGTGGACCTCCTGGTCGAGTTCGGAGCGGATCTGAAAGCGAAGTCGAAGGCTGGCATGACGCCGCTACTTTTTGCCGTGCGCAACAACCGCATCGACACCGTCAAGTACCTCTTGCAGCGCGGGGCCAATGCGAACGACGCGCTTCCGGACGGCACGGCCGCGCTGAACATCTCGGTGCTCAACGCCGACTTCGATCTGGCGGCGGTGCTGCTCGACGCGGGCGCCGATCCGAAGCATCCCGATCCGCGCGGGCAACCTCTGCATGTAGTGGTGTGGCTGCACAAGCCGGGAGCGCCTCCCGATTTCGCGATGAATGGCCTGGATCCCCAGCCCGTGGCACGGCCGAGCGGCCGGATGGATCACCTCGATATTGCCAAGAAGCTGCTGGAGAAGGGTGCCGACCCGAATGCGGAGGTCACCCTCAAAGAAGGGCGTTTCGCCCCAGGCGGCGGATTGTCGCGGAATCCGCCGTTGTTGCAGATCGGGCGTCACTACCTTTCCTATGAAGGGGCGTCACCGTTTTATCTGGCGGCGCGCAACGGCGATATCGCGATGATGCGAGTGTTGGTGTCCGCAGGCGCGGATCCGAAGAAGCCGACCAAACACGGCGTCACTCCTCTGATGGCCGCCGCGTGCCTCGACTACTACGAAGGCGAAACAGCAGGTCCATTTTCCGGCGTTCCCGAAGCCGAGCGCTTGGAGGCCGTGAAGTACACGATCCAGTTGGGCAACGATGTCAACGCGCGGACGACGTTCGGAGAATATCCAATGACAGGAACGCCGCAGAATACGCTGCTGCGATATCCCGACAACATCAAGGACATCCTCAATCTGCAGGTTGGCGACATGAGGTTCAACCAGATGACGCCGCTGCACGGGGCGGCTATCGGCAATCAAACGTCGATCGCCGAGTACCTGATCTCTCAGGGCGCGGTGTTGAACGCTAAGAACCAACTGGGATGGACGCCTCTCATGGTCTCGGGCGGGCTGTATATTGCGAACGGCAAAAAGGAGTCGCCGGCAGTTGCGGAGATCCTGCGGAAAGCAATGACCGCGCGCGGGATTCCGGTGGAGTAACGGGAAGCTAACTTCCCCTGCTCCCGGCGTGCATGTATCCGTGGCGTATCCAGCGCGTATCTCAAAAGTATCCAGTCCCCCTTGACACCCGGTAAGCAAGAGGCGTAGAGTTTGCGATGGAACGACATTCTTGGGAGGGGACCATGAAGATATTCCTGACGGGTGCTTGTGCGGTGTTTACCGCGATGATGGCTTTCGGGCAAGGAGCCAACGGAACGATTACAGGCACGGTCCTAGATCCCAGTGGGGCGATCGTTGCCGGTGCCGAGATCCGCATTACGAACACGGCAACGGGAATCGCGCTCAATTCCGTGAGTACGCCCACGGGCAACTACGTCGCCCCGCAGTTGCCGGTTGGTACGTATGATCTGAGCGTGACCGTTCCAGGGTTCAAGACCTACAATCGCGTGAACCTGGGGCTGGCCGCTGCACAGTCTCTTCGCATCGACGTTTCCCTGGAGGTCGGTTCTGCGGCGGAGACCGTGACTGTCACCGCGGAAACCACCTTGCTCACCACCGAATCGGGTGGGTTGACTCACAACATCACCGTGTCCCAAATGAAGAACCTGCCGCTTCTCGTGCTAGGCGGCACCGGCTCGACAAACACCGTAGGATTCCGCGATCCCTACTCGCTGGCGCAAATGATGCCGGGCGTCAGCTACACCAACAACTCCGTGATGATCATCAACGGCAACCCCGATGACACGATGCAGATGCGTGTCGAAGGTCAGACTGCCGGCAATACAGGCGCTTTCCGCGGGTTCACGGCTCAATCGCAGCCTTCCGTCGATGCTGTGGAAGAAGTCGCCGTGCAGACGTCGAATTACGCAGCCGAGTTCGGAACGGCAGGCGGCGGAATTTTTAACGTGACCATGCGGTCCGGTACGAATGAGTATCATGGCAGCCTCTACGATTACGCAGCAAATGAGGCGCTGAATGCGCATCAGCCCTATACGGGCCTGCGAAACGTAGCCAAGCGCCATGACTACGGGCTGACCTTTGGCGGGCCCGTGCACATTCCCAAACTCTACAACGGTAAGAACCGCACGTTCTTCTTCTGGAGTTTTGAGCAGTTCCGAGAGAAGCTCCTGATCAACTCCACGCTCGCCACAGTGCCCACGCCGGAATACCGCGCCGGAAACTTCAGCGGATTATGGACAGCGAACGGCAATCGCCTGTTGCGTGAAGGCTCGGCCGATTACCGGGATCCGCTGGGCGCCACGGTGCTGGACCGCACGATCTTCGATCCGCTGAGTGAGCGTACCGTGACTTGTCCGGCGGCCGGCGCCAACTGCACCGCGAGCCAACCGGTTCAGATTCGCACGGCCTTCGTCGGCAACCGCATTCCGGTTAGCAGTTTCGATCCGGTGGCCGTGAACGTCTTGAAACTTGTTCCATTGCCGGAGGGAACGAACTCAGCCCGTGGCCAGGTCGGCGAAAACTTCCAGCGTCCGTGGCGAGCTTCGCGCAGATCCGACCTTCCCTCGATAAAGATCGATCAGACGGTTGGCTCAAAAGGGCGCTTTTCGGCCTATTACCAGTACAACGCGCTGCACGCGCCCTACAGCTTCCCGAACGGCGGCATGGAGGGCCTACCGGAGCCCATCACCGCAGCGCGTGGCTCCTTCATTACCTCGCACAGTACACGCGTGAACTACGACCACACAATCACGCCAACGATTCTTCTGCACCTTGGCGCTGGCATGTTTACATGGAACTTTGACGATCACGCGCCTTTCTTGGACACCAGCGGTCCGCTCGACCAGCAAGCGCTGCTGGGATTGCAGAATCGAGGGATCAACCGGCAATTTCCCGTGCTGACGACGGCGGCGTCGGTGGCGCTGGGCGGCATGAACGTCTTGGGCCAAGGCGCCCAAGCCAACCAGTTCGAACGGCGTCCGTCCGGCGTCGTCAATCTTTCCTGGGTCAAGAACAACCACAGTTTCAAGTTCGGAGCCGAGTATCGACTGGAAAAGTATCCCCAGCGCGGCTTTACCAACGCGGCCGGCAACTACACGTTCAGCACAAGCTACACCTTGCAAAGCGCGCTCCAAGGCCGAGTCCTCTCGCAGGGCGCGACCGGATTTGAGCTGGCCAGCTTCATGCTGGGCGGCGAGTCCGGGGCTACGCTGGCTGTTCCGCTGGTGGCAGGCACTGCGAAGAGCCAGTCGGCATTGTTCGCCCAGGATACGTGGAAGGTCACACGTAGACTCACCCTTGATTACGGAGTCCGTTGGGACTACGGAACCTACGCGAGCGAGCATTATGGCCGCTACGGCAGCTTCGACGCGAACTTGATCAACGCTGCAGCCGGAGGTCATCCGGGTGGAACAGCCTACGAGGCCACGTGCAAATGCAAGTTCGCGTCCAACTATCCCTTTGCGATCGGCCCGCGCGTCGGATTCGCGTACCAGCTGGGCACAAAGACCGTACTCCGCGGTGGCTACGGCGTTGTATACTCAACCGTCTTGAATGCCAGCGGTACGGCGGTGAATAGCGCCACGGCGGGTACTCCTGGTTTCGGCCAGATTGTGGGCCGTTTCAAGGACGGTGTCCCCGCGGAAGTGCGGCCGCTATTCCCGAACTTCGCTCCGGATGCGGGCCAGCCGACGGGTGCCGTTGTGGCCGCACCTACGTTGCTGGACAGGAACGCTGGCCGCCCGGCCCGTCAGCAGCAGTGGTCCATTGGCCTGCAGCGCGAGATCCACCGGAACCTTGTGGTGGAAGCCATCTATGTCGCCAATCGAGGTGCTTGGTGGACCGCTGCGTTGTCTCCCATTAACGTGATGTCGGAATCGCTCATGCAGCGCTACGGCTTCTCGTTGAACACCGCTGCCGACGGAACGCTGCTGGCGAAACAGATTTCCGGACTGACTGCGGCGGACCGCACCACCTTAGCCTTGAAAGGCGTCACGGTGACCCCGTACGCCGGTTACTCCACGGGCCAAACAGTCCGCCAGGCATTGTTGCCATTTCCGCAATACAGCTCCACGATTGCCTCATCCCAGGCGCCGCTTGGCAATACCTGGTATGACGGGCTGCAATTGAGCGTGACCCAGCGGTTCCACAAAGGATTGTCGTTCGGCTTTAATTACACGGCCTCGAAAGCCTTGGATCTGATGGCCTCCCCCGACGTTTTCAACCGCGGCCTGGGTAAAGATCTCCAAGCTACGGACATCCCCCAGCAGGTGCGTATGAGCGCCGAATACCAGGTTCCAAGCCTGAAAAACAGCGGCATCAAAGCCTTGTCGAATCCGGTAGTCTCCTACATCCTCGGCGACTGGGGACTCGGTTGGTTCTTCCAATACCAGAGCGCCCCCACGCTGGCTCGTCCGGCCAACCAGGGAAGCCAGCCGATCAGCCAGTGGCTGGGACGTGGCCCAGGTCCGGCGCAGTACGTCGACGGGCAGAGCTTGTGGTCCAGCAACTGGGTGGATTACGAAGGCAAGCAGCACACCGATCCCATCGATATCAACTGCCACTGCTTTGACCCCACCAAGAACGTGGTTTTGAACCCGGCCTCGTGGAGCAACATTCCGAATGGCACGTGGGGCGCGCAGCAGACCACCATCCGCGAGTTCCGTGGAATCCGGCAGCCGCAGGAGAACCTGAACCTCAGCCGCAATTTCCGGCTCAGGGAACGCATCGTCCTCCACCTCCGCGTGGAGGTCCAGAATGCGCCGAACCGTACGCGCCTACCACAGCCTTCCGTGGCTACCTATACCTCAACGCCCAACAAGTTTACTTCTGGGTTGAACACCGGCTTGTATAGCAACGGCTTCGGAACCATCGTCCCGACCAGCGGCACGAGCGGCGCCCGCACCGGCACCATGATTGCCCGCCTCACGTTCTGACCTCTCTGGTGGTCTGTCCATTAGAAACCTCACTAACTCTTGTTGGTTGACGCTAACGTTCCCGGGGATCCGAGGCCCAATTGGACTACGATGCTCGACGCAAATCGCCGCGATCCACAATTTGACCGACATGGCGTTCAG
>JBDTSJ010000015.1:0-75210 GCA_039931205.1 Acidobacteriota bacterium
CGACGTCCCGAAGATCCTCAATTCTATCTGGTCTAAATCATCGAGAGCATGTCAAACGGAAACGATTTCATAATTTTCCTCCAGCGTTCCGCGCATTGCGGTTGATGTTGTGTTTCCGGGGGAGGAATTGATTCTAAACCCTGATATTTGGCCGACCGTGGTCCACCTTCCTTCAAACTCGGATTACTGACTGGCTATTTCACAAGGGACTACTAGAATCCAGGTGTCACCTTCAGCGTGGCGAACTCGGCAGAGATAAATCAAACGAAGCATGGCTCCGAAAGAGTTCTGGGAGTCCACGGCTCCTTTAACAAACCACACGCTCTCGTGCAAGACTGCCGATTCTTCACTGAACTTGGCCGTAGCTGGGGATTTGAGTCTCTTTTCGACGAACTGCCTAGCCATCACAGTTGCTGAACTTGCATCCCCTAGTCTCACTTTTTCGGCTTTATCACTTTCTAATTTAGCGGCTACTTCTTTCGAATACGCTGCGCTCTGGGCGTCGTCGGCAGCGCGTCGTTTTTGTTCCGCAATTCTGCGTTGGGTGACCTCCGCCGGTTCCACAGCACTCATCGCCAACGCTAACAGCACTAGGATCCCGAAGTACGTTCCAGCAACCTTCGCTATCGAAGGTTTACCGAACGCCGACGGTAGCACGAGACCGGGCTTGAAGAGACCAACTATAAGGGCTATGAGAATGAGTAGCGAAAAAGTGGCGAGCCCTGAATAAACGGCTTGACCCATTTACGCCTCCTTCCTTTTCCGACTGCGCACCATTTCGTTTTCCCCATCCCACGTCAGTTTTCCTGGCTCAATCCGGGCCGTGTTTTTGGCAGGTGGCGATGTTCTTCATCAATTCTTGACACTCGCGTTCGAGCCATTATGGCATGGGGGCTCAGTCCGCTTGTGGTAAAATTATCGCAGAAGACAGTATTCATGCGCCTCGGACGAATTATCCTGCTTGCAAGCTTAGCCCAGATACTGGGCTTCACGACGCTGGCCGCGGCATTGTCGGAGCATCCGGCGCTGATCAAGGCGCTGGGGTCTCCGGAACATGGCCAGGCGTGGAAGAGCTTCCTGCAGGCTCCGGACACAGATGTCGCATTGCATTCCGTGGTCCGTGAGCGGCCGTCTTCGCAAGCTGTCCTGGCATTAACCGCACTGGCCGCGACTCCGCTGAGACATTCTTTGTGGATGGTGACACCGGCCGTGCGCACCACCGCAGTCCCCCGCCCCCGCCAATTCATTCTCCTGCGCTGCTGACCGCTTCACCGCTCTAGCTCCGTCCATTGTGAAGTTTGTCGCAGTCTGTTGAACAATTCTGTCTGGAGATTGACTATGGGTATTGATACCGTTCTCGCCAAGGTATTTGGCACAAAACACGAACGCGAAGTGAAAGCCATGCGCCCGATGATCGCCTCGATCAACGATCTGGAGCCGCGCATGCAAGAGCTGAGCGACCAGGAACTGGCGGCGCAGACGGTCCGATTCAAGGAGCAACTGGCGCAGGGCGCTCCGCTCGACGACCTGCTGATCCCGGCCTTCGCCACGGTGCGGGAAGCCGGCAAACGCATCCTGAACATGCGGCACTTCGACGTGCAGTTGATCGGCGGCATCGTGCTGCATCGCGGCAAAGTGGCCGAGATGAAAACCGGTGAAGGTAAGACGCTGGTGGCTACCCTGCCCTGCTACCTGAACGCGCTGGAAGGCAAGGGCCTGCACGTGGTCACGGTGAACGACTACCTGGCTCGGCGCGACTCAGAATGGATGGGGCGGCTGCACAAATTCCTGGGACTCAGCGTGGGCGTGATCGTCCACGACCTGAGCGATCAGGAGCGCCGCGAAAGCTATTTCTCCGACATTACCTACGGCACCAACAACGAGTTTGGCTTCGACTACCTGCGCGACAACATGAAGTTCCGGGTGGCGGAATGCGTGCAGCGCGGCCATCACTACGGCATCGTCGACGAAGTGGATTCCATCCTGATCGACGAAGCCCGCACGCCTCTGATTATTTCCGGACCTAGCGAAGAATCCACCGACAAGTATTACAAGATCAACCGCATCATTCCGCAGTTGATCCGCGGTGAAGTGATCGAAGGCAAGGAGCCTGGCCAGAAGTGGACCACCGGCGATTACACGGTGGACGAAAAACATAAGTCCGTCGCGCTGACCGAAGAAGGCGTGCTCAAAATGGAGCGCCTGCTGGGTCTGGGCAACCTGTACGACGCCGTCAACATGGATATCAACCACCACGTGCAGCAGGCCTTGAAGGCCAACGTGATGTTCCACAACGATCGCGATTACGTGGTCAAAGAGGGCGAGATCATCATCGTCGACGAATTCACCGGACGATTGATGCCGGGCCGCCGCTGGTCCGACGGTTTGCACCAGGCGATCGAGGCCAAGGAAGGCGTCAAAATTCAGCGCGAGAATCAGACTCTGGCGACCATCACCTTCCAGAATTACTTCCGCATGTACAAGAAGCTGGCCGGAATGACGGGTACGGCGGACACGGAGGCGGCCGAGCTCAGCAAGATTTACAACCTGGACGTTACGATCATTCCGACCAATCGTCCTCTGCAGCGCACCGATTTCCAGGACGTCGTCTATCGCACAGAGGAAGAAAAGTTTCGCAACGCGGCCAAGGAAATCCAGGACCTCCACGCCAAGGGCCAGCCGGTGCTGGTGGGCACGGTCTCGGTTGAGAAATCCGAAAAGCTCTCGGGTATCCTGAAAAAGCTGGGCGTTCGGCACGAAGTTTTGAACGCCAAGAATCATGAGCGCGAGGCGTCCATCGTTTCGCAAGCGGGACGCAAAGGGGCGGTCACGGTTTCGACCAACATGGCGGGCCGCGGTACCGACATTCTGCTAGGCGGCAACGCCGAGGCGATGGCCCGCGAGCGGCTCCGCAAGGACAATAAAGATCCCGACGAAATGCCGAAGGCGGAGTTCGACGCCGCCGTCACAGAGATGAAGAAACAGACCGACGCCGAGCATGACGAAGTGGTCGCGTTGGGTGGTCTGCATATCTTAGGTACGGAGCGCCATGAATCCCGGCGCATCGACAACCAGCTTCGCGGCCGGTCCGGCCGGCAGGGCGATCCCGGCACGGCGCGCTTTTACTTATCCCTGCAAGACGACCTGATGCGAATCTTCGGCGGTCAGCGCATGCAGAACCTCATGCTGCGGTTGGGCATGGAAGAGGACGTGCCGATTGAAAGCGGCCTGATCACCAAACGCATCGCGGCCGCGCAAAAGGCCGTGGAGGCGCAGAACTTCGCCGCCCGCAAACACATTCTGGAATACGACGACGTGATGAACAAGCAGCGCCAAGCCGTCTACGGCATGCGCCGCACTCTGCTCGAAGGCGAAGACCAGAAGGAACGCATTCTCGAAATTGTCGCTGGCATCGTCGGCGGTTTTGTCGACACGTTCCTGCCGGAGCGCGCGAATCCGCACACGTACGATTGGACAGGCCTTGAGACGGCGGTCCTGACACAGTTCGGCGTGAAGGTCCCCGAGGAAGTCGTGCAACTCGACCGCCACCAGGCCGAGGTAGAGATCATCGAGCTGCTCAAAACTAAATACGCAGAGAAGGAAGAAGTGCTGGGGACGGAGCTGCTGCGTGAAACCGAACGCATGCTGATGCTGAACGTCATCGACAACCAGTGGAAAGACCACCTGCTGTCAATGGATCACCTGAAGGAAGGCATCGGTCTCCGCAGCTACGGCCAGAAAGATCCGCTGATCGAGTACAAGAAGGAATCCTTCACGCTGTTCCAGGACATGATGGACCGCATCGAAGACGAGACCATCCGGTACCTGTACTTCATGCAGCGCGTGGAGCACGTGCCCCAGCCCGGCGAGGAACCCGCTTGGGATCAAGTCGCCGAGCCGGAAGAAATCGAGAGCGCGGAGATGGTGGCCGCTCGTGAAGCGGAAGCCAAGGCCGCGCAATCCTCGGTGATGGATTTCACGCGCAACATTCAGCGCAAAAAGGAACGCGAACTAGCCGACTTGCAATTCGTCGGCGGCGAGCCGTCCAAGCCCAACCAACCGGTGATCGCCAAGAAGACCGTGGGCCGCAACGACCCGTGCCCCTGCGGGTCCGGCAAGAAGTACAAGAAGTGCTGCGGGGCGTAAGCAGCGCAGCACCTCCGCACTACTGCGATGGAGAATCGCAAATAAATTCTTTAGTGTCAGGATTCTTCACCTGATCTCCATGCGCCAAGTGCGCCGGCACTGCCTGTGGAGCTACCTCAATGACGATCCTCCCGTGGCCTGTCTCATGACAGACAGTTACCCTTTCCGCGGAGGCGAACATCATTGACGCAAATGCCACGAAGGCTCCCGCGATCGAGGCTAATTTCAAGGCTGTACGGAATGTCTGCATTACGTTTCTCTTTCCATTTGTTGCTGAATTTTAAAAACGCCCCACTATGTCATAACTCTTCCGGAGCGGTCAAGGTCCGATAGTGCTAGTACGCGGTGATCGAGGCTGAACGTGCGTGTTATCATTCCCGTGTGGAATTCCGCGCTTCGCTGAAGATGGTCAAGCTCGGCTACGTACTCTGCCTACTATTGGGCGCGGGAATCGCCGCATATTTGCTGGCCGGTCCGAAGCCAGAAAATTGGATGTGGGCAGTGCTTGCGATACCCGCTCTGCTGCTGGTGTTTGCCGGGATCCGGCACATGCAACGGAGACTCGCCAAACTCGTCGTACTCAGTGACAGACTACGCTACGAGTCTGGCCTGTTCGCCAAAACCACGCGTACGATGGAACTCTCTAAGATCCAGGATATTCGCGTGGACCAGACGTTCGGTCAGCGGCTATTGAAGATCGGCGATCTATCGCTGGCTGCCTTGGGCGGCGCCAGCCCCATCGTGATTCTCTCCATCGACCGGCCGCAGGCGGTGGCCGATCACATTCTGGAACTCTCACGAACCCGCAAAGCAGCTAGCTGAGTTTCGTTATGGAAACACACTGTCGACGGGGATAATTTCCACGTCCTGCGCTCGCAACCCAATCGACCACGGGCCCACTTTCTTGTCCTCGTCGAGCACCGCCGCCGGGGGCGGTGAGTTGTATTGAATGGGCGCCGCGTCCGCACTGACCAGCTGTTTTTTCAGGGCATCGGCATTGCGCGACACCGCGACAATCTGCACGCGATCCGCACGCAGATGCTTCTTGATTGCCGCGTTTACCTGCTCCCGCGTCAGCTTGGCGATCGCGTCCTTCACGTACTTCACGTACGGCGGAGTCCCGTAATACAGGCTATCGATCGCATAACCGAGCTCGGCGTCCTTGGTGCTGGTGAGCACATTCACGTACTTTGTCAGGAATTCCTTGGTGCGGTCGAAGTCCTCCGCCGGAATCCCTTCCTGGATGAGTTTTGAGAGCTCATACATCGCCAGGCGCAGGGTGTAAACCGCGGCGGGTTCCTCCACCGGCCGAATCCAGATCTGGAAAATCTGGCTGCTGCGAACAATGTTGGTGGGGGGCTGGAACATGTTCATGCCCCGTGGGAAGTATTCGATATACGCGTAATCGCCGTAATTGATTCCGCGAATTTCACGAATGCGTTGGAATAGCCGGCCCGTGCTCATGCGATGCGGGCCGAAGTAGGATTGCATCAGCAGCAGGGCCGGATAATCCGCATCCCCGCGCTTCACGTCGATGGGAAACCCCAGCGAATAGGCAACCGAGCGCGTATTCTTTTCGACAATCGTCGCCTTGGTGTGATCCAAAGCCTTCGGCTTCACCGCCGCAACCTTCGTCTCGTCCTTCTCGGTGAGCCCTGCGAAGTCCTTCTTCACCTGCGCGGGAAATGCCGCCGGATACCCGCCCGCAAAACCCAGAATCAAATTCGACTGCGTGTAGTGCTGCTTGTAAAACGCCTTCAACTCATCCAGCGTGATCCCCTCCAGAGCGGAGACCGCGCCCTGACTATAGAAGCCATAGGGAGAGCCGGCGTAGACCTTCGCATACAGCACCTCCTTGCCTAGCTCCTCATCGTTGGCCCCGCGCAGGCCTGTGCGGAGCGCGTTGACGGCCTGATCCTTCAAGCGCCGGAAATCTTCCTCGCGCCAGCCCGGCTCCAGGAGCATGGCTCGTACAAGTTTGTAGTAGGCGTCCAGGTTGTCCACATGAGTGGCCCCGGTGAACACCGTCATCTCCTGATCCACCTGGCTGCCGAGCGACGTCGCCATGGGATACATGGCGTCCACAACCTGTTTATAGGTGAGGTCCTTCGTACCTCCGCCGGTCAGCATCGCCGCGGTCAGCTTGGCGAGTCCCGATTTTCCGGGAGGATCGACCACCGCTCCAGTGGTGAAAACGATCCGCAAATTCACCACCGCCGACTTGCCGGGCAGCGTGACAGTGCGAACCTGCGCGAACGCCGCCGCAGCGAAAGCGAAAATTGCGATGGCTATTTTCATCGCTTGCCTCCCGAGGTGGCCGGGGGAGTCAGCGTCACGATGGTGCGCCGCGATTCAACCAAATATTTCCGGGCGGCCGCGCGAATATCTTCCGGCGTCAGCGCCCCGAACAACGCGAAGGATTTGTCGATCGTATCCGGCGTGCGCCGCAAGCCCACAAATCCGGCCACGGTATCCGCCACGGAATCGCTGTCTTCCAGCCCTAGCGGAAACTGATAGCGCTCACGGCTCTTGATGGCCTTCAATTGATCGGCCGCCGCCAGCTGCTGCTGGAATTGCTCGATCGTCGCGAAGATCTGCGCGCGAACGTAGCTCATGTCTTCGACGCGCTTCACTCGCGCCGAAATCGTGAACAGCGTGGGATCCACCCGGGCCGGCATACTGGCGTTGATCCCGTCCGCCTTCTGTTCGGTCACCACCAACTTCTGGTAGAGTGCCGACGTGGGTGAAAACGCCAGCCGCGCCAAAGCCACCAGAGCCGACCATTCCTTATCCGTATCCGAATACGCCGGAGCGCGGAACGCCACAGTCAGCAAGGGCAACGTGGGAGACGGCCAATCCACGTGACTCTCGCGAGCGCCCGCCTGGTCGGGCTCCACCGGTATGTCCGGATGATACGTCCCGCGCTTCCACCCGCCCCAGGATTGGTCCACCAATGCCCGCACCTTCTTGGCATCGATGTCGCCGGTGACAACGATGGTTGTGTATTCCGGCCGATAGTAGCGGTCGAAAAACTTCAGACTGTATTCATACTGGTTGGGCATATCCTGGATGTCCGGCAGAAAGCCCATGGTGGTGTGTTGATAGGTGTGGCGGTCGAACGCGGTTTTCCGAAGCTCCTCCGCGAGCTTGCTCTGCGGATTGGAGCTGTTCTTGTTGTACTCGCCCAGCACCGCGCCCGCTTCAGTTTTGAAGACCTCGGGAGAATACTTCAAGCTCTGAAAGCGATCCGCCTCCATCGCCAAAATCACCGGCAGATCTTCTTTGGAAAAAGTCGTGTGATACACCGTCAGATCATCGCTGGTATAAGCGTTCGAAGCCGCCCCCGCCTGTTGCAGCACTTGTCCGTACTTCTCGGGCGGATACTTCGCCGTCCCGCGAAACATCATGTGCTCGAACAAGTGCGCGAAGCCGGTGTTGCCGCGGTCCACCTCATTGCGCGAGCCGGTCTGCACCACGATGTAGACGGAAACCAGATTTGGGGCGTCCGTGGGAATCGTCACCAGCCGCAAGCCATTGGGTAAATCCTCTTGCGCGTAAGGATAGGGAAAGACTTTATTTTGCGCAGCAGCCGTGAAAAGCGGGGACGCGGCGCAGATCCAGAGGAGTAGTCGAAGAGCACCCATGGCCGAGTCTAGCATGGGAATCTCAGCCGGAATCCCTCAAAATATCGCTTGCAATAATTATCGATTAACGATATTTTTTTATCGATAAACAGGAGGCAGTATGAAAACCCAAGGCGGCGCGCTTCACCTAAGGATTCTGAAGATCGGGTGGGTCCTAGGCCTCATTTCGCTTGGCTTGAACGCGCTATTGCTGGTCTTCAGCCTGATATTTGGAACTTCGCCACTGGCCAACGTTTCTGTCGCGATAGGTTTCGCGGGAATGGATATCCGTCGCGCCGCTGAGGGCCCCGAGGTAGCCATGATTCTGCCAGTCGCGTTCAACGCAAGCTCGCGCGGCCGTCCCGCCTCCACCGATCACAAGCTCGAAAACCTGCGCGCAAATCTTCTCATCCCGATAGAAAGCCGTACATTCTTCTCGGGCAGCCTGGCCATCATCATGATTCTGACCGCGGGAGGCCTGTGGATCATATCCCAGCTCCGCTACGTCTTCCAGAACGTCGCCGATGGCCAACCCTTCGCCGCCGGCAACGCCGAAAAAATTCACCGCATCGGATGGGGAGTGATTGTCCTTGAAATCCTCCGCTCCGCCGCTGTCTTGTTTTGGAGCTACTCCAGCATGTTTACGTTCGAGGGGGCCACGTTCGTTCCCACGCTCGACATCGGCAAAGCCACCATTATCTGCGGCCTCATCATCCTGGCCATTGCCGAAGTCTTCCGCGAAGGCTCGCGCCTGCGCGACGAGCAGTCGCTGACGATATGATCCGCATCAATTTGGATCGCGTCTTGCTCGAACGCCGCATCACGCTGACTGAGCTGGCGGATCGAGTCGGCATCACCATCGTGAATCTATCGGTGCTCAAAACCAACAAGGCTCGTGCGATTCGCTTTTCCACGCTCGACGCGCTGTGCCGGGAACTCCGCTGCCAGCCGGGCGATATTCTGGAATGTGTGCCCGAAGAACTTGAAGCTTGAAGAAGAACTTGAAGAAAGACACGCCTCGTGACTGCTACCCATTTTTTTAAACGTCGATCTCGATATCTACTCCAGTCGCGACCTTCAGCCCTTGGTCATGGCGTTCGGCAAGAACGTTCTGGTCCTCTACTCTGGGCGCGAGAAGCGAACATACCAGGCGCACTTCGAAATCGCCGGCTTCGCCCCCACCGCCGACGCCACGATCCGAAAATTCTGCGCCCTGGTGGAAGCTCTTCCCAAACCCGCGCGCGATCTGTGGAATACAGCCAAGATCCGCGAGTTCAGCGTAGGCGTGCAAGCAGGTGCGCAGCCCTTGGCGAGCGACTTTATCATCCACGCCGAAACCGTGAATAGAACTGCCGCAATCGGCGCGCGCATCGGCTTCACAGTGTACGCGCCGGAACAACCGCAAGCATCCGTGGCGAAACGCAATAAGAACATTGCGACGAAGAGTTCCTGATCGTTTGGACCGCGACGCTATTGCATCTAGTCCTGGCGCCAGTTCTCAACGGTTCCGCACCGTGGCCTTGATGGTCGCGGCTTCATGGTAATCGTGCGCGGTCGGCGTAATCTGGTCGCTCTGATTCAGCCACGCCAAGGCCTTTTCCAACTGGCCCGATGCGCCCTTGAACTCCAGACCGAACACGCTCTCATGGACTGTGGCGCTGGTAAAAGTGAAGGCCCGATGCTGACGGGCATAGTTGGCGGCATGACGCGCGACCGCCTTGCAGACGAACTATTGAGGACGGCGTCTTTCCTCGTAGGCGAGTTGGACCACTTCATCCAGCAACGCGGCATCTTCCGGGCTGCCAAACAACCCAAGCCCCTGTTCAAAGACCGCTGTGTCGGCTCGGCCCCTTCCGGCGGGGCGGTTCCGGTCAAGCCACGCATAGAGCTCAGCCAGTTCCTGAGGCTTCAGGCCATCAATGGCGCGTTCGATGTCTTGTAGCGAATTCATGGCTGCGGCTCCCTCCTCTTTCCACAGTAGCGGATTTTGTCACGGAGTTCACTGGGTGGATTCAGTCCCGCCCTGCCAAATGTGCGCACCTTCCGGGTTACACTAATTCCCAACCAGCAAAGGAGCAAAATGACAGATCCCAGCTACCCCGTCGGTCCCTTCGTAATGTCACCCGCCACGCCCGCGCTGCTGCGGCAGTGGAGCAACGAAATCGCGCAAGGCCCCGCAGCCCTGCGCTCGGCGGTCACCGGACTCAGCGAGGCTCAGCTCGACACCCCCTATCGCGATGGCGGCTGGACCGTGCGCCAAGTGGTGCATCACGTCGCCGATAGTCACATCAACGCTTACGTGCGCATGAAATTCGCCCTCGCGGATGAGAACCCGCCGGTGCCCGGCTACGATGAGGCGGCGTGGGCGCGACTCGCCGATTACCGGCTCACGCCCATCGACGTTTCCTTACGCTTGCTGGAAGCTCTGACCGAACGCTGGTCCGTGTTGATCGCGTCCTTGACCGAAGCCGACTACGCGCGCACCTATCTGCACTCCCACGACGGCCCCACCCGCCTGGATTATCAACTGGCGCTCTACGCCTGGCATGGCCGCCATCATGTCGCCCACATTACGGCCCTGGCCGCGCGCATGAATTGGTAATCCACTCACGCCTCTTCTTGAGGAGTGCGAGAATGCATACAGGTTCCCTGCAATGCTGACGCAACTCCGCGCGCGCTCCGCGCTTTTTCTGGTACTGGCTGCGATTCCCGCCGGCGCCGCCGTTTTCCCTGAGATGTTGGGCGAATTTACGCGCGGCGAAGTCACCACGCCAAAAATTGCGGACGTGCCTTTGTACACCGAGTTCAGCCTGCAATCCGCAGAACAGGCGCAGTACGCCAGCGACGCAGCCAAATTCACCGCCACCGCCTGGCGCATGCGCGATACCACGGGAGCTTTCGCGCTCTATCAATCCCGGCGCCCCGCCGATGCCGTGCCTTCCGACGTCACCAAGGTAGCCTCAAAAACCGCTACCAGCCTGCTGCTGCTCTTCGGAAACTACGTGATCGAGTTCGACGGCCGCGTCCCCGCCCTGACGGAGCTGAACAGGTTGTTCGCCACGCTGCCCGATCTCGACATGTCGGCGCTACCCAACCTCCCGGCATTCCTGCCAAAGGAAGACCTGGTGCCGAACTCCGAACGCTATATCCTGGGTCCCGTCTCGCTGCAGCGCTACCAACCGGGCATCTCACCGTCACTGGCGGCCTTCTCCCTGAGCGCGGAAGCCCAGCTCGCCCGCTACCACTTGGCAACGGGTGATCTGACCCTGACGATCTTCAATTACCCTACCCCCAATATGGCGCGCGAAAGGCAGGAGGCCTTCCTGAAGGTGCCTGGCGTGCTCGCCAAGCGGGCGGGGCCTCTGGTCGCTGTAGTGATACCTCCGGTTGACTCCGACGCGGCTGAGCGCGTCCTTGGAAAGGTTCAATACGAAGCCAAAATTACCCGTCAGGATCTGGGAAAAAATCCTGCCAAGGACCTGGCGAATCTGGTGCTGACCGGAATGCTACTAGCAGGTGTCATTGGAGGGGCTAGCTTATTGGCAGGATTATGGTTAGGTGGGTCCAAATGGCTCTTGAAAAAGTTCGGCTGGTATCGTGAGCCGGAGGCCTTCACACTGCTGCGCCTGCATGAACACAGAGCAGACAAGGCTCCAGAAAATAACCCCTGACGTTCTGGCCTGTTAGACCGAAACATGTGCCCCCAAAAAGGGTTTTGGAACAGCTTTCCCACAACTCTTCCTACCTGAGCGATGCGTCCTAAGTACCTGCTCAGTGGCGTCTTAAGGGGAACCTGAAAACGTCCGGATTTTCGCTTGACTTAACCGGCTGGAAGCCATAACATCCAAACACAACCCAGGTTTTGGCGGTTGCGATACCGTCGAATCTGATTCTCCCATGTACATCGCCTTGCGAAAGCAAGGTTGTAGCGACGCCCACCCGAAAGGTGGGCGTTTCTGCTTTAGAATGAGAAAGTAGCGCACGCAGCAGCGCGTGCGTAGCGAATATTAGGGTCTCTAAGTGGCGCCCGTTTAAGCCCGATCGCGGCCGCTCAAAAGTGCCCGGGCATCAAAGCTGAACGCGCGCCAGTCCGATCCGGTAACATCCCGCAGCAGGTCTAAGGAGTCCGTAAAATAGGCCCTTTGCAGCCAGCGCGGTCCGTTTACGGCGTCCCGCCCATGCAGCACGCGGTCGTCCTTGAACAGCAGTGCCGTTCCCGGCCTTACGACGACCTTGGCGGGCTGCAATTCGTCCAACAGGCTGCGGAATAGCTCCAGCGCCAGCGCCGCTTCGGGGGTCACCGGTACGATAGTGGAACTAGCCGCCGAAACCCGCATCAGACCCGCGTCATCCCGCCACAAAATCGGGCACGGAGCCGATAATGCGCGCCCTTCCCCAAACTGGAAACTGGCGGGGCAAGCATGCCGGAAAATGGGCTGGGCCAGCAGGCTGGCCAGTTCCGGAGGAGCCGCCTGCAGGATTTGATCCGCGGTTACCACGGTGGTGGCCGTAAACTCGTTTTGCAGGCCGTACAGCAAAATGCCCTGCTGCTTGAACCAGGAGGGCAGGAACGCGTTATCGCTGTGGAACCCGAACTTTACGCGGCCGGCGTTGGATTGGATCTCTTCCAGACCCGGGATCGGAGTCACCTCGTGAATCGGGCTGCCGCCTTTTTCGTTGACGAAGGAAAGCAGCTCTCCCCACTTACACAGGATTCCCGTAATGACGGCTTCCGATATCACCTGCTTGTCCACGGGGCGGGAACCATCGCCCGGAATGGGCGGTAGCTGCGAATCCACGGGCAGATTCTCGATCACCACGGCCGGTTCACCCGCGGGCTCAAAGAAGGCCTCTAGCGTAACTTGAAATTCCTCTGGCAAGTACTTGGAAGCAAGTGCGATGGAGGAATCTTTGAACTGCGTCCAAGCATCCAGATCGCGATAGTTGGGGTACACCAGCGCGGCCGCTTCACGCGTCCATTCGGCGCAGTTGTGCGCCGGCAGCCGCAGCGAGTGCAGCGCAGAGGGCGAACCCGAAATTGGCAAAACTGGGGCAGTGGCCATCGCGATTCCCGGCAAAGATTCCATTCTACTCATAGGATGATGCAATTCAAGGGACTGACGCTTCAAAGTGAGCTAAAACCGGTCCCGGCACGCCTCTGAGCAGAAATAATAGGTCTGTCCGTCCTTTTCCTTTCGCACGGCGGTAGACGGAGCCACAAACGTTCCGCACACCGGATCTCTCTTCAAAGCTTCCGGCTTCAGTGTCTCCGGAGAGGGCGACGCACCTCGGGACCCCGGCGGTTGGACCGTGGCATTCGTGAAGGCGCGCGCCAGAATTCCAATAATCCCGCGCAGAAAACTGATCGCCACAATCGCGGCAATCAGCATGAAAAGCGCGCGTATCACGTTTGGGCACTCCAGCCTAGCAATGCAGGACTGGGCGTGTTATTTACCCTTTCCCTTGGCGCCCTTGGCGTCCTTCGGCGGGGTGCGATTGATGCCCGTAACCACGGGAGAGCCCAGAGCTTCGAGCATGCCTTTGGCGTTATCCGATTCCGCCCCCGTGGGAGCCAATTCCAGATACTTTTGCAGCGCCTCGGCGGTTCCCGGAGGCGCCACCATCTTGTCGCCGTTCACCGTGGCCCGCCCAATCAGCACCAGGCCAAGCTGGAAATAAGAATCGGCAGCCCGGGGGTCCAACTCGATGGACTTTCTATAAGCCACCTCGGCTGCTTCTCCGCGATTGGTGTCGAAATACACGGCGCCCAGGTTGCGATACCCAATCGCCCCCCGCGTCGGATCCAGCGTCATGGCCTTGTCTAACTCGGCTTGCGCTTCCGCCATCTTGTTCGCGCGCGCGTATACGACCGAGCCATTATAACGGTACGTGGAATCGTCCGGCTTAAGAGCGATCGCCTTGGCATAGGCTTCCGCGGACTTGTTGAAATCCGCCAGGCGCTCCGCCCCACGCTCGCTCTCGGCGCGAATCTTGTAAGCGTCGGCCAACTGCGCAAATACCGCGTGCTGCGTCGGATCCAACTCGCTGGCCTTGGTGAAATTCTCGATCGCCACCGGCCAGTTCTTCACCTTGGCGGCTTCCATGCCGGCATTGAACGCGGTCTGTAAACCTGAGTTCTTGGCCTGCTGCTCGTTGTACTCCTTCATTTCCTTGTCGTACTTGGCTTGCGCCTCTTCCGCGCGTTTCTTCTCTGCCTCGGTTTGCTCAGCCGTCGGCGCGGGCGGGGCCGCTCCCGGCGCTCCGGGTGCGGCAGGTGCGGCAGCGGCGGCGGCATTTGCGGCTTGCACTTTGCGCCGGTCGATGTCCATAACGGTGGGCTTGGAGTAGTCCGTACGCACGCCCTTGGTGTCCAGGATGAGGTCGGCCCCGGCTGTGATCACAACATCATAAACACCCAGAGGCAATGTCGCGTAGTTGAATTTGCCGTCCTTATTGGTCTTGATGTTGTAATTCGCCTTGATGTCCGTGCGGGTGATCTTAACTTCTGCACCCACAATGGGTTTCCCGTCCAGGCCGATCAGTGTTCCGGTCATCTGGGTCATCGCCTGGGCCCACAGCGCAGCCGCCACAGCACCAGCTAATGTCACTTGAATCAGAATCTTGCGTACGGAGCGTGATGTCATTTTAGGGGATCCTCCCGAGTACAATCGTCCACCTCATAGCATACTATACGGCAGGTCCAGCGCAAAGATGTATTGCTGCCGCCCGGAGCCGCCTAGGGCAAAACTTCACTTAGCCCAAGGTGGCGAATCCTACGAGAGTATTACGCCCTCGGTTACATTTGGAAAGTATTCTATACAAAGGACAATGGCCTACAAATAGCCGAACCGGAGCGGCCACGTAAGTTTCGCTTTCGATATTCAGCGGTGTCGGCGCAATGCGGCAGTCACGGTCTGCCTTAGCGGAAACGCCCTCAGCACTTACGGCGCCGTCGCCAGCGGGTTTTGTGAATGTGGACACGGCCTACAACGGCTTTGTGGGAGTGAGCAATCCCTTCGGCTTGCTGGGCGCCGCGCCGCTGGGCTTGGGCCTGTTGGCCAAGAAGCGCCGCAGAGTCTAACTTCTTCGTATTGCAAGACGCGCGGCTCCCCTCCTCCGAGGGCCGCGTTTTTTTGCGTTTAGGGGACTGAATTCCGAATCCGCGGGCGCATCTGTTGCGTCAGATGTAACGTAATATAAAGCATAGGTCGTGGAATGAAGGTGGGATTCATTATTGCTCTGGTTTTAGCGATTCCGCTAGCCACCCTGCACGCGAAGACACCGGAATGGGACCGGGCCTACCAGCTGTACCAGAAGACCGAATACAAGCAGTCGCTCGCCCTGCTCCGCAGCGCCCCCCGGCAGGACTCCGATTCCACCCTTTTGATCGGCAAGAACTACTACGGTTTGGGGGACTATAAGGACGCCACGGACGCACTGGAGAAGGCCGCGGCGCTGGCCCCCAAGAGTTCCGAGATCCAGGGCTGGTTAGGTCGCGCCTGGGGACGCCGCGCGGATACATCGATGGCTCTGCTGGCTCCGCACTACGCCGGCAAGGCTCGGGATGCGTTCGAGACGGCGGTGCAGCTGGACCCCAACAACCACGATGCGCTGGACGATCTGTTCGAATACTACATGGCGGCTCCCGGTTTCCTGGGTGGCGGCATCGATAAGGCGGAAGCGTTGGCCCGGCATATCGCCAGCTTAGACGCGGCCTGGGGACAACGGGTGCAAGCGCAGATCCTGCTGGACCGTAAGGATTTCAATTCCGCCGAACAACACCTGCGCCAGGCAGTGGAACTGGCGCCCAAGCAAGTGGGGCGGGTCCTGGATCTGGCGAAGTATCTGGCGCGGCGCGGCAGGACACAGGAAAGCGACGCGGTGTTCGCTGAAGCCGCCAAGATCGCGCCTCAGGATCCGGAAGTGGTGTTCGCGCGCGCCAAGACTCTGATCGAGCAAAAGCGCAATTTGCCCGACGCGCGCAGACTGCTGGAGCAGTACATGTCGCTGTCGTTGACTCCCGAAAATCCCTCACGCGCGGAAGCGGCGGAACTGCTGAAGAAAACTTCCGCCCGGTGACTATAATGGAAGCCGGGTCCCGCCGGAGCAGCGTGCCTGGCCCACTCTCATAAATGATTTCCCGCTATGAAACGGTGCGACTGGGGGTGCAAGCGCTGCGCTCCAACAAGAGCCGCACGCTGTTGACGGCGCTGGGACTGCTGATCGGCAATGCCAGCGTGATCTGGGTGGTTACGATTTCGCTGACCAGCCAGGACTACATTCTGAATCTGATCCGCGGCATTGGATCGAACCTCATCTACGCCTCCTATTCCGGAGGCAGCGGCACGGCTGCGGACGCGGCGGGGGACTTCGTCAAAGTGGCCGACGTGGATGCGGTCCGCCAGGAGCTGGGCAGCCGCGCTTCGGCGGTGTCGGGAGTCATGATCAGCCAGGACCGGATGCGCGTGGAAGGCCGCGAGGAAGACATTGGCATCATCGGCTCAGACGAATACTATCCCAGCGTGCGCAACCTCAAGCTGCTGGCGGGGCGGTTCATCGACCCCGGCGATATCGTCAACCGCAACCATGTGGCCATGCTGACGGAGAAGCTGGCTCGCAGACTGTTCGGCGGGCAAGAGCAGGCGCTGGGCGAAACGGTGAAAGTGCAGGGCCTGCAGTTTGACGTCATCGGGACCTTCAAGGAAAGCACGCAAACTTTCGGCCAGTCCGAAATCAAGGACGAGAACATCGTGATTCCTGTTTCCGTGCTGCGCTACTTCGCTCCGGTGGAACGCGTCGATCCCATTTGGGTCAGTGCGCAGCGGGCCGAAGACGTGCCGGAGCTGACGCGCGCCGTGAAGACAATTCTGGAAAGCCGTCATCGCGCGGGGGCGCGCTACGCCGTCGACAATCTGGCCGGCATTCTGGAGACAGCCGACGCGGTGGCTGTCGCGCTTAGCATTGTGTTGATGATCATCAGCACCATCGCACTGGTGATTTCCGGGATTGGGATCATGAACATCATGCTGGTGACCGTCACGGAGCGCACCCGCGAAATCGGACTGCGTCTGGCCATTGGCGCCGCGCGGCGCGACGTCCTGGCGCAATTCTTAACCGAGGCCGTACTGATCAGCATGTTGGGCGGTATGGCGGGAATTGCTTTTGGAGTGGCGCCCGCGTTGTTGATCCGCTTTTTCGCGCCGGAGTTCGCCATCCCCATATCCGGGCTTTCCATCGCGGTGGCGTTTGGCGTTTCGTTAGTTGTGGGACTGGTGTTCGGGTTGTTACCCGCCAACCGGGCATCGAAGCTGAATCCAACCGAGGCTCTGCGCTACGAGTAGGAACCCCTACAATAAAACCCTACAATGAACCAATGGACATCCTGAAGACGGTAACGGGAATGATGGGTGGCACGGCCAGTGGCCAGGCGGCGGGAGTTCCCAATCCTCTGGAGGGGCTGCTGCAAATGCTGTCGCAACGAGAAGGCGGGTTAAACGGGCTGGTGACACAATTGCGGCATAGCGGTCTGGGCGACGTGGTCGGTTCGTGGATCGGCACCGGCCAGAATCTGCCGGTCTCCGCGGAGCAGTTGGGCGGGATATTCTCGGCCGAGCAGATGACCAACTTCGCGAAGATGCTGGGGACCAACATCGGCACGGCACAGGCGCACATGACGGAATTGCTGCCCCAGGTGATCGACAAATTATCGCCGCAAGGCACGCTGCCGGAGGGCGACGATTGGATGTCGCAAGCCGGCAGCATGTTGGGCGGACTACTAGGCGGACAGCGCTAAGCGCTTGCGCCGCCACAGCGCTACGCCCGCTAGCGCAAGTCCTGTCAGACCCAACGTCCCTGGCTCCGGTGCGGCCACCAGGTTGGCTCGCAGTTCGCCGCCGGCTTTAAAGCTGCTATGGACATTCAGGTAGGCGTTGCCGCCAGCCAGGCCCGCGGCGAAAGCGGCCTCCGCGGATGCGGCCGTGCCACCGTTGGCGGTAACAAACGCCGGGTTATAGGTGGCCGCAAGGATGGTGTTGTAGGTCTGGACAAAGTTTCCGGAAGTCACCCCGAGCGGAAGATTGCTGAATGAGGGAACCTCGGTGGCGATTCCGGTGTTGGATCCGGGAGCCGTGCAGCAATGGATGTGCGAGGCTGTGGTATTACCGGTGAGGCCCACGAACGACACGAAGACGTTCAGGGTGTGCGCCGCGGGGTCAAACACGACAACCGCGTAACCCGACCCGAGCGAACCGCTGGCTGGGACTTCATTGGCTCCGGAGAGCCCTCCGACGTAGGTCAAGGGTGCAGCAGTTAAACTCAGCGAACCTAAAGATGCGGCGATCGCCAGCGCAAGTACATTCAGCTTCATGCGTAAATCCTCCACTGGTATGAGACTGGATCGTGGAAGATGTTCCAACAGAATCTAGAGTGGTTTTGTACTAGTACGCGTGAGTACTTTGACGCCGCCGGGGACGCCCAGGAACACTTGCGTGGCCATCCCGAGGAACATGCCGTGTTCGACTACGCCGGTGATGGACTTGATGTTCTGAGCCAAGGTTTCCGGGTCGAGGATGGGGGCGAAGACACAGTCGACGATGTAGTTGCCGCTGTCGGTGGTGAAGCCGGCGCGGTGGGCGACGCGGGCTCCCAGGGCTTCCAAGCGCTTCGCCGTGGATTGCCAGCCGAAGGGTATGACCTCGACGGGGATCGGCATTTTGGAACCTAAGTGATCGACTATTTTGGATTCGTCGGCGATGATCAGGAGTTGTTTTGCGGCGACCTCGACCAGTTTCTCGCGGAGCAGTGCCCCGCCCCGGCCTTTGGTGAGGTGCAGGGGGCCGGGAACGATTTCGTCGGCTCCGTCGATGGCCAGGTCGATTTCGGGGTGTTCGGCTAGGGTGGCCAGGGGGATGTTTAGGCTACGGGCTTGTTGGGCGGTGGCTTCGGACGTGGGGATGCCGATGATGCTTAGACCGGCGGCTACCCGGCGGCCCAGGGCTTCTACGGCGAACCAGGCGGTGGAGCCGGTGCCTAGGCCTACGATCATGTTATCGGTTACTAGAGATGTCGCGGCTTCGGCGGCGGCTTGTTTTAGGTTATTGGCCACGGATGCACACGGATCCACACGGATAAGAAAATTGTCACAGACGGGACGGGTCTCGGGAGTCGGGGTTGAAGCCCATTTCGGTTACGGCGGACGCGGCTATTTGCGGGTCTATGGTGCCGTTGCGGGCCAGGGCGGACAACGTTGCCTGAACGATGGCTTCGGCGGAGATTTCGAAGAACTTTCGCAGGTACTCGCGATTTTCGCTTCTTCCGAAACCGTCGGTGCCTAGTGTATTCAGGCGCGCGCCCAGCCAGGGGGACAACTGGTCGGGGACGGCCTTCATGTAATCGCTGGAGGCGATGATGGGACCGCGTTCGCCTTCGAGCGCCTTGACGATGTGGGGAGTGCGAACGGGCTCGGCCGGATGCAGGCGGTTCCAGCGCTCGGTTTCCAGAGCGTCGCGGCGGAGTTCGTTGTAGCTGGTGACGGACCACACATCCGCGGCGATCTGATATTTTTCGGCCAGGATGCCCTGCGCCTTGATGGCTTCGTTCAGGATGGAGCCGCTGCCAAATAACTGCGCCACGGCGGGACCGCTGGAGGCAGCTTGATATTTATAGATGCCTTTGAGGATGCCTTCCACGATGCCGGGACGTTCGGGCATGGGGGGCTGCACGTAGTTTTCGTTGTAGACGCACAGGTAATAGAAGCGATCCTCGTTCAGCTCATACATGCGCTTGATTCCGTCCTGAATGATGACGGCCAGTTCGTAGGCATAGGCAGGATCGTAAGTAACGCAGGTGGGCACGGTGGACGCATGCACGGGAGAGTGGCCGTCCTGATGTTGCAGGCCTTCTCCGGAAAGAGTGGTGCGGCCGGAGGTGCCGCCGAGCAAGAAGCCCTTGCCGCGAGAATCCGCGAAGGCCCAAATCATGTCGCCCACGCGTTGGAAGCCGAACATGGAGTAATAAATGTAGAACGGAATCATGGGCACGCCATGGTTGGCGTACGCAGTTCCGGCAGCCAGACACGAAGACATCGAACCCATTTCGGTGATGCCTTCTTCCAGAATCTGGCCGTCCTGCGATTCCCTGTAGTACAGCAGCACATTGGAATCGACGGGCTTGTATTTTTGGCCCTGGCTGGCGTAGATACCGCATTCGCGGAAGAGCGACTCCATGCCGAACGTGCGGGCTTCGTCGGGGACGATGGGAACCACCATCTTGCTGATGTCGGACTTGAGCAAGGCCTTTAGTACGGCTACGAAGGCGGAGGTGGTAGAGGCTTCGCGTCCACGGGAGCCGCCCAGGGTGTCCTGGAAAGCTTCGAGAGGCGGAGCTTTGATTTCGATGGGCTTCACGACGCGGGACGGCAGAGAACCGCCTTGGGTAGCGACGCGCTGGCGGAGATACTTCATCTCCGGCGAGTCTTCCGAGGGCTTGATGAAATCGAGGTGGGTGGCCTGCTCATCGGTGAGCGGCAGGCTGAAGCGGTCGCGGATTTTGAGCAGATCGCCGTCGCCCAGTTTCTTGGTTTGATGGGCGGTGTTGCGGCCTTCCAGGACTTCGCCCAGGCCGTAGCCTTTGACGGTCTTCGCGAGGATGACCGTAGGCCCGCCGGTGGTGAGCATGGCCTTGCGATAGGCGTTGAAGACCTTGATAGGATCGAGGCCGCCGCGGCGGAGGCTCCACAGTTCGTCGTCGGACATGTGCTCGACGAGTTTGAGCAGTTCGGGATACTTGCCGAAGAATTCCTTGCGCAGGTAGGCACCGTCGTTGGCGCGGTAGGTTTGATATTCGCCATCCACCACTTCGTGCATGCGCTTGATCAACAAGCCGCTGGCGTCGCGGGCGAGCAGGTCATCCCAGCCTTGGCCCCAGATACATTTGATGACGTTCCAGCCGGCACCGCGGAAGGCGGCTTCGAGTTCCTGAATGATGCTGCCGTTACCGCGCACGGGACCATCCAGGCGCTGCAGGTTGCAGTTGACGACGAAGATCAGGTTGTCGAGTTTCTCGCGGCTGGCGAGGGTGAGCGCGCCGAGGGATTCAGGCTCGTCTGTTTCGCCGTCGCCTAAGAAGGCCCAGACTTTGCGGGCGGTTTTCGGGATGATGTTGCGATTCTCGAGATAGCGCATGAAGCGCGCCTGGTAGATGGCTCCGATGGGGCCGAGGCCCATGGATACGGTGGGGAACTGCCAGAAATCGGGCATCAGCCAGGGGTGCGGATAGCTGGAGAGGCCGGGATGGTCGCGAAGTTCGTGGCGGAAGTTGTTGAGGTGTTCTTCGCTCAAGCGGCCTTCGAGGAAGGCGCGAGCGTAGACGCCGGGCGAGGCGTGACCTTGGAAGTACACGAAGTCGCCGGGCAGTTTGGCGCCGTTGGCTCCGGGATAACTGCCGCGGAAGAAGTGGTTGTAGCCGACTTCGAGCATGGTGGCGAGCGAGGCGTAGGTGGCGAGGTGGCCTCCGATGCCGGCGTCGTACTTATTGGCCTTGATGACCATGGCGGTGGCGTTCCAGCGCACATAGCTCTTGATCTTACGTTCCATGGCTCGATCGCCGGGATAGGCCAGTTCTTCTTCAGGCGGAATGGTGTTGATGTAGGCAGTGTTCCAGCGGAGGGGAACCTGGACGCCGAGATTGGCGGCGCGTTCCATCAAGCGTTCAATGAGATAGCTGGCGCGGTCAGGCCCCGCCTCGTCGATGATTTCGTCGAGGGCTTCTACCCATTCAGAGGTTTCCAGTGGGTTGAGGTCGTCAGGAGCTTCGGTTTTTGTCTTGAGCATGCAGGTGGGTTACCTGTATTTAAGGTAGCGTTTTGGGTTGCGGGTCGGCAAGTCGGGAGCGTTAATAGGGGGCATAGGAAAAATGAATTGGGGTGGTTGGGTTCGTTCCGTCAAATTCGTGAGGTTTTCGGCGGGGCGTTGGGTTCGTTCCGTAATTTTCGGGGGTCGCGGCGGGGGGGCGGGGTGGTGGGCGGGATTCGCATGGGCGTCTTTACAGATTGCATGCGCTGGGAAGGTTTTGGCGGGGGTGCTTGGGGATGTTGTGGGAGGGGTTGGAGTTGAGTGAGTGAGATAGGGGGGAACGTAGTGGAAGTGGACCCAAAAAACGCCTTCGGCAACGGACTGCGATCTGCATCTTGCGGTCAATTCCCCCTCATCACCGCCAGTAGTCACATGGGATTCTTAAGCGATTCTCAAAGCCCCTTAATGCGTGGGGAGAGGTTCCGAGCATACACTGAACCAATGAGTTCTCTCTATCTCGCACGTCAGAAGCCTGAAGACCGCTACCAGATGATCGTCAAACTGCACAATACGCAGAAGGGGCACTGTTTCATATGCGAGGCGGCAGTGGATTTGACGGTTCACAAGAACTCAATTGACATTGATCATGTCGTACCACTAAAGGTCGGAGGTAAAGATGATCAGAGCAATTTTGCGCTGGTGCATGCGAGTTGCAATCGCTCTAAACAGGCGTCCCATCTGGAAGTGGCGCGCATCCTCCATCGCTTTTCCCGATTGAAGAAAGATTTGGAGGTCGAAAACCGCAGCCCCAATCTCGGGGACCTCCTTATTAAGGCCGGTGGAGGGAACCACGACCTTAGCTTCAAGCTGGAAGGGAACAAGTTGACCTACAGCCTGGATGCCCTAGGCGACAATGAACTTTATTCTGTCCCAGTGTACGAAGATGATCTGAGCGGGTTCCGTTATTTCTTTGCCAGAATGCCCATCCAGTATCTGGCCCATGACGACCACATCAACCCGCGCTCGATCGGAGCCAACATTTCGAAGCTGGTCGAGGAATTCCACCAGAAACGACCGCAGTTGCACGTCTCATTGGGTTGGATCAAGTCCAAAGACGGCCTTGGTGCGATCCATGTCTTCGATGGGCAGCACAAAGCGGCCGCTCAAATAATGCTTGGAGTGCGCAGCTTGCCTGTGCGCGTTTTCATCGACCCTGATCCCGATACGCTCATCACGACAAACACGAACGCGGGTACCACTCTTAAGCAGGTTGCTTTCGACAAATCCATCCAACGACACCTGGGAAGCGCACTTTATCAGGACCGTATTCAACGGTTCCAAAGCGAAAATGGGCGCGCTGAGGATGATATCGATTTCTCAGAGCGAGACTTGGTGAATCACTTCAAGGGCCAGTCGCGAGAGATAAAGCGCTTCATCCTCGATGCGTTGCGTAATGGCGTAACATCTGATCCAGAGAACAAGCTCATGGATTTTATCGACTTAGGTGGGCGCGGCAAGGAGCGCCCACTGTCCTACAGCACGATAGAAAAGACGTTCTACTCCTTCTTTGTATATCAGGAAGTGCTTGAAACGCCGCTCAACTACCGGATGGAAGAAGGCGAGAACCCACGGGACTTGGAACGCCGCCAAATCCTACGACTGATGAACCTGATCGCGCAGGAAATATACACCGACAAGTTCGATCCGGAAATTGGCACTGACAAAATCGAAAGCAGTTTGCAGAAGGGGAAGAACTACCCGCATGCACACTTGCGTGCTTTCCGAATGAGCAAGGAGGAGATCGTCTACAATTGGCTGAGCTATGTGGGCCAGATTGCCCGACAATACTTCATCATGCTCGGCAAACCAGATCCACAGGAACGATTGTTTCAATATCCTTTTCCAGAACAGGTCTGGGATAACATTGCCAAGTTCCTGCGCAATCTGGTCTCTCTGCCTCTCTGGGTCAACCGTGATTTATCGGAAACCGTATTCGGCGGTAAATAAAACAACAACTTCTGGAAGACGGTCTTCGAAACAGGTCGCACGCCGCAGGGTATGCACGTACTGGCGCAACCTTTGAATCTGATAGAAATGATTAAGTAAGGCCTCAGCCGTTCCTACCTTGAGGATTGATTCGGCACAAAGACCATTGTCATAGATGATCGATTTCTCTCTCTGCTGGAGGAGAAGGGGCTGGAGTTGGCGGATTGAGACAGCGGGGAACGTAATGGTATGGGTCGATGGTGAGTGCGCCCTTCCCTGATCCAGCGGTTCCGCTTTGAAGCGGCGGGACGCGGCGGACAATTAGTTTGTGTAAACGCGCCTAGGGTTTTAGCGAAGCTGTGTAGGCGGATATGGCTACCATGTCTTCCTTGGATTGTAGGGGCTTTGGTGGGGGCTTGGGGTTCTCAAATTTGGGCCACCGATAAACACCGATGCACACCGATAGGAACTGCTTTGGAGTTTTGGGGTGATGCGATCAGAGGTGATAGAATAGCATCAAATGAGAACTACTCTTAACATCGATGAAGATGCCTTGTTGGTGATCAAGAGGTATGCGGAAGCTCGGGAGATTTCGCTGGGGCAGGCGGCTTCGGACCTGGTGTATCGAGGCGCGGAGAATCTTCCTCAGTTGAAGACCAAGAACGGATGGGTGATTTTTGACCTTCCATCCGGTGCGCCGGCGCTGACCAATGAAAAGGTCCAGAAGTTAGAAAACGAGGGACACGAGGAAGAGTATCGACGTGCGTTTTCTCCTCGACGTTAACCTTCTGGTGGCGCTTGCGTTCCCGGTACACACTCTGCATCAGCGGGCGCACTCGTGGTTCCGGAAAGAGCCGGGACGGTTGTGGGCGACTTGCGCGCTGACGCAAGGGGGATTCCTGCGGGTTGCGAGCCGGACGCTGGGTGGTTCACGCGATGCGGTGCGCAGGGCTTTGGCTGGGCTGGAGACGGACTGCCGGAGTCCGCAGCATGCGTATTGGCCGGTGGATGCGGATTTGCGGGGCTTGAGCGATACGCAGAGGGCTCGATTGATAGGCGCGAACCAGATTGCGGATATGCAACTCCTGCTGCTGGCGCAGCGTTACCGCGGGCAGGTGGCTACGTTTGATACGGGGCAGAAGGAGCTGGCTGCGGGGACTCGGTACTCTGGGTCCGTTGTGATTCTGTAGGACGGTCGCGGCCGACTCTACTCTAGGGTTTTAGCGAAGCTGTGTAGGCGGCTATGGCTACCATGTCTTCGTTGGTTAGTTTTTCCACTACGGCTTTCATCAACGGGCTGTAGCCGCCGTGGCGGGCGCCGGATTTGATGTCGTACATCTGGCGGACGATGTAGCTGGGGGATCGGCCGGCCAGGAACGGGACGTTGCCTAAACCTTTCAATCCTTCGCCGTGGCAGATGGCGCACTGGATGGTTTTAGCGGACGCTTTCGTGGCGAGGGCTTCGCCCTTCTTCACTGCGCCGATGGGGACGTAGGCGATGAAGGGAGAGTGGGAATCGCGGGCTTCGGTCTCTTCCACGTTGGAGGGGACTTCGATGATGCGCTGGCCGATGGGCTCGCTGGTGTTTGCCAGAGGGATCAGCATGCCGGTGGCTACGCGGGTCTTGGGGACGGTTTTCACTTCCATCACTTTGATCCAGGGCTTGTATGTGAGTTTGGAAAAATACTCGGCGGCGATTTTCACTTCGGCTTCGTTCGTGACCTGTGCGAGCTTCAGCATGTTGGCGGGCGGGCCCATGTTGGGCTCGGCGCTTTTGCGGGCTCCGGTACGGTAGTCGGTCACTTGCTGTTCGATGTAGGCGGCGGGGAGTCCGGCGAGGCTGGAGTTTTCGGGGCGGCCCTGGGCGTTGGGGAGATGGCAGAAGCCGCAGGCTCGGATGTCGGGGCGGCGGCCGTGGCCCACGATATCGGGCATGGCGGGGTGGTCTTCGGGGTGCCAATCGGGGGGATTGAAGCCGTCGGTGATCTGGGCCTGGGTGAAGCCTTTGGTGCTATTGGGGACGTGTTTGAGCGTGGGGTCGGTGTTGGGGGGCGCGGGGGGCGTGGGCGCGCTGGTGGGGTAGGCCCACGGGAGCGGCGTGGCGGGCACGGGGGCGGCGGCGGGCGGGGCTCCTTTGGGAGCCGGGGCTTGTGCAATGATCAGCGCAGGAATCAAGACCGCGGCGAAGCAGAGTGCGGCGGGCGCGGTGTTGCGAATGCTCAGTTTCATTTTGTGAATCCTCCCCAACGAAGTCCGAACAATTATGCCACTTCCGCGCGCGAGACGGAGGATCGGGGATCACCCATGCGGTTTCGGGCGTGGCGCGCAGGAGGTTCAGGGGAAAGGGTTGCCCCTGGTTCCAAGTGCCGGTGAGAGTATTGGCGTCCGAGAGTTTGGCCTCGTAGGCGCCACCGATGGCAGGAATCTCGATCTTGAGATCGGCGCCCTTCTGGGTTACGGTTCCCGGACTCGCCCTGATACAGGAATGATCCTGTCGCCGACACTTTCGCAGGGTACAATTGTTTCGACGCTCTATGCCTCTTGCACGTGGAACTCGGCTCGGTCCCTACGAGATCACCGGCCCCCTTGGCAAAGGAGGCATGGGCGAGGTGTATCGCGCCAAGGACACCACGCTCGACCGGGAAGTGGCGATCAAAGTCCTTCCAGATGCATTTGCGAGCGATCGCGAACGCCTGGCCCGATTCGACCGCGAAGCTAAAGTACTGGCCGCGCTGAACCATCCCAACATCGCGCAGATCCTTGGATTAGAGGAACAAGATGGTGTCCGAGCCATAGTGATGGAACTCGTCGAGGGCAAAACGCTCGCGGATATCATCAAGGGCGGGCCGATTCCGCTTGAGACGGCAATCGGTTACGCGAAGCAAGTCGCCGACGCCTTGGAGTTTGCTCATGACAACGCCAAGCCAGTCATCCATCGCGATCTAAAGCCAGCCAATGTGCAGGTGACGCACGAAGGAGTCGTCAAGATCTTGGACTTTGGTTTGGCAAAGGCGCTGACGGATGAACCAGTCACCGCGGCCGGAGATCCTGAGGACGCACCCACGTTGACCATGGGCCCGACGGTGGGCGGCATGATTTTAGGGACAGCCGCGTATATGTCCCCGGAACAAGCCCGGGGGAATACACTCGACCGTCGCTCCGACATCTGGTCCTTCGGCGTGATGCTGTGTGAAATGGTCACCGGAAAGCGTCCGTTCCCGGGCGCGGATGTGGCGGAAGTGCTGGCGGCGGTGATCAATCAGGAGCCAAAGCTGGACGCAGTCCCAGCGCGTCTTCGCCCGGTGATCGAGCGCTGCCTCCGCAAAGATCCGCGCAAACGCTGGTACTCAATGGAGGACGTCCGTTTCGCGTTGGACGAAGCTCCAGCGGACTCTGTAAACGATGCCAGCCGCCTCGCGAAGCTGAGCCTGATTCCATGGGCGGCGGCAGTGTTGTTAGTCGGCATCGTCGCATTGGGATTCGTCCATTTCAGCGAGACCCCACCCGGTCATCCGCGAATCACCGTCCAGATCGCGCCGCCGGAGGGCGCGATGAGTAATTTTCAGTTATCCCCGGATGGCCGATTCCTCGCATTCGTCACGGGGGAAGCGTTTACGCGCAAGATCTGGATTCGATCGCTCGACGGACTCGAGACACGCTTGCTGACGGATACCCCCGGACCAGGGGCCGTGTTTTGGTCTCGTGATGGCGAGTACATCGGTTTTAGTTCAGCGGACAAATTGTACAAGATTGCGCGAGGCGGCGGGCCCCCGGTCCTATTGGCGGAAGGGCCGGCAGGCTATTCAGGCGGAGTCTGGTTCGACGACGGCGTCATACTACTCACGACGGGAAGCGGTCTCTTTCGAATCCCATCGTCCGGCGGCGCGCCCACAAAGATCGACGATCATGAGGGAAATTGGCCGACATGGCTGGCTGATCGGCGTTTCTTATACCGGCGCCGCGATGGGGTATTTGTCGGATCGTTGGATGGAGGTAAGCCGACACAGATACTGCCCGATGCTGCCGTATCAAGCTACGTACCAGCTGCAAAGCCCGGACTACCCGGCCACTTGCTCTTTGTTCGTGAGGGGACATTGTTAGCCCAGTCGTTCAACCCCGACAAGCTGGAACTGACGGGCGATGCAATTCCTGTCGCGGCGCGCACGAGTGACCTGGACAGTATCGGCAATGGTCAATTTACCGCCTCTTCGAACGGGGTTTTGGCGTTCAGACGGGGGACTACCGCAACGGTCGCGCTGACGTGGCTTGATCGGGCCGGCAAGAGACTGCAGGATGCCGGTCAACCCTACCGTTCGTCCTCAAACCCGACGATTCGGCTCTCTCCGAACGACTCTCAGGCCATCGTCCCGGTTGCGGGAGCAAGTCAAGTCGATTTATGGATTGCGGATTTCAGTCGCAATACGTTCACGCGGTTTACCTTCGAGGGATCTTCCGGAGGCCTCTGGTCACCGGAAGGGCGGAAGATCCTCTGGACCGATAAGGATGGCAAGCATTATTTGAGGGCCGCCGACGGCTCTGGAGAAAATGAGTTTCTGTACAAGAATAACTGTAGATGCTTAATCTATGATTGGTCCCAGGACGGGAAGCTCAGTTCGTTCGCGTCAGACAATGGGACCAAGGTTAACAACTGGATGGCGGCAATTGTAGGTGACCGCAAACCCTTCTCCTATCGCCAATCTGGTTTCAACGAGTTCTATGCCATGTTCTCGCCTGACAGCCGGTGGATGGCGTACACCTCCGATGAATCCGGCCAGAACCAGATTTTCATCGAATCGATTCCAGCGGGAAAAGGGCGGTGGCAAATCTCAATTGAAAGCGGCGAGTGGCCTATTTGGAGGCGCGACGGCAAGGAGTTGTTCTATCGCCAGGGCACCAAGGTTATGGCTGTGCCCATCCGCCTATCTGATACGTCAGTAACAACAGGAAAGCCGGAGGCGCTGTTTGAGGTCCCCCCCAATATGCGCTTTCAAGTCTCCCGTGACGGACAGCGCTTCCTGATGGCAATGCCGGTCGCTGGCTCCACGGCAGTTACTGTTGACACCGATTGGCGCGCGGGGTTGGCGAAGTAGCCGCTCCGGTTTCCAGGTGCAGCCGAGTGGGGACCGCGCATGACCTCATTTGGTGTGGGTTCTTCGGTTTGTGGCACGGCAATCCGGAAGCGACCACTTCTTGCTCAATCGAGTTGCCAGCATCGCTAGGCTCCGATGGTGTTCGGGTACATCCCGGAATCCCCTGGCGTTATCCGGAAGCCCGCTGAGAGACGATTCGTAGGGCGTCCTCGAATCTTGCGGTTTGCATATTCTGCAATATCTGGTTGATGTGAACCCTGGCGTACTGCTGTTTGGTTTCCTTGGCAGCCAGATTGACTTCATGCGCCCAGAGGCGGTTATGGAAGTCGCGGAAATCGGGCGCCTTGGCAGTGGAATCCATCGGCTTCCCTTCCCGGTTCAACAGCCATAAGACAGCTGGGCAGAACACATGCAGCAGCTGACGCATAAGATAGAATCGCGCCATCCGGTAGTCTCCCGCCGCTTCGCCGAAATATTTTCGGAGATAGGACTCTTCCTCGGCGTCATTGGTGACCACAAAATTCGCGACCACGGCGAGATCCAGATAGCGATCGTTCTGAAAACTGGCTTCCCAATCCACCAACCAGGGGCGGTCGCCGTCAAAGAGGATATTTTCGGGATTCAAATCGTTGTGACTCGAGACCGTGTCGGAGCCGTCACGCGGGTATGCGGCGGCCACGCGTTCGTAGGCGAGGGAGAGTTTTTCTGCTTCAGGCTCCGGCAGAGTCTTTGCGGCCAGGAATCTTCGAACGAAGCCATCCATATTGGCCAGGTAGGTGCCGGTCCGCATGAGCGGGAAAGGCGGCAGCGCGTGCAGGGTGCGAAGCGTGGAGGGCAAGCGGGCCAGAGCCTCGGTGCGCGAAAACGGTTTTACGTCCACGAAATCGGTGATGGAAACACGATCCTCAAGGCTGGTGTACCAGACGCAGGGCGCAATGCCAGCCTCGGCCGCGAGTTTCATACAGGTAAAGTGGTTGGTCTGATCTCCTCGGCCAGGGCCGACAGCGTCCCCGGTATCCTTGACGACGCGTAGCAGGTAGGGGGAGCCTCGCACGACGATGCGAAAGACGAGGGCCCCGCTCTGTCCCGCGGTCAGCATCCTGATGTCTTCAAAGGTGGGTACGCCAAACGCGTCATGCAGCGCGCGCGCTACGGCGTCTGCTTTCGCTTCAGGAAGCATGTAGCGCGAGCAGACTCTGGGGCTGGATCAGGGGATGCCAAATCCAGGTTTCGGAGTAAATTGCTTGGATCAAGTCCACGTTCGTTTGGGCGCTGTGCGCATGCAACTGCCTGCAAGCCTGGTCCACGGGCCTGCTAGCGGTCCAGGGGATTCAGGCCTTTGGGGTAGGCGGGGTCCATGGCGGCCAGGTCGGAGCGGTAGCTTACTGAGGTTGCTGTGGGGAAGCTGGCGGGCACCTTTTGGGTTACCTTGCCGGTGGCGGCCCACTCGGTTCCGCGCTGGAAGGTTACAACGAAATCCACGGAGCTGAGGGCGTTGATGTCGTGGCCCATGGCGGTGTGGAATACGCGGCCCTGACCGAAGGCGATGGTCATCAGGACGGGCTCATCGTGACCGGAGCCGGCGTTGGCGGGATCGGAGAATGCGGTGGCTAAGACCGTCATATTCTTTCCGGGGCCACGGAGTTTGGCGTAGAGCTCGTCCCCTTGATGCATCCAGAGTTTCGGCAAGCCGGCGGTGATGGGGTGGTCGGTGCGGACAGCCACTTGAAAGGGAGTGCGCTGGCCGTGGGCGCCGGCGGAGCCTTTGGCGGGATCGGAGACCAGCTTGTTGTCCTTGTAATACCAATAGGGGCCCGATTGTTCATTGCGGCCGCGCCAGCCGCCGATCCCGTTCATTTCGTTAAATGCCAGCCAGTTGGGGAATGCGTTGTCGGCGGCGTGGACGCTGACGAAGCCTCCACCACCGCGAACGTATTGCTCGAAGGATGTTTTGAGGTCGGCGGACCAGCGGTCATCGGGGGCATCGTAGTTCCACACAACGACGGCGTACTTGCTGAAGTCGGGCTTGAAAGTAGAGAAGTCGGCGCCGGCTGGAGGGGCGGTCACCACGTCCACTTTGAAGAGGCCGGTTTCTTCCAGCTGCTTCTGCAGTACGGGGGTGACCTGTTTCCACTTATGATATGGGCCTCCGCTTTCGCCATCCAGCAGCATGACGCGAATGGGGTCGGCGGCGAAGGATAGACTAGCAAAAGCCAACAGGGCGAGCGCTGATTTCAACACGGTAAGTCTCCTTTTATGGAAGGGCGAAGGCGTACAGGGAACTGCCACCGGCCATCACTACATACTGTTTACCATCCAACTGATATGAGATGGGGCCGTTTTGTACGCGGCCGATATTGGCGTGCCACAACGTGGCGCCGTCGCTGGTACGGAAGGCCATGGCATTACCGGGATTGTCGCCGCTGAAAGTAACGCCGCTATCGGTTGTGAGGACGCCCGCGGTTCCGCCACCGTCGCCGATGGGGTGGTTCCAGACGATCTTTCCAGTCTTATAATCGATGGCGCGCAGGAATGACTTACCTGTGAGGGTATAGTCGGCGCCGGCCCAACCGTAGGCTCCGTGTTCGGGCTTGAAGAAATAGATGCCGTAGCCGTCCGTGGCGCTGACGATGAACAAACCGGTCTTGGGATCGAAGCTGGGGGGGCGGAAGTTGGTGGCGCCGCCTTCGTTGGGGGCTACCAGGACGCCGTCTTTCGAGGGCTCCTTGGCGGGATTCGGAATGGGGCGGCCATCCTTATCGATACCCTTGGCCCAGTTGACGGCGGCGAAGGGAACGGTCAGCAGGCTTTTGCCATTGGTGCGGTCGAGCACGAAGAAGTAACCGTTGCGGGAGGCCTGCATGAGCATTTTGCGAGGCTGGCCGTTGAAGTCGGCGTCGACAAGCACGGGGACTTCGTTGGCATCCCAATCGTGGGTGTCGTGAGGGGAGGCTTGAAAGCCCCAGGCTAATTTTCCGGTGTCGGGATTGATCGCGACGATGCTGCAGGTCCAGGGATTGTCACCCGGGCGGACGGGTCCGTTCAACACCGGCGTAGGATTGCCGGTGCCGACGAAGACCAGATTGAGAGCGGGATCGTAGGTGCCGGTGGTCCACATTTGGCCGCCGGTGGCTCCACCGCTTTTCGGTTCGGAGACGCCTGGAGGCGGGGTGCTGTAGAAAATCCATTGAGTCTTGCCGGTGTCGGCATCCACGGATTTCAGTTGGCCGGGCACGTTATCGAAATCGCCGGAGACGCCCACCATGACGTGGTTCCCGACGATAAGCGGCGCGTTGGTGGACCAATAGCCTTTGTTGGAATCGGCAATGATCACGTCCCATTTGACCTTGCCGTCCTTGGCGTTGAGGGCGATCAGGTGGCAGTCGGGGGTGGTGAGATAGACGTTGTCCTTATAGAAGGCGGCTCCGCGATGGCCGATGTGGAAGGCGCTGTTGGGCGGGTAAGTGTAATGCCAGAGTTCCTTCGCGGTGCGGGCATCGGCGGCCCAGATGTTATCCGGCGTGGTGATGAAAAGGACTCCGTCGACCAGAATCGGCGTGGCCTTGATGGCTTGATTCTGACCGGTCTGGAAGCGCCAGACTTGTTTGAGCTCGCCGACGTTGGCGGGTGTGATCTCAGAGAGAGCGGTGTGGCGGCGGCCGGAATAATCGCCGTGATATGTGAGCCAACTATCGGCCGACGGGTTGAGCAATTCCTTGGGGTCGATGCTTTGGGCGGACGCGGCACCGATGCCGACAGCGACGAGGGCGACTGCTAATCCGAGGGTTTTCATTTCAATGTTTCCAGGTAAGCGTAGACGTTGTGCATGTCCTTGTCGGTGTATTTCGCCAATTGCTCGAAATGGGCGTACAAGGGGTCGTCGATTTTGAATTTGACGGCGCTTTTCGCGTAGGTCTGGCGCGCGCCCAGAGGATCGAAGACGGTGATGGAGAACTCGTCCTGGGCGGCCAAGGAGGCGATCACATTCTGGCCGGAGGCGAGCGTGAAGGTGACCTTGGGCGCAGCGGGCGCGGGACGGCCGTTGGGATAGAGCAGGCGCTGGAGCAGTGCCAAGCCCTGAAAGCGAGTTCCGATGGCGGCGAGATCGCCGGTGGCGGAGTGGCAAGTGGAGCAGGCTCCGGCTCCGCTGAAAAAGCGGCGGCCAGCCTCGGCGTTGCCGGTAGCCAAGTCTGCGACATCGACGTCGCGGCGTCCTCCGCCCAGGGTTTCGAATTTGGTTTTCTGATCGTGGACGTAGGCTACGATGGCGCCCAGGTCGGTGGCGTTGAGTTCGAAGGCGGGCATGCCGCGGTCGGGGCGGCCAGTGCGCAGCAAGGGTCCGAGTTTATCGCCGCGGGTGTCTTCGGCGACTAGAGCAGAGCGGGTGAGGTCGGGTCCAGTCTCTCCGCCTGTGGCGTCGCGGCCGTGGCAGAAGCCGCATTGGGAACTGAAGCGGCCCGCGCCGGCTTGGATTTGCTCGGCAGGATAGGACTGGGGGGTTACGGTTTGCGGAGGGGGGCGCGAGGCGGGGCTTTGCGCGGAATCCGCTTTGCCTTTTGCTTTGGCTCCTTTAGGCTGGGCTTTGGGTTGGCCGGGAACGGCGGGGGCCTGGGCGATCATGATGCCGGCGGCGACCATGGCGGCTGCGGAGATCCAGATAGTTTGTCTCATCCTCAGAAGCAATACTGACGGAGTTGGCGGCGGAATGCAACTTATGGGACGCAAAGGCTTCAGATAGCCCGGGCCGACTTACAAATGGGTTTGGTTTTCGGTATTTCAGTTCCTGGTCGCGGCCCTGGCGCTGTTAAACTCCTGATGCCAGTCTGTAATCACCGTCATTCCCCGACGTGCATCACCGACGCGGGCAAGTCCCAAGAATCGCTCCCCATCCGGCGTTAAGTCCAGGGGCACCGTTCCGTCGCTTGGCCTCGGAATGGAACCGTCTAACTTGAAAAGCTCCGTGGGTGAGCCAAACTCCAACCCGGCGGAGACGCCGTGTACCGGGACCGCCATGACCCACCCATCGGATGCAAGGTAGACCAACTCCTTTCCGTTCTTGCTCCACCGAACGTCGGTACCGCCCTTCTTCGAAACTCTCCACTTTGGCTTACTTTCCGGAAAGCTCTGCACATACACTTCATCTCTTCCGGATTCATCGGACATATACGCCACCCATTTCCCATCCGGCGAAAATCGGGGCTGCCTTTCATTGAAAGGAGTTTGAACATAAACGCTCGGCTTGCGGTCGCCAGTCATAGGCACGTACCACAGATCTGACGCGGTCTTCGATGTAATGTCATTAGAACGCGTGTGAAAAAGCAGAAACCTCCCGTCCCGAGACCAATCCCATGCACCTTGAGAATCGCGCGAATCCGTGACACGTTCTCCGGGCAGGACGCCGGTGACGCTTTTCTCGAATAGATTAGGTGGCGCTCCCCGTCCGTAAACGATCCGTTCCCCGTCTGGGGACCAGACCAGGGGATCCTTGCCCCCATCGACGGTAACCCTGGTTTCCGTGCCCCGCGCCAGTTCAATCTGCCATACATTCCCAGCGCGTGCCAACGCTACGCGCTTGCCGTCCGGTGCAACACGCAAGCCCTGGTACGCTTCTGCTTGTCCCACGGTTCCTTGGATACGTCCATCCCGGCCGTACCATGTCAATTGGAAAAGCTCGCTCAAGCGATTCGCATAGAGTAATGTTCCTTCGTTCGAGGCCCACACGTCCGAAAGGATGGAGCCTACGTTGCTCTGCCCAACCCCCTCCGCTAATGAGGCCGATTCCCCCGACAATTTTCCGGTCACAGGATCAAACGGCTGAGCCAACAGGTGTCCATCATTCACCCAAAGTAAGTGGCCCGTCTGTCCGCCAGGGGTATGAGCGTACACGGCGTGCGAGGCACTCTCAAGCACGCGCACCCTCTCATTTGGTTGATCCAGCGAAGCCCAGTACATGCCCATTCGCCCTGGATCCATGCTGCGCACGAAATACAAGAAGTGTTTTCCATCAGGAAGAAATTGCGGCCAGCGGTGTGAGCTTTCCTGATGGGCAATATCCATAGTGGTCAGTAACTCCAGCTTCCCTCCGGTAGCCGACACACGCATTAATGGACCGTCATTCACGGCGTTGAACAGAATCATGCCGTCTTCGTTCCAAGTTCCGCCTCGCCCGTAGACGCCCTCACTGAGGATCGATGGCATTCCAGCGCTAACATCGATTCGCTGAAGTTTCCCCCCAGCGAAGAATCCCAGCGCCTTGTTGTTGGGCGACCAAAATGGGAACGTGGCTCCATTCGTGCCAGGCAGCTCACGGGCAATGGTTGAGTTCAGATCACGCACCCACAACTGAGTACCGCCCGGTGACTTCGCGACAAAGGCGATCGTCCGTCCGTCTGGCGACATAGCCGCGCCAGCGAGGGGTTCAAACTCCGTTCCTGGGGGCGCATTTACTTCGAGACGGAACGAACGTACACTCGCTGTGGGCGCGCTCCGAGCACCACCCATCCAACCAATCCCCGCAGCCAGGACCGCGATCCCGGCTGCCGTCCAAATCCAGCGCTTGAGTCTAGTTGCGCCGCGATCGTCCATCGAGCTGACTTGTGGAATTGCAGAAGCCCATAGCAGTTCCTTTTTAAGATCGGCCGCCGACTGCCACCGATCTTCCGGATTTTTTTCCAGGCACCGCTCCGTCACGTGCGCGAACTGGGGGATGCCGCTTAACTGCGGCGTTTCGCCCTGCGTTAACCGCTTGCCCGTGGCCATCTCGCATAGCATCAGCCCCAGGGAGTAGATGTCGGCACGCGGGTCAGCCGGTCTGCCTTCGCGCTGCTCGGGAGCCATGTAAGCAGGAGTTCCCATCACCGCGTTGGCGACGGTCAGCGGTTCGTCGTCCTCGACTTTCGCCAGACCGAAATCAAGAACCTTGACCCCGGCTTTGGCGATCATAATGTTTCCAGGCTTAAGGTCACGATGCGTGATGCCCTTGGCGTGCGCTGCTGCTAGCGCGTCAGCGATTTGCGACCCGTACTGGACAGTCTCTTGCAGGGCCAGCTTACCGCGCTTCAGCTTGACTGCCAGCGTTTCGCCTTCCACCAGTTCCATCACCAGATAGCCGACTCCTGACGGGGACGTTCCTACGTCATAGAGGGTGCAGATATGTGGATGATTCAGTGAGGAAATCGCACGCGCTTCGCGCTGGAATCGCTCGCTGAATTGCGCGTGAGATATTTTGATGGCCACCCGCCGCCCCAGGCGCGTATCCACGCCTTGGAATACTTCCCCCATCCCGCCCTTCCCGAGCGGGGCCTCAATGCGATAGGGACCTAGCTCGGAACCCACGCCAATCATGGTCAATGTCGGGTCTAATGCTTCCTGGACCTGGACGCTAGAGGTCGCCAGCAAAGCTTCCACTTCGCGGCGAACGTCAGGGTCCAAACCTGCGAGCAATGGCTCGCGCCGCAGGGGAGTGAGGCCTCGCGCGGAGTGGTATAGCTCGACGATTTGCTGCCAGTCTTCGGGCGTCATGCGTCTGTCTGCGGCTCTCGACTTTTTAGATTACCGCACTGGTAATATCCCGGTTTCTTTGAGGCATGCGGCGGACTGCAGGCTTGCCCCACTACCAATGCAGGCGGTAGCGATTTAGGATCTCTTCCAGCGCTGGGCGATTCTTCAGGACGGTTTTGTAGAGTTCGGTGTAGTGATCGGTGGACTTGAATTCCAAGACCGCGCGGGCGCGCTCGGGGCCGACTAATTCTTCGAGGCCTTGCCATTCCAGAGTGAGGACGGCGAGGTGGTAATAGGAATCCTGCACGCTGCCGGAGCCTTGCGGATAATCGGCGGGCATGCCGGGGAAGGTCCGCGTCAGGTCCTGATAGAGGCGTGGCATCTCAGAGCGGTTATTGCCTAACAGCCAGTGACCTTGTTCATGAATGTAGGCGGATAGGGCGCGGTCGTCATTGAACAGAAATCCCGCGTTCAGGGTCAGGACAGGCTTGGAATGATTGGCGACGCCTCGGTCGATGGCGATGTCTTTGGTCAGGGTGAACTTTTTCAGGTCGTAGGTTTCGGCGAGGCGCTCGATTTGGGCTTGCTTGCGTTGTTCGATGGCGCTGTTGTGGGCGAGTTTGATGTTGAGCTTGGGGGTGCGCGCGAAGGCGGTGAAGGCGAGCAGCAAAAATGGCCAGTAACGCTTCATTCCGGTTATGTTCGCCCAAAAGGCGTTGCGAGCGCAAAGGCCGAAGCACGATTGCTACTGTAAGTGGTACATGCGCCTCCTGGTGGCTTGTTGTCTCTTTGCATTTTCGATCGCACAACATTGGGCGTGGCCGAGCCATGACGATTTCCTCTTTTTAGACGAAGCGGTGGCGGCGGGCACGGCGCTGGGGCAAACGGGGACGCTGGCGAATCCGTTTCACGCTATGCCGACGGGTCCGACAGCGCACGTAGCTCCCGGATTTCCACTTTTGGTGGCGGGGATCGTCAAGATTTGGGGCAACGGGTTGGAGGCTTATCGGGCCTTGATTTTGATGGGAGTGCTGACGCAGGCTTTGTTCCTAGCGCTGCTGCCGTGGGTAGCCGAAGCTCTAGGATTCACGTTTTACACGGGATTGACTGCGGCATGTCTCGCACTTTTCGCGCAAGTGCCGACGTTCGCCAACTGGGAAAGCTCCTATGTGGCTTTGTTGGCGGCGATGCTGACGGGGTTGATCGCTCGCGGAGGTCGAGAAACCCTGGTGAGCGTGTTGTGGGGCGTGCTCATTTTATTTAGTCCGGTGATGCTGGGAGTTTTCGCGGTCTATTATCTGCGCGCGGATCGCAAGCGGATGATTTGGGCGTTGGTCATTGTGGCTCCTTGGATCGTACGGAACTATGGGCAGTTCGGCCGCTTGGTGATGGTGCGGGACAACCTGGGACTGGAGTTACATCTGGCCAACAATCCCTGCGCCAGTTTCAGCCTGCGGGGCAACATCGAAACGCAGTGCCATCAGCAATACCATCCCAATGTGAATGCGCAGGAGGCGATGCTGGTCCGCAGTCTGGGAGAGGTGGCCTACAACGATCGACAACTGAACAGCGCGGCGCAGTGGATTATGGAGAACCAGGCGCGCTTCGCCGAATTAAGCTGGCAGCGGGTCGCGCACTTTTGGTTCCCCGCGGAGGGTGGGGATTACCGGCAGTACGAAGTCGTGGTGTGGGTAACGACTGTGCTGAGTATTCCCGGCCTGGTACTAGTTTGGCGCGAGCGGCCGGGCACGGCGCGGATGTTAGGAACTTGGCTGATCTTTTTTCCGCTGGTGTATTACGTGATCCAGTTTGATCTGCGATACCGGGTCCCGATCATATGGATCACGTTTCTGTTGGCCGCGAACGCGTTGAACGCGGCTGGGCGCTATTTCGTGAACAGGGCAAGGTCGACGGCGTCGGCCATGGCCTTATAGCCGGCATCATTGGGATGCAGCCGATCCGTGTTGTTGTAGGCTTTGATGAATTGGCGTTGATCTTCCGGATCGCGAATAACTTTGTCGAAATCCACGAACGCGTCGAAGGCTCCGCCGGTGCGGATGAAGGCATTCAGCGCCTGGCGCATGGCCTCCACGGTATCGGTGGCTCCGCCAAACGGAGTTAGAGTACAGCCGATGACTTTGATGCCGTGGGTATGGGCGCGCTCGATCATTTGCTTCATGGCGCCAATGAGATCGTCCGCGGTGAGGGTGACTCCGCCGCGGCCCGCGCCGTTCATATCGTTGATGCCTTCCAGGATCATCAGGTATTTCACGCCGGCCTGGCTGAGGACGTCGCGATCGAAACGCGCGAGCGCGCTGACGCCGGCTCCATCGCCGAGGATGCGGTTGCCGGAAATACCCAGATTCAAGATGGACATGTTGGCGGTGGTGGGATTGGCGGCCAAGCGCTCGGCTAGCAGGCTGGGCCAGCTATGGTTGGTATTGACGGTGGAGGTGGCTCCATCGGTAATGGAATCTCCGTAGGCAACGATGGCCGACGCGGTGGCGGGGGCAAGAACGTCGACGGACGAGACCCAATACCAAGCCGCGGTGGTGGTGGTGTCGGCCATGGCGGGCTGGGCGGTGGTGTCGCCTTCCTTGGATATATAGGTGGTGTGCAACGCCATGGAGTGTCCCGAGGCGCGGCCGGAATCGCCGGGCACGTAGACGCTGATGGCCAGTTCGCTGAGCGCTGGGACGACCAGGTCGACGGGGTCGCTGAGGAGGACGGCTCCGGGCAGTACGCGGGCCGAGGACTTGCCGTTGAACAGCAGCGCGCGATCGGAGCCGGGGACGATGGCGGAATCCGCCGCATGGAGCGCGAGGTGGGCGGAGCCTAGCTCCAGCGGGGCCGTGCCGAACGTGTTGGAGAATTGCACGCGGACGCGGCTGCCACCCAGACTGGTGCGCAGGATCATGCGGGCGGTCTGGCTATTGAGGGTCCCAGGGACGGCTGCCGCTGGTGTGGCAGCGGGAGCTTGCGGCGCGGCTTGCGGTTGCGCCGGGGTTCCAGGTTGGGCGGGCGCGCGGCCGGGAACACCACCGCGACCGGCGGCGGGCTGCTGCTGCGCCGAGGCCCAGGTCGCTACCCAGTGGGCACCGCTCTGCGCGAAGGCCACCGCGCCAAGATGGGCGGCCAAAATTAGAATTGTGCATCGACGTGTTAGGATTCGCGGCGTCATATTGTTCCCCCCCTAAATAGTTGCATGGCTGCAACTATCACAGTATTGGACCTCATTTGACTGGAGTTGTCAACGGCGCTCGAGTATACTGCGGGGAGCCAACAAACCCGTGCATAAACCTACTCTTCCGAAAGCATTGGAGAAACAACTGCGCGCGTTTCTGGTGGATCTGGATGCCTTGGCGGAGCGCATCAAGCCGCAACGCAGACCCCAGGACCGCGATGCGGCGGAATGTTCGCCGCAGGAGTTGCGAGTGTTGGCCGCGTTAGGTCAACAGAAGTCGCTGACCATGAGCGATATCGCGGGAATCCTCAAAGTGACTCTGGGAACAGCGACCCACACGATTGACAACCTGGCGGCCAAAGGGCTGGTGGAGCGCAAGCGGGTGAATCCCGATAGGCGCGTCGTGGAGGTGGGGTTCAGCACTCGCGGGAGGCGGATCAACAAATTCGTTTTACAGAAGCGGATGGAGGCGGCGCGCGCGTTGTTGGGGTCGCTGAATGGGAAAGACCGCGGCGCTTTGTTTCGCCTGCTGCGCGCCGTGGCGGAAGGGGAATAGCACGGCGCGATGTGGCGCACTCAAGAGAAGTCCGTAAGCCTGAGCACGCGCTGCGACTCCAACCTAAATCGTCCCCGGCCGGTCGAGACGATTTTCAGGAAGACGCTGTCATCGGACCGGTAATTATTTCGTTCACATTACGTTCACGCCGGGCGGCTTCGAAAAATTCTTTGAGCAGGTCTTCACGCCTGCGAGCAACTGGCACGTTCCGCCACCTCCGCCCCCGATCTGATCCCGCGAATGATTGAGGCCGCACCATTGCATGGGCTGCAGCTTCTTCCGCCCGATGCGCAACCGGTCGACCCGATGCGGGAAGCGCTGGCGCTGGCGTAAGCGTATACACACGACTCAAAATAGGAGAATGCACATGTTTCCCCGTTGGATTTGCACCGCATTGATTTGCACACACTTGATGGCTGCGGCCGCGTTTGGGCAGGACCTTCGAGTCCCGCCACCGGTCCCGCCGTTCCAGACCAGCCAGTCGAAGAAGTTTCAAGTCGACAAAGTGGCCGCGCCGCAAGCGGTCCCAAAATCAAAGCGCCACAGAAAGCTATGGATCACCATTGCCATCGTCGCCGGAGTTACGGTGACAGGCCTTGTGCTGGTCAACAAACGATTGGAGAACGAGGGTGGCGGCATCTTTCACTAAAAGGTTGCCATCGAACTAGGTTTGCCTGAGCCATTGAACGTGCCAATCCCGATAGGCGCGTCGTCGCGCAAAGGAGCTAAGAACGCGAAGTAGCGGCGCGCAGCAGGCGGGTTTCTTGCAGAACCTCTTGCGCGGCGCTGAGCGAAGGCGGAGTGTCGTCGTGATGGTCGGGATCACCCAGGCCGGAGTCCTTGTAGCGGCGCAGGCGGTCGAGGATTAAGTCGCGGATGATGTTGGCGTTATCGACGCCTTCGAAATTGCCGGCGTGGCCGTCATTATGTCCTGGCCCGTGTTTGCCGTGGCCACCGCCGCCCCCGGCGCCGCCCGCGCTGACAACCTTGACGTCGGCGATCCCCAGGACTCGCTGCAGGGGACCTTGTTTGACAGTGATCTGCTGGATATTTGCGAAGGTCATGGTTAGTTCCTCGACGGACCAGACGCCCGCGCGAATGCGCAGGCTGCGGTCGGTCACGATGTACCAGCGCATTTCGTAGCCCAGGCGGAGGGCGAAGAACGTCACCAGCAATTGCAGCAGGTAAATGGAAACGATAACAATTCCCGCGGCCATGATGGCAAAGCGGGCCAGGTCGGGCATGCGGGTATTTCTACTCAGCCCAATGGCAGCAGGCACGATGAGAGCAGAGACACCCAGCGCAATGCCGGTCTGCGCTACCAACCATATAATGACGGACCAGATATAGAAGTTGCGTGCGGCACGGAAGACTTGGGTGGAGTCGGCGGAACCGGCCGGTGGGTCGGGCGAGGGAGGGACGCGCAGGAAGCGCAGCAATGGATCGCGCAGCAATTCAAACACGGCCGCGCTCCTCTATGTTTTGGCGAATGGCCTTGAGTTCGGCGGAGATCTCGCGCAGGGTGTCGGCCAGAGGATCGGCATGGGCGGTCTCGTGCTTGCGGGTAGCGCCGCGCATGCGCGAATAGAGGAAATCGCGCACGGCTTCGAATTGCAGCAAGCCTTCCAGGGTTACCTCGGCGCTGGAAGAGCCGCTGGCGGTTTGGATATCGATACGCGCGAGTCCCAACCAGCGTTCGATCAGGTTGGAGCGCAGATGGACGTCCTGAATGCGCGCGTAGTTGAGCACCGTCTGATGGCGGAACAGAATACCCCAGGACATGGAGATGCCTTCCTGGTCAAAGCGAAAGCGCATGGTGTGGTATCGGAAGTAGTTCACCAGCATCACGATGGGGAACGCGGGCAGGGTCGCCAAAGAGATGATCACATAGTAGGTCATCAAGTTTGGATGTGGCCGTGTGATCGCGAAGATGGAATCGTCGGCGGCGGGCATTGAAGAAAACTGTAACACCATTTCAGGCGTGGAGTCTCCTTAGCGGAAGGTGATGTTCCCCTTATGAATTCCTTACAAGAAGCACTGACAGAGGCGTTAGCCCATCCAGTGACGGAACCCCCAGCACGTCCGGTTCGCCTGCAGAAGAAGAGTCAACCCAGGAATTCGATGGACTCGGGACCATTCTGGTGGGGAGCATTGGGGTCGTTAGCGGCTTCCCTGCTCTTCCTGGGAGTAGCTTCGAAGTGGCGTTCGCGCGCTAACTCATACGTTCCGTCGTATCCGCCGCCTCCGGGGTTGGAGGCTGTGGACTAAGCGTTTGAAAGAGCCGCCACTTGGTGCGGGTGTAGGCAATGTGGAAGCCTTGGCGCTCGGCATTCCGTTGAGAATCGCTGCCGGCTTCGGCCACCATCATGGCTAAATCGCAGCCGCTGGCGAGGGCGTAGTCCAGGCGAGCCTCGATGAGCGCGCGCTGCAGGCCGCGGCGGCGCAATGCGGGAATGGTGGCGGAGCCGCCGAATAATGCGACGCCGTTGTGCATGCACAACACGCCCGCCGCACCGGGTTGGCCGTCGATTTCGGCCAGGAAGCAGAGGCTTTGCTCGCGGTCTGAGGCTATGGCGGCGGTCTGCAGCAGGGAGTCCAGCAATTCCGGATGTTTGTCGGCCCAAGCTTGGACGGTGACGCTGGTCCACAGGTGAGCCTCGCCGGGGCCGATTACGCGCACAGTGATTTCCGCGCGCGCGGGCTGCGGTATTTGCGGACTGAGCGGGCGATACATCACGCTGCAGATTTCTACCGGTCTGTAGTGGCGGGCACACAGCAGGTCCAACGCTTCCACCCCAGCGAGGGGACTTACTTCGTGCAGCACGGGTGCTCCACGATCCAGGAAGAAAGCTTCGATGGCGTCCAGCTTGGCGGGAGTTAATTTTTCAAAGATGCCGAGGCCGAAGGTTTGGGTGGCGGGGGAGCTCACGCCATCGAAGACAGCGAAGGCGCCGCCGAATTCCCGCCATTCCGAGCCACTCTCAGGAAACGCTCGCCGGCGCGCGGATGCGAAGTGCGCGCAGGCATACCCTTCGGCGCGTTCCAGACGGCGCGAGAGTGCGAGGTCGGAAAACGGCATTACAGTGGATATCGTACACCTGTAGATGGCGACAGTAAGATGGAAACTTCATGAGAATCGACAAGTGGCTGTGGGTGGCGCGATTTTTCAAGACGCGATCAGTGGCGGCGCGGGCGTGTGAGATGGGGCGGGTGGAGTTTAGCGGCCAGCAGACAAAACCGTCCAAGGACATTCACGCCGGGGATTTGCTGCGGGTGAAATCGGAAGCCGGCGAGTACGTGATCGAGGTGCTGGGTTTAAGCGAGACGCGCGGACCGGCGGCGGCGGCGCAACTGCTTTACCGGGAATCGGACGCGAGCAAGGTAGCCCGGCTGAAGGCGGCGGAGGAACGCAAGGCGATGTTCCAGGCGGGGGGCGTGCGGGAGACCAAGCCTTCCAAGAAAGACCGGCGGGATATTGGACGGTTGCGGGGGCGCTAGCGGCAGTCCTGGGAGCATTCGGAGGCGCCCAGCGTTACCCCGCGGGGATTATGCCTAATGTGTCGCTTTTAGAGGTTATGAGGTAGAATCATTCAAACTCACATGCCTCTTATTGTTGGAACCAAGCTAGGCGCATACGAAATCCTTGGACCGCTGGGCGCGGGCGGGATGGGCGAGGTGTATCGCGCACTGGATACGCAACTGGAACGCGAGGTGGCGGTGAAGGTACTGCCGCATGCGATGGCCAGCGATCCGGAACGGCTGGCCCGGTTCGATCGCGAGGCGAAGATTCTGGCAGCGTTGAATCATCCGAACATTGCCGTGATTTACGGGCTGGTGCAGTTCGACGGTGGTCGCGCCCTGGTGATGGAGCTGGTTCCCGGTGAGACGTTGGGCGACCGAATCCGGCGCGGTGCGTTGCCTCCAGAGGATGCATCCAAGCTTGCCACGCAGATTGCCGAGGCTCTGGAAGCGGCGCACGAAAAAGGAATTGTGCATCGGGATTTGAAACCCGGAAACGTTATGATCACTCCGGGCGGGGTGGTCAAGGTTTTAGATTTTGGCTTAGCGGCGATGGCCTTGCCCGCGGCTTCGGGAGATGCTGACAATTCTCCTACGTTGACGATGGGAATGACGCAGGCAGGGACGATTATGGGCACGGCTGCTTACATGTCGCCGGAGCAGGCGGCAGGGCTGCCGGTGGACAAGCGGGCGGATATTTGGTCCTACGGGGTTGTGTTGTGGGAGATGGTGTCGGGGAAGCGGCTGTTTGGCGGGGTTACGATTTCGCATACCTTGGCGGACGTGTTGCGGGCTCCGATTGATAGCGCGGCGCTCAACGCGCCGGCGCAGCTGAAGGGATTATTGCGGCGATGCTTGGATCGCGATGTGCGCACTCGGCTGCGGGATATTGGAGAGGCTCGGGTGGCGATTGCGGAATATCTTGCGGATCCGAAGAGTGGGGTCGAAAACCTCGCGCAGGCCGCAAGCCTTCCCGGCCGGCAGAACATATCCAGAGTCGCTTGGGGCGTGGCGGCGCTGGCTATAGTGGGCGCGGGGGTTCTGGGATGGAAGGTGTGGAGTGCTCCACCGGCGGTGGGGGATCGGGCGCTGATACGGTTTAGTGTGGACCTGGGGCCGGAAGCCATGCGATCACCTCGCAACTCGATGCTGCTTTCCGCTGACGGCACTCGCTTGGTGTTTACAGCTCGAGCCGCCAACGGCCTGGAACAGTTGTACACTCGTCTCCTGAATCAGCCGAATGCGACTCCGCTGCCGGGCACCAATGAGGTGCTGGATCACGAAGCGTTTATTTCGCCCGACGGGCAATGGGTCGGCTTTTGGAATGTAGGCAGGATTTCGAAGATCGCGGTGCAGGGCGGCTCCCCTATCACGCTTGTCGCTGACGCTGCATTGGGTTCCGCCATCTGGGGCGGCAGTTGGGGCGACGACGACAACATCATCCTGGGCAGCATCGCGGGGCTATGGCGCATGCCGGGGAGCGGCGGATCGACACAGCTGGTCAAAGGGACTGCCGGGGTTCACGTTTTCCCGCAGGTATTGCCTGGATCCGCAGCGGTTCTGGTGAACACTTCCCTATCAGCAGCCAGTTTGGAAGGTCTGGACGTCGCCGTTTTGGATTTCGCCACAGGAGAAGAAAAGGTCCTGATCAAAGGTGGATATTTCCCGCGTTACATGCCCACCGGCGGCGCGAACGCGAACGGCCATTTGGTCTACATGCATGAGGGAACGCTGTTCGCGGTGGGCTTCAATCCACGAAGCCTGGTGGTCCTTGGTACGCCGGTGCCTCTGCTGGACGACGTGGCCGCCAGCGCCGCGCTCAACAACGGCGGCGGACAGTTCACGTTCTCCAACACAGGAACGTTTGCTTATCTAAGCGGTCGCGCGGACGGTTCGTCCTATCCGATATCCACGTTGGATGCCGCCGGCAAAACCGGTCCCCTGCTCCCACAAACGGGGAACTATGGCGCGCCCCGGCTTTCGCCGGATGGTAAACACTTGGCTTATCTGGCTCCCAATAGCAAGGGCTCGGATCTTTGGGTATATGATATGGAGCGCAGCACGCCCACCCAACTTACCTTTCTTGGTGGAGTGAACAGCGAGGTGGCGTGGGCGCGCGACTCAAAGCATCTTGTCTACAGCGAGGGCGCGGCATTGTGGTGGAATCGCGCCGACGGAGCGGGCCAGCGCCAGCAACTTTTGGACAAGGCGACCCTTCCGCGGCCGTTCTCATTCGCGCCGGATGGGCGCCTGGCCTACGCGCTTAGCGTCGGGGGCTTGCCGGACGTCTGGACGCTCCCTATTGACCAGACCGATCCCGAGCACCCCAAACCGGGCAAAGCCGAAGCATTCCTGGCCGATCCAGGCATCGTGGAAGTGGACCCGGCGTTTTCGCCCGACGGAAAATTCCTGGCTTACGCTTCCAACGAATCCGGCACCGAGGAAGTCTTCGTGCGCCCCTTCCCCGGGCCAGGCGGCAAGTGGAAAGTCTCGACCAAGGGCGGCAAGTTTCCAACGTGGTCGGCGGCGACGCATGAACTGCTGTTCATCGCGTCAGACGACCGTATCATGGCCGCGGCGTACAGCACGCAAGGAGATTCGTTCACTGCAACACCGGCCCGCCAGTGGTCGCCCACGGCGATTCTGCGTACGAATGTCCAACAGAATTTCGACGTCTTCCCGGATGGAAAGAGGATCGTGATGTTCCCCAAGCCGGCCGCGGAGACAACGGGCGGGAATCTGCACGCGACGTTCCTGCTGAACTTCTTCGATGAGGTGCGGCGTCGAGTGCCGGTGAAGTAGGGAATGCCCATCATTATCAGGAACGAAGAAACGGAAGCCTTAGCGCGGAAGCTCGCGAAGTTGACGGGGGAGTCGATCACGGATGCGGTGCGCGCCTCGGTGGCGGAACGGTATGAACGGCTGCGGCGGCAACGGGCGGGTAAGTCTCTTGCCGACGAGCTCAATGAAATTGGGGTGCGGTGTGCACGGCTGCCGGCAATTTCTTCCATGACAGACGATGAGATTCTGGGCTACGACGAATTCGGAGCCCCCACGCGGTGATCGAAGGCCGCCGCGGCGCCAACGGCGGCGCGGAACTGTTAGTATGGCAGTATGGCCGCCAGAAAGATGACCTTCTCCCTGCCAGAGCAATTGGCGCGCACGCTGGTCCAGCGCGTCCCGGCGCGGGAGCGGTCCCGCTTCCTGGCGCAGGCGTTGGAAAAGAGCCTACGGGAACAGGAATCCGATCTGGCGCGTGCGTGTCTCGCGGCCAACAACGATCCAAAAGCTAAGGTCCTCGAGAAGGAATGGGATCGGGTACAGGATGAAATCGAAGAGCCCTGGAATCGCGCCCCTTCGCGGTGAAATTTGGTGGGTGGCTCTCGACCCGGTGCTGGGCTCCGAGATCGCCAAAACGCGCCCCTGCGTGGTGTTGAGCCGGGACACGGTAAATCAATTACGTCGAACAGTGGTGGTGGTGCCCTTGTCGAGTTCACCGACGCCGCATCCGCCGATTCATGTTGCTGTGCGGTGTAGCGGTAAACCAGCAGTGGCTGTCGTGGACCAAGTTCGGGCAGTATCCAAGCAGCGGCTAGTCAGCCGGCTGGGTTGCCTGACCGAAGAAGAAACCCGCGCCATCGGCGCTGCTCTTCAACAGGTCTTGGATTTAGGCTAACTCGCGGTGAGCGACACTACCGCGTCATCGTAATTCCCTGCTCCCATTCCGCCTTCCGGGAAAATGTTGCGTTGGGCGATCCAGTCGAAGGATTGGTCGAAGACTTCCTTAGAGTACGGCTCGAAGACGATGCGCTCGCCGGGACCCCAGCGGCGGGTATCCATGATGTCCTGGAAACGGGCGGGAAATTCTTTCTTGTAATAGTGCGTGTAGAGGTCGGGGCGCAGGTCAATATCACGCTGAGCCTTACGCAGAGCGCGGTAGTACTTGCGCACGTCTTCGGGATCGGGCTCGCCGGTGATCATGGCCGCGATCATGAATGTGGAGTCGATAATCTTGCGGTAGCCCATCTGCTCCATGAAATAGTACGGGCCGCTGAAGAGAGACGCGGCGGGGACCTGGCGGTCGAAGAGCAGTTCCATGCGCTTGAACAACAGGCCGTCGGCGAAGGAGAGGTTGATGTCCTCGATCTTCATGTAGGGTTCGAGGGCCTGGATGGTGGAGTAATGGCTTCCGGACTGGTAGCCCACTGAGATTGGCACGCCGCGCAAGTCAGCGGGTTCGTGAATGGGAGAATCAGCGGGGACGAAGATGCCCGAAGGGGACACCGAGTAGGCATCGCCGTAGAGCTTGCCATGTCCGTTGGACGCGGCGACGTTGACGGTCCAGTGGCAGGCGCAACTGACGTCGCATTCGCGGCCTTTTTCGAATGTCTGGTAGGCTCCGACCTTGTCGCCCAAGTCGTGGTGCCTGGTGTCGTCGGCTTTCAAGGCCGCGCGGAATTCATAGTCCAGGCCTTCCGCCGCGAAGTAGCCTTTTTCTTCGGCGACCCATTCCTGTAAACGCATGTGGGGAGAGATGGCGAACTTGGGCATGCTGCCTCCTAGAGTAGAGTCTACTAGAATGGCAAGATTGATTCCTATGAGCGCTTCGATACCGGTATTCTTGCTATTCGCCGCCGTGGCCGGGGCGCAGACAATCCCGAACATTAAAGACGTCATCAAGTGTCCCAACTCGGCGGACGGCGGCCAGCCTTACAGGGTCGGCACCGCCACCGCGGGGAATCTCTTCAAGGTGCAGATCAACGCCCCAGGCGCGGTTTGCAACGACGGGACGGCACCGGTGATGTTCGTGCGTCCAGCGAAGTCGGGAGCGAGTGAGCCGGATGGGCCGTCGGCGAATCGCTGGACGATTCATTTTCTGGGCGGCAGCAGTTGCGATACCTACGAGGAGTGCGCGGCGCGCTGGTGCGGGATTGGGCAATGGGAAGGCACGCTCATGACCACGAAATTCGACGGTGGGTTCCGGAGCGTGGACGGATTGGTGGGGCAGAACCCGCTCAATCGGCTGGGGGACCGCAATCAAGTGCTGCTGAAGTATTGCAGTTCGGACCAATGGCAAGGGCACAAATCGGACTCGGTGCTGCGAAGCGAGATAGACTCGTCGAAGGCGTTCAGCCTGAATTTTCAGGGTGCGACGATTGCGAACGCCGCGCTGGAGGCTTTGATTCAGGGTGTGAACGGCATGCCGAAGCTGAGCGATGCGACGGACGTCTTGATTGGTGGTGATTCGGCGGGCGCCACTGGCGCGCGGGCGCACTTGGACCGCTTCGCCGCGCGAATCAAGAGCGCCAATCCGAATACACGTGTGCGCGGCCAGTTTGAGGCGACGTTCAATCCCAACTTCAACGGCAAGCAAGGCTTTCCGGCCGGCGATCCGAACGACGGGCCCTACGCTATAAAGACGGAAGCCTACAACCGCATCCAGGTGGGCCAACGCAATGCGCAACTGGACGATTCCTGCGTGGCGGCCCATCCGACCGCAGCGTACCTGTGCGCGGACGATGCGTACCTGGAACTGAACCACATTACGACGCCCTTCTTCCAGATTATGGACATCCAGGACCCGCTGATGGTGGAGGGACTGGTGGACGCAACGATCGCAACGCCGGTCCAGATCGCGCAAGGCTTGGTAGACCAAATCGGGTCGCTGGCGAATATTCGGACAACGGCGGTGGAAAAGGCGGCGATCACAATCGTGCCGGGCGCGGTGGCTCGCAACTGTGCGGTCCACGTGACGTATGGCGACGATGACGGCTTCCTGGGCCGCAAGTTGCGGACGGGGCCGGGCGGGACGACCTACAGCTACTACGAAGTGTTGTGGAATTGGCTCAACGGATTCTCGTCTTCCACTGTGATCGCGGCGCGTCCGCCGTCCACACCGGCGATTCCAGCTACCGACACAATTTGCGACGCGAAGGCCGCCACGGCCCCGCCTCCGCCGGCGATCGCGACCGCCTCCAGCGCTAGTTACAACTTCACAGGCGCGGTGGCGCCGGATTCCATCGTCACGACATTCGGAACCAATCTGGGGCCGGCAATCGCGACCGCGACGATCACGCCGTGGCCCACATCGCTGGCAGGAACTCAGGTGCAGGTGACGGATTCGCTGGGCGTGACCCGCTTAGCTCCGCTGTATTATGTTTCGCCAACACAGATTTCTTATATGGTCCCGAGCTTGACGGCGTCCGGCACGGCGCAGATCAAGATTGGACTGCAGACAACTTCGGTGGCGGTGGCGAAGACGGCTCCGGGGATCTACAGCGCCAACCAAGCCGGTAAAGGAGTGGCGGCCGCCACATATATAAGGATTCGATCCAACGGGGCGCGCACCGAGGGATATCTCTTCGATACCGCTACGCTGGCGGATACGGGAGTGCCGGCGGCCGCCGGAGATCAGATTTATTTGATCCTCTATGGGACGGGACTGCGAGGAGGCTCGGCCACGGCGACGGTGGGCGGAGTGGAGGTTCCCGTAGCCGGGCCCGTGGCGCAAGGCCAGTATCAAGGGTTGGATCAGATCAACCTGGGTCCGCTGCCGTTGCGCATCGGCTTGGGGCAAAAACAGATCGTGATACGCCAGGGGGACGACCTGGCGAATATCGTAACCGTGACGTTCCGTGCGCCATAGTATAGAATCTTGTGAGAGTGGAGGCATTATGACAAAGGCTTTGATGATTGCTTTAGGGATGGGATTGCTGGCGCAGACCGCGCCTGCACAGACGGCAGCCGCACCGGCCGCAGCCGCGCCCAGTGCGAAGGGCGTTATCAGCGCCGCATCCAAAGCGATGGGGATCGAAGGGTTGAATTCCATCCACTTTTATGGGGTCGCGCAGAACGGGAACATCGGGCAGAATAATAACTCCAATCAGCCGTGGCCCATGGCAGGCGCGAATGATTATGTGCGAGCCATCGATTTCACAGCGCCGGCATCGCGGGCGACATGGATGAATTACGCGGTCCCTGTGACGGGTGGCGCGGCGGCGGCGGCACCGGGGCAGCAGAACATCACGGCGCAGAGTCCGGCGGTCCAGCAACTCGAAATCTGGATCACTCCGTGGGGCTTTCTGAAGGGCGCGGCGGCGAACAACGCGAAGCTGGCTGCTTCGGCGGCCGGCGCACGCACACTATCCTTTAATACGCCTCTGAAATCTCCGGGCGGGAAGCCATATCGCGTGGTGGGTTACTTGAACTCGCAAAACCTGGTCACGCGGGTGCAAACGTGGATGGATCATCCGGTGTTCGGCGACATGCTGGTGGATACGGAATATAGCAACTATCGTACGGGCGCGAATGGGTTGAAGTTCCCGGCACAGATTGTGCAGAAGCGCGCCGGATGGCCCTTTTTCACGGCCTACATTTTGGGCGCCCACGCGAATCCGGCGAACTTGCAAGCTTTAGTGACGCCTCCCCCGGCACCGGGACGGGGTGGACCTCCCGCAGTCGCGGGTGGCGGGCAAGCGGGCGCGCCGATGACCTCAGAGAAACTGGCGGATGGCGTCTATCGGATCAACGGCGCGTATAACGCGGTGGCGATCGAGTTTGCGGATCACATCGTGCTCTTTGAGCCGGGCCCGCAGAATGAAGCGCGCGCGTTGGCGGTGATCGCGGAGACCAAGAAGGTTATCCCCGACAAGCCGATCCGGTTCGGCGTGATCACCCATCATCACATCGATCATACGGGTGGCCTGGAAGCGGCCATCGCCGAAGGCATCACCATCGTCACGCCGGAAGTAAACAAAAAATTCCTCGTGGATACGTTCTCGACACCTCGGACGCTGGCTCCCGACGCGCTGGCGAAATCGGGCAAGAAGCCGGTGGTCGAAGGATTCAAGGGTGACAAGCGAGTTTTCCAGGATGCAACGCGGACGCTCGAAGTTCACGTGATCAAGGGTCTGCCGCACGCGGACGGCCTGGTGATCGGTTATCTGCCAAAAGAGAAGATCCTCATCTACGCCGACATGTTCAACTTGCCGCCTGCCAATGACCCGGTGCCGAATCCGCCCGTGGTTGGTACGGGCGTCTTCGTCGACAACATCGAGCGGCTGAAACTGGAACCCGAACGAGTGCTCTCCATCCATAATTTGAATCCGGACCGGTTGACGACGGTGGCGGAGATCAAGGCGACGCTCGGCCGGAAGTAGGGCCGTTGCCGCACGGCAACTTCGGAAGTGGTCCCGTACGGGATACACTTAGAAAATATGTCTCGTTTGTCTTTATACCTAGTGGCCGTGGTGTGTCTGGTGAGTGCGGGTTGCGGGGAATCGAAAAAGCCCGAAGCGGCTAAACCAGAAGCGGTGAAAGTAGCCGAGCCTGCAAAAGTGGAAGCTCCCAAGGTGGATGCAGCGGTGGCTGCTTCGGCCACGGCGCCTGGTACGCCTCCGGACACCATTCCATTCGCGAGCGAATATGGCGCGGTGACGTTCACGCATCGCAAGCATTTCGAGCGCGTTAACAGCGACTGCTCGACGTGTCACCCCAAGATTTTCCCGCAGGCATTGGAAGCGCTGAATTACGGCAAGGCCCGGCACCGCGTGGCGGAGGAATATAAGACGTCCTGCGCGACGTGCCATGGCATTACCGGTACAGCGTTCGCGGCGGAACGGAATTGCCAGAAGTGCCACGAGTTGGGGTTGAAGAAGTAGCTCGTTGCGCTAACAACCGGCGGGAAATGTGCGAACCTGAAGGCTCGCATATGCCAAACGGCACAGACTCGATGCCCCCTCTGCCGAATGCCGATGAAAATCTAGGGAAGATTCCCTGGACGGTCCCCGTCAAAGGTGACGGAAACGAAATGCTTGTGGCTCAGCCTTACGACGCAGTACCTGAGGTGCTCGAGGCCTGTCAACGCGGCGACCAAAACGCATTTCGAGACCTGTTTGAATCGCACAAGGACAAGGTGTACTCCATAGCATTGCGTTATGCGGGCAGCCATTCCGCGGCGATGGACATTGCTCAGGACACGTTCCTGAAGTTGATGGACCGGATCGGGCAGTTTCGCGGGGATTCCAGTTTCGATTCCTGGCTGTACCGCTTGGTGGTGAACAGTTGTCTGGATTATCGCCGCCGGCAAAAGCGCTGGATGCCGATGCTGGAGGAGTTCTTCGATTCTTTCCGGGCGCACGAACCAACGGCGCTGCAGGAGATGGTCAAGGACGAAATGCAGCAGCAGGTGCAGGACGTGGTGGCAAAGTTGGCTCCTGAACACCGCATGGTAGTGGTTCTACGCTACACGGAAGGTTTGTCTTACGAAGAGATAGCCGACCTGTTGCAGTGTTCGCGGGGAACCGTCGCGTCACGCCTCAATCGCGCGCATAAGATTTTGGAGCGGCGGTTGGGGCATATTGCAAGGACATAAAGGTACGAATGAGTAACCAAGACCGTCAGCAGGCTTCGCGTCAGGAAAACTCCATGCCGGCCACGTCGATAGACGACGTGCTGCAAAAGCATCTGGGCCGGGTTCCCGCTCCGGATCAGTTGTGGCAGCAGATTCATCGTCCGGCCAGGGCGGTGCCAACCGGTACTGCTTGGATGGCGTGGGCGGCGGCGGCTGCGACGATCGTCCTGACAGCAGGCGGGTGGACTTTGTGGCAGAAGCAGCAAAAACCCGTCTCGGTGGAATCTTTAGCAGTAACCGCATTGAATCGCACCACCGACAATCTGCCGCTGCACAGCGAAGACGCTTCACAGGTTCGCAGTTGGGTAAAGGCGAATTCCGGAATTGATATTCCGCTGCCTCCCCAACATTCGCCGCTGGTCCGTATTATCGGCGCGAACGTAACCACTAATGGCGTGCCGGTGGCCGAGGTTTCCTATCAGGTGGGCGAGTATCGAGCGGCTTTGATGGTGACCAAGGATCCCACGGGGGCCACGACGTATCCGAATCACGATTTGCGGAAGGCGCGGGTGTCGTCGTGGAGCATGAAGGGTCAGTCGTATACCCTGGCGTTCGCTTCCCCCGGGGAATCCAGCTTGGCGTGTCTGTTGTGCCATGGGCAGGAGCCGTCACTGGGGACCTCGCCCACTCTGATGAACTAGGGGGTGCAGCTCCCTCCGCGTTTGTGCCTTCTAATGGCAGTATTGCGTCCGCACCGGCGGCGGTATACTTAAAGACGGAGTAAGACTTCCGGGGAGGCGTTTAAGATGAATAAAAACTTGAAGTTCGGCCTGCTGGCCGCGATTATCCTCGGGACCTTACTTTGGCTGGGTACAGGTGGAGTGCAGCAGACGGCTACATATTACAAAGAGATCAAGGAATTGCAGCATTTGGGCCCGAATGCCCAGGATCAGCGCCTGCGCGTGGGGGGCGATATTATGGCCCACTCTATCCGGCGCGACGGGGACAAGGTTCACTTTACGCTGATCCAGGACAACCTCACGTTGAACGTGGTGTATACCGGCCCGGATCCTCTGCCGGACACTTTTAAGGACGGCTCGCAGGCTTTGGCCGATGGCAAGCTGGCGGCCGACGGCGTGTTTCACGCCACCAAAGTGCAAGCCAAGTGCGCTTCGAAATACGAAGCCAAGCCGACCGGCGTTGTGACGCGCGGCGTATAGATCGCACGGCGGCGCCGTGACCTGGAACGCCGGAACGAGGGACATTTTATGGAAAACCTAGGCGCGCTCGCCATCCTGCTAGCTTTCTGTTTTGCGATCTACGCATTGCTGGGCTCGGTCATCGGCAAGTGGACCAACCGGCCGTTCCTGATTCAGAGCGGGCAGCGCGCGGTTTACACTGTCTGGCTGCTGGTGACGGTAGGCGCCGGGGTTCTGCTCTATTCGATCATCCAGGGCGATTACCGCATGGCTTACGTCTGGGAAACCAGCAACAAGACCATGGCGATGCAGTACAAGTTCGCGGCCTGGTGGGGCGGCCAAGCGGGTTCCCTCCTGTTCTGGAGCTGGCTATTAGCCACCTATTCGGCGGTGGTGACCTGGCAGAACCGGCGCAAATTCCGCGAGATGATGCCGTATGTGATCGGCGTGCTGATGTCCACGCAGATTTTCTTTTTGATCCTGAATGCGTTTGTGGCCAGCCCGTTCCGCTTGCTGGTCGCGGGCAAAGGTGTGGTGGATCTGGGCGATGGGCAAGGGCTGAATCCTTTGCTGCAGTATTGGACGATGGTGATCCATCCACCCATGCTTTACCTGGGCTATGTAGGCTTCGCCGTGCCGTTCGCCTTCGCCATGGGATCGTTGATCACCAAGCAACCGGGCGAGGAATGGATTAAGACCACGCGGCGCTGGACGCTGGTGACGTGGCTGTTCCAGAGTTCGGGAATTGTGCTGGGTTCGGCGTGGGCGTATGCGGTTTTAGGCTGGGGCGGCTATTGGGCATGGGACCCGGTGGAAAATGCATCCCTGCTGCCGTGGATCACGGCGACGGCGTTCCTCCACTCGGTCATGATGCAGGAAAAGAAGGGCATGATGAAGGTGTGGAACATGGTGCTGGTTTCGACCACGTTCTTCCTGTGCATCTTCGGCACGTTCCTGACGCGCAGTGGTGTTGTGCAATCCGTACATGCGTTCGCCGAGAGCCCCATTGGGCAGTATTTCGTGGTGTTCCTGGCCATCGGCATCGCGGCTACCGTGTTCCTGATTCTGAATCGCCTGGAATTCCTGAAGAGCGAATCCCAACTGGAGAGCGTGTTGTCGCGCGAATCCAGCTTCATGTTCAACAACCTGGTGCTGCTGGCCAGCTGCTTCTCCATCCTGTGGGGCACCTTGTTCCCGGTGATCACGGAAGCCTTCATGGGCGAAAAAATCAGCGTGGACAAACCGTTTTTCGACCGCGTGAATATTCCCATCGCGTTGTTCCTGCTGATGCTGACGGGCGTGGGACCGCTGATTGCCTGGCGGCGCAGTTCGTTTGAGAGTCTGAAGAAGGCCTTCCGCTGGCCGGTAATCATGGGTGTCCTGGTGGCCGGGGTGCTGATCGGTCTCGGCGTGCGGCACATCTACGCGCTGATTTCGTTCGGACTAAGCGCCTTCGTGATGACCACCGTGGCGCTGGAGTTCTGGAAAGGCTCGCGCGCCATCGCGGCGAAGTCCGGGCAAAATCTGATCGCGGCGATGATCGAATTGACGCACCGCAACACCCGGCGCTATGGCGGCTACCTGGTTCACGTGGGCGTGGTGATCATGTTCATCGGCTACACCGGCGCAGCTTTCAACGTGGACAAAACGGTTGAATTAGCCCAGGGCGGATCGCTGCAGCTGGGTCCCTACACGATGAAGGTGACCGGTTACGAGGAGGGCGAGAACAGCAATTACCGCTGGGACCGCGTGGTGATCGATCTTTCCAAGAACGGCGAGCATCTAAGTATTGAGAAGCCGGAACGGCGATTCTTCATCGCGTCGCAAACGCCGACCACCGATGTCGCCTTGCGCCGCCGTTTGAATGAAGACGTGTACATCAATTTCGCGGGAACGGGCGCTGGACAGAACGTGATTCTGCAGGCCTATATCTTCCCGCTGGTGAGCTGGATCTGGATCGGGTTCCTGGTGGTTCTGTTCGGAACTCTGATCTGCATGGTGCCGGACAAGAAGAGGCTGATTTATCCCCGTATGGAAGTGGTGAGTACGGGTGTAACTGGACAGGTCAAACATGAAAAAGTTTAGAGCTGGTCTGTTGATTGCCGCGGTGGCGACACTGTGCGTCGCGCAGACCGCCAGCGAGTACGAAGTGCCGGCGGTGATCGGCATCGCGGGAAAGCTGAACTGCAATTGCGGCTGCCATCTCAACATGGCTTGCGTGATGCCGCCCTCCGGTGTTTGCCCCGTGTGTAAGGAAAACAAAATCCGGATCGCCAACATGCTGAAGTCCGGGCTTACGGAAAAGCAAGTCCTGGATCAGTATGTAAAAGAGCAAGGGCCCAAAGTACTTGTTGTCTCCCCGGGAATTGGCGGTTTTACGGGTCCGTATATCGCGCTCGGACTTGGCCTTCTCGCCGTACTGTTCGGCATCCGCCGCTACCGCGGTCTGAAGCCGGCGCCGGTGGTGGCTCCGGGGAACGACGCCGAGATGGCGCGCTATCATGATCAGATCGAGAAAGACATGGAAAAGTTAGACTAACTCCCCCGCTAATGATATTGCTCGCATGCGCCGTCCTACTGATCGTCGTGACGGTCGGTTTCACATTCTTCGTTCGAACGCAGGATATTCCACTGCTGCCTCCGGTCTCCCCGGTGCGGCATTTGGAAGAACGGCGCGCGTCCATCTACGAAAACTTGCGCGACTTGCAGTTTGAATACCGTGTAGGCAAGCTGTCAGACGCGGACTATCAGCAGACCAAAGTAGGTCTGCAAAAGGAACTGGCTGGCGTGATGGCTGAAATGGATCGCATGAAAACAGGTGGACCGGCCAGGACCGCGGACGCTGTGGCCGCTACTCCACCTGCCGACACGGCTCCATCCACAGAGCCCGCCCCGGTCGCCCAGGGAATGGTTTCGGTTTGTCCCCAGTGTGGTGCGGAGTTTCCGTCCACGATGAAGTTCTGCGGCGAATGCGGGAAGGCGATGGCATGAGATTCGCACTCGCACTGCTGCTGGCGTGCCCGGCGTTTGCCGTCGTCGAAGGCGTGGTTCTCAACGAAACCACGGGCCAAGCGCAAAGCGGCGTCGACGTATTATTAGTGCAACCGGGAGCCGGCGGCATGAAGAGCTTAGGCTCCGCCAAATCCGGACCTACCGGACTTTTCAAGATCGATCAGGATCTGCCCGCGGGACCGGCGCTGCTGCAAAGCACCTACGCGGGGGTCACCTACACGCAAGCTCTGCCGCCCGGGTCCGTCACCAGCGGCTTGCGCGTCAATGTATACAATTCCACCAAGCAGCCTCCACCGGAAATGATCACGCAGCATCTGGTGCTGCTGGAGCCTACCGCCACGGAGCTACACGTCAGCGAGACGTTCTTCACCCGCAATCTATCCAAGCTCACGTTTCAGGATACGGAGAATGGCTCCATACGGCTGTATCTTCCGCAAGGCGCTCCGGCGAACTTGCAGGTCACCATCGATTCCACCGGTGTCCCCATCCGGCGGCCTCTCGAAAAGGGCAAGCAGGCTGGAGCGTACAAGGTTGGATATCCGCTCAAGCCGGGGGAAACGCGTTTTGATCTGGAATACAGTTTGCCCGCGACGGCGACGCTTTCCGGAAAAGTATTCTCGACTACTCCGCCGACCAAGTTAGTTACGCCCGCTGGAGTGACGCTCTCCGGAAACGGACTCACGGATCTGGGCGAGGAACCGGAGACCAAGGCTCGCGTCTACACCTTTACGGGCGATTCGTATAAAGTCGGCATTCTTGGTGTGGGCTCCATCCGTCCACCAGCCGCCGATACGGGAGCTCCGGCGGAAGACACGGGCGCGCCAAAATGCTGCCAGGAAGTCCCCGCGCGCGTGAACCAGCAAATGCCCTGGGTATTGGGACTGGGCTTCGGAATCCTGCTGCTGGGCGGCACTCTGCTTTACCGGCGCGGCCAAGTGGGCCCGAGCAAGGCTTAAATGCCGCAGGCTCTGGACATCGAAGGCGTCTATAAGTATTTTGGCGACTTCCCTGCTCTGCGCGACGTTTCGTTTTCCGTCAGCGCGGGATCGGTGGTCGCTCTTTTAGGCCGCAACGGTGCGGGCAAGACCACGCTGCTGCGAATCCTGGCGGGACTTTCGAAACCTTCTCAAGGCTCGGTGAAGATCAACGGATCGGTCGCGCGCGAAGAGAAAACTCGCCGCGGTATCGGGATTCTGGGGCATAGCATCTCGATTTACGACGAGCTTTCCGCGCACGAAAATCTGGCGGTGTTCGGCAATCTGTACGGCATGTCCGACGTGAATAAACGCGCCGATCAGATGCTGGAGCGCGTAGGCCTGGGCCGCGTCAGGGATGGCCTGGCTCGCGAGTTCTCACGCGGGATGCGCCAACGGCTCGCGATTGCACGGGCGTTCCTGCATGAGCCGGAGCTATTGCTGCTGGACGAGCCATTCACTTCCCTCGATGACCGCGCCATCGCCGTATTGCAATCCATGCTGCAGGAAATGCGCGAGAGCGGAAAAACCATCATCATGTCCACGCACCAGATTCGCGAGGCAATGGAACTGGCTACCGACGTTGTCTTCATCCAGCGCGGCCAGGTCGCATTCAAAGGTCCACGGCCGCCGGAAATGGCCAGTGATTCCGGATGGTTGTATCGAACCTACGGAGACCAATAAATGTACCTCCGACAGATTTGGACCATCGCCGCGAAGGACCTTCGTTCGGAAATTCGAACGAAAGAGGCGCTGAACGCCTCACTGGCGTTCTCCGTCGTCATCCTGGTGATGTTCAGCTTCGCGTTCGATCCGACGTCCGAACAAATGACCACGTTCTCCGGCGGACTGCTGTGGATGTCGTACTCATTCGCTGGCGCGCTGGTCCTCAACCGCAGTTTCGCGCGCGAGCTGCAGAATGACTGCCTGGACGCGCTGGTCTCATCGCCCGCACCGTCCAGCGCCGTCTTCCTGGGCAAAGCCCTGGCCAACTACGCCATCCTGCTGGTCGTCGAACTTCTATCGCTGGGCGTGTTCGCGATTTTCTATGACGTTCGATTAAGTGGGAAGTTAGGCTACGTCGCGCTCGTCATTGTTTTAGCCACCTGGGGCATGACGGTGATCGGCACCATGTTCAGCGCGTTGACCGTCAACCTGCACATGCGGGAGCTGATGCTGCCGGTGCTGCTGTATCCATTTCTAATACCGGCCTTGATGGCGGCCATGCTGTTAACCACGGAGCTGCTGTCCGGGGTTCCGATCGCCAAGAACATGATCTGGATGCAGCTATTGATCGCGTTCGACGTGCTGTACACCGCGTTGGCTGTGGTATGTATAGATGTTGTTTTAGTGGGCTAGTTCTAGGACAGACACATGCGTCAGAACATTCTCTACCTTCTCGCCGCCGCGGTCGTCGGCCTTCTGATTTGGAACATGAACACCATCGCCGGTTTGCCGGCCCAGGTGGAAAACGTCGGTGCCTATAAGATCATTTACTTCCACGTGCCCGCGGCGCTGGCAGCATTCACCGGATTCTACGTCGCGCTGTTTTCCAGCTTGATCTATTTGAAAACCGGCAACCTGAAATACGACGCGTTCGCCGCGGCGGTGACGGAAGTGGGACTGGCGTTCGCCACGGCAAACATCCTGTCCGGAATGATCTGGGGCCGCTTCGCCTGGGGCATCTGGTGGACTTGGGACGCTCGCTTGACCAGCATGCTGGTGTGCCTGCTGATGTATTACGGCTACGTGATGATGCGGCAGGCCATCGTGGATCCTTCCCAGCGCGCACGGCTCTCCGCGGTCTTGTCGATTCTAGGCAGCGCGGGCGTGGCATTCGTGTATCAATCCATTGCATGGTACAGGACGCAGCATCCTTCACCGGTATTAGGTTTTCGCGGAGGCGGCGGCATGAGTCCTGGATTGGAGCCGCCCATTTACTGGAACTATTTAGTCTTCCTGTGCCTGGGTGCGATCCTGGCCTCGGTGCGCATGCGCCAGGGAGAATTCGCGACTGAGATCGATTCGCTGCGCCGGCAGGCGCATAGCCACTAGGGGAATATGGACGCGCGAGAATTTCAATTTGTGTTTTATGGATTGCTGACCGTGTGGCTGGTGATTACGGTCTACGTCATCACGCTGGCCCGGCGGGAGCGCCATCTGCGCCAGGAACTGGACCGCGTCAAGCGGATGATCGAGAAAAGTTAGCTGTTAAGCTGGGGCTATGAAAGCCCTGGTTCTACTCTTTCTCTGCGCCTCGTGCGCGTTCGCGGAAGTTCACACTCTGACGTTGGAACAAGCACTGGCGCGGGCGCTGGATCAGAATCCCGACGTGATACTGGCGCGGCTGGATCAGCAGAAAGCCCGCAACCAGGTCACCATCACCAGCGATCCGTTTTCACCGAAGCTGGGCATTGGAACGGGCCTTGCCTATACCAACGGCATGCCGGTCTCCCTCGACGGCAATGCGCCCGCGATTTTTCAGATGCGTGGAAGCATGGCGCTCTTCAACCAGCCCCAGAAGTACAAAGTGGCGCAGGCCAACGAAGGGGTGCGGGGAGCGGCACTGGACATCACCGTGCGGCAGGAAGACGTGGCGTATCGGGTGACCTCCGCGTTCCTGGACGCGGAGAATGCGGCCCGCAGCGCGGCAGCGGCCCGGCAACAGGCGGTTAGCCTGGATGAAGTCCTGCGCATTATGGAAACACGCGTCAGTGCCGGACAGGAGTTGCCTATCGAGCGGTTGAGAGCCAGCGTGCACACCAAACAAGCTCGCCATGCCGCCGACGAATTCGCCGCCGCCCAGGCCGGTGTGGAACTTCAACTCGCGCAAATCCTGGGCTATCCGGCGGGCGATCAGGTGCGGCCGGCGCTGGAGACTCGCGAGCCACAGGCGTTACCGGAAAGTGAGCAGGCATCGGTGGCTCGCGCCATTACGGAAAGCACGGAGCTACGCAAGCTGCGCTCGAACCTGGATTCGAAGCTGTTGGAGATCAAGAGTTATCAGGCGGAGAAGCTTCCGAAGATGAACCTGATCTTCCAGGAAATGGTGCTGTCGAAATTCAACAACTACGACGTGTATTTCGGACGTTTCCAGCGCAACAACTTCCAGGTTGGGGCTTCGATCGAGATTCCGATCTTCACCGGGCGAGCGCCCAAAGCGGGCATCGCGGTGGCGCAAACGGACATCGACAAGATCCGGGTAGAGATACAACGCACGCAAAACCGCATCACCGCCGACATCCGCCAAGCTTATGCGGATGTGGCGCGGGCCGATTCCACGCGCGAACTACGCCGCGACGAACTGGACCTTGCGCGCGAGGAACTGAGTGTCCTGCTGACGCAGAACGCGGAAGGCCGCGCCACCATGGCGCAGGTGGAAGCCAAGCGCGCCGAAGAACAGGAGAAGTGGATCGCCTACTACGAGTCGCAGCGCGTGGTGGAACTGGCGCGGCTCAATGTCCGCCGGAATACAGGAACGCTATTGGCAAGCGAGCGATAAGCAGCACCGCGATTTCCAGAGTGTGGCGAACCCAGCCCAAGCTGGCGGCATTGACGCCGCCGGACGCCTGATAAGACCAAGCCTGGGCCACTCGCAGCACCACCAGCATCGCGGCCAGCAGCAGTAAGGCCGGCCATCCGGTTAGGGCTGCGGCAAGGATGCCCGGTGCGATGGCCAGCAAGGCTCCCGCTGTGGTGATGTTGCGAAAGTATTCCGGCGCGTTGGCGGAGGGGCGCGAGATCCACGCCAAGGCGGCCATCGCGGATCGAGGCAATGTCTGCGAGGCGATCAGCAATTCCACCCAGTGGTCGGAGCCACGCGGCGGCAGCAATTGCCACAGGGCGACAAAGCTCACTACAGACACGCCCAGGCCTGCAACGCCGGGCACACGCGGATCGCGCAATGCAAAAGCCGCGGCGGCAAAGAACAGTGCGACGACCAGAGCGGGCGTGTATTCGTAGAGGGCGGCCCCGGCCATACCAACCAGTGCGCCCCGCAAGGGCCACCAGATCACGCCCACAAATTTCTTCGCTTCGTACGCAGCAGCCACAGGAAAAATGGACCGCCGACCAAAGCGGTAAGCACTCCCACGGGGATATCGGTTGGCGGAATCATCGTTCGTGAGAGAGTATCACAAACTATCAGGAAGGCCGCGCCCAGCAGAATGGAGCACGGCATCAGCGTCCGGTGATCGGCGCCGAAACGCAAGCGCAGCGCGTGCGGCACGATCAAACCGACAAAGCCGATCGGTCCGGTCAAGGCTGTCACCAGCCCCGTCAATACCGAGCCGGCGATATATCCGAAAGCGGTCATGCCGGCAGCCGAGACTCCGCGCGAGGACGCCCATTCCTCGCCTACCGCCAACAGATTCCATTGCGGAGCCCGCAACGTTACCACGATGAACACGGGGATGACGATGGCCGCCAACCAGCCCAACGTGGAATACGGAACCGCGTCCAATCCACCCATGAGCCAGCGCGAAATGGCGAACGATTGCGCGAATGACGCCACACTATGCAGGAAGAGAATGACGGCAAACGCAATGCTGTTCATGGTCACGCCGGTGAGCAGCAGCGTGAACGAAGACATGCGCCGTCCGTCCAGGGACATACCGACCACGATGAATAACACCAACGCGGCGCCTACCAGCGAGGCTATTCCGGTAGCCCGAAAGCCCAGACAGATCGCGAGCACCGCGCCCACGGAGGCTCCGCTGGATACGCCCAGCGTATAAGGCTCGGCCAAGGGGTCGCGCAGCATGCATTGGAAAATGACCCCGGTAATCGCTAGCGACGCGCCCGCCAGCAGGGCCAGCAGTACTCGCGGCAGGCGCGCATAGAAGAAGATTTCGTGATCTGGAGAGACGCCCGCGAAGGCGTTGCCGAGATCGATATGCGTGCTGCCAACCAAGGGAGCCACAATCGCGACTGTGATCATGATCAGCGCCGAAGCGACGACGCTAAATTTCATAGACGACCCAAGCTCTGCCCTGCGGTCCAGCCTGAATGCTGGCGCGCACGCCGAACACGGCTTCGATCGAAGTTGGATTTAGTACGTGTTGCGGCACGCCGTCGCCTGCGATGCGGCCTTGCTCCAAGACCAGCACGCGTTCGCTGAACTGTAGCGCCAGATTCAAGTCGTGCGTGACGGCCACCACCAGCATCGTTTTTCCCAAGCGGGCCAGCAGGCGGTATAGCGCCAGTTGGTGCTTCAAATCCAGATGCGTGGCGGGTTCGTCGAGCAGCAGCGTCTTGGGCTCTTGCGCCAGGGCCGCAGCCAGGATCACGCGCTGCCGCTCACCGCCGGAGAGCGAACGAAAGTCGCGATCCTTGAGCGTAAGGCAGTCGGTGATCGACAAAGCTTGTTCGGCCGCAGCGCGGTCATGCGCCGATTCATACCAGCCTCCGCTGCGTGGCGTGCGGCCCATCATGACGACTTCGCCGGCTGTGAAGGGAAACTCGATGCGCACCGATTGCGGCACGTACGCCACCTTGAGGGCATACTCGCCGCGCGGCCAATCGCGAATCTCGCGCCCGGCGTAAGTCGCCGATCCCAGATAGGGAGATCGCAATCCCGCCATGACCCCGAGTAACGTGGATTTGCCTGCCCCGTTGGGTCCGGCGAGCGTGATCAGGCCTGTGTGCGGCAGTTCAAAGTTGGCTTCGCGCAGCCCATACGCGAAACCAAGCCGCGCGGCGGCGAAGCTCATTGTCCCTTAGCTTCCGGGTGCAGCAATTCGAAGAAGGACTGCGCAGCATCCACCACGCGCGGCCCCGGGACCACGTAGACATCGGACGCCACCGCGTGTACCCGGCGTCCCCGGACCGCGGCAATGGAACTCATGCGCATCCATAAACCAGCCACGGAGCGCTTCTGGGCATCAGTCACGCCGACGGTATCCCCCATCTCGCCCATGTCCACGATCACATCGGGATTGCGTGACAGAATCTCTTCCAGCGAAACCTTGGGATACGCGGCCGCGGCATTCTTGAAAACATTCATCCCGCCCGCGATCTCGATGATCTCGTTCAAGTAGGAAGCCTGCCCCGCGACCATCAATCCATCCAAGCTATTGGGATTGCGGCCGACGACGAACATCATCTTCGTCGGTTTCAATACGCTGGCGCGCAGGCGGATGGCGGTGAGTTGCTGCTTCACTGTTTCGGTCAGTTGCTCGGCTTTGGCGATCGTCCCGGTGGCCTCGCCCACTTGCCGGAAGGACCGGTAGAGCGCGGGGATACCTTCCTGGTCTAACTCCAGTACGCGTAGGTGCAGAGTCTCCAGCCGCTGCCGAAGCTGCACCGGGTTGGTGGGAATGATGACCAGCGTCGGCCGCAGCGCGGCGATGGCCTCCAGATTGGGGGCCGCGTAGTCGCCGATCTTCGGTTTACGCGCGGCCTCCGCTGGATAGCGGCTGAAGCGGTCCACGCCGACGATGCGGTCGCCCAGGCCCAGCGCGTACAGCAGTTCGGTGATGCTGGGCGCCGTCGAGACGATCCTCTGGGGTACAAATGGGGCGGGTCCAGGTTTGGATTGGGAGAAAATCGAGCCAGCGGACAGAACCGCCAGCAGGAGAAATGAAAAGAGACGGCGAGTGATCATATGGAGACGTTTCCCTTCGAAACGTGGCTTCAAACAACGAAGGAACCGGTCTCCTGACTTCCGGCGGCCATCTGCCGGCGGTCTTCCCACTTCTTGCGAAGCAGTGACCACCTGCGGCTTTGAATTACTTGCCGGTCACAGTTGCGGGGCAGTGGCGGACTTTCACCGCCTTCCCGAACATTCCAACGGACTACAATGCCAGAGTATGTGGACGCGGGCTGCGATGTCAACCAGGCTCTAATTCTCCGACGGAGGTTCAGCACCTTCCACAACGTAGAATGGAACAGGACCTTTGCGAGGTTCTAACTTCAGCCCGATCTGCGGCAGCGCCGGAGCGAAGTTACCCGCGTCGGGAGCTTCGAATTCAAAATCGTACCCTTCCGTTAAACCGGTACGATCCTCCACGATGGCCTCGAGTTGACTCGAAAGGAATCCGGCGAGAACTGCCATTGTCATGCGCGAGGCGGCAAAGCGAAAGACCCCGATCGCGTCGGGCTTGCCAGAAAATCCCCCTGTCTTCCCGGCAGGAGTCGCTTTCATCTTCGGCGTTCCATTCACCATGAGTTGGTAGATGGTCTGCTCCTTCATGTCGACGCGCAAAGCCAGCTTGAAGCGCTCTGTCAGCAGCGACCGCAGCATGAGACGCATCTGAGCCTTTGAAGCAGACTCCTCAGCTTTCGCCGCAATTGAGAAGCGGGCAGAATTCATTGATTTCGAACCTTCCCACGTAGAGCTATTGGAGAGCTGGAAGCGCTTCAAATCGTAGGCCCACACGATCAGGTCGTGCAAACTGACGTTCTCGGCGATGAGTTGCCCGCCTTGGGCGTCAACGATGCCACTGATCCGGGACGCGGGGTTGCCAGGCTTGACCGCGGCCACCTCAAACACAGGCTTCGCGGCGGACTGAGCGGATGCCTCAAAGGCCGCCGCGACGATCGCAAGGGCGACGGTTAGCGCACATCGGATCTTATTCATCCGTCGGGTATTGTACACCAGGTTTGGGGTCGTGTCTACGAAGTTCTGGAGTTGACTTAGCTATATGACTAAGCTAATGTTAAGTCTATGGAAGTAAACATCCATGAAGCCAAGACGCAATTGTCGAAGCTGATTGAACGGGCGCTGGCGGGCGAAGAGGTTACTATCGCCAAAGCCGGGAAACCACTCGTCAAGCTTATTCCGATTGCGGTGAAGATGCCGGTGCTGGGAAGCGCGCGTGGAACGTTCGAGCTCCCTGAGGGTTGGGACGATCCGATGACGGAAGAGGAACTGGCTCTGTGGGAAGACGGGCCGATTTCCCCAGTCAAAGAATGAAGCTGCTCCTCGATACCCAGGCACTCTTGTTCGCAATCAACCCGCTGGAGCGGCTGGGTTCCGCCACGCGAGAACTCCTAGCCGACCCGTCGGTCGAGCGTTACGTGAGCGCTATCTCACTTTGGGAAATTGCGGTAAAGGTGCGCATTGGGAAACTACCCCTGCCGTCGAACCGGACGTTCTACCTCAGGCATTTGGAAGCGTTACAGGCCCGCCTTCTTGCGGTAGAAATACGCCATTCGTTCGCCATGTTCGATCTGCCCTTACATCACAAAGACCCCTTTGATCGCATGTTGATCGCGCAGGCGTTCGAAGATGGCCTTACACTTGTCACGCAAGACCGCGAATTCGCCGCCTATGGCGTCCCGACGGTCTGGTAATTAACATTCTAAGCTATTGCTATAACAGCACTTCCGAACCCGAACCACCTGCGCCATTCAGCCCCTTCCTAGCCCCATCCGATGCACTTAGCCCCCCTTCGATTCAATCCCGTAGGGGTTCCCTGGAGGCGCGTCATATACTGTACCTTCGCGCAATTTAAATCCACCCAAACTGGAGATCGCCCCTTGACCAAGCCGATCAAGCACGTTGAACGAGTTATCTCGATGGCCGCAAACGCAGCCTGGCATGTCTATAGCACCGCCAATTCCATCGCGGGGGACAGGCCGTCCTTCATCCCGAAGTGGTCGGAGAAGCCGCTGCTGAAGAGCTACGAGAAGCAGAAGCCGAAACTGGGCTGGCCGCGCGAGACCGATTCGCTGTGCCCCAAGTGCGTCCCCGAGATTCGTCAGCAGATCGTCGACGGCAAGCTGCCGGTGGAGATCCTGAAGAACGAAAAGGTCGGCGAGATCAAGGCCACCATCATCGAGCGCGACGGCAACATCCTGATGGTAAAGGATTGCCCGATCCACGGACATTTCGAAGACATCATGTCCAACGATCCGGCGTTCTTCAAGCATCTGGAAGACGTTTTCCCGGGCCGCGACATCAAGGCGCACAATGACGAGAAGCTGCACGATCACGGCACCTCGACCGTAACGCATGGCCGCGGCAGCGTGCTGACTGTCGATCTGACGAACCGCTGCAACATGATGTGCGATCCGTGTTTCATGGACGCCAACCAGGTGGGCTTCGTACATGAGCTGACGTGGGAAGACATCAAGACCCTGCTGGACAACGCCATTTCGATCAAGCCGCGCCGCCAACTGTCGGTACAGTTCTCCGGTGGCGAGCCCACGCTGTCCCCGTACTTCCTGGACGCCGTGCGCTATTGCCGCACAATCGGCTACCAGAGCGTGCAGGCCGCGACCAATGGTATTGAGTTCGCGAAGAAACCCGAGTTCGCCAAGGAAGCCGCTAAAGCGGGTCTGCGGTATGCGTACTTGCAGTTTGACGGCATCGGCAACGAAGCCAATTCGCATCGCGCCGTCGGCAACCTGTTCGATGTGAAATTGCGCGCCATCGAAAACCTGTACAGCGCCGGCGTCGACATCGTCCCGGTGATCACGCTGATCAACGGCGTGAACAACGAGCAAGTGGGCGCGGTTGTGCGCTTCGCGCTCGACAATCCGAAAAAGATTCCGTTCTTGAGCTTCCAGCCGGTGTCGTTCACAGGCCGCGACGAAGAAGTGACCCCGGAACGCCGCGCGGCGCAGCGCTACACGCTTTCGCATTTGGCGCATGACGTGAAGACCCAGACAGGTTTGGGCGAACCCATCCGCGACTGGTTCCCGATCAGCTTCATGAGCACCTTCTCCGATTTCGCCGATCTGGTGCATGGACCGGACGCGGATTGGGGCCAGTTGAGCTGCGGCTGCCATCCGAATTGCGGCATCGGCATGGCCGTGATGTGCGACAAGGAAACCAAGGAATACGTCCCGGTGACCGCGTTCCTGAACGCCGAGCAGTTGGCCAAGGACGTGGCGAAGATCAACGACTCCGCGCGCAGCAAGAAGATGTCGGTGATCGGCGTCTCGCTGGCACTGCTGCGCAACTACAATTCCTACAAAGCTCCCACGCATTTCCGCTTGAGCGATTTGATCCAGAAGTTCGACAAGTGCTTCGGCATGACCGGCAAGAAGTACGGCAAAGTAACCGGCGACCGCACCATGGCCGACATCGAACAGCGCCGCGGTGACCGCTGGAACTTCCTGTTCATCGCAGGCATGTGGTTCCAGGATCTCTTCAACTACGATTTCCGCCGCACCGAACAATGCATCATCCCCTACGCGACGCAGGAAGGCGAAATCAGCTTCTGCGCGTATAACACGGGCGTGGGCTGGCGCAACATCATCGAGAAGATGCACATGACGGCCACGCTTTCGAAATGGTACGAAGAGAAGGGCCGGCATGAAATCATCGCCGGCGGCAAGAACGTCAACCTGCCCAGCAAGGAACACACGCTGGTGCTGAAGATGGACGACGTAAACCGCGAACGCCAGCACGATCTGGATGACGCCGGTATCGCCAAGACCGCTCGTGAGGAAAAGACTCGCGCCCGCGATCTGAAAGCGAAGGACGCCGAGATGGCGAAGTTGTACCGCGAGCATGTCCTGGGCGAGAAGCCGCTGGAAGGATTCGTCCATCTGGGCGCGATTCAGCCGGCGCCTAAGGCCACAAAGAAGGAAGAAGTCGGGTCGTTCGGCGACTAAGCGCGCTGGAATTTGAGACGCAGTACTGTCTCGCTGAGGGGAAAAGGCCGGGTGCCCAATGGGTTCCCGGCCTTTCTTGCGTTTATGGACCGAGTGAGTGTTTTCAGTCACTTGCTGGGTTCGTTCCGTCATTTTCGCGATGTTTCCTGTGGAGCATCTGTAGTCTCTGACCCGACGCCCCGAGAGGCGCCGGGTTTCAGTCCTAGCATCCGCGAGGGAGTGACTCGAAACGGCGGGGCATTGGGTCAACTCGGTAAAGGCAGGGGAGAAACACGGAATGCGGCTCCTGTGATTGGTGCACGGCTGAAGGCGCTCATTGGTGATCTGGCTTCTTTACCGAAGTTTCGTCCAATTGAATCCGTCGCTTCTCGAAGCTGACTTCGGGCCAACTGTTCCGGACTTTGGATAACTTCCGGTTTGTCCGTAACTCAGGAGTTGCCCGCTCCAACCTCCCCGTCGTTCGATAAACAAGGACGAATAGCTTGCAATGTGCAAAGGAACAGTCGAAAAAGCAAGGCAAAAGCAACGATGAAGGGGCGGTCATATCCCTTCGCAAGGTCGAAGATCATTCAGGGTCTTTGGACAGGCACCTGATGCCGAGGTTGCCTCGTAATCCGACCTTGCTTGTGCGGGCTGAACTTGCAAACCGCGTGCAAGGAGAGCCTCGTTGCTGACGGGACGCTCACGTGGCGCTACGCGGGAATCTCTAACCGCTCGGTTACCATAATCGGCACTGCTCGCCCGCCGGACGCACCATCGCATCGCCCCGTTTGCATTGGAATGCCCTCTGGAATTCTGGCATGTTTTGCAGAGTAGCAGTGGCTCTCCACTGCGAGACCGGATGGTTATTGGTGTTGAGCTGCAATCGAATGGCTTCGTCTCGCATCTTCGTTCCCCAGACTCGGGCAAACGCGATGAAAAAGCGCTGATCCGCAGTATAACCGTCAAGTACCGGCCCCGGCTTTCCTCCGAGCGACCGCTTGTAAGCGCTGTAGGCCACTCCAAGACCGCCCAAATCGCCCAGCGCCTCGCCGAGCACCTGTTTCCCGTTGTGATGCAGACCGCCGCCGACATCGATTTTGTTGAATTGATTCACCACACAAGCCGTGCGCGTTTCGAACTTCTTGCGGTCTTCATCGGTCCACCAGTTCTTCAGAGCGCCCGTCGCATCGAACTTTGAACCACCGTCATCGAACTGATGGCCGATTTCGTGGCCGATCACTGCGCCGATCGCGCCGTAATTCGCCGCATCGTCGGCGTTCATGTCGAAGAATGGCGGCTGCAGTATTCCCGCCGGAAAAACCACCTTTACCTCGGCGCTGCTCGAGTAGGCATTCACAGTCGGCGCAGTCATCGCCCAATCGACGTGGCTCACCGGCTTGCCGATCTTCGCTATTTCATAGCGCTCACCCCAAGCCCACGCACCCCGAATATTGCCGAAGAAATCGTTTGGGTCGATCTGGATCGAAGAGTAATCATGCCATGCGTCGGGATACCCGATCTGCACCTGGAGCGCGTTCAGCTTCGCAATCGCCAGCTTCTTGGTTTCCGGCTGCATCCATTCCGATTGCCTCAATTGTTCCCGCAGCGCGGCCCGCAGATTTTCGACCAGCTGATTCATGCGGCGCTTGGCTTCACTTGGAAAATACTTCTCCACATAGGCCTTGTTGAGCACATCGCTGTAGTCCCGGTCGATGTATGTGGCGCAGACTTCCCAGCGCTGCGGCTGCTTCGGGATTCCCGCCAGCACCGTCCTCTCGAAATGAAACGACTCGTCGGCAAACGGTTTTGCCAGATAGGGTGCGGCAAGTTGCAGATCCCGCCAGCGCAACCAGACTTTCCAGGTTTCGAGCGGAGCCGCCGTGAGTTGCAGGTTTACCTGCTTCAGAAACTCAGGTTCCGCAACGTTAACTGCCGTCGATTGCGGCAGCCCCAGTTGGCCCAGCAGCCGATTCCAATCGACATTCGACGCCAGCAATTTGAGCGCGGCGAGGTCCATGGGGTGATACGTCTTATCCGGATCGCGCTTCTCCGCGATGGTCATGACCGATTCGGCCAGCGTCTTCTCGAAATCGAGCACCGTTCGGGCCTGCTCCGATGCCTCGGATCCTGACACGCCCGTCAGTTCGAGCAGCTTGCGCGCGTGTTCCAAAAAGGCCGCTCGTACCTGCTGCGATGATTCATCCGTGCGGAAGTAATATTCACGGTCGGGCATCGAAAAGACCGACGAGCCCGTTCGGCCGGCGCCGTCGCGTTCGACAACTCGTGCGATGACACGATTCGGATCCTTCGGGTCCTGTCCGGAAGTAACCCGGAAGGGACCGACCACTGCCCCATTTATCGCTCCAAAAGGCCTGCCGACTGTCTGGAACTCCGCCAGCATGGCGTTGAGATCTTCCAGAGACCGGATTGTCGCAATCCGGTCAAAATCCTTTTGAAGGGGTGCGAAGCCCCGGGCATCGATCACGGCTGTGTTCATGCACGAAGAATAGAAATAGCCCATTTTCCGTAGGTCGCTGCCAGGCGGCAAGGTCGAATCAGTGGCAGACGCTTCTAGGATGGTTCGAGTGCGTTCTCGATTGGCGTCGCTCAGAATGGAGAATGGTCCCCAGGATGCTTTGTCAGCGGGGATTTCGTTTTTGTCGAGCCATCCACCGTTGACATAGCGCCAGAAATCCGTGCAGGGTTTGCACGTCAGGTCCATGTCTTCTTTGTGAATTCCGCTATGAGATGGGCCTTGGCCGGACAGGCCGACAGCCACGCAAACTAACAAAAGATAGGGTAGAATACGCATTCATGCCTCCCTGAGATTTCCCTGGTGCGGACACTGAAAACTACCAGATAATAACACGACTGACCTCTCGGTACTCAGGAACTCTTGCCCAAATCCAGCCATGCGATTGCATCGAACCAATTTGAAACAGCTTCCGTGGGATTGTGTCCGTATGGTCGGCAAAGCGGAAGTAATCGTTCAATGCCGGGGCGAACCCTCGAAGTACTAGGCATCGAAGTCCGCAATACATGGCGCGCGTCAGAGCTTCTCATCGCTATTCCCCAATAATCTTCACCAGCGCCCTCTTGCGCCGCCGCCCATCAAACTCCCCATAGAAAATCTGCGCCCAGCGGTCTCTGTTGATTCGCTGGCGTCCTGAAACTGCGCGAGAACGGGCGTTCTGAATCTCGCTACGCCGCTGACGCAATACACCGGCGGTCCGGCCTTGCCCGATAGCATCCTCAACCGCATGGTTCACAACGCCCATCGGATCGAGATGAGGGGCGACTCAATGCGTAAGAATCGAGCGAAGCCGAGCGCATAATACCCTCATCGTGGGCAGGAGGCCACCACAGTGCTAAAATAACTTCCGGCTTGTCCGTCATCCAAGGCACCATCTATATCCAGCCCAAGGCTCTTTTTGAACGGGGTATAATTGCTCTCATTATGCAGCTCACCGTCGGCGATAAACTCGGTCCTTACGAAATCACGGGACTGATCGGCAAGGGTGGCATGGGCGAGGTATACCGCGGCACCGACACGCGGCTGGGCCGCTCCGTCGCGATCAAAGTTTCCTCGCGCGAGTTCAACGATCGTTTTGAGCGCGAAGCCAAAGCCATCTCCGCGCTCAATCATCCCAATATCTGCACGCTGTACGACATCGGCCCGAACTATCTCGTCATGGAGTTCGTCGAGGGCGACCTGCTCTCGAAGGTCATCGACAAAGGTCCGCTGCCGCTAGACAAAGCCCTGGGTTATGCGGTGCAAATCGTAGACGCGCTGGCCGCCGCGCATGCCAAGGGCATAATCCATCGCGACCTCAAACCGGGCAACATCATCATCACCCGGAACGGCGTCAAGGTGCTGGATTTCGGACTGGCGAGGCTCACGTCGGAGCGCATGCCCAGCGCCTCCTCCGAGAACATGGAAACGGTGACCGAGCCGATCACAAGCGCGGGCGCGATCCTGGGAACGCTCTATTACATGGCTCCCGAGCAAGTGGAGGCGAAGGAAGCCGACGAACGCAGCGACATTTTTTCTTTCGGCGTTCTGTTCTACGAGATGATCACCGGGCAGCGGCCCTTCGTCGGGGATACGCAGGCAGCCATTTTGGCGGCTCTGATGAAAGATCAGCCGCCGTCGATGAGTCAGCGGCAACCTGGGGTGCCAAGGGCTATGGAGCGCGTCGTGAGGAAGTGCCTGGAAAAGAAACCAGACGACCGCTGGCAATCGGCTCGGGACTTGAAGCCGACGCTGGAGCTGATCGATCTTGACGCGCCGCAGACCAGCATGTCCACCGCCAGTGTGCCGATCCCGGTGCAAACGCCGAGCAAGGGCTGGCTGCGGCCAGCCGTCGCCGCCGCAGTGGTTGTCCTCCTGGGGGCTGGCGGCACTTACTCTTATCTGAATCGCGAGGTTCCCTTGCCGGACCCAATCCGCTTTGAGATCGGCCTGCCGGGCAGCGCCGGTCTCGCGGGAGCCGCTGTTTCTCCCGATGGCCGCCAGTTGGCCTTTGTGGCTCGCGGCACGGATGGGCGAACGAAGTTGTGGGTTCGCTCCCTTTCGACATCTGAGGCTCGTCCGCTGGACGCCACGGATGGCGTCCTTGGCCTCCCGTTTTGGTCCTGGGACAGCCGGTTGATTGCGTTTCAGGGAGCCGATGGCAACCTGAAGAAAATCGAGGCCGTCGGTGGACCGGCCCAGACCTTGTGCGTGCTTCCTGGAACAGGGCTCGCGGGAGGATTTTGGACTGCTGAGGGCAACATCGTGTTTGGATTGGGAGCGCCCGCTCCGCAGCATCGGGTTTCGGCCAGCGGCGGAACCTCTGCCCCGGTCGGCGCCGAGCTTGATTTTATGGTGTCCCCATCCCCGCTCCCGGATGGAAAGCACTTCGTGTACCGCGGTGGAAACGGCATCTTTGTCGCGTCCCTGGAAGAGGGCTCGAAAGAAGCGCCGCGCCGTCTTCTGGGCGACACTTCCATTGTGGCGTACGCGCCTGCACCGAACTCCAAACAGGGCTATTTGCTGTTCGTGCGGGGAGAAAGCGCTACGACCACGGGTACATTGATGGCGCAGCCCTTTGACCCAGGCAGCAACCAACTGGCGGGAGAGGCTGTGCCCATCGCTGAAAATGTAACGGCGAGCGGCTTCTCTGCGTCGCAGACTGGCGTATTGGTTCACAGTAGGAACAGTGCAGCGGGAGGCGGCAACGCGGGCGGCACGACCGGAGTCCTGACCTGGCTGGACCGGGCGGGCAAGGTGCTATCGACCGCAGGAGATCTGAAGCAGTATACCTTCAACGTCTCCCTTTCGCCTGACGCCAAGCGAGTGGCGACATCCCACGACGGCGACCTGTGGGTCTATGAGTTTGAGCGGGGCGTAGACACGCGCCTGACCTTTGAGCCTGGGACGGAAGCTGGACCGTTCTGGCGGGGCGATGGTAGCCGGATCGTTTACGCGAGATTCAACCCGTTCGCGCTCTATGAGAAAGCAGCCAACGGAGCGGGTTCGCCGGAGCTGTTTTTTTCTCTCCCCCAGGAATTGGGTAACACCTTACCCTCCGAATGGACGCCGGATGGCCGATTTCTGACCGTCTCACCCGGGGGCAACTCGGGGGATATTTACCTGTTACCCGCGGAAGGGACGGCGCAGTCGCGGAAACTGCTGCCGTTGGTCAAGACTCAATTTTCTGAGCGCGCGGCTCGCTTCCCCGCCAGCGGCAAGTTCTTCTCCTATACGTCCAATGAGTCCGGCAAGGACGAGGCCTACGTGCGGCCCTTCGATCCGCAGACGGGCACCAGCCCCGGCGGGCAATGGATGATCTCCAAGGGCGGCGGCCTCAGCCCGCACTGGCGCGCCGACGGCAAGGAGATGTTCTACATCACCACCGAAGGAAACGTCATGTCCGTGGACATTGACCTGAAATCTGGCTTCCAGCCGGGCGTGCCGAAGCTGCTCTTTAAGATGCCGGGCGAGGTGAGGTTCTGGGATGTGACGCGCGACGGGCAGAAGTTCCTGATTCCGGTTCCTGCGTCGGCGGCGAATTCGGCGCCGTACAACGTGATTGTGAACTGGACGTCGACGCTGAAGAAATAGGACTGGGCCGGCCTTATACCCCGGATGACGTCTGTGCCCAGATACGGGCGTAGCGCTTCGGGCGCGACAACGCTTCCGTTGAGCGTGTGCAGATGCTCGGCCTTCCTTCGAAGCTGGAACACGAAAAGACCTCTTTAACTCATTCTGGCGGGCAGCCACACTTCGATGTCGTAGATCTTTGACCCGAGAAAGTTGCTGCCGCGCACGGCCAGTATGGCCCCGGGCCCTCAGTATCAGTAGCTAAAAGACACTGCCAATCCACGGAGCGGATGATTGTTTCCGGATAGTCGGCAATTCGGAAACTATCCAGAAGCGGCGTTGCGCAAGTTGCTGTGACGTGACAGTTCCGTCGCGTCACTGGGGCAGCAGGGCGTGACCCGGCCTGGCAATTCATTGGCCATCATGCTTAAACTGCCCAGGAGCCGACGACTGACCATATGCGAAGTGCGCCGAAGACATAGTGCGGATGTCTACAGTTCTTTGAAGGTAAACCGTAACTGGCCCGATCTCGATGAGGCGGGCGCAACGCATTGAACCTGCCCCCTGGAGTGACACAAACAGTTAAGACACAGTTGACCGTTCGATGAAAAGTTCTCGACCGGCAAGACGACATTACAGCATACTG
>JBDTSJ010000016.1:0-26221 GCA_039931205.1 Acidobacteriota bacterium
GAAGGCAAGCCCGAGAAGATGGTCGACAAGATCGTCGAGGGGCGCATGAACAAGTATTACGAAGAATTCTGCCTTTACGAACAGCCCTTCATCAAGGACAACACCACCACGGTCAACGAGCTGATCAAGTCGAAGATCGCGAAGCTGGGCGAGAATATCGCCGTTTCGCGCTTCGTGCGCTTCAAAGTGGGCGACACCGCCACTGAAGAGACTGCGGCCGAGTAACTTGTGCCCCGCTACCGCCGCATCCTGCTGAAACTGTCCGGCGAGGTGCTCGCTGGTAAAGCTGCTTTCGGTTTAGACGCTGCCAAAGTGGCTTCCCTGGCCGAAGAGGTAACGGAAGTCGCCAAGGCCGGCGTCGAAATTGGCTTAGTGGTGGGAGGCGGGAATTTCTTTCGCGGCGTGGCAGCCGCGGCCAAGCACATGGACCGCGTGACAGCGGATCACATGGGTATGCTGTCCACGGTCATCAATTCCCTGGCGCTGCAGGACGCGTTAGAGAAGCAAGGCACCCCGGCGCGGGTCATGACGGCCATCGAGATGCGCTCCGTTGCGGAACCTTACATTCGCCGTCGCGCGATGCGGCATCTGGAAAAAGGCCGTATCGTAATCTTCGCGGGTGGCACGTCGAATCCTTACTTTTCCACGGATACGGCGGCTACGCTGCGCGGCCTGGAGATCAAGGCGGAAGTGGTTGCCAAAGCCACCAGCGTGGATGGCGTCTACGATAAAGATCCCAAGCAGCATTCCGACGCCGTACGGTTTGAAAGAATCGGCTACTCTGAGGTGTTGGGCCGCAACCTTCGGGTGATGGATGCCTCGGCGGTTTCGATGTGCCGCGACAATAATCTTCCGATCCTGGTGTTTGATTTAAACGTCCGGGGAAATATAATGCGAATGGCGATGGGCGAATCGATCGGGACGCTCATCGGATAAATTACATATAGCGTGAACTAAAATGCCAGAACCTACCCCAACTTCTACACACACCTTCACGAGTGTCAAAGACGTCGAGAACAGTGCCAAGACGCGCATGGAGAAGGCGCTTACGGACCTGCAGAACGCCTTGTCCACGATTCGCACGGGGCGCGCCTCGGTTAGCGTGTTCGATCATCTGCGTGTCGATTACTACGGCACGCCAACGCCGCTGAACCAGCTGGCGAACCTGCACGTCCCCGAGCCCACGCTGATTACGATTCAATCTTGGGATGTTTCCCAGATCGCGGCCATTGAGAAGGCCATCATGGCGTCTGATTTGGGTTTGAATCCGGGCAACGACGGCAAAATCATCCGTGTTCCCGTCCCTTCCCTGACCGAGGAACGACGCAAGGAAATCGTGAAGCGCCTGCACGGCGTGGTGGAGGACCATCGCGTGGCGGTCCGCAACATCCGCCGGGACGCCAATGATCACATGAAGAAGCTGTTGAAGGATAAGGTCATCAGCGAAGACGACGAGCGCCGCGGGCTGGAAGAGTCGCAAAAGATGACCGACGGCTATATGGCGAAGCTGGATGCCACGGCGAAGGCTAAAGAAAAAGAGATCATGGCGATTTAAGGTACGAACCGGCAGATGCGGCGATCGTTGATAGGTCTCAGGCGAGATCGCGCTGATTCGGGGAATGGACGAAAATCCGCTCGCCAGCGCGCGTGTAGTGAAGCAGAACTACTTTGACAACTTCGGTTCTGCTGGCTGCTGGCGCTTGTATACGTCCGTTGGTTGTTCCAGGTCGTGCTCGATTGCGGAAACAATCACGTCACGCATCCGCACTCCACGAGTTGCAGCTAGTTTCTTGGCGTCCTGATGCAAAGCATCCGGCAATTCAATGGTTACCCGCACGCCCTAGTGGAGTTGCCCTTCGATGCGGGTCAGGCGGTTGTCGAGTTCCTCGACCTTGCCGATCAGGAGGTCGAAGCGCGAGTCGAGCTTCGTATCCATATGAGACAAGCGCCCATCCATGTTGTTGAGGCGGCCCTCCATGGCGGTCATCCGTAGGTTCAGGTCGCTGAACCGGCCGTTATTCAAAAGAATCCCGATTAACACGGTGATCATCGTCGGCACGCTGGCAACGGCCACGAGGAAGATCTGATTCGGATCCATTCACCTACATTGTACGCTCCGAACCGGATTGCCGGGGCAGCCTACGCTCTTCCTTGTTACTCTGGATTCATGTGGAACCGCGCCCTATTCCTGCTTCTCCCGGGCCTTCTCTGTGCCCAGTCTCTTCAGGATTTCGAGAAAAAAGTTACTAGCTTCACGCTTCCCAACGGCCTGCAGTTCCTGGTCATCGAGCGGCATGACGCGCCGGTGGTGAGCTTTCATACCTACGTAAACGCGGGAGCGGTGGACGATCCCAGCGGGTCCACCGGGCTGGCGCATATGTTCGAGCATATGGCGTTCAAGGGGACCCAGAACATCGGCACCAAGAACTGGCCTAAGGAAAAGGCCGCGCTGGATGCGATCGAGCGCGCGTACGACAAGGTGGAGGCCGAGCGCAACAAAGGCTACCGTGCCGACAAGGCTAAGTTAGCGACGCTGGAAGCGAACCTCAAGGACGCCATCGGGACGGCCGACAGCTATGTCGAATCCAACGAGTATGACCGCATTGTGGAATCGAACGGCGGCGTCGGGATGAACGCCGGTACCTCGGAGGACTCGACGCAGTATTATTACAGCTTCCCTTCCAATCGACTGGAGCTGTGGTTCCTGCTGGAGTCCGAACGCTTTCTGCATCCCGTCCTGCGCGAGTTCTACAAAGAGCGCGACGTGGTCCGTGAAGAACGCCGCATGCGTGTGGAATCGAGTCCGCAAGGTTTGTTGATCGAGGGTCTGCTGGCGACCGCTTTCGAGGCCCATCCGTATCACAACTGGGCGGGGGGCTGGCCCAGCGACATTGAAAGTTTCCGGCGTCCGGACGCCGAGGCGTTCTTCAAGAAATATTACTCGCCCGCGAATCTGACCATTTCGATTGCGGGGGACGTTAGTCCGGCCACGGCACGGAAGCTGGCAGAACGATATTTTGGCCGCATTCCGGCGCGGCCGGCTCCGCCCTTGGTACGTACGGAGGAGCCGCCACAGCAGGGTGAGAAGCGCGTGAGCGTGGCCACGCCGGCGCAGCCTATTGTGGTGATGGGCTATAAGAGGCCGGACCAACATTCCGCCGACGACGCGGCGCTGAATGTTCTAAGCGAGATTCTGTCGGGCGGGCGGACCGGGATCATTTACAAAGAATTGGTTCGCGACAAGCAAATCGCTTTAGCTGCGCAGAGCATTCCGCAATTCCCTGGAGGCAAGTATCCTTCGTTGTTTATCTTTTTCATGGTCCCGGCAGGCGGACACACAGTTGAGGAGAACGAGAAAGCGGTTTACGAGATTGTGGAACGCGTAAAGAAAGGTCCACTGGATGCAGTGGCACTGCAGCGGGTGAAGACAAAACTGCGCGCGGGCTTGATCGAAAGCTTGGATGATAACTCAGGTCTGGCGGAAACGCTGGCGTCCTATCAAGCCACTTATGGCGATTGGCGCAAGGTTTTCACGGAACTGGACGAATACAACAAAGTCACGGCGGAAGATGTGCAGCGCGTGGCCAAACAATACCTGGTGGATACCAGCCGCACGGTGGCTTGGACCTATGCGCCGAAGGCTGAAGGAGCCGCAAAGTGAAACGACTCGTACTGATTTTTCTGGCCGCAGTTCCCACATTTGCGCAGACGCCGGCCGCGGCGCCCGCTCCCGCAGCAGCAGTGATCCCGTCGTACAAACAGTTGGTGTATCCACCGTTAAAGCAGGTACAACCCGCCGAGCCAGTCGAAATTACTCTCTCGAACGGGATGCGGGTGTTTTTGCTCGAGAACCACGAGCTGCCGCTGATTCGCGGCGAGGCTCTGATTCGCACGGGTAATTTATTCGATCCCGCCGACAAGCGGGGATTGTCGCAAGTGATGGCGGAGGTTTTGCGGTCCGGCGGAACACGCACCAAAACGGGCGATCAGATTGACGAAGATCTTGAGAATGTAGCGGCTTCGGTCGAAAGCGGCATGGGCGAAACCAGCGCGAGCATGAGCTTCTCCGGATTGAAGGAAACCGCCGACCAGGTGTTGAACGTCTTTAAAGATGTGATGACTGCTCCGGAATTCCGCCAGGACAAGATCGACTTGGCGCTGAATCAGATTCGAGGCGGCATCGCGCGGCGCAACGACGAGGCCAGCGAGATTCCGCGGCGCGAACTGTTGAGCCTGCTGTATGGACGCGATACGTCCTACGGCTGGACAATTGAATACGAACATCTGGACAGGATCAAACGCGCCGACCTGATGGCGTTTTACCAGCGATATTATTTCCCCAAGAACATCATGCTGGCGATTTACGGAGACTTCACTGTCGCCGAGATGCGCGGCAAACTGGAGACCTTGTTCTCCGGATGGACGGCACAGCAGCCCAATGTGCCTGCTTTTCCGCTAGTGACGGCGAAACCGATGCCGGGAGTTTTCCTGGCAGTGAAGCCGGATGTCACGCAGACATTCTTCTCGATCGGGCACTTGGGCGGGACTCTCCGCGACAAGGACTATCCGGCACTGGAAGTGGCCAGCAACATCCTCGGCGAGGGCTTCAGCAGCCGCTTGATGTCGACCATCCGCACCAAGCTAGGTTACGCCTATGCCATTAGCGCGACCTGGGCGGCTAACTACAATCACCCAGGCACGTTTCGCATCGGGGGAAGCACCAAGTCCGCCACAACGGTCGAAACGGTGGAGGCCATACGCACGGAAGTGAATAAGCTTCGCACAGCGGAAGTCACCGTGAAGGAATTGGAAGAGGCGAAGCAAGCCGTCCTGAATAGCTTCGTCTTCTTCTTCGACAGCCCGCAGAAAACGCTGAATCGCGTGCTGCAATACGCGTATTTCGGCTATCCCAAGGATTTCCTATTCCAATATCAGAAGTCCATCGAGGGCGTCACGCGAGCCGACGTACTGCGCGTCGCGAAGGAACACATAAAGCCGGAGGAGCTGACGATTGTTCTCACCGGGAATCCGAAAGAGATGGGCAAGCCGCTCGACTCTATCGGCAAAGTGTCAGAGATCGATCTGACGATCCCCCAGCCGAAACAGGAATCCGCTGCGGCGGACGCTGCCAGTTTGGCCCGCGGGAAGGCCATGCTGCAGCGCGCGCAACAAGCCATGGGTGGCGCGGACAAGTTGGCGGCGATTAAAGACGTGGTACTGACGGGCGAGCTGAAAGCGACACCGGCCGCTGGCGGAGTCACGATCAAGCTCAGCTCTTCGAACATCGTGCCCGACCAGCTGCGTCAGGAGCAGGAGCTACCGTTTGGCAAGGTCATCATCTATACCGATGGAAAGTCCGGATGGATTGCGACGCCACAGGGCGTTCAAAATATGCTGTCCGATACCATTCAGCAAATGCAAGGGGAGCTGTTTCGCCAATTCCCGCGGATCTTGCTTGCCGACCGCGCTGCCGGGGTAACGGTCAACGCCACTAGCGAAAGCGTGATCGAAATATCCGGGGGCGGTCAACTGGCTCGTCTGCAATTCGACGCTGCCACGGGATTGCCCGCGAAACTGATGTATCGCGACGGCGGAATGGAAGCCGTGGAGGGATGGTCCGATTGGCGCGAAGTGAACGGCATTAAGATGCCCTTCGCGGTCGCGCTTGACGCGGGAGCGGTCACGATCGCCCAATACCGCTTGAACACGGGAGTGAAGGCAGAGGAGTTAGCAAAACGGCCATGAAGCAACTGGCAATTCTGTGTCTGGCGGCAAGCTTGGCGTTCGCTCAGGACGCACAGCAAAAAGGCAAGAGGCTGATCGATGAAGCGATCGCTGCGTTGGGCGGCGAGAAGTTTCTCAACGTCCAGAACCGCGTGGAACTGGGGCGCGCGTATTCCTTCTTTCAGCAAAACCTAAGCGGTCTGTCCGTGGCGCACTTCTATACGCAGTACGTACCCGTGGACGCTTCGAAGACCGCGACGGCGCTGGCTCAGCAAGAACACCAGGCATTCAGCAAGGACGAGGAATTCTTCAATGTATTCCGCGAAGAAGGCGGCTGGGAGGTTACCTACCGGGGGCCCAAGCCGTTAGAGAAGGATCAGATTGTGCGGCATCACGATTCCCTGATGCACAACATCTTCTACATCCTTCGCAACCGTTTGAAGGAACCGGGGATGATTTTCGAGGCGAAAGCGGGACAGGTTCTGGATAACGTTCCGGTGAATGTGGTCGACGTGATCGACTCCACCAATCGCGTGGTGACCGTGTACTTGCACCAGACCACAAAGCTTCCGGTTCAGCAAGCCTGGACGTGGCGCGATCCGCAGACAAGGGAACGCAATGATGAGGTCACCCGCTTTTCGCGTTACCGCGACGTGGACGGCACGCAGTGGCCCTACCAGACGCATCGCGAACGCAATGGACTTAAGATCTACGAGATGTTCGCCGATACCGTCTTGATCAACCAGGATTTGGATGAGCGGCGCTTCCTGGTACCGGGACCCGACACGCGTCCACTCAAGAACACCTGGAAAGACGTGAAGCTCGGGAAGAAGTAGCTATTCCAGCGTCAAACCAAAGTTGATATCGACGGCAGGGGCGGAGTGCGTAATAGCGCCACTGGACAGAAAGTCGGCGCCCGTTTCCGCGTAGGCTCGCGCGTTCGCCAGCGTGATACCGCCGGAAAGCTCCACGATGATCTTGCGGTCGACGGTGGCGCGAATGTGCGCGATCCAGTCGCGAGCCTCGGCGGGGGTCAGGTTATCCAGAAGTAAGTGTTGCGCCCCGCAGGCCAGGGCTTCCTCCAACTCGGCGCGCGTGCGGACTTCGATTTCGACGTCGACGCCCGCGTCGCGAGTGCGTTCGAGCGCAGCGCGGACGCCACCCGCAGCCGTGATGTGGTTGTTTTTGATCAGCACGGCATCATACAGGCCATGCCGATGATTCGTGGCTCCACCGGCGGCGGCGGCCTGTTTTTCCAGACGCCGCAGCCCGGGCGTGGTCTTGCGCGTGTCGAGAATCCGGCAATCGGTACCTTGCATCAAGCGACTGAGGGTGGTGGCCGCCGTGGCGACGCCGCTCAGCCGTTGTACGAAGTTCAAGGCGGTGCGCTCTCCGGTCAGCAGTGCGCGAGCGGGTCCCACCACCACGGCGATCTCGTCGCCCGTTTGCAATTGAGCTCCGGAATTATGCTGGATGCTGATCTCGCAACGCCGAGGGGCAATCGCGTCGAAGATGACCGGGAGCAACTCCACGCCAGCCAACGTCAGATCCTGCCGAGCGACGATGCGCCCGGTCGCCCGAGCCTCGGGTGTAACGCAGAAGTAAGTGGTGATGTCGCCAGTGCCGATATCTTCTTCCAGCGCGCGACGGACGGCGTCCTGGATCTGGGGGTGCGAAACGTCAAACGCCATTGCTTGGCCTGCTTACTTTACAGCCAGCATGCGCTCAATCGGCAGGGCGGCGCGGCGGATCAATTCTTCGGAGAGCTCGATGCGGGGCGACAATGTTCTGAGGGAATCCCGCAGCTTCTCGAGAGTATTGCGCTTCATGTAGGGGCATTCACTGCAATTGCAGTTTTCATTGGGAACGAAGAAGAACTGCTTTTGCGGCGCCAGTTTCTTCAGCGAGTGCGACACACCGCTTTCGGTCATCACGATGACTTCATCCGCCGGCTGGTTGACGCACCATTCGATGATGGCGGTGGTGGAGCCAATGAAATCGGCGTGCTTCAAGACCTCCGCCGGACATTCGGGATGCGCGGCGACCACGGCCTTGGGATGCTCAGCCTTGGCCGCAATCAGCTTTCGCACGGCGAAGGTGTGATGCACGATGCAGGCGCCCTGCCAGATCTTCATGTTCTCGCGGCCGCTCATCTTCTTGACGTAATTGCCCAGATTCATGTCGGGCAAAAAAAGGATGGGCTTCTCGGCGGGAATGGAATTCACGATCTTTACGGCATTCCGCGAGGTGCAGATGATGTCGCTTTCGGCCTTCACCTCCACCGAGGTGTTGATGTAGCTTACGATCACGTGATCCGGATGCCGCTCGCGATAAGCCTTGATCTGATCCGCGGGACAGCTGTCGACGAGACTGCAACCCGCCTCCAGATCGGGAAGAATCACGATGCGCGAAGGATTGAGAACCTTGGCGGTTTCGGCCATGAACTTCACGCCGCAGAAGGCGATGACGTCACCCTCGAAATCCCGCGCTCGGCGAGCCAGTTCCAGACTATCCCCGACGGAATCGGCCAACTCCTGAATCTCATCCACCTGATAGTGGTGCGCCAAAATAATGGCGCGGCGGTCGCGCTTTAAGTCGAGAATTTCGTCTGTGATGGTAGGAACGGCCTGCATGGTTGTGCTTTCCATCTCAGTGTAACAACCACGTGCAACAACCACGCAAAACCGGTGATTTTTCTAGTGATAGAAATCGGCGATGGCGCCGTGTTCGGCGTGGAATTCGGAGATCACCAGGGCGGTGGTTTCCGGACCCATGCCTAACGCCTCAATCCAGGCTGAGCCTGAGGCATCGCTTTTCTGCACGGTCAGAACAGAGTGTCCCAAGTAATTGACGTATTGGTTGGCGGCGTTCAACACGCTGGCGAGCGGTAGAGCACCGGTGGCCTCGCGGACGCAAGAGAACTGGGCGGCATCGTGATGATACAGCACGGCCTCCTGGATTTCCAGAGGCAGCTTCCACTCCGCCAAGGCATCGGCGGATAGCGTTGCGTGGGTGAAACCCAGCACCTGCTGCTCACATTCGATCCACGTCCGGTCGCCGTTTTCATAGGTCCGTAACACAGTCTGGAACTCGTTGGGCAAGCCCATGGCGATCAGTAAGCGTCCCAGGTCGTGGAGCAGGCCTGCGACAAAGGCGCCTTCCGGATAATCCGCTTTGGCGTGCTGAGCGAGAAGGTCGCTCAGCATCGCCACGGCGACGGAGTGCTTATCAAAGCGTTCCATCGAGAAACCGGCGGGAGTTTTGGCCGCATTCAGCATGCGCGAAATCGACATCGCCAGCACGGTGTTGCGGACTTTTTCAAGCCCCAAAAGGGCGAGCGCCCGTCGAACGGAGTTGATGGTACCGCGGCGCGCGTACGCGGCGGAGTTGACCACGCGCAGGATGTTGCCGGCCAGCACGGTATCTTTTTCGATGAGGTCCCCTAATACGTTGAAGGACACGTCTTCGCCCGCCAGTGACGCCATCAGCCGGTTGAGGATGGGCGAAAAGGGAGGCAATCTACCTAGCGCGCCTAATGCGCGAGTACGCAAGACGTTATTCGCTATGGGCGATGGTGAGAGATCAGCCGAGATAGTCACGTAAGCCTTATCGGCCTGGTGGCGGGGAGTGTGAGACTACCTAGGGTAGGTGGAGAATCCGGCGGCGAAGGTGGTCCAGCGCGGCGTTGGTGGCAAATCCGCGTACACGATTGCGGTCGCCCGGCATCACGTGACGAACCACGGCGGGAGGCTGGCCGTCCTCGGAGAACCCGATGAAAACGGTACCGGGAGACGCTGCCGTGTTGGATTTTGGCCCCGCCTCACCAGTGGTCGAGATAGCGCAGGTGGCTCCGGTGCGCCGGCGCGCGCCTTCCGCCATGGCCGCGGCTACTTCCTGGCTGACGGCGGAGTGCTTGTCCAATAGTGCGGGCTCCACACCCAGCAATTCCGTCTTCATGCGATCCGAGTATGTAAGGAATCCACCCAGGAAGTAATCCGAGCTGCCGGGAATGGAGGTGAGCCGCTGGCTGAGATGTCCGCCGGTGAGACTCTCGGCGGTTGCCAAGGTAGCGTGGCGTTCGCGCAGAAGATTTCCGATCACGGCTTCGAGCGAATCGCCATTTCTGGAATACAGGCGGGCACCCAGGAGCGCTTCGATGGGATCACCCGCTTCGGCAAGCAATTGCTCGGCTTCCTCGGCGGTCTCACAACGCGCGCGCAAGTGGACCTGGATATCGCCGGCCGAAGCCAGCACTGTGGTGGCGGGATTCGTGAAGCGCGTGTAGATGGGCGCGATCAAGGTGTCCAGATCGGATTCGGTCATTCCGGTGACACGATAGAAGCGGGCTCGAATGACAACAGAGGGCAAGCGCCGGTGGAATCGCGGCAGGCACTCGGTTTCGAACACCGGTTTCATTTCCGAGGGAGGGCCGGGCAATAACACGATCAGCTTATCTCCGTATTCGATCCATAAACCCGGGGCGGTACCGGTGGGGTTGTTGAGGACCTCCGCGCCCTGAATCACGAAGGCCTGGCGGCGATTGATTTCCGCCATCTTCCTTGCGCGGCTCCGAAAGCGTTCCTCAATCGCATCGCAGATGTCCTGGTGGAACTCCATCGGGCGGCCTAGCGCCGCGGCCACGGCGTCGCGAGTGACGTCGTCTTCGGTGGGACCCAAGCCTCCGGTGAGCACCACGATGGCCGCGTGGGAGAGCGCTTCGCGGACCGCGCCGGTCAACATCGCGCGGTCATCGCCGACGATCACCTTTTGGCGGACTTCAATGCCCAGGCCGTTGAGTTGATCGGTCAGATACAGCGAATTGGTATCGGTACGCTGTGGCGTGAGCAGCTCTGAGCCAACGGCGATGATCGTGGCATCCAGCATTGCGCTAGGGCAGCGGCCGGCCCTGAACGTCGACATGCACGCGGAACAAAGCGTTGTTGGTGGCCAGCAGCATGGCTTTTGGCGACATAAAGGCGACGCCTACGATGGAGGGCCCGGAGATGAACAACTCCGCTTGCGCATCCGGCGTGATCTTCACGACACCCCGGCGTCCAGCAAGGGACGCTGCCACATAGAGATTTCCATCCACATCAAACGCCATGCCCTGGGGACGGCCCAAGCCGCGGTAGAAGACCTCCACGTGTCCATCCGGAGAAACGCGATGGACTACATCGAAGCTGGATGTGGTGGGACCGGTGACATAGAGGAATCCATCCGGCCCAATGGCCAAATGATACGCGGCGATGGAGCGCTCAACGGTTGCGAATACGTAAATCTGCCGATCGCGGCTGATCTTGAAAATGGTGCCGCTGCGGTCGCCCACGTAAAGGTTGTCGTCGCGGTCGAAGACGATACCGGTGGCGACGCCCATGCCTTCCACGTAGGTGACGGCGTTGCCGCTGGGCGAGACCTGATACACCACGCCATCGTGGCGGCTGGAGACGTAGAGGATGCCCGAAGCATCCAGCGCCAAACCCGTGGCGTTCATGATATCGGCGACCAGCGCGCGCGGCTGTAATGAGGAATCGATTTTATAGATCGACACGGGCGTCTTCTGCCCGGCCGAACCGCTCATGGTGGTATAGATATTGCCTTGCGAATCCACTACCGGATTGGCGACGGGATGCAGATTCTCGGCGATCTGAATGCCGATGTCGCAGGTCCAGGAAACGTCGCCGGTTCCGCCCAGCATCAATTCGCCATGCGAGGCGCCGGCGGGAACCTTGACGATCATCAGGGATTCCGATCCGATCACGACGGGCGCGAACAGATCGCCAAAGCGAGCCTGCGGGCGAGCGTCTCCGGTGAGCCCTTTGCCTCGAATCTGGAATTCTCCACCGGGAATCGCTGCCGCGGGAGAAACTGCTGTAATCTTGGGGCCGGAATCGGGTCGTTTACGGAGGGTCACTCCTTTTAAGATACCAGCCTGCAAAACCGAGCACGAGCCTTTGCGGGCTAGCGAGTGAGCCATCCGGCGAGGGACAACACAAGGGCCGCGTAAATTCCCGCCATAACGTCGTCGAGCACAATGCCGGCGCCGCCGGGGACTTTTTCGAGGGCCCTGACTGGCCACGGCTTCCAGATGTCGAAGAGCCGGAAGAGGAGGAATGCCGCCAACCATTGTGGCCAAGCCAGGGACCAGGCTCCGGCGAGCGCGATCCACTGCCCCACCACTTCGTCCACGACCACTGTTTGCGGGTCCTTCGAGTTGGTATCCATGGCCATGCGGTCGGCTGCCCAGATAGCCGGGAAGAGTGCGGCGGCCGCCAGGGCCGCGAACATCATGGGTGTCCAACCGTGATGCGTAAAGAGAGGGACGGCGACTAGAAGGGCTCCCAGGGAGCCCGCAGTTCCCGGCCCCTTGGGGAAGTAGCCGAGATAGAACCAGGTACCGATGATGCGGGCGAGCAGGCTCATTCGGGATCGTCCGATTGTATGTCATCGTCCGGGTCCAAAGGCTCGGGGATGACATATTTCTCGGAGGCCCAGTTGCCCAGATCGATGGTACGGCAGCGGTCACTACAGAAGGGCATGTTGGGATCGGTGACTTCGACTGGTTTACGGCAGATCGGACACTGCATAGCTTAGCGTGCTTGTTTGTGGACGATGGCGGTGGGTTGAATATGAATAAACGGCGGAGGAGCTATGGTCGGGATGTCCACCAACTCGCCGGATAGATCGTAATCGTGGGCCTTGGTGATCCGCATGCGGCGGAATTCGCCCGCGTGCAACGGTGCTTCGCCCGGATCGGTAATATAGCAAACGCCATCGATTTCGGGAGCCTGCGAAGGCAAGCGCGCCTGCCAAACTAAATCGGAATCGGCGGACGGGCCTTCGACCAGCACCTGGAACTCGCGTCCCAGCAGAGCTTTGTTGTGGGCTTTGGAGATCTTCTTCTGCAGCGCCATGATGTGGCTGCGGCGGCGGTGGATGGTCTTCTGATCCACCTTGCCATCCAGTGCGTAGCTCTTGCTGCTGTCTTCATCGGAGTACGCGAAGACGCCCAGGCGGGTGAATTTTGCTTCCGCCACGAACCGGCATAGCTCTTCGTAGTCTGCTTCCGTTTCGCCGGGGAATCCCGCGATCATGCTGGTGCGGATCGCGACGCCGGGTATGGTGCGGCGGATTTTTTCCAATAATTTCAGGAAGATATCGCCGTTGGCTCCGCGCTTCATGCGTTTCAGGACATTCGCGCTGGCATGCTGGAGCGGCATGTCGATGTATTTCACAAGCGCGGCGTGTTCCGCGAGAGTATCCAGCAGCTTCTGGGTCACGCGGTTCGGATAGCAATACAGGAAGCGCACCCATTTTTCGTGGGCCGTCTCGATCTGCGCCAGGCGGGCGAGCAATTGCGCCAGGCCGTCCTTCAGGCCCAGGTCTTCGCCGTAACAGGTGGTGTCCTGGCCGATCAAATTGATCTCACGCACGCCTTGCGAGAACAGGCGGGTGGCTTCATTCACTACGCTTTCAAAGCGCCGGCTCCGGAATGCTCCGCGATATTGCGGGATCACGCAGAACGTGCACGGATGGTCGCAACCCTCCGCGATCTTGATGTAGGTAAAGTGTTTGGGAGTGGAAAGCACGCGCGGCGTGGCGTCGTGGTAAAGATACGCGTCCAAGACGTTGGGCTTGGGGGTAACACCTTCGCACAGCGCCGTGATATTTTCGAGCTCATTCGTCCCGATGACGGCGTCCACTTCAGGCATGTTCCGGGTGATGTCGGCCCGGTACCGCTCCACCAGACACCCCGCTACAATGAGGCGCTGCGCTCGGCCGGTTTTCTTGTACTCCGCCATTTCAAGGATGGTGTCCACCGATTCCTGCTTGGCCGGATCGATGAAGCTGCAGGTGTTAACCACAATCACGTCGGCATCGGAAGGATGCGGCGTCAGTTCGTGCCCCTGACTGGTGAGTTGTCCCATCATGACCTCGGTGTCGACGAGGTTCTTAGGGCATCCGAGACTGACAAATCCGATTTTCAAGTGGTTTTCCCGCAGGTGGTCGCGCGGAAGCGGGACTCTTCTATTGTAGCGGAGGCGCGTTCGCGAGGCGAGTAGAGCAAGAGGGCAATGAAAAGCCCCCGGGTGATCCGGGGGCAAATTCTGAATGATGAAGCAACGAAAGGCTTTCGGGACCGCCTAGGCTGCTGCGTAGGTGTAGGGTTCGGCGGAGGACCGCAGGGCGGCTGCCCGGCTCTGTAATTTTGACCGAACGTCGCGGCGGGCGCGGAAGAGGCGGAGCCGGATGGCGACTTCGGACACGCCCTGCTGCTCGGCCATTTCCTGGGTCGTCAAGCCATCCAACTGGTGCTCGAACAGAGCCCGGTCACGAGGCACGCACATCTGGAGTATTCTGTCGACATCCATCGGCGCCGAATCCACTTCGGCGCCGCCGGCCAAGTCAAACTCGACTAAAGCCTGATAGCGATCTTCGCGGGGACCCAGGCGGCGATGGAAGTTCATGGCGATCATGTTGATCCAGCTCACCAACAGGGTCTCGTTGCGAAGCTGATCCAACTTCCGCCAGCCCTGTAACCAAGCAGCTTGGGCCAAGTCTTCGGCGCGATCCAAGGACGCGCCCCGATACCGTAACGCCCGGACGGTTCTGCAATACCCCTTCTCGTACACTTCACCAAACTCAACTCCGGTCATCATGGGCTGCGGCTCCTCGAGGAAACAAGAGGCAATTGGCGGCCCAATCCAAATTCGTTCAAAAACACCAATATTAATGTATTTGGCGACGACAAGACCCGTTGTGGCGAAAGCGTGTGACCATATTTGGTCACGCAGTTGGATCGAATAGATGCTAGACTTAAACTCCCACTCAAAGTTCCCGGCATGTACAAGGAGTCGGTCCTCAAAGCGGCCAATATTTGATCCGAACGGGGCTTTAGGAGTAATGCATTTTGACCTCTCCCGCCACTCAACCGGCGACCGCCCACTGGTTATTGGAAAACGGACCGAAAGAACTTGAGCAACTCTTCCGCGCTATTGTTTTTCACCCGTCGACTCCAATTCTGCTGGCGGACGATGAGCGCGTTTCCGTGGATGCCAGCGTCGGCGTCGGTAAACTGCTGGGCGTTCCGCGCGAGAGAATCATCGGCCAGACTCTGGATGATCTTCTACATCCGGTGCTGAAGCCTGGGATTTCTGAAACCTGGCGGGCGTTCCTGGAAGATGGTCAACAGGAGGGAACTCTCCAATTGATGGCCGCCGACGGGACGCCTCGAGACGTGGAATACTCGGCCAAGCTGAGCGTGCTCCCGGTGCGCCATCTGCTGGTGCTGCGTAGCAAATCGACCGACGCTGTAGCTGCCAAGTCGAACAAGGCACAACAGGATCTCACGACAGACAAGGCTCCGGGGTGGGTCCAGGACTACGCTTTGTTCCTGCTGGATATCGACGGCCGGGTGGCCGCCTGGTACGCGGGCGCGGAACGAATCTACGGCCGCACGAGTCTGGAAATGGTGGGCCAGAGCGCCTCGATACTGGATACCGCGGAGGATACCGTAGCGAAGCTGCGGGAGACTCTGAGGCGGGCCACTGCCGAAGGACATGTCGGTGCGGAAGGATGGCAGGTCAAACGCGACGGTTCGCGATTTTGGGCTAATGCTATAACCATGGCGATCCGGGACTCCCACGGTGTCCTGCAAGGCTTCGGCACCGCGGTGCGGGATTTTAGCGATCGGCATGAGCGAGACGAGAAGTTGCGGCGCGGCCGCGAGCGGCTGCACCCCGCGGCGGTGGAATCCAGCATTGCTGGCATCGTTTCCGGCGAGTTCGACCGGGTGCCGGAAGCCAACGATAAATTCCTGGAAATGGTGGGTTACACCCGTGAGGATTTGGAGACGGGCAGGCTGCATTGGCCGGATTTGACGCCTCCGGAATATCGTGCTTTAGATGATCTGGCGCACGAAGAGGGCCTGCGTTTTGGTGCCTGCACACCATTTGAAAAAGAGCTGATTCGTAAAGATGGCACCCGCATTCCCGTGCTGATCGCCACCGCCGTCCTCCACCTTTCTCCCTTTAAATGGCTGACTTTCGTGCAGGACCTGCGCGAGCGAGACCGTCAGGAGAGCGTGGAAGAGCAAGTACCGGATCCGCGCCAGAACTTCGAGGAAATCGTAGGTGGCAGCGATGCCATGAAGCGGGTAATGGGGCAAGTAGAGGTGGTGGCTCCCACTGACGCTACGGTGTTGATCCTGGGTGAAACCGGCACCGGCAAAGAACTGGTTGCTCGTGCGCTGCATCGCATGAGCCCACGCAAGAATTTCCCCTTCGTGACGCTAAACTGCGCTGCGATTCCCACGGGGCTTCTGGAAAGTGAATTGTTTGGCTACGAAAGAGGGGCCTTTACAGGCGCGCTTTCGCAGAAAATTGGCCGTTTCGAGATGGCTAACCGCGGAACGCTGTTTCTGGATGAGGTGGGCGACATTCCACTGGATCTGCAGCCCAAATTACTGCGGGCGTTGCAGGAAAAAGCCTTCGAGCGATTGGGCGGCACCAAAACAATCCCTATCGATGTCCGCCTGGTGGCAGCCACCAACCGCAACCTGACACAGATGATGGGCGACAAACTTTTCCGCAGCGATCTGTATTACCGCTTGAAAGTATTCCCCATCACTACGCCGCCGCTGCGCGATCGCCCGGATGACATTCCGCTGCTGGTCCGCCATTTCACTCGGAAGTGTGCGGCGAAGATGAATCGAACCATCGACAAGATCCCTTCGGAAATCATGAAAGCGCTGGTGGCCTGGCCTTGGCCTGGGAATGTGCGCGAGCTGGAGAACTTTATCGAGCGGTCCGTTATTCTCTCCAACGGGACCAGTCTGCACGCTCCCATCGCCGAGCTGCGGGCCGAACTGGGCGATGAATCGCGCACAGAAGGCAGCGACAATTCCGAATCTACTCTGGAGCAAGTGGAGCGCGAGCACATCCTGCGCGTTTTTAGAGAGACGGGCGGAGTTGTCAGCACCACCGCTTCACGCCTGGGTTTACCGCGAACCACCTTGAACGCCATGATGAAAAAACTGGCGATCTCCCGCAGCGACCTTTAACGGCCACGTACGTGCTGCTAGCCGAAGCAGAGTAGCATCTCAATGCTTGTCGGGATTCGTCCACCTACTGTTGGTATTGGCAATCATCGTTGTGCTAATCCGCGTGGTTCAAAAGGTCGCAGACCCATTTAAGACCTCGGGAATGACCGCTTCTCGGAGGAGGCGGTCATTCTGTGAAGGGGCATCCGACCGGAACCTTTATTCGCTCCGACCCCTTTAAATACTGACCATCTGCGGTCAAATCGACCGACTACGATGAGGTGAAGGCGAACCCTTGACTCGCGGACCTTTACCCAACCGTTAAGAACCAACGACATGTCAGATTGGGGCGAAGCGGTGCTTGGCGTGCCTTAGAGAGGGGGTCGCCACTGCGCGACGGAAGAGGTAACACAGAATGAAATTTCTCCTAGTAGCAGCTTTGGCGCTCACGCCGCTTGTGGCCAAAGACACGGAGGCCTTAACGCGACTGAATTCCGCCGCTGGCGTGTTCTCGGAACTGATGGCGACTCCCGACAAAGGCATTCCGCAAGACTTGCTTAGTAACGCCCATTGCATCGTCATCGTGCCGGAACTCAAAACGGGCGCTTTCATTGTCGGGGCGAAATATGGAAAAGGCTACATCTCCTGCCGGAACAAAGTTGGTCCGGGTTGGTCCGCGCCGGCCACGGTACGTATTGAAGGCGGCAGTGTTGGCTTTCAGATCGGCGGTTCCTCCACTGACCTGATCATGCTGGTGATGAGCGAAAAGGGTGCGACCAAGTTGCTGGCGAGTAGTTTCACATTGGGCGGGGAAGGTTCCGTCGCGGCAGGCCCCGTAGGCCGCACCGCCACGGCTCAGACGGACGCGCAGATGCACGCCGATATTCTTTCGTGGTCCCGCTCGCAGGGATTGTTTGCGGGTCTGGCCCTGGAAGGCGCTACGTTGCGCCAAGATCTGGACGACAACCAAACCATTTATGGCAAACGCCTGGAGAACCGCGACATCGTGATGACTTCACGAAAAGTTCCGGCGTCGGCTGCCAAACTCATCAACCTGCTAAACAAGTATTCCCCGCGTGAAGAGAAACGCGCAACGAGCAAATAACATGACAAACCTTACGAAGCGGACCAGTATGAAGCAAACAAGCATAACGGCAGCCCTGGCACTCGGGCTGGCGTTCGGAGGAGTGGTTTCAGCACAGACTCCGGCGGAAAGAAATGAAAATGCGCAGCGAGCGGCCGCTGGCCTCTCGCCCATCTATCGTGTCAGCGTGACAGAACGCACCGCGAAGGCGATCAACTACCGGTCCCGCAACGGGGCGACGAAGATCGATTTCCGGGGCACCTCCCTTATGCCGAAGTCTCACGGCGAGGCGAAGGTGGAAAGCAAGCAAGGCTACATTGAAGTGGAAGTAGAGTTCGACGAATTGGTTCCGGCCAACAAATTCGGCGCCGAATACCTGACCTACGTATTGTGGGCCATTACTCCGGAAGGACGCACCGCCAACCTGGGCGAGATCCTGCTGAACGGTACGGAAAGCAAATTGAACGTAACCACTGAATTACAGGTATTCGGCCTGGTGGTCACCGCCGAGCCTTACTTCTCCGTCACGCGCCCCAGCGATTTGATTGTCATGGAGAATGTGGTTCGTAAAGATACCGTCGGTATCGTTCAGGAAGTGGACGCCAAGTACGAACTGTTTGAGCGCGGCCAGTATGAGAAGCGGACCAACGCTCTGATGTTGAAGATGGACAAGAACACGCCGCTGGAGCTCTACGAGGCTCGCAATGCGGTGAACATCGCGCGCAGCATGGGAGCCGACGTGTTTGCGGCCGAGACCTTCGTGAAGGCTGAAAAGAGCCTTGCGCAGGCGGAGGCATACCACACGCGTAAGGCCGGCACGAAACCGATCACAATGATCTCGCGGGAAGCCGTGCAGACAGCGGAAGATTCCCGCGCCATCGCGGTAAAACGCCAGGAAGAGAATGCTCTGACCGCGGAGCGCAACTTGGCCGCCAATCGCCAAGAAGTTGCGGAAAATGGCCGCGCCGCCGCGCAGTCGGAAGCGGATCGCGCCACTCGTAACGCCGCCAACGCCCGCATCGCCGCCGACGCCGAAGCCGAACGCGTGCGACGCAACACCAACGCCCAGACAGCCGCCGCGCAGGCGGAAGCCGATCGCTTGAAGCAAGCCAATGACGCCCGCTTGTCAGCCAGCTTGACCGAAGCGAATCGCTTGAAGCAGGAAAACGATATGCGCGCCGCCGCGGCCCAGGCCGATGCGAATCGCTTGAAGCAGGAAAACGACCAGCGCGCCGCCACGGCCCAGGCCGATGCGGATCGCCTCAAACGCGAGAACGACCAGCGGACCGCCGCCGCACAAGTCGAGGCCGATCGCCTGAAACGCCAGAATGATGACCGGGCCATCGCCGCGAATCTGGAGGCGAACCGCTTGAAGATGGAAAACGACGCACAGAGGGCTGCCGCGCAACTCGCCCTGGATCGCGCCGCCGGCGACAAGGCGCGTTTGGAGCGCGAGCGAACCGAATTGCGGACGCTGCTGCTGCAGCAGTTCAACACCGTTCTGCAAACTCGCGACACTGCTCGCGGGTTGATCGTGAACATGTCCGACGTAATCTTCGATACCGGCAAGTTCACCCTACTGCCGGGTGCGCGTGAAAAATTGGCCAAGGTGGCGGGCATTGTTTCGGGACATCCTGGCCTGAGCCTCTCCGTGGAAGGCCACACCGACAGCGTCGGCACCGATGAATCCAACCAGGTCCTCTCGGAGCATCGCGGTGGAGCGGTGCGGGATTACCTACTGGGGCAAGGCATGGCCGTGGGCTCGGTTACCTCTAAAGGTTTCGGAGAATCGCAGCCGGTAGCCTCGAATGATAATTCTGCCGGCCGTCAGCAGAACCGTCGCGTGGAGATCGTAATCTCCGGCGACATTATCGGTGGGCAAGTCGGAGCGCCCATCGCAGCCCGTTAAACAATCAAACTTGCAAAAGACCCTGGGGCGGCCGGCAGAAATGCTAGCCGCCCGTTTTTTCGTTGTACGATCGGCTATGTCGAGTAGGTCGCAAACTCGCATTGCCGAATCCGCATCGGGGAGACATCAGTGCTTCGCTGCTGAGTCGAATATTGAAAGAAGCGGGAATCAGTCGCGAGGCCTGGGACGAATCGGCCTGACCTACGCTACTTCGCGCACTGCGAGATCCAGACCATCAAGAACAGGGATCTCCATGTGCTGCGAAAGGCTGAGTAGCAGCCAGCCTTCAAGAGTGCTCTGCAACTCATCGCGACACTCCTCAAGTGTTGAGGCCTGTGCCCAGAGTCCGGGGAACCCCGGAATCGACCCATAGAATCCTGCGCCGTCTTCGAGGATTTCATAATGGGCTCGGCGCATGGCCGCCGAGATGTATTGATTGATCACAACAATTCCACTATAAACGAAAGCGGCGAGCATTTCTGCCCGCCGCCGCATTTCAACTTCGATCAAAATACTTAGTAACGATAATGCTCCGGCTTATACGGACCATCCGCCGATACGCCCAAGTAATCTGCCTGCTTCGGGGTCAAGCGCGTCAGCTTCACGCCGATTTTCTCCAAGTGCAGCCGGGCGACTTCTTCGTCCAGGGCCTTCGGAAGCGTGTACACGCCGACCTTATAGACATCCTTGTTCTTCCACAAGTCGATCTGGGCCAGGGTTTGGTTGCTGAAGCTGTTGGACATCACGAAGCTGGGGTGCCCCGTCGCGCAGCCCAGGTTCACTAAGCGGCCTTCGGCCAGCATGAAGATGCTGTGGCCGTCGGCGAAGGTGTACATGTCCACCTGCGGCTTGATGTTGGTACGCTTCACGTCCTTGGCGGTATTCAACAGGTCGATCTGGATCTCATTGTCGAAGTGCCCGATGTTGCAGACAATCGCCTGATCCTTCATCTTCGACATGTGCGCCAGCGTTATGATGTCGACGTTGCCGGTGGTGGTCACGTAGATGTCGCCGCGGCCCAGGGTGTCTTCGACAGTGGTTACTTCGAAGCCTTCCATGGCGGCCTGCAGGGCGTTGATGGGATCGATCTCAGTGACAATCACGCGTGCGCCGAACCCGCGCAGCGAATGCGCCGAGCCCTTGCCTACATCGCCATAGCCGCAGATGACGGCCACTTTGCCCGCCACCATCACGTCGGTGGCGCGCTTGATGCCGTCCGATAGGGACTCGCGGCAGCCATACAGATTGTCGAACTTCGACTTGGTAACCGAATCGTTGACGTTGATGGCCGGCACCAGCAGCTTGCCGTCCTGGAACATCTTATACAGGCGATGCACGCCGGTGGTGGTCTCTTCGGAAACGCCACGCCATTCCTTGACGACCGCTTCCCAACGTTTCGGAGTCTCCTTGTGGATCTCCTTCAGCAGGTTCTTGATGATCTGCTCTTCCTGGCTGCCCGACTCCGAGTTCACCCAGTCCGAACCCTTTTCCTGCTCGTAGCCTTTATGGATTAGGAGCGTAACGTCGCCGCCATCGTCCACTACCAGTTGCGGTCCCTTGCCGCCCGGGAAATTCAGCGCCTGGTTGGTGCACCACCAATATTCGTCCAGCGACTCGCCCTTCCAAGCGAATACCGGCACGCCGGCCTTGGCGATCGCCGCGGCCGCATGGTCCTGCGTCGAGAAGATATTGCAGCTGGCCCAGCGTACGTCCGCGCCCAATTCGACGAGCGTTTCGATCAGCACAGCGGTCTGAATCGTCATGTGCAGCGAGCCCGTAGTGCGGACGCCCTTCAGGGGCTTGTCCTTGGCATACTTCCGGCGAATGGACATCAGACCGGGCATTTCGCTCTCGGCGATGTTGATTTCTTTGCGGCCGAATTCGGCCAGCGACATATCCGCTACTTTGTAGTCGAGATCGGTGGGAGTGGACAGCGTAGTGCTCATTTATACCTCTCGGAGAAATTATTGTATCGTGAAATCTAGATACGACGATATAATAGCTAATAACGGGCCCGCACGTCAATCCATGGCTTCCATTCTTAAATCTCTGCGCCTGCTGGCCGAGCCCAGCCGCATCCGCATCGTGCTGTTACTGGAGCGCGAGGAGTTGTCCGTGGCGGAGCTGCAGGAAATCCTGGGCATGGGGCAGAGTACCATCTCGACCTATCTTTCCCAGCTCAAGCAAGCGGCGCTGGTGGAAGATCGCCGCACTGGGAAAAACATCTTATACAGCCTCAAAGCGGGCGCGCCAAAGGAAATGCTGGCGGTGCTTCGGGGTGCGGTCGCGGAGATCCCGGAGGCGGCCGAGGATGCGGAAGCGCTAGAGCTGATCCTGGCACGGCGGCAGGACAAGATGCGGTCCTATTTCGACGAGTTGGCCGGGAAATTCGGCCGCCAATACGTCCCTGGACGCAGTTGGCAGGGTCTGGCCGAAACGCTGCTGATGTTGATGCCTCCGCTGGTGGTGGCCGACCTGGGAGCCGGCGAAGGCACCGTCTCGCAGTTGCTGGCGCGGCGGGCCAAGCACGTGATCGCGGTCGACAATGCAGAGAAGATGGTGGAGTTCGGAACCAAGCTGGCGCGCGAGCACGGCGTGAAGAATCTGGAGTACCGGCAGGGCGATTTGGAATCGCTTCCCATCGCGGAAGGCGAGGTGGACGTGGCGTTCTTCAGCCAAAGTCTGCATCACGCCCAGCACCCGGCGAAAGCGATGGCGGAAGCTCATCGAATTCTGAAACCGGGCGGCCGAGTGATCGTGCTGGACCTGCTGAAACACCATTTCGAAGAAGCCCGTGCTATGTATGCTGATTTGTGGCTCGGGTTCACAAAGGTGGAACTGCAGCGCTATTTAAGAGAAGCCGGCTTCAGCAATATTTCCCTCGCCGTCGTACATCGCGAAACAGAGGCCCCGCATTTCGAGACCGTCCTTGCAGCCGGGGATCGCTAGCTTTCCTTCGCGGCCGGGGCCGACGTCAGATACTTTGTGACTTTCCGCGACTTGTCCCCCGCCTGGATTTCCAGGATCATGGACGAGTCGCGACAAACTTCGCGGCGAGATCCAGCGGCAATCAGGGCGTCGAACACCGCGAAAAAGCTGTTGATCCGGCCTGTTCCTCCATCCAAGTCGACGGCGCACTCGACAAACTTTCGGGCCGCGTTTTCCAGCGCCTGTTCCGGTACAGCGGTTCCTACTTCCCGCGCTTTGTTAATTACCCGGCTCAAGTTCGACAAACTGACGACCACATCTCGCTCCATCTTCAGCAGCCGAGTGACAAAAATCGACAGTTCCGGCTTCAGCGTCCGCGACCCGCCGGGCATACGCACGGTCCACGCCTTTTTCTCAATCGCTGTGAAGCCCTGGGTATCGTAACGCCGCTGCATCTCCGGGTCCAGATAAACCAAACCGATGAGCGTGAGATCATCGGTCACCGGGCGTCCGGACACCAGTTGCGCGCGCACCAACTGGCGAGTCACTGTGCGAGCGATCTCGGCCATTTCGGTCACCGGCAACGTGAAGGCGTCGCGCACGCTTTCGGCAGTGAAAGCGACCACATAGCGCGCGGTAACTTTGCCGAAACCCGCCGGAAACTGGGCCTTCCACTCGAGCGCGTACGCGTCTGCTGAAGGGATCAGGCCGACCATTTCCGCCAGAGCCAGGTAGTCCGCCATCTCTTCCGTGGTCGTGTGATCATCCGAGGCGAGGAGATCGTACTCCGCCGATACCCGCTGCAACTCGCGAATGGTATTCGCTCCCAGTTCCGCCTCGCCCGCGAAGCGCATCAGGAAATTGCTTTCCACTATCTCCGTGGTTTTGTCGCGGCCCTTTGTCTCGCGGCGTTGTTTGACTGCCGCCTCGGTAGTGAAGATCTGAATTCCGCCGGCCGGACCGGCCTGAATCAGATTCTCGGTCTTCGACATTATTTCGACCAGGCTTTTCTGCTGCCAGCCGAAGACGCTGATGTTCAATTGGCAACTCTTCGTCAGACTATGCGTGAGGACGCCTTGATGCACGACCAGAAATGGAAGATTGGCCCGCTGAAACAGGCCGGCGAAGTTTCCGTGCGCGGCCGCGGCGAACAACTCCGGCCCGCGCTGGGAGGCGAGGTCGATCTCGACGTCGAGCAGCGCTTCCGCATGTGACGCGCGAGCAAACGCGGCGTTTACTTGCAGACTGAAAGAGCGATTCGCCGCCTCGGTAATTCGTTTGTACCAGACGTCCTTGAACGCTGCCGCCTCATTCAGCGCGGAGGATTTTTGCAGTACGCCGATCACGTCGAGCAGTCTCGGCTGAAGTTTGCCGCGCAAGAAATCCAGCGCTACGCTGGCAGTCTTTGCGAGATCGGGCATAGATGCCGAAAGAACATCCCCGCCCGCCAAGCGGTCCACAATGCTCCAAGCCTCCGAATCGCTGAGGTTAACGAGACTTTGTCGCGAGTCGAGCCCGGTTACCATCTCCAGCGCGCGCTCTAAGAGGGGCAAAGTTCCTTGACCTAGATAGTCTTCGTAGAGATGAATCGCCTGGGTGACCCGCTTGGAGACAGAGGCGTCCAGATTCTCGTAATCCGCCGCAGCGCGATTCGCGATTCCGATGAATTCGCCGACGGAGTTATTGTCGAGAGCCTTACCAATCCACGTCTGGGCCAATTCCTGCAGCGTGCCCACGTACAGCTTCCCGGCTACCTCTTCCAGCGTCTTCAAATCTGAAACGTTGCGGATCTTCCGGAATAATTCCAGTGCGCCTAGCAAGTCGGCGCCCGCCACCGCGCGGAGGAATTCGTCAGCGGATTCCGGCACGCCAGTGAACTTAGCGGCGGCGTCCAAATTGAAAGAAGCCGCGCCATCGAAGCGCGCATCCTGCTGCTTCCTCACTGTGAGCCGCACAAAATTCGCCGAGTGTCCCCGGCTTGCCTGGATCGAGAACTCACCGCCTAAGCGGTAGCCGAATGACACGGCAGCTTTCAGGCGAAGTTCGTAGTCCGCCACCGGGTGGAGTTCGCGATAATCCATGCCTTGGTGGCCGGTGAGTTGATACCCCCAAGTCAGGCCTGCATTCAGCGCCAGAAATCCGCTGTACTGAAAAGTCAAAATCTCGCCAGGCTCGGGGATTCGGTCCAACCTTCCGCAATGCTGAGGCAGCCGCAAGCCGGCTAGCAAGTCCGCAATGATGGCCCCGGCATTTTGCGCGGCGTCGTAGATCGCGAAGCGTTGGTAGCCAACGCCTCCCCCGGCCTCGATGCCAAAGGAGAACCCGGCCGGCCCCGCCGGCATTAGCCCCTTCAGATTTCCACTTGCCGATCCCGTGAAGTAGAGCCGGGCCCCCAACTTACCCATACCCACTTTGTCTGGCCGTGAGAGCTCGATCCCACTCTCCGCGCTGGATGAAAACGGCACCCTGCATGCCAGACCAGCCGCGTCGCCAAACTCCAGACTTGGGATGCCGCTGCCCCCGATCCTGACCAAACTGATCGAATCCGCGAACGGGGCGTCTGGATTCAGTACGCCGCCGGCATCCAAATCGAACTCTAGCGTTCCCTTCCCGTTTAGGAAGTCTCTCGTAAATGTTTTCTTTTCAAGCGGTAAAATCAGCACGGGATACTCCTTCGGCGGGCAGCGCCAGATAGTAGCAGACGATCCCGGACAAACCGCCCCGTGGATTATCTAAGCCTCTGCCAAGACGGAACTTAGGACCGGGCAATAGTTTTTGAAACTTTTGGCATCCATTACCGTATTCTTTTCATGCAAGGAGTTTCCATGACCCAACCCGCTGCCACGACCCTAGCCGCCCTGCTCCTTTCCGCTGCCCTGGTTCCCGCCCTGCAGGCGCAGACCCCCATCCAGCTTCGCAACAACACGGACCACGAATTGAACTGCGATCGCAATCGCGATTTTGCCAGTCGGTTCTGCGAAATGCGCGAGCAGACCGTTTCCTCGACAGGCCGTTTCGACATTGACGGACTGCACAATGGAGGCGTCACGGTCCGCGGCTGGAATCGCAATGACGTTCTAGTCCGGCTGCGTGTGGAAGTGGACGCACGTTCGGACGCTCGGGCTAAAGAAATCGTCCAGCGCATTCACACGGAGATCCGCAGTGGCCGCGTTTTGATCGACGGCCCCGACTGGGAATCCTTCTTGTCCCAAGTGTTCGACAGCGAAGGCTGGTCCGTCAGCGCCGAGGTTTTCGTCCCGCACCGTTCCACGATTCGCCTGGGCACGCATAACGGAGGAGTCCTGGTCACCGATATCGATGGCGGCGCGCAACTCGCGTCGCACAACGGTGGAGTTCGTGTGGAAAGGGTCACCGGTGAAGTCCGCGGTTCGACGCATAACGGGGGTATTCGCATCGCCGATGTCGGGGGCAACGTTCAATTCGAATCCCACAACGGTGGGATCACTCTTACGCGCATCGCGGGCAGCATCCAAGGCGTCACTCATAACGGCGGCGTGGAAGTGGAACTCGCGGGCGC
>JBDTSJ010000017.1:0-15771 GCA_039931205.1 Acidobacteriota bacterium
CAATAGGAACTTTCTACTTTGCCCAATTAGGAACTTCTCACTTTGCCGCGACACCCGCTGCCGGCCCGCCCCCAGGGCGAAACGGCCTGGGATATACTGACTGGGTTATACTGACATGTAGCAACCGCGTCCCTTCCGAATCAGAGGCTCCGGCGTCCAATACCGTGGGACCTCATCCCAACCGGGTGACGGGGCGGGTGACGCGTCAACACCGGGGCATCCGATCGGGAAACCCAAACTGGAGAATGAATTCATGTTTCATCTGTTCCGTAATCAAGGGACGGCCGTAAAGATTCTGCTCAGCGCCATTCTGGGCGTGGTCGCTTTATCGATGGTCGTTTACCTCATCCCCAGTTATTCGGACCCTACGGCCAACACGAATAATCCCGTGCTGGCCGAGATCGGCTCCAAGAAGCTGACCGCCTCTGAGGCGCAAGCTCAGTTTCAGCGCTATAGCCAGGGCAAAGTTCCGGCAGAGTTGATGGCGGTGTATTTTCCGCAGGCTCTGAACGAGATGGTCCGGCGCTACGCCGCCATCCAACAGGCTGCCAAGATGGGCCTTACCGCCACCGACGAAGAGGTCCTGGAGACCTTGGCGAAGGCATTTCCGCAGTATTTCGAGAACGGAAAACTGACCCAGCGCCAGCGCTTTGAATCCGATCTGGCGCAACAAGGCTTCACGGTCCAAGCCATTCTGGACGAAATGCGGGACCAGATCGTAATGGTCAAGCTGCAGAATGTCATCCTCGAAAGCAACATTGTCACGCCCCAGGACGTGGAAGACGAGTACAAGCGCAAGTATGAGCGCGCCAGCATCGATTACATCGCCTTCTCCCCGGCGGACTTGCGAAGCAAGGTGACCGTGACCGAGGACGAAGTCAAGAAATACTATGAGACCACCAAGGCGCAGTATCAGCAGCCGGAAAAGTTCGCCTACCGCGCGCTAGTGCTGTCGCGCGACAAGGTGGAAGCGGGCATCCAACCCACGGAACAGGAACTGCGTGCCGAGTATGCCGCGGTGATCGACAATTTCCGCAAACCGGAGCAGATTCACGCCCGCCACATCCTGCTGGCCATCGAGGGCAAGACGGACGCCGAGAAGAAGACCCTCAAGGCCAAAGCCGAGGAGCTGTCAAAGCAAGCCAAGGGCGGCGCCGACTTCGGCGAGCTGGCGAAAAAGAACTCTGAAGATTCCGGCACGGCGTCCAATGGCGGCGACCTCGGCAACTTCTCCAAAGGCACCATGGTCCCGGCCTTCGACGCGGCGGCCTTTAACCTCAAGCCTAAGGAAGTCAGCGGCGTCGTGGAAACGCAATATGGGTACCACGTGATCAAGCTGGAGGAAAAGACTCCCGCCACGGTGACTCCGTTCGAGGCGGTCCGCTCAGACCTGGAAAATGAACTCAAGTCGCGAATGGTCGCGGAGAAGATGCAAACCGTCACGGATCAGTTGCACGCCGACCTGCTGAAAACTCCGGCCGCCGCCGCGGACATCGCCAAGAAATACAATGCCGAAGTAATCACAGTACCTGACGGCGCACCCGGACAGGCCGTGCCAACCTTGGGCGTATCGCCGGAAATCGACGGCGCCCTGCCGCGATTGCAGGCCAACGGAGTATCCGAGGTACTCAGCTTGCCCGGCGATCGCGCCGTGGTTGTTGTCATGGACAAGCGCATTCCCGGCCGGCCCTCCGAATTCCAGGAAGTGCAGGCGACTCTGCGCGACAAGCTGATGGGTGAAGCCGCCGACAAACTGATGGCGGAACGTTCCAAGGAAGCCGCCGATCGCGTTAAAAAGGGCGAAGATATCCACGCCGTGGCAAAGGCCATGGGCGTCACAGTGGAAGGTGCCAGCAACTTCGGGCACACGGATGCGATCCCCGGATTAGGCCCGGCCGCCTATATGGACGCGGCGTTCAAAGGCGCTGGGACCGTGATCGGTCCTGTCTCGGTGCAAGGGCGCACTGTGGTGGCGAAAGCCGTTGCCAAGACGGAAGCCGACATGGCCGGTTTTGAAAAGGAACGCAACGCGCTGATGCTGAGCGTGAAGACCGCGCGCGCCGGTCAACGCAACACTTTGTGGATGGACAGCATCGTGGAAAAATGGACCGCCGACGGGGCCATTAAGATCTACCAGGATCAAGTGCAACGCGTGATCGGGCTGATGAAATAGACGTTCGCGCCAAGGCGCGAAGTTAGCGTTTATAACGGGTGGCGTGTTTGGCGCGCTGGCGCTCTAACGCGAGCTCGATCAGGCCATCTAATAAACGCCCAAAGGGAACGCCGGCGGCTTCCCACATTTTGGGATACATGCTGATGGACGTGAAGCCGGGGATCGTATTAATCTCATTGACGAAGATCGCGCCGGTCGCGCTTTCCATCAGAAAATCTACCCGCGACATGCCTTCGCAGCCCGCCGCGCGATACGCTTCCACCGCCAGGCGCTGAATCTCCGCCGTCTGGGCGGGCTCCAAAGGCGCGGGTAAAATGGTCTTCGCCGTGTCCAGCAAGTACTTGTCTTCATAATCGTAAAACGCGCGCGAAGGCAGAACTTCGCACGGAATCGCCGCCTTGGGGTCGTCATTGCCCATGACCGAGCACTCAAATTCCCGGCCCGCGATGCCCCGCTCCACTATAATCTTGCGATCGAACTGGGCCGCGAGTTGTAGCGCGGCTTCTAAATCGGATGCCTGGGTAACTTTCGAGATGCCTACAGAGGAGCCCAGATTGGCGGGCTTGACGAACACCGGATAAGGGAACCGCGTTGCCACGTTGGCGACGTCCCACTTACCGCGCGTCACCGTGACCCACTCCACTACGGGAATCCCGCGTTCCGCCAACAAGCGCTTCAGCGCATCTTTGTCCATCGCCACGGCGGACGCAAGTACACCACAGCCTACATATGGAAGGTCGGCGAGTTCCAGAAGACCCTGAACGGTGCCGTCTTCGCCGAAAGTCCCGTGCAGCACAGGGAAGACAACATCGATCCCCGTGTTGACGCCCGGCTCCGGCAGAATCGGCCCCGGCTGCCACCGGCCTTCGGGAGTAATGAAGATGCGATGCACGTCATACTTCTCCGGATCGAGACCCTTCACGATGGATTCAGCCGAGCGCAGGGAAATCTCATGCTCTCCACTTCGCCCGCCGCACAACACGGCCACTCGCAAACGCGCCATCTAGAGAATCCTCTTTCCCAATGCAGACATGATCAATTCCACCGCCAGCACGGCGGTCCGGTTGGCGACATCCATTATCGGATTCACTTCCACCATCTCCACAGACGTCATGGCCCCGCTATCCCCGATCAATTCCATGGCAAGGTGCGCCTCCCGATAAGTGAGCCCGCCCGGCACCGGCGTTCCGACACCAGGAGCCTCCGACGGATCCACCGAATCCATGTCGAAGGAGACGTGAAAGCCCGCGGTACCGAGCGACGCCACATGAATCGCCTGGCGGATCACCGTCAGTAATCCGCGTTCATCGATATCCCGCATGGTGAACGGATGGACGCCGGTCTCGCGGACGTTCAAGCGTTCGATGTCGTCGACGCTGCGCAAGCCTACGATCGCGACGTTAGCCGGGTCCACCATGGGAAGTTGGCCGGCTAAATTTGTCAGTTCCTTCGGCCCGCGTCCGATACAACACGCCAGAGGCATACCATGCACGTTCCCGCTGGGACTGGAATCCGGCGTATTCATGTCGGCATGCGCGTCAATCCAGATCACGCCGAGCTTGCGCTGCTGCTTGGCGTAGTGTCGCGATAGCCCCGCAATCGTACCCACGGCGATGGAATGGTCGCCGCCCAACACCAGAGGGACGCGCTGGCGATCGGCGGCGCCCTCGACCATCTCCGCCAGCCGTGCACAGGTATGGGCAATCTGCGGCAGATAGCGAGCCTGCGACGGACCAATGGGCGCCGCCTCCGGCTGATCCACAGTCACGTTGCCGAGGTCTTCTACTTCGTAGCCAAGCTCTGTCAAGCGTTCATGCAGCCGCGCGATGCGCAGAGCGGAGGGACCCATGTCCACACCGCGCCGCCCTGCTCCCAAGTCCATGGGAGCCCCGATCACGGTGATGTGCGACTGCCGCATTAGTCCTTGATTTCGACGCTGACCAGATGAATATCCGCGTCGCCTACGTTTTCGACAGTGTGCGGAGGCAGGTTTTCGAGGAACGCCGCGCCCGGCATGTCCCCCGTCACCGTGCGGCTATCGAAGAGCAGTTTCCCCTCGCCATCGCGACGAATAAAGTGGCTGAATCGGATGGTGTAATAGACTCCCGGCCACTGGTGCGTATGAACGGGAACTGTATCGCCCCTGGGAATGCGCGTGTCCATCAAACGGACACGCTCGTTTTCCAGGATCAAAGTGTGATGTTTGGGCGCAGCGATCAGCGCGTCCAATTCCGGTGGCCAGGGCCACGCTTTCTTATCAGCCGTCATTTTCTCCATTGTCCTACGGGCTCTCAATTGTCCTAGGGGCGAGTCCGGTAGATCATGCGAGGGAACGCCGTGGTCTCGCGAACATGCTCCAGTCCGCACATCCAGGCAACAAAGCGCTCCACGCCCATGCCGAATCCAGCATGCGGGACGCTGCCGTACTTGCGCAGGTCCAGATACCACTCGAACGCCTCACGCGGCAGGTTGTGCTCTTCGAGGCGTTTCAGCAATAGGTCCAAATCGTGAATACGCTGGCCTCCGCCGATAATCTCTCCGTAGCCTTCCGGCGCAATGAAATCGACACCCAAAGCGCAATCCGGACGATCCGGCGCGGGCGCGAAATAGAACGCTTTCACGGCGGCGGGATAGCGGTCCACCATCACGGGCCGGTCCAGATCGTCGGTCAGCAAGGTCTCGTCGGCATTACCGAAATCGGTACCCCACTGGATTTCACTGCCCTTGCCCTTCAGTTTCGTCACCGCATCGTCGTAGCTCATGCGATGGAAGGGACCTTGGACCGCCTCCAGCTTCGAGGTATCGCGTTCCAGGACCTTCAGTTCCTCCTGGCGATTCTGCAGCACGCGCGCGATCACGAAGAGAATCAGCTCCTGGCCTACGCGCTTCACGTCTTCCAGGTCGGCAAAGGCCATCTCCGGCTCCACCATCCAGAATTCCGTAAGATGGCGGCGCGTCTTGGATTTCTCGGCGCGAAATACGGGTCCAAAGCAATAGGTCTTGCCGAACGCAGCGGACGTGGCTTCGCCATACAGTTGGCCGGACTGCGTCAGGAAAACCTTCTCGTCTTCGAAGTAATCCAATTCAAAAAGAGTGCTGGTGCCTTCGCAGGCGGCCGGAGTGAAGATGGGCGCGTCCACCAGCACGAAGCCATGCGAATCGAAGTAATCGCGAATGCCTTTGACCACTTCATGCCGCACCACCAAGGCGGCATGTTGGCGGCGGCTGCGCAGCCACAAGTGGCGATGGTCCATCAGGAAGTCGATGCCGTGATCCTTGGGCGTGATCGGATACGGGTCGCTCTCGGGAACTCTTTGGAGAATGGTCGCGCTTTCGACATCCAACTCATAACCGCCCTGCGCGCGAGCTTCCTGCCGCACTTTCCCGCGCACCGTCAGCGACGATTCCTGGGTCAGGTCTTTAAGAGTCTCGAATAGCTCTTCTGGCAGCGCGCTTTTAACGGCCACGCATTGAATGATCCCGGAGCCGTCGCGCACCTGCGGAAAACAGATCTTGCCGCTGCGGCGCAAGTTGTAGAGCCAGCCGGCGATCTCCACCGTCTCCCCGGCGTGCCGGCCCACCTCGGAAACTTTAACCCGCGGAATGGCAGTTTCAGGATTCATTCGGGGACTTTAACTCCTCCAGGCGTTGTAGGACTGATTTGGCCACTTTGATGGGATGTTCCATGCCGGTTACTTCGCGCAATTCCAACATCAAAGGATACTGTTCGGGAGCCGACCGCAGCAGATCCATGGTGCGCGGCCAGTCAATGGTGCCCCCTTCACTCTCCAGCGGAAACAGATGCGAGTCGTCGGTGCCGTTGTTGTCGTGAAGATGCGTGGAGCGGATGCGCGGCTTCAGGAGCTTGTACGCGGTTTCGACGCTTTCGTTCATATTCGCGTGGCCCACGTCCAGGCATATGTTGTGCTGCAAATGGGTGAGCTCGAAAAAAGTCAGCAGGCGCTCAGCGCTGGAAAGACTGTTGGGCGTGTTCTCGAGCAGGATCTCCACGCCGCGCTGGCGTGCGAATAACGTAATCTCTTCCAGGACGGAGAAAGCCGCGTCGACCTTGAACTCATCGAATTCCTCCCCGCCCACGCCCAGATGCTGGATCAGATAGCGGAACGGTACCGACTCGGCGATTTCGATAGTACGCTTCAGTTCGTCCACCATTTGCAGGCGCACGGACTTTACTGGCTCCGTGATCGTGATCACAGCGTGCGGACCGGAGCGGCCCCACACGTCGTCCGTATACATGGGGGCGTGTACGGAGTTGACTTTCAATTCGGCATCGCGAAACCAGTGTCCCAGTTCATTGACCTGCGCCTTGTTGCGCCAGTCCAGATGCTGTTTGGCGACAAAAATCTCCACCAGCGGAATGCCTGCGTCCCAGATGCGATCCAGCCACACCGTGGTCAGGCGATGATTCACAAACAAATGTGTTGAGAGAGCGTGCTGCATGTTCAGTATCCGGCGGCTTTGCCGGTGGCGCGGTCATCGCTGGCGCCTTGCAGCCAGCCTCCGTCGCGCAGAATCGCATTCACTTGCGATGGCACCCAGCCCGGCGCCAGGTCCAGCGTATGTCCGCGGGACCGCAATAGCGCCGCTGTGTCGGGCGAAACCCCGGGTTCCAGGAAGAGCGAATCCGGCTGCCATTGATGATGGAAGCGCGGGGCGTCCACCGCATCCTGCACGTTCATCTTAAAGTCGACGACGTTCAGCAGCACTTGCAGGACGGCGGTGATAATACGAGATCCGCCGGGCGCGCCCAGGGCCATATAAAACTGGCCATCGCGGGCTAAGATGGTCGGCGTCATCGATGACAGCGGGCGTTTCTTCGGCTCAATCGCGTTGATCTCGCCTTGGATGAGTCCAAAGGAATTCGGGACACCGGGCTTGGAGGTGAAATCGTCCATTTCGTCGTTTAGCAGGAAGCCCAGACCAGGAACGGTGATGCCGTTTCCGTAGCGGTCATTGATTGTGTAGGTGACCGCGACAGCGTTGCCGGCGGCGTCCACTACGTTGTAGTGCGTGGTCTGGCCGCCGCGCTCGGCAGCCGGGAGCCCAGGGCGCACGCTCGCGCTAGGGGTCGCCCGGTACGTAAGGATGGTGGCCTGTTGAGCCTTCAGGTATTTAGGATCTAATAATTCGGAAACTCTTAAGCGGGAGAAATCGGGATCGCCCAAGTATTGGCTGCGATCCGCGAAAAACCGGCGCATCGCTTCGGCTACGTAATGAATCGAGGCCGCCGATCCCGCGCCCGTTTTCTCATACCCCGAGCCATCCAACATCCCCAACATTTGCAGAATGCCGATGCCTCCCGAACTCGGCGGGGGAGCCGTGAGGATTTCGTAACCTTCATAAGTTCCCTTGAGCGGCGCGCGTTCGATCGCCGCATAATCCTTCAGATCGGCGAGGGTGATCAAGCCACCGTGGCGGGCCATTTCCGCAGCGAGCGTCCGGGCCGTTTCGCCCTCGTAGAATTCGCGCGCGCCGCCCACGGCGATGCGTCCCAGCGTACGCGCCAGTTCAGGCTGGCGCAAGGTCTCTCCAGGAGCGAAAAACACGCCATTCTTTTGGAAGATTCGCTTGGATTCCGGCGATTGCGGGAGCTTCGGATTCTCTTTCAAGGACTCGGCCAGCGCATAACTCACCGGGAAACCCTGCGTCGCCAGTTGGGTAGCCGGTGCTAGCAGCTCCGCCCATTTTCGTTTGCCGTATTTAGCGGCCGCGAATTCCAGACCGCGAACGGTTCCCGGGACGCCGGAGCTCTGCCAGCCTTCGACACTAGCGCGCGTGACGTTGCCGGCGGCGTCAAGGTACATGGAGCGCGTAGCCGCGGCGGGCGCTCGCTCACGAAAATCGATAAAGGTGGAACGGCCGTCCGCGAAACGGATCAGCATAAATCCGCCGCCGCCCAAATTGCCGGCGTAAGGATGCGTTACGGCGAGCGCGAATCCGACGGCCACAGCGGCGTCTATCGCATTGCCGCCCGTCTTCAGGATCTGGACACCGACGTCCACGGCCAGAGGCTCCTGCGCTACTACCATTCCCTGTTTGGCGCGCACTGGCTGGCGCGCATACAGGGGCGCAAGCAGCATACATCCCATCACGCAAACTGTGCCCAGAAGGCCCGCGAAAACCCGCATGCATCGATTCTAGCGGATTCGGAAATGATTCCCTACGGCAGCGCGAAAACGTAGACCGCTGTATGGTTCAATGCGCGCTTCAACTCGGGAGCCTGCAGGGTCACAAGACCATTGGTGAGCGCGCCTTCCCCGGTCAGAATCGCGACGTACTGCTTGCCGTCTACCGCGTAGGTGATGGTGCTGACGGCGACGCTGCCGCCGACGATGGTCTCCCACAGCTGCTTGCCGGTCTGGGCATCATAGGCGTGAAAACGGCGGTCGAGATCGCCCCAGAAAACCAAGCCTCCGGCGGTGGTCAGCACGGCGCCGTTGGAGGGGGCACGCTGCTCAGCGAAGCGCAGGATCTCGCCGGTTTCCATGTTGATTTTGGCGATCGCATTCTTCTTCTGCGGGTCGGAACCGGGGCGCGCGACGGACTCGCGCTTGCCGCCTTCCACGTTGTCCAGGCACACGTCAATATAAGGGACATACATCGAGTTGGTTTGCGGCGAATACGACGCCGGCCAATAGCTGCGGGTGTTGAAGAAGCAGATCACCTTCTCCGCGCCCTTGGTGCGGAAGAGCAGGTCTTCATTGAGAAACGTCTTGCCGGTGTTTACGTCGATATTCTTCAGCCAGAAGTTGGGAGTGTCATAGGGGAACGGATTGGCCCACAGGAACTCGCCGGTCAGCCGATCCAGCGCGAAGATGCCGCCGGATTCGCCGGCAGCGAAGATTACGTCCCGCTCCTCGCCGGGCTTGATCTTCGGATTGATCCACTTTACGGACTTGGGATTCAGGTTCAGTTTGGTGCGCAGCAAGGTGCGCTCATTGGTCCAATCTTCGTCCCAATCGTCGCCCGGCAGGTGCTGGTAATACCACAGCAGTTTGCCGGTCTTCGCATCCAGGGCGATGGTGGAGTTGCTGAAGAGATCCGCGGGGGAGGACGTTGGGATGTCGTCCACGCTGCCGTGGCGGGCCAGGCGGCTGTTGGGGGTGGGATTGGCGACGCCGTAGTAGACAATGTCGCGCACCGGATCGTAGGCGCCCGGTGATCCCCAGGTGGACGTGGTGCGTTTGTCATCCGGCACCGTGCCCCAGGTGTCGCCCCCCGGCTCGCCCGTTTTGGCGGCAGTGTAGAAGCGCCACAGTTCCTTGCCGGTCTTGGCATCGTGAGCGGTGATGTAGCAGCCCGCCCGGCCGCCTCCCCCGCAACTGCCACCGGAGATCAATTTATCGCCGGCCATGATGCTGCCGGAGCTGTTGCCGCGGTTCTCCACCGCTGCCTCCCAGCGTAGTTCGCCGGTGCGCGCATCCAGCGCAACCACTTTGTTGTCGCCTGCGGTATACATCACCAGATCCTCGAAGATCGAAAACGTCTTGGTGCGCTGGTTGGTGCCTTGGCCCGCCCGCGCGAACTTGCGGGTGTAGTCCCAGATCAGGTCGCCATTGGTGGCGTTCAGCGCCTGCACGCCTCCGGTGGAGGTCATGATGTACATCACGCCGCCGCGTACCAGGGGGGTGCTTTCCACGGAACCGGTAGGCAGCCCGCGCACCCACGCCATGCGCAACTGGCCGATATTCCGAGTGTTGATCTGGTTCAGCGGGCTGAAGCGCTGGTCGTCGTAAGTGCGGCTGAAGCTGAGCCAGTCATTGGGGCTGGGATTCGCCAATTCCGCGGTGGTGACCGGCTTGTAATTCTGAACCGCCTGCGCCAAACAGGTGGCGGCGAAAACGGTGGCAACAATAAGGATTTTGGACATACCGGTGGTAGTGTAACGCACAAGCTGGTCCCCCGGTACTACACTACGTAGGCTCGCCGGGCCTTACGCCTGCGGCGAATGCCTTATGGACCTATTGGCACTTACTGAGTACTGTGGAAGTGTACCCCATGCAACGTTGCCGACAGTGCGAACACACCATGACCCCGACCGAGACGGTCTGCATTTCCTGCGGGTCGGCGGTGCAGGATAACAAGCCAAAATCGGACGCGAAGACTCGCTTTCGAACCGGCATCAAGTTCTTCATGTTCGGTTCAGCCGGGTTAACGCTGGCGTCGCTGTTCGTCTCCGTAGGACCTTCGTTCGCGACCTGCGCCGCGGTCACGGTGGTATTGTTTTTGGCCAAGAGTTCGGCCGAAGAAATGCTGATCGACCGGGAAAAAGAGTAAGTCTTATTCCCCGCAGGCCTCCGGGTGTGAAAGAATGCAGTTAACCGGATGGCCGGTTCCCGCGTCCAACTCTCAGGACAAACCACAACCCATGAAATTCGTCCGGATCTTATTTTTCGCCTTTGTGGCGAATCTGACGTTTGCTCAGAATGTCGCGTGGGACACCAGCGGCAACGCTCTGCTCAACGGAACCTACAACTTCCGCGAGGTCCTATGGATCACCGATTTGCAGGGCTCCAACGCGTTGGACGAAGCGGCCAGCCAATACGGGACCATTACGTTCGATGGCAAAGGCGGCTATAGCGTCTCCGCGTCGGCATGGAGTTCCGCCGGCACAGCTGTCGACACCTACACACGAGTGGGAACGTACGCGATTTCGGCCAGCGGGTTCGGGTTTATTCGCAGGACCCCACAAGACGGCGACATCGTCTACGGCAATGTGGTGAATGGGGTGTTCATCGGCAGCAGCACGGAAAGCGGCTTCAATAATCTTTATATTGCCGCCAAGCCGCCCACCACGCCCATCAGCACCGGCTCCTTCAGCCAGAACTACACCATCGCTTACATGAACCTTCCGACCGCTAATATGACGCAGATTCGGGACGCGACGTTCCGCATTGGTCCGAATGGGCTTGGCGACGCCCCCGTGACGGGGCTTACCGGCTACATCGGAGGAAGCACCGCAGCCGTTTCGCAAACGCTGCAGGGCGTGACGTACTCGTTTACGGGGGGTGTCGGGACCATCAATTATGGGGGCACGGCGGGTGCGCAGACGCTGCTGACCGGATCGCAGACGATCTATGCGTCGGCCGACGGCCAGTTCCTCTTCGGAGGCAGTCCTCGCGGGTTCGACATGTTCGTCGGCATCCGCACGCCGGCGTCGGTGCCTGCCTCGGTCTTCAGCGGACTCTACTATCAAGCCGGTATGGACGTGAAGCGCACGGCTCTGCCGAACGGAACGGCCGTCCTGGATTCTTATTTCGGGGCGTTAAATATTATTTCGGCTTCCAAGAACATCATCGGGCATCAGCGCGTGCAGGTGGCTCCCGATGCGGCTTACGAATATACGTTCTCCGATGCGTTCACGCTGGATGCCGGCGGAGCGCATGACGACCTGCTGGGAATTCGTAACTTCCTGAGCGCCGACGGAAGCTACCGGATCGGGTTCGGCCGCTCCAGCTACCTGGGGCTGAATGTGGCTATAAAGGCTCCGGCGTTCACGGGGGCGGCTCCGTTCATTAACCCGACGGGCGTCGTAAATGCGGCAAGTTTCACGCCCTTCACAGTTGGACTTTCGCCGGGCGAGCTGATTACATTGTTTGGAACGGGCATGGCGGGCAGCACCGCGGTGGATGCAACATTCCCGACCACGCTGGCCGGTGTGCAAGTTAAGATTAACGGCATCCTGGCGCCTTTGTACGTGGTGAGTGCGACGCAGATATCATTGATCGTTCCTTATGAGACTCCGCCTGGAGTGGCTGAAATCCAGTTGATCCGGAACGGAACCAACAGCAATCGAGTGACGATGTACGTGAACGGGACCAGCCCTGGAGTCTTCGCTGTACCGGCGACGGGGTTGGGTTATGCAGCTGCGCTGCATCCCGATTTTTCGCTGGTAACGGCGGCGAATCCGGCCAAGATCGGGGAAACCATTGCGGTCTATCTCACCGGCCTGGGTGCGGTGGATCCGGCGATTGCCACAGGAAAGCCGGGTCCAGTCAGCCCATTCAGTGAAGTGGTGGCTGCTCTGGATGTGACGTTAGCGGGCAAAGCGACCAAAATTCCGTTTGCCGGACTGGCGCCGTTGCTGCGGGGCCTTTACCAGTTGAATTTTGAAGTGCCGACGGGCGTGGGGGGCGGCGATCAGTATCTTGAGATCGGCACTCCGGACGCGCTGAACAGCCAGATTCTATTGCCTGTGGGCGGTCCCCGGTCGGCGACGGCGGAGGCGGCCGCGCCGGTGAGAACCCGGCCAGCTTACAACTCTGGATCGGCAAGAACCCGCAGCAGATTCGATCCGGCGGCGACCGGCACTTCTTCTTCTCCCTCCAGGGAGAGGTAGCGGGTATCCAGCATTCGCGACGTTTCAATGTTGCCCATGGCGGAGAGCAGGGATTCCTTCATGCGCGGGTATTGTTGTTCCAGGCCGCCCAACATGTCACGCAAGGCGCGCCGCACCGTTCCGGTTTTTTGCGAACATCCGCAGGGGATGACCGGGGCGCCCAGAGACTCGGCGTACTTGGTGGTGATGTCCTCGGTTACGAACACCAGGGGACGGATGAGGCGGAAATCCTTTTGACTGGACCACGTGACGGCCGGCAGAGCGCTGGTGCGTCCGGTGAACAAGGCGTTGCGTAGGAACGACTCGCAGAAATCGTCAGCGGTGTGCCCGAAGGCCACGACATTGGCGCCCAACCCGCGCGCGATTTCGTAGACGGCGCGCCGCCGGAAGCGGCTGCACAAATCGCAGCCATGGTCGGGCTGCTCTTCCAGCAGGCGGAAGGATGGCGAATCGCGGTAATACGTCCAGTCAATGCCGCGGCCCTTTAGATATTCCCCGACGGGTTCGATCGGGCGCAGGAATTTCCCCTGCTCCACTGTGAACGCGCACACGGTGAACTGGATGGGTGCGCGGTCGCGCAGCAGCACCAAGGCTTCCAGCATGGTCAAGGAATCCTTGCCGCCGGAAAGCGCCACGGCCACCCGGTCCCCGTCGCGGATCATCTTGAAGCGGGTGACGGCTTCGCCCACTTTGCGCAGCAGTGTTTTTTCTAGGTCCAAACTACTATTCTACGGGACGTTGCCAGAGTTCCGAAGCCAGCAGTCCTCTGGCGCGCTCATCGCGAGAAGACGGCCGGGCGGAATCCGAACTCGGAGCATACCCAGCGGGCGTGCTTCGCGGCGACGCAGCCAACTCGCTCGATGACGCTGGCTAGCTCCTGCGCAGCGAAGCAATCCAAGAAGAAGTGAATTACCACCAAGTCATATTCCGCGCCGAATTCTACAATAGGCAGAGTCTCCGTGAGTACATCAGCGTGATGGTAGAGGACACGATCGGCGGATTATCCCTTTTACATACCAAGCCATTGAGTTGGCGTAGTCGGGAGTATCCCTATTTCTTAGCCGCAGGCTGCCGATCGAATGCGCCGCGAACGGGATCGATGTGGATACAGCTAGCGCCCACGCCACAACCATGGAGTTCGCCAGTGGTCGTGTCAACAATAAAACCGTCAGTCACGACCCCTTGGAATTTCCCAACGTCACGCCTTAGCCAGAAGACGTACAGGAAACCCAAAGCGACAAGCACGGCAGCCCACTTGACCGCATGATCTAAGACCCTCATTACGTTCGCTTCTTGGTGGCGTTGCTTTTAGGTGTAGTTGGATGCACGGCCCCTGGACGCGGCATGTCCGCGGTCGGCTCTACCTTGCCGAGTAAGTGGATTGCTTCGCGCGCGTTTAACGGGATGCTGACCGGTTTGGTTGTGTTTTGCACGTTCTCCAGCCTACTAGCTCGTTTGCGGAAGCGCAAGGTTTGATTTGCGGCGTTCGTTTCTCCGTAGCGCTTCGCAGAGTCGGTTACTGGCCATACTTCTACAGCACTATTCCTTCGCAAAACTGATCGTTTTTTGAGTTGTACTTGGTTGACTTGACACCCATTATTAAAAATGAGACACTTTCGGCATGTCGAAGAACACGACAGATACTCTGAGTCTCTTGATGCCGGGGGCGAGTTGGCCCACCGTCAAACGCATCATTAGAGCCTACGGCGCTGCTTCGGGCGATGATTCAAGCGCGGAGGAAATCGCGCAACTTGGAGGCTTGCAAAGAACCGTCATTAGTGGATGCAATAAATTCCTGAGGTCAACCGGGATTGTACATCCAGAAAAGAACAGGCTGACGGACCTAGGAGCACAGCTATCGACTGGGTGGAGTATTGATAATCAGGCCATGGTTTTGGATGCACTCCAAGCCATTGTTGCGTCGAGCCCGCCATTGTTTCAGATGGTTAACATGGTGCGCGCGCGCGGATCAGTGGAGGTTGATCTACTCAAAGGGCAGATAATTGGGGCCGCCGGCTTGCGGCAAGATAGCTTCCTGCTGCCGTTCGTCAAAACGATTATCGACCTACTTGAAGAGTCGCGGCTTGTGTCCATTAACGATGATGTCGTCAGCCCCGGCCGCGTGGGCGGCGGGACGCTGACTAAAAATCCATCCGCTGGGCGAGTGGATAACCCAGAGCAGAATAGTCCGCCTCGCAATACTGAACGGCCATACGAAAGGGGGCCGGATAGTTCGGAGGGGGCGCGTACGCCCCTGCCGTTAGGACCGAACCGACTCGGGTACATTGAATTGCCTAAGGATTGGAATAACCGCGAACTTCCCAAGCTCATTAAGATGCTTAGTTTAATTTTCGGGGAAGATGACGAAGTGAAATGATTTATTGCGGCGGTGACGGAAAGCAGACGTGCCAGATTTGGAATCTGGTGGGTGGCCACGGTCAAGGTAAACCACCCGTGCCAGTGCTAGATTGGTCCGCCGCATTCAGCCTTCTGGGGCATCCTTACAGGGATAATCTACACCCCAGAATTTTGAAGGTAAGTCGTGAGACTCCCTCTTGTAACAACGGCAGTACCAGCAGCAAATGGTAGCGCATCCATATGGCCATTGATAACCTGAACGATCTACTACTCAACCTGTATGGGATGAGCAATGCATCAATGGAAGAACTCGGACGAGACCTTTATTCTAGGGTCTATCTAAATCAGGGCCATTTCGGTCTGCACAAAACTCATGACGGCGAACTGCTGATTTACTTCCAATCGCAGTTTGAGCACGCCTTCTTCACGACTAGTGATCGACGCTATTTCAAAGAAGGGAAAGATATACTTCGTCCGCCAAGCATCGCCAGAATTCACTGGATAGGAGAAGTAGTAGCTGGAAATGTTCGGGGTTCCGCATGCTACGCCGTCCCCAGTACAATACACCCTGATCGGCCGCCTAAAAGGCTCTATGCGGTTTACAAAACTCCATTCGTGGTTTGGCTGGAACCTAGGTTCGACGGGGACGGATGGAAGTTCTCTAGCGCATATCCGGTATCTATTGAAGATATTCGGAAGTACACGCGAAACTGTAAGGTGGTTTGGAAGTGGAAAGAAAAAAACCCCGTGATTGATGGGCTCACGGGGCAAAGCCTTGTCCAAGCCGAATAGCCTTGGCTCGGAGGATCTGCCCAGCCGAAGCCAGACATCAACTAAAGTATGCCAGAGTTTTCCATTCCATTCCATGCCAAAAATGAGG
>JBDTSJ010000018.1:0-46297 GCA_039931205.1 Acidobacteriota bacterium
TGATTGACGGCATCACCATGACCGAGCAGGTGGACGAAATCACCGGCCGTTCGCAATGGGTGGTGATGGAAATCACCGACGAGAAGCGTGTCCCGGCCGTGTTGGTCCGCCCCGGCGGTTCCAAGCACGACGAGAAGCGCTACCTGATGCCGATGCACGCGCATTTAATGGTCTCCGACGGTGACGAAGTACACGCCGGCGATGTCATCGCCAAGATCCCTCGCGCTACTACAAAAACGAAAGACATCACGGGCGGTCTGCCGCGTGTTGTGGAACTGTTCGAAGCCCGCAAGCCGCGCGAAACCGCGGTGATCACGGAAATCGACGGTATCGTCAAATACGGCGAAATCTCCAAAGGTACGCGTAAGATTCTCATCATCGGCGACGATGGCGAGCAGAAAGAATACGCGCTGCCCCGCGGCGTCCATATCAACGTTCAGGAAGGCGAGCGCGTGAAGCACGGCGATCCTTTGATGGATGGCCCGCGTAACCCGCACGACATCCTGGCGGTGTTGGGCGAAAAAGAACTGCAGAAGTACCTGGTGAACGAAATCCAGGAAGTCTACCGTCTGCAGGGCGTGAACATCAACGACAAACATCTGGAAGTGATTTCGCGCCAGATGATGCGCTGGGTGAAGATCGAGGACATCGGCGATTCCGAATTCCTACCGGAAGAGGTCGTCGACAAGTTCAAGTTCCGCGAAGAGAACAATCGGGTGATCGAATCCGGTGGTAAGCCGGCGGCCGGTAAGACCGTGCTGCTGGGTATCACCAAGGCCTCGCTCTCGACCGATTCGTTCATCTCCGCGGCCAGCTTCCAGGAGACAACGCGTGTGCTTACCGAAGCCGCCATCAACGGCAAGGTGGATCATCTGCGCGGCCTCAAAGAGAACGTCATCATGGGCCGCCTCATTCCGGCGGGTACCGGCCTCGAATACTATCGTGGCGTGAAGATCGCCGGCGAGGACGTCGAGGAAGAGGCGCCGGAGCAGGATGCAGCGCTCGACGCGATTCCGGGCTACGACGAAGAGACGCGCGCGCTGTATGCGGGCGGCCTATCTGAGGATCCGGGTGCTCCCGCGGCTGAGGAGTCTCTGGCCGAGTAAAGCAGTTCCAATGCAGAATGAAAGGGCGAGCCTTCGGGTTCGCCCTTTTGTGTTTGCAACGCAGCTTACGCGGCCGGGAAGAGGAGCTGCTGGGATTGCATCGGTCCCATGTGCTCCAGCTCCATTGGATATTTACGGCGCAGAGAGATGGGGGCGGGTTTGTGTAACATTCCCATCATTTCCTGGAGTTGAAGGGCATTTACGAAGCTCTTTCCGGCAGCATCATTATTGAAGACGACAAACGTGCGCTCGGCGAAGCGGTTGACCTGTGTGATGCGTTCCATCCAGCGTGCTAACTGATCTTCGGTGTAAAGATAGTCGTGCTGGCGAAGCCGAATCGCTCCCTGTTGATAGGCGCCCAGCGCATTTTGCGGGTTCTGTCCGTGCAGCCGGACATAGCCGACGTTAGAGGTTAGAAGAGCCGTGGGCGGCATGGCGCGGGTGTATTCGGGCTGGTCAATGTTGCAGAAGCCCACCTTGTAGTCCAGAAAGACCCCCTGGGCCTCCTCCGCCATCCAACTGGAGTGGCGCATCTCCGCCACTAACGGGAACTCGCGAAAGGCGCGGCGGAGGCGGATGAAGAAATCCCGATTCTCTTCGTTGAACCTGTATGACCAGGGAAACTGCATCAACAGGGCGCCCAGTTTGTTGGCACGAAGCAGAGGCCACAGACCTTCTTTAAAGCCTGCCACCTCTGCGTCGTTTAGCATCCTCCGATGCGTGAACTGCTGGTGCAACTTGGCGGTGAAAGCGAAGTTCGGGTTATGCTCCACCTTTTTCATCCAAAGCGTTGTCACCTCAGGCTTTAGATTCTGGTAGAAGGAGCTGTTGATCTCCACCGTATCGACGTGGCGGGCCATCAGATCCAGGGGATGAAAGCCAGAGCCACGTGTCGCGGGATAGACCAAGCCATTCCAATGCGGGTACGACCAACCAGCGGTTCCAATACGGATGGATGAAGACATGTCCGCCTCCTCTTCTTCTCTATATATTCGCCTGATAGAATAATAGCGAAGAAGGGGCGAAGAGTCAAGACTTTCTTGTAAGGGTCTTAGTGATGCTGGGCGAGCGCGGCTGGGAGTTCCTCATGGACGGCCGCTAACTGCTGCGCCCAATCTTTGTGGGGCTTGGTGTTGCGCGCCTCTTTGCGCTGGTGCTTTTCCTGATACATGCGGCGGTCGGCTTCGGCGAGGATCTGCTCGGCATCCGCGCCGTCGTGCGGGTAGCTGGCGATGCCGATACTGGCGGTTAGGGTGCGATCGGAGAACAGTCCGATACCCGCGGCAGCGACAACTTCCCGTAGGGTTTCCATGCGCGCCTGGGAGTCGGTAGCCCGGAGGCCGGGCAGTATCATTACAAATTCATCGCCGCCCATGCGGGCCACATAATCGTAATCGCGGCAGGCGGCCTTGAGACCCGCAGCCACCTGGCTGAGGACACGATTACCTTCCAAGTGTCCGAAACGGTCGTTGATCGCTTTCAGGCCGTCCATATCCAGGACCATCACGGTCAAGGGCAGGGTGCCGCGCTTGGCTCGCGACAACTCAGAATCCAGTTGCAAGAACAGGGATCGCGCATTCGGCAGGGACGTCATGAAATCGGTAGTGGCTGTGGATTCCACCTGGCTAAAGCGCAGCGAGTTCTCAATGGCCATACCGATCTTTGTATTGATCGCCGAAAGAATACGCAGGTGATCGCGGGTGAACGCATCGCGGTCCAGGTGATAGAGGGCCAGCACTCCGATGATTTTGCCGTTGCCTTCGAGCGGCACCGCGACAGCGGAGCGCAACATCGAACAGATCGTAGGATCGTTCAAGTAGCCGGATTCCACCGTCGGATTTCCGTTGACGATCGGTTTCCCATTTTCCAGTACCCAGCCGGAGAGGCCCTGACCCACGGGAATCTCCAAGGACGAGAAGAGTCGATAGTCCTCACCGTTGACATAGGCGGGCGTCAGCACGTCGTCCTTGCGCAACCAGATGGCGAGCGCATGATGCGGAATGATGCGCCGCAGGCGTACGTTCAGAACCGACAAGGTTTCGTCCAAGCTGAGCGAGTTCCCCAGGTCCTGAGAGATTTCAAACAGCGTCTGCACTTCCTGGCGTGCCGCAGCGATGGAGATTAAGAAGTCCACTGGCTGCTGAGAAGCATCGCCCGCACGGCTGGCCTCTTTCGCGGATTCGAAACCGGCGGCCGGCGCGGCTCCGGCTTCTACTTTCACGTCCGTCGAAAGCTTGGTCTGCTTGGTTGCAGGAGCGCCCGTGGCCATACGCTCTAACTCCACATAGCGTCTGGAGAGTGCTTCCACTACGCGCGGATCAAATGCTTTGCCGGATTCCGATTGCACGACCTTCATGGCTTCGTCGAGCGGCAGGGCGCGCCGATATTGGCGATCAGAAGCTAACGCGTCCAAGCAGTCCACGGCGGAAAGAATACGAGCGCCGATGGGGATCTGTTCGCCGCGAATGCTGGCGGGGTAGCCGGTGCCGTCCCATTTCTCATGGTGCGCCCGCACGATGGGCGCCACGGGATACGGGAAGCGCACGCGTTCCAAAATCTCCGCCCCGACGGTCGGATGGATTTTCATCTTCTCGAACTCCTCGGGCGTCAGTCGTCCGGGCTTGGAGATGATATGTTCCGGAACGGCTAATTTACCGATGTCGTGCAGCAGGGCGGCGGCCTGCAGAGCTTCTTGCTCCGCCGCCGTCAGTCCTAGTTCCTTAGCAAGTTCGCGCGCATAAACCTGAACCCGCTGCAGGTGGTCATGGGTGGAATGATCCTTGGCTTCGATGGCCAGCGCCAATGCTTCGATGGTGCGCAAGTGCAACGACGCCATCTCTTCCGCGTGTAGACGTTGATCCTCTAAACGATGGAGGTAGAGGCGGTAGGAGCGATAGATGAGGTATACGGCGGGGCCAGTAGCAATGACGGTCTGCCACCCAACGATCCGGCTGGCAACGGCCAACACGTGGGCGAGCAACGCCGCCGCAACAAAATAGGGGAATGCCCATGCCGCATCCTGCCACCACGTCTTGGCGAAATTGCGGGAGCGGTCCAGCGCCATCAGGCCTAATTGCGCCACGCTATGCACCACGAAGAATGCCAGGGTAGCAGCCGCGAACCTGATCGCCACGTGGGTACCCAAGGCGAGGAATGTTTCGGACGTGTAGGCGCTGGTTGCCACCGCAGTCGCGGTGACCACCGCCGCCGTTTCAAACAAATAGTCGGCTTGGCTCCCGAGGCGGTAGCGCCTCCACCCGGCTGGAATGAGAGTGGAGCATGCGGCCAGAAAAACTGCCTCGGTACGCGTCAAGTCGGCGACCCCGAAGAGGATCAATAGCAGAACAGCCGAAAGAGAACTGCACCCCGAGGGCGACGGTGCGCGCGCCGATGAAACCATCAGCGCCGTTCCCACCAGAACCAGGTATTTGATGAGGTCCGGCGATTCCCAGTGCAGCAGGTTCTCCACCAGGACAGCCGCTGCCGCCAGCATCACGACCTTGCGGAAACGTGCTGCCGCGGCTGACAGGGATGGCAGGTTTAATGCTGCCACGCGGTCTGTTTCTTCGGATTTCATCAATAGTAGTCCGATGGTGTAAGTGCAAGTGGGCCTCCACGGAACCCGGCACGATAGGACTCATAAGTCCATAGGGCTAAATGGGATAAGGTCAGTCAGTACCAGGGAGCCACCGGTTTGGCGCCAGATTGGCTACAAAAGCGTGTCTCTCGTGGGACAAACTGTCTCAAGTATCGCTGAATAATTCCACAAGTCTTAAGGTCTTCTCCTGAGGGCTTGCGCGGTGACTTCAAGCGATAGTGTAGAAGACGCATATGGAACTGATGCCCGATCCAAAGGACCGCGTGTACTTGGGCATGACCGCGATTGTGGCCAGTCCACGCATGGACCGGCTGATGGAACAAGTGCAACGTATCGCGCGTTCCAACGCCAGTGTCCTGGTGACCGGTGAGAGCGGATCCGGCAAGGAAATGGTGGCGCGCGCGTTGCATCATTACTCGCGTCGAAGTCACAAAGCATGGGTGGATCTGAGTTGTGCCGCTTTGCCGGATCAGCTACTGGAAAGCGAGCTGTTTGGTCATGAGAGAGGCGCGTTTAGCGGCGCCGACACGGTAAAGCCCGGATTATTCGAGCTGGCCCATCAGGGAACTATCTTTCTGGACGAAATCGGCGAATTGGAACCTCGGATGCAGGTCAAACTGCTGCGGGTGTTGGATGGCGCCTCCTATTACCGCTTGGGTGGAGTCAAGAAAGTCGCAGTGGATGTGCGTGTGATTGCGGCAACGAATCAGAATCTGGAGCGCGCCGTGGACGAGGGACGGTTCCGCGGAGATCTATATCACCGTTTGACTCAAGTGACGCTCACGGTGCCGCCGCTGCGCGAACGGGTGGATGATATCGAGCCACTAGCGTGCTATTTTCTGGGGCAGCACGACCCGGGGATGACGTTGTCCCGGTTGGCCGTGATGCTGTTGCGGGAACACTTCTGGTCCGGAAATATTCGCGAACTTCGCAATGCCGTGGTTCAGGCGGCGGTGCTATGTAATGGTCCTGAGATCCTGGCGAGCGATTTGAACCTGCGGCGGCCGGGATCGCAGACCGAAAAATTCCCGGAGTTCAACCGCGCTTCGGTAGCCTCAACCGCGCCGGCCGCGGGTCCGAATGCCGTCGCGTCGAGTTTAGACAACATGGAACGGCGGATGATCTTCGAGGCGCTGGCAACCGTGGGCGGCCATCAACAACGTGCGGCCGATCAACTGGGGATCTCCCGGCGAACGCTGAGCCGCAAATTGAAGCTGTATCAGACCGAACACGTGGGGGCGGCATGAAGCCTCCCTTGGTTGAAACGCCCAGCGGCATGGAGACCGCCAAGGTCAAGCGCGAGCTGCGTAAGGAACCGCGCCGGCCCGCCAAGGGGTTAGCGACGATCTGCCGGCAGGGCGCGGTGACGACGGAGATTTGTGGCCGGCTGGTGGACGTCAGCAAAAGCGGTTTCAGAATGGCGCACACAGATACCATGCTGGAGCCAGGCCAGACCGTAGCCTTCTACCACAAAGAAGCGTCCGGCCAAGCCCGCGTCATGTGGAATCGAATCATCAATGGACAGGTGGAATCCGGATTCCTGATTGTGGAAGGCAAGTAGTAATCCTGAGATCAGGATTCATCGTCGTTCACTTCTTCGTAGGTCTTGATTTCCATCAATACCAAACTGTCGCCCGCGGGTAGCTTCACGGCGAGCCCGAACTCATACTTAGCGGTCTCGGCGCTACGCACGCTGGCCAGCGGAATCTCGCGCGGGTCGGAGAATGTATACTCGGCGCCCTCCAGAGGAATCGTAAACTGCCAAGCCGGTCCGTTGAGCTGGAGCGTGGCAGTGGTGAATTCCGCCACCGTGCCGGTTGCTTCCAGGATCAATCCCCGACTCATCAGCTTCACCCGCAACGCGGGCGCTTCGTCTTTCCAGCGCCCGAAGAGCAGATGCGCGTCATCTATGGTCGCGATCATAAAGGGTTACTTGGGTTCCTCAAATTTAATATCGGAGTCTGCCGCGAACTTGACGTAATTGCGGAAGGAGGTTGCGTTCCGCATGCACACGGAAGTGTTGCGGATACAATTCAGCGCCTCCGCTTCGGTGGGCAGCAGAAACTGCTTGGCGCTGTCCAGCCGGATAAAGTCGTAATCCACCGTCATCTCCACCGTATCGAACGGGAAACCGGAGGGCAGACTACGCGCCTGCATCTCCAAACGCAGGACCCGGCTGGTTTCGAAGTCGATCCATATGGTTCCACCGTAGCCCGTGTAGTAATGCTGCGAAGGCGACAAGATGCGCCAACGCGAACGTTCACGGGTTACTTCAAACTTGTAGCGCCAGGCGCGGCGGTTGCGAAGCTGGTCCGTGGTGGGGCGCGCGAAATCGGCGGCGGTATCCAGGTCCAGAATCTCGGCCAGAATCCCGCCAAATTCGCCGGTGCTGCGCAGCCCGTCGATCTCCTCCATCGGTTTGTTGGTTTTGTCGCGGCCCACCTTGATATCGCTGTACTGTTCCGCACCGTCTTTATAAACCAGATTCGCCGTTACGACGTCGACCGCGCGCCAATCGCCGCGAGACGTTTCCTTGACGTAGCGAGCGATGTTCTCGCGCACGGAAAAGCGGGGCAGCGACTCGACAAACTCTGCGCCAGCCGCCCGTGCTTTGGTGATCTCGGGGTCGTCTGGACGGGTGCTGCCTGGTCCTGACCTGGGCGCTCTGGGCTCGGCGGAAGTTCGGACCTCCGTCGTCTGAGGTTCGGGAGCATTCCCGCGCCGCAGTACGGGACGCTCGTCCTTCTTTTCCTCGACGATGGAGTCGTTGGGCAAGTCCCAGGATTGTGCTGCCTGGGCGCGATCCGCAGAGGTGGCCGCGCTTACCCATTCCGCAGACGTCGCGGTATAGCGGCCTTCGTCATCCTCGACGGAGATGACCGTCAGATGGTCGCCGGGATGAAATTTCTCGCGCTCCAGTTTCAGATCGTCGGCGAGCCGGTACCACACGATGCGATGGTCGGTGGATTCAATAATGAGCTGGCGGGACTCGAGTCCACGCAAGATGCCAGCCGTAGTGATCTGGCGCCGCGCAGGGGGAAGCACCACACCCGAATCTCTCCGCTGGGGAGCCGAGGTGGGGCCAGGGGTTCGCGAAGTGGGTACTGGAATAGGCTGAGGCCTTCTGGTGCCAGGAGGCAAAGGAGTGCCCGGTGGATAGTTGCCGCCGGGGTAGGGATCATTGGGGTTCTGGCCAGGCGGTATTTGCGGATACTGTTGAGGCACCTGTCCTGGATACTGCGGCGAGGGCTGCTGTTGCTGGCCGAACGCCGCGCCGGAAAGGAAGCACGCCACACTCGCAAGCGCTACACGGAAATTCATACAAGCTACCCCGCTATCCTGGTCCAGTTTTCGATCAAATGCTGCGCCGTGCGCCAGGCCAAGGCCTGGAACGTCAGTGTTGGATTGCGAGCGCCGATGGTCCCCATCACCGAGCCTCCGACAATCCCGAGATTCGCCGCCTCATGGGAAAAACCGAATTTGTCCACTACGTTACGTTCCGGATCTTCGCCCATACGTGTGCCGCCAATTGCGTGCGTGCTGGCGCCGCCCCCGAAGCCTCCACCGCCGCCGCTCACTTCAATCGCGCCGGCCTTACGGAACCATTCCTGGGCCTTGAGGCCCGCATGGGTGGCGGCCTTCTGCTCATTAGCATGCGACGGATTGGTAATCCGGATCACGGGATCGCCCAACGGATCCTTGACGCGATCGTCGAGGTCGAGATAGGTGTCCTCATAGGGCAGGGTATTGCATTGTATGTAGGCGGACGTTTGGCGATCCGCGTATTCGTGAATGAATTTCTTCCACGCGGAGCCCCACTGCGGAGCTTTGCCCCAGGTGCTCATTCCCGCAGCCGCGATGGGATGGCGTTCGTGATAGGCGTGAATGCTGGCGCCCCCAATGAAGCCTAAGCCCGCATGATCGAAATTATCGTCGGCCCATTCATCAATGACCACGCCTTGGGCGATGGCTCCGTACCAGGTGTTCAGGTCGAACGGAAACAGCGCGCTGACGGCGCCCATCTGGTGGCCGAAGTAATGACGGCCTACCTGCCCATGGTTATTCGAAAGACCGTTCGGATACTTGCTGGATTTAGAGAGCAGCAGCAGGCGCGCGTTTTCGTAGGTGTAGGCGCCCAGCAGCACCACTTTGGCTGGTTGAAAATACTCCTCGTTATCGCGGCGATACAGCACGCCGGTCACGCGTCCCTGGTTGTCATTCACGATGCGGGTGACGTGAGCTTTGTCGAAAACCTTCAGATACCCGGTCTTCTGCGCTGCGGGAATCGTCGATACGGCGGTCGAGTTCTTGGCGTTCAGATGGCAGCCGCCGCGATCGCAGTAGCCGTGGTATCCACACGGAGAACGTCCCTGGTAATTCACCGAATTAATGGCTGCGGGACCGCGGAAGGGATGCCATCCCAGATCCCTGCCGGCCTTGGCCATCAGGTCAGTGAAACCGGTATCGCGCAAGGGCGGCATCGGATACTCATTCTGGCGTGCCCCTTCGTAGGGACTTCCCTTGCCGGTTATTTGTCCGCGCAGGTTTCCCGCGCGCCCGGACACGCCCACTTCCTTTTCCACGATGTCGTAGAAGGCTTCCAGTTCCGCGTAGGTGACGGGCCAGTCCTCCACGGTGGAACCTGCGGGGATCGCCGTGGCGCCGTAACGCGCGATGGCTCGCGAGCGGACTTGGAAATCCCACGGATTGAAGCGCCAGCTTTGCGCGTGATAGTGGATGGACGTGCCGCCCACCGCATTCATCATGGGATGGCTGGCCGCTTGCCGAGCCTGCTGGGTGGAACTGGTTCGAACCGTGGGAATTTCGTCGTGAACCTTGGTGCCGGTGGTGACTAGCCCGCGAACATTATTGTAAATTTCGTCGGCGTGGTAATCCTTCAGCGGATCCATCCAAGTGCCGGCTTCCAGGCCCGCAATGGTCTTGCCGGCGCGCGCCAGAGGCAGCACGGCGACGCCTCCCGCGGCTCCCAATCCGATAACGGCAACGTCTACGGGTTCCAGTTGAATCGCCATGATAGTAGGAGGGCCTGCTCGATTCTAACGCAGGCGGCAGTGGGCGGGAAGGATGTCCGGCACACGGTCCAGCTAGGGCAGAATGGGACGAACGATTATGCCGGTTTGATAGGTTCGATCCGAACGCAACGCCACCGCATCGCCTTCTTTCAGTTCGCGCACTTCGGTACGAGTCACGTTGTTGATGCCTTGCGTGACGGGCTTCCATTCCAGGTGATCCCCGGTCAACACGTAAACACCATACACGCCATTTTCGCGAAAGACGGCTTCTTTGGGAATCGTGATCGCTGAATCCACCACCTCAGCGCGAATCCGTACCGTCACGTTGGTTCCGGGTAACAGGTCCTGGTCTGGATTTCGAATCACGCACACAACCTCACCGACCTGGCGGGTGCCCTGAGCGATTACCTGGGTGGGAAGCCGGTCCACTCTGCCGGTCCATTCGCGCCTGGGAAGTGCGTCCCAGGTGATCGACGCTGGCAGACCAATTTTCACGCGGCCCAGATCGGGCTCGTCCACGAACACTTTCACGTGGACTTCATCCAGACGTCCAATGGATGCGACCACGTCGCCTGGATTCAGGTACGCGCCTTGTTTGAGGTCGAATTGATAGACCGTGCCGGTAATCGGCGCGCGTACGGAGCTCTGCTGGATCTGCAGTTGAATGCGCTTCCGATCGGAATCCAGCCCACGCAACTGGGCATCCAGGGGAGCTCGATCGACGGCGGATACTAGCGCATTTTTTCGATCATTCAGCGCCCGGATGTCGGCCTGAATCTTGTCCACTTTATTTTGGAGCCGCAAGACTTCCGCGGGAGTGGCCGCTTGCTTGGCCTCCATGCGTTTTTCCGCCTCTAAATCCTTGACGGCTTGTGCGAGCTCCACCGTCGCGGTATTGATTTCCGATTGCAGGGTGACCTGTTCGGTGCGCCTGCCGCCGGAATCGATCACAGCCAAGTCCGCGTTCACTTTTGCCACTTGGGCGGCGATTCCTTCCAGGCTGGCCTGCAGTTGCGCGGTGTCCAGCTCCACTAGCATCTGGCCCGCTTCCACGTGTTGCCGCAACTGCACCAGAACCCTGGTCACGCGCCCGGCGCTTTCCGAGCGCGCGTCGGCGTACTCGGCCGGCTCCACTTTCCCGTTGGTCGAGACAACGCTGGCGATGGACTCGCGAACGGCGCGGGCGAACGTAACTTCGGGGGGTTGGTTGCGCCACTCGATGAGGCGCTGGGCTCCCCAACCCAGCAGGGCCAGCAGTACCACCAGGATGATCCATCCACGCAGTTTCATTGACCGGCCCCTTGCGTCGCACCGGTGCGGTTCTCGGGTCCGGCGCAGTAATCGAATAACATCTGCCATTCCAGGCGCTGGATTTCGCGAGCCGCCTGTTCCTGCTCCGTTCCCGGCTGCGATTGTGCACGCTCACAGAACGCTATGTAGGAGTAGGGATCCCATACGCCAACGCGAAACTCGGCCCTGGGATAGCGTTCGGTGATCTCGGCGGCTTCCCGTGCCAACGCGGGGAAAATTGCATGTTTACCCGCCCGCCGAAACCAGTAGGCGGCGTTTCCCGAGTCTGGTTCCTGACGATGAATGATGCCATGCCACAGCGCGCCCTCCGTACTTTTCAGGGCATCCGCCAATTCGTGCGCTTCCTCGAAACAAGAAAAATATAGCCACAGGCCGGCCATCGCCGCCTTGGGGTGCTTGGTCGAGGGGAACAATTTCTTTGGATCCAGACCTTTCAATTTCTCGCGAGCTTCCTGGTGAGGCGGCCCGCACACCAGCCCGTGAAGCCGGTACCCGTCGCCATCCATAGCTAAAATACCAGCCACTTCTGCACCATAATGAGCGGAAAGAAATTCCATGCGTACGTTCGTCTATTCTAAGTATTCCCCTTTTCTTCGAAGAGGGTCAAATTTCATGCGGGCTTTGGTACTCTCCGGCGGCGGATTATTTGGAGCCTGGCAAGCAGGCGCTTGGTCGGTGCTAGCCGAAAGTTTTTCTCCCGATCTCATTGTTGGCTGCTCTATCGGTGCGCTTAACGGTTATAGTATCGCCAGCGGGGCCAGCCCTGTCCAACTGAGCGAACTCTGGCGCGACTCCAGTTTGGGAGATTTCTCAAGGCTCCCCGCGCACTTGCGGTTGCTAGCCGCTCAGCCTTTACGACGGCCCTTGGCCGTTACGGTTACGGACATCTTGCGGATGCGCCCGGTGGTTGTCCGGGACGACCAGATCACATGGCAACACCTGGCTGCCTCCTGCGCGGTTCCTTTGGTGCTGCCCCAGGTTCGCATCGGAGGCCGCTGGTATTCCGACGGGGGCCTGCTGAATCCTTTGCCGGTATGGGCCGCCGTGGAACTGGGCGCCACGGAGGTTCTGGCGTTGCACGTATTGGGGCGATTTCCGGCGCCCTGGCTGGCGCCTGTGGTGAAGTCGTTTCGCTACTTGTGTGGATATCATCCGCCCTTGCCCCCGCATGTCCGGCTCACTGTGTGGGAGCCGAGCCAGCGATTGGGCTCCCTGCGCGACACGCTGGTGTGGAAACGGGAGAATATTGATCGCTGGCTAAAGTTGGGTTCGGACGATGCCGAAGTTCTGAGCAGGCAAAAACCATTTCCCTTCTAATTTGTTTTGGGGCATAATGGTCGGAACCGCTATGTCCAGCTATCAGATCCACCGGCTGAAGAGCCACCTGCGGCAGTCCTTCCGCTTCGCACCGCACGTCAGCGGGGTTTCGCAGGTGAAGCCGCGCGACTACGAGCCGGGAGCGATGGTGGAAGCCGGGTCGCCCTATGCCGCCTTCTTCGCTCTCAAAGACACGGAGTCCCCACTCGAAGTCGGCGATCTGCTGGAGCGCGACGGAGCCCTGCACATCTTCAAGTTCGTGGGATTCGAAGAAGCTCAGTGGGTGATGCCGGAACAGAAGCCACCTGTGTCTGGTAGTCCGGATCACGAACCGGCCTCAGCGGCGGTACAATAAGAACAGAGATGGACGGATCTAGAGGGGGGGACCCCCTGATAAATTCCTTCTCGCTGGTGGCGTACCTACCGGAACCCCTGGCGAGCTTCGTGAACACCCTTCGCTGGGAGATCGAGCCGGGGTGTAGCTCCAGAAGCCACCTCACCGCGCTCCCGCCCCGCCACATTGTAGCTGCTACCAGTCAAGCCATTTCTGAAATCGAAACCAATTTGAAAGATTGGGAAGCGTTTGAGGTTTCTCTCGAAAACGTAGAAGTGTTCCCGGTTTCCAAGGTGATCCATTTGTCCATTGGACACGGATCCGAAGCGCTGCTCCATCTGCATCGCCAGTTGAACCGGGGCGCACTCGGATTTCAGGAAGTCTTCCATTACCATCCCCACGTAACCCTGGCGCAGGCTCTTCCACCGGATCAAGTAGAGCGCATCACCGCGCTCGCCACCGAACGTTGGCGTGACTATGGGCAAGCCCGTTCGTTTCTGCTCGACCGTCTGACGCTGGTGCAAAACACCGAGGCGCATGGTTGGCAGAATCTGCACGAGATCTTCCTGCGGTCGCCGGTCAGAGTCTAGGCGGCAACGGCAAGCTTGGCAATTTATGCCATCGCGGGTATGCTGGTGACGAGCAATACTATGCAGACGATGAACATCTCTCTCCCGGACCAACTCAAGGAGTTTGTGGATCATCAGGTCGAGTCGGGCCGTTATAGCACTGTCAGCGAGTACGTTCGAGAACTGATCCGCGACGATGAAAAGCGGCGATCGCAAGAGAAGCTCGAATCTCTGCTGCTCGAAGGACTCCAGAGCGGTAAGCCCACCGAAATGACCCGGCAGGATTGGTCAGAGATTCGCGCCGAAGCGTTGAAACAATTCGAGGCTCGGCGGGCCCGGAAACGGGCATAGGTGCCTGGCGTGCTCAAGCGAGAGGCCGCGAAGCGCGACCTTCTCGCCCAGTGGGTTTGGTACGCGGAGAACGCGGACATCGAAGTTGAGGATAGATTTCTGCGGGCCGCAGAGACGACGCTCGCCCTTCTCGCAGAACAACCGATGATCGGCACGCCTACCGCTTGCTCCGCGGCTGATCTTGCTGCCATGCGGCGGTTCGCTATCGGCGATGGCTTCGGCAAGATTCTCGTGTTCTAATTTCCTTACGAAGGCGGAATTGAGCTTGTCAGGGTCGTGCATGGAAGTAGGGACCTGCACAGCCTATTCGACGAGTGACTCCTGGAGCATGCAGATGAATATGGAACGTCGTCCCCCGAGGGTCTAGCCTCCCACCACTTCCAAGAACGCCTGCGCGGCGTGGCTCACGGCTCGGCGGGCGGGATACACCAGGCGGATTTTGCGCTCCATGGTCATTTCTTTCACCTTCACTTCGTGCAGCAAGCCGAGGCGGATTTCGTCCTCCACGCACATGCGCGGCAGGAAGGCGACGCCGTCGTTACGCTCCACTAATTTGCGGATGGCTTCGATGGTCGGCATCTCCAAATCCATCTTCAGAGGGACCTTGTGATCTTGGAACGCCTTCAACACCAAGCCGCGGTAGGGGGAAACTACGTTATGCGCGATGAAGGTTTCCGATCCCAATTCCCCAATCGAGACTTTGGTTTTGCCGGCTAAGCGGTGTTTGGGGGAAACCACAAATGACAGATGGTCGGTGTAGATGACCTTGCTGATTAAGCGCTCGTCCTCGGGGTCGTAGGTCAGGATTCCCAACTCGAGCTCGCCGTCCAGCAATGCGGTAGGGATTCGGCTGGATTGGCTGCGGCGCACCTGCACCCGTATCTTGGGATAGCGCGCTCGAAAGCGCTCGATGTGGTCCAGCAGATACAACGTGGAAGATTCGTTGGCGCCTATCGAAAGGCGGCCCGCCGACTTATCGCGCAATTCGGCCAAGGCAATCTCCAGATCGCCTTGAAGATTCTCGAACCGGCGAGCGTATTCGTAAACGATTGCACCGGCGTCGGTGAGTGCCAGGTCCTTTGACAAGCGGTCGATCAGGCGCTCGCCCAGATCCGCCTCAAGCCGCTGAATCGATAGAGAGATAGCGGGTTGGGTCCGAAGCAGCTTTTGAGCCGCTCGCGAAAAGCTCTTTTCCGAGGCTACCGTCAGAAAAACCCGAAGCGAGTGGAGCTCCATAAGAATCCATTATACAACTCTAGAATGTTATTGATTTGTCAAATTGCGGCTGGCCCTCCATAATGTGTACCAGGAACAGGGCCACCCGGCCCGAAACCCCTGAGGAGCTTTACCATGGCCGATCGAGTTTACATTTTCGACACCACGTTACGCGATGGGGAGCAATCCCCCGGATGCAGCATGACCGTCAGCGAGAAGCTGAAGATGGCGGCCAAGCTGGTAGACCTTGGGGTCGACATCCTGGAAGCAGGCTTTCCGATTGCCTCTGCCGGCGATTCGGAGGCTGTGAACGCGGTGGCGAAGGAGTATCCCTGGGTAAGCGTGGCGGCGTTAGCGCGTTGCAACCATAAGGACATCATGGCCGCCGTCGAGTCGTTGAAGAATGCTCGCCGGCCGCGCATCCATACGTTCATCGCGACCAGCGACATCCATCTGAAGTATAAGTTCAAGAAGACCCGCGAACAGATACTGGAAGAAGCGGTTGCGGCCGTGCGCCTGGCGCGCTCTTACTGCGACGACGTGGAATTTTCCGCTGAGGACGCCACACGTACGGACCCCGATTATCTGGAGCAGGTGTCGCGCGCCGTGGTGGCAGCGGGTGCCCGCACCGTCAATCTTCCGGACACAGTGGGCTTCTCCGTACCCCAGGAATATGGCGTGCTGATCTCCCGGATCTGCAAAGCTTTAGGCGATTCAGCCGTGGTTAGCGTACACTGCCATGACGACATGGGCCTGGCCGTCGCGAATTCCCTGGCAGCGGTGCAAGCCGGCGCCCGGCAAGTGGAGTGCACCATCAACGGGATCGGAGAGCGGGCGGGGAACGCTGCACTGGAAGAAGTGGTGATGGCGATCAACACGCGCCGCGACATCTATCCTTTTGAAACCAAGATTGTCACCGAACAGCTGTATCCTTGCAGCCAACTGCTGAGCTCGATCATTACGTTTGGTCCGCAACCCAACAAAGCCATCGTGGGCGAGAACGCCTTCGCGCATGAAGCCGGCATCCATCAGGATGGATTCCTCAAGGAACGCACCACGTATGAGATTATGGAACCGAAGTCCGTGGGTGTTCCGGAATCCCGTTTGGTGCTGGGCAAACACAGCGGACGCCACGCGTTAGTGAAACGCTGCGAAGACCTGGGAGTGAACCTGTCCAAAGAACAGTTAGACGTGATGTACCACCGCTTCACGGCCTTGGCGGATCGTAAGAAGGGCTTGCGTAACGATGAAATTGCGGCGCTGGCCAAGGAAGTTGTCGGAGAGTCCAAGGGCGCAGTTGCATAACTAAGAAACCTATTCAATGAATCTTAAAATTTTGATCCTACCCGGCGACGGGATTGGGACCGAGGTGACCCGTGCGGCCACTCAGGTCCTGACGGCAGTCGCGAAGAAATTCGGCCACACGCTGGAGTTGAGCGAAGGGCTGCTAGGCGGCATCGCCATCCATAAGACTGGCACGCCTTTCCCGAAAGAAACGGAGGAATTGTGCCAGAAGGCCGATGCGACTCTCATGGGCGCGGTTGGTCTGCCGGAGTTTGACAACGCGCCTCCCAGCCAGCGCCCGGAAGCGGGTCTATTGGGAATGCGCCGCGTGTTGGACGTATTCGCCAATCTGCGGCCGGTGCGTACTTACCCTGAACTGGTCGATTCTTCGCCGCTGAAGAACCACATCGTCGAAGGCACGGACATGTTGATTGTTCGTGAGCTGACGGGCGGCCTGTACTATGGCGAACCTCGCGGCGTCACCAAGGATCGCGGTTTCAATACCATGTCCTACACGCGCAAGGAAGTGGAGCGCGTCACCCATTCCGCGTTTAAGTTAGCGCGCAACCGGCGCAAGAAGCTCACCAATGTCGACAAGTCGAACGTGTTGGAGGTTTCGCAGTTTTGGCGTTCGGTGGTGGTGGAAGTCGCCGCCCACTATCCGGACGTGAAACTCGAGCACATGCTGGTGGACAACGCCGCTATGCAAATGGTGCTGCGGCCGACCCAATTCGACGTGATGCTGACCGAGAACACATTCGGCGATATTCTGAGTGACGTGGGTGGAATCCTGGCGGGATCGATCGGCATGCTGCCGTCGGCATCGCTGGGCGACACCAAGGGACTGTACGAGCCTGTGCATGGTTCCGCGCCGGACATCGCGGGACAAAACAAAGCCAACCCCTTGGGAGCCATCGGATCGGTAGCCGCGATGCTCGAGTATACGTTTGGGCTGATGAAAGAAGCGACGGCGGTCAACGAGGCCATCGGCAAGGTGCTGGCGTCGGGTAAGGTTACGGCGGACTTGCGGCCCAAGGGAACTCCGGCGACCACCGACCAGGTAGGTGAAGCAGTCAGTGAGGCGTTGTAAAGGAACTTTATGAGTCATCCCCGTACGATCAACGAAAAAATCTGGGACAGCCATGTGGTCTCACAACAGCCGGGCGCTCCGGCGCTGCTGTTTATCGATCTGCACTTATCGCATGAAGTAACGTCGCCGCAGGCGTTTGCCACACTGCGGGAGCGCGGCCTCAAGGTCCGCCGTCCTGACCTGACCGTTGCCACCATGGACCACAGCACGCCGACCACGTCGCGCGATTTGCCGGTACTGGACCCCATTGGCGCGGCGCAGTTGGATCAGATGGTAAAGAATTGCGCTGACTTCGGCGTCCGCCTTTACGATCGCATGAGCGATCATCAAGGCATCGTCCACGTGATCGGACCGGAGCAGGGACTTACCCAGCCGGGCATGACCATCGTGTGCGGCGACAGCCACACAGCTACGCACGGGGCATTTGGTGCGTTGGCTTTCGGGATCGGCACCAGCCAGGTGGGCCACGTGCTGGCTACCCAGTGCCTGCTGGTGCAGGAGTCGCAATCCTACGAAATCCATGTGGAGGGCGCGCTGCGGCCTGGAGTTTCGGCGAAAGATATTATTCTCGCCGTGATCGCCAAGATCGGCATTGGCGGCGGAACCGGAAGCGTCTTCGAATACACCGGCTCAGCCATTCGCGCGTTGTCGATGGAAGAGCGCATGACCATCTGCAACATGTCGATCGAAGGCGGCGCGCGCGCCGGCCTGGTGGCTCCGGATGACACAACCTATCAATACATTTCCGGCCGCGAGTTCGCACCCAAGGGCAAAGACTGGGACGCGGCTGTGGCCCGTTGGAAACAATTGCCGACCGACGCCGGCGCAACCTACGCGCAGCAGTTAGTGCTGCAGGCCGAAGATCTGGAACCGATGGTGACGTTCGGCACCAATCCGGGCATGGGTATCGCGGTTAGCGCGTCGATTCCCGATCCTGCAAACATTTCCGATGCGGGACAGAAGAGCGACCTGATCAAGGCCCTGAAGTATATGGACCTGAAGCCGGGCAGCAAGATGGCGGGACATCCGATCAACGTGGTTTTCGTGGGAAGCTGTACGAACTCACGCATCAGCGATCTGCGAGCCGCGGCATCCATCATGAAGGGCCGCAAGGTGAGCCCCAACGTTCGCATGCTGGTGGTGCCCGGATCGCAGCAAGTGAAGAAGCAGGCCGAAGCGGAAGGACTCGACAAGATATTCCGCGACGCCGGAGCCGACTTCCGTGAAGCTGGCTGCTCCATGTGTCTGGCCATGAACGGCGATGAATTAGCGCCCGGCGAATATAGCGTCTCGACCAGCAATCGTAATTTCGAAGGACGGCAAGGCAAAGGCGGGCGTACGTTCCTGGCCAGCCCCTTGACCGCCGCGGCCTCGGCCGTAACCGGTGTAGTGACCGACGTAAGGACCCTCAAATGAAATTCGCAGAACTCCAGAGCAAAACCGTAGTGGTGCCGGTCGAGAACATCGATACCGATCAAATCATCCCCGCACGCTATTTGAAATCGATCACCAAAGACGGCTTAGGCGACGGACTGTTTCGCGACTGGCGCTACAACTCCGACGGTACTCCGAAGGCGGATTTTCCGTTGAACAAACCAGAGGCCAAGGGCGCGCAGATCCTGGTGGCGGGCGATAATTTCGGCTGCGGCAGCTCGCGCGAGCATGCCCCCTGGGCTTTGACGCAAGCGGGATTCCGCGCGGTGGTGTCCACGTCATTTGCTGATATCTTCAAGGGAAATTCGCTCAAGAACGGGCTTTTGCCGATCGTGGTTCCAGCCGACGTGCTGCAGGAATTGCTGGCGTCTCCGGGAGCGGTGCTGAAAGTGGATCTCGCATCCCAGACGCTGACGCTGCCGAGCGGGAAAGCGGTGCAGTTTCCGCTGGACCCGTTCTCGAAGGAGTGTTTGCTGGAAGGCGTGGACGAATTGGGGTACATGCTGAAACAGGACGCTGCCATTTCTGCATTTGAGGCCAAGCGTGTCGGATCCATCAACACAATGCAGTAGCCGCCGCTCGTGCGTCACGGGCGAACTCGCGATTTTTCTCCCATAGGGTCTTTGAGATACGATCTCCGGGTCGCCAGTGGGCGCAGCCCGATGCTACAACAGTGGCATGAGAACCTATGTACGCCGCGTGCTGCAGGAGCGCATGGCGATTTCAAGCGGGAGTGATGCGGCCCAGCACGACGGGACGCCGGGCGCCGGTGGCGGACGGAAGGTTCGCCGGCTGTCCGCGATTCGACTCGTGCGCCAGGACCGCAAACGCGATGGCTTCCTTTGCCCCGGGATCGATCCCAAAGTCGGCGCTGGTCGAGAGCTTGGCGGCGGGCAATAGCTGGCGCAGACGCTGCATCAGGAACGCATTGTGAATGCCTCCGCCGGACGCGATGACTTCCGACGCCGGCTCGGCGTAAGTCGCGATGGCGAGTGAGATGGAGCGGGCAGTGAGCTCGGTGGCGGTAGCGATCAGATCCTCCAACGGCAGACCCGTTGCCATGAGGCCGCTAGCGAATTCCTGGCCGAATTGTTCCCGTCCCGCGGATTTCGGGGGCGCCATGCGGAAGTGCGGGTCGCGCAGCATGCCTTCGAGCAAGCGGTCATGCACCTTGCCCTTGCGTGCGATGCGTCCGCCGCGGTCGAAGGTCTGTTTGCCGCCGGTCAGCTTTGCGGTAAGCGCATCCAGGATCATGTTGCCAGGTCCGGTATCGAAGGCGATGACGTCTTCGGGTTTGGCTGCGGCCGGGATAACCGTGATGTTCGCGATGCCGCCAATATTCAGCGCGACGCGCGGCTTGCGCCGGTCGCGGAAGAGCATATAGTCGACGTAGGGTACCAGCGGAGCGCCCTTTCCACCGGCCGCGATGTCGCGCTCGCGGAAATTCGAGACGGTCCGAATGCCGGTCCGTTCGGCGACCACCGCAGCGTCACCGATCTGGAAAGTACTGGCAATGCGGTGGCCCAAATATTCGATGGGTGAGCCTTCGTGAAAGATGGTTTGCCCGTGCAGGCCGCACAACTGGATGGATTTCAGCGGAACGCGGCGGCGGCAGGTATCGCGAATCGCTTGCGCGTAAAGCTCGCCCAGGAGAAAATGCAGTCGCGCGATCGTGGCCGTGTGGGTCATGGTGTTCGACACGCTGAGCAGGGCTTCGCGGACGGCTTTCGGATAGGGCGTGGTGCGGAACAAAAGCGGTTGAATGCGTCCCCGGGTGATGTCGATCACCGCGACGTCGATGCCATCGAGCGAAGTGCCGCTCATGACACCGCAAATCCTCACTTGCCGAGCTCCTTCTGTAAGTCGTGCAGCAACTGCAGCGCTTCGATGGGCCGCAGCTGGTCTACATTCACTCTCCGGATTTGTTCCAAGACCGCCGGGTTCGACGCTTCGAAGAGCTGTATCTGCACGGGTGCGGGGTGGGGCGAGAGCACTTCCGTTACCGTATGTTCCGCCGATTCATGCAGCTTTAGAATCTGGCGGGCACGTTCGATCACGCTGATGGGGAGGGCGGCCAGACGAGCCACTTCGATGCCATAGCTGCGATCCGCGGCTCCCGGCTCCACGCGGCGCAGGAACAGGATCTGGTCGCCTGCCTCCTTCACGGAAACGTGTAGATTGCGGACGCCTTCCATCTGCTGTTCCAGTGCGGTCAGCTCGTGATAGTGAGTAGCGAACAACGTCATGGCGCCGATATTCCGATGGATGTGTTCCACCACGGCCCACGCCAGCGACAAGCCGTCGTAGGTGGCCGTGCCGCGCCCGATTTCGTCCAACACGATCAGGCTGCGCGCGGTGGCGGTATTGAGGATCACGGCAGTCTCGGTCATTTCGACCATGAATGTAGATCGGCCGCGCGCCAGATTATCCGCAGCGCCAATACGAGTAAAAACGCGGTCCACGATGGGAACCAGTGCGGCCTCGGCAGGTACGTAGGAACCCATCTGCGCCAGGATCGACAACAACGCCGCTTGCCGGAGGTACGTCGACTTGCCGCCCATGTTCGGTCCCGTGATAATCGCGATGAATTGCGATTGCGGGTGGAAGTATACGTCGTTGGCGATGAAACGCTGGGCGTCTTTCTCCACCAGCTTTTCGATCACCGGATGCCGCCCGGCCACGATTCTCATTTCTCCAGAGGTCGAGAATTGCGGTCGAACGTAGCGGCTCTCCACGGCTACTTCGGCCAGCGCGAGCGTGACGTCCAGTTCCGCGACGGCTGCCGCGGTCGCTTTGATACGAGCGGCGTGGGATGACGCCAGCGCGCGCAGCGTCTCAAACATCGCGCGCTCAATGCTGAGCATCTTATCTTGCGCATCCAGGATTTTGGATTCCAGACCCTTCAATTCGGGAGTGCTGAAGCGCTCGGCGTTGACCAAGGTTTGTTTGCGATCGTAGTCGGGCGGCGCGAGGTGCATGTTGGCCTTCGATATTTCGATGTAATATCCGAAGACATTGTTGAAGCGAACCTTGAGAGAAGCGATGCCGGTACGCGCGCGTTCGCGTTGTTCAATCTGGACCAGGTAGGTTTTGCTGTTCTGCGAAATGTCGCGCAACTCATCCAGCGCCGCGTCGCAACCGGCGCGGATCACTCCGCCGTCCGAGATATTGACGGGAGGTTCATCGGCCAGCGTATTCAGGATGCCGTCGCGAACGTCTGAGACTTCGTCCATGCGGTCGTGAATGTCCCGCAGGCGCGCCGTAGCCGTTCCTGTGAGACGCTGCTTCAAAATGGGCACGACGGCCAGAGAGCGGGCCAGGGCATGCAGATCGCGGGGTCCCGCTGAGGCGAGGGAAATCTTTGAGAGCAGGCGCTCCACGTCGAGCATCATGGCCAAGTCTTTGGCGAGCTCGGCGCGCAGGATGGTAGCTGCGTACAGTTCCGCGACCGCGTCTAGGCGCTGGTCGATCTCCGCAACATCAATCGATGGGGCCAACAGTCGCCGCCGCAGCATTCTGCCGCCCATGCCCGTGCGGGTGCGATCCAGCACATGCATGAGAGTGGACTCTTTAGATTCGCCTTGAAACAGAGGCTCCACCAGTTCGAGATTGCGAACCGTAGTCGCGTCCAGCACTAACGCGTTCGCCCGGTCATAGAAGGCGGGGCGTTCCAGATGATCCAGCGCGGAACGTTGTGTCTCACGCAGGTAGTGCAGGATCGCGGCGGCGGCACCGGTGGCCAGCGGACGATTTTCCAATCCGCATCCGTCGAGTGACAATAGGCGGAAATGATCGCACAAGCTGCGAGTGGCGTAGTCAGCGTCGAAGACCCAGGCGTCGATGGAAGTTTTCAGACAAGGCAGGCTGTGCTGGACGCCCTCGGGAACCAGGGCTTCGCGAGCGTTCAGAGTCTCGACGGCGGCCGCGGCTTCCGCCAGGTCGATTTCGGTGGCGCGGAATTCGCCGGTGGATACATCCACATGCGCCACGCCTGCGCGCATAACCGTCTTGTCCGGTGACGGCATCACGGCGGCCAGGAAATTGTTTTCATGCGACCGCAGCAACTGGGCGTTCATCGCCGTGCCGGGGGTCACGATGCGCGTGACTTCGCGCCGCACCAATGTTTTAGTAGCCTTGGCATCTTCGGTCTGATCGCAGACGGCGACGCGGTAGCCTTTCTGAATCAGACGGGCGATGTAGTTTTCGGCGGAATGATACGGCACTCCGCACATGGGGATGGCTTGGTCTTTTTCTTTGCTGCGGGACGTGAGGGTGATCTCGAGTTCCCGCGCGGCGGTCACCGCATCTTCGTAAAAGAGTTCGTAGAAATCACCCAGGCGGAAGAACAGCAGCGTGTTCGGAACCTGTTGTTTGATGCCGTGGTACTGCCGCATCAGCGGCGTGGAGGGCTCTGACATTCAGAGTTTCATTATGGCGCACGGGGAGCGATGTAAGCTCCCCATGCCCAAATGATTACTAGCGGACGAACTAGCGCGGCGCCGGATCAGCGCCGGAATAGGTGAGCGTGATCCGTACGACCTTGGTCGCGACAATCCCCTTGCTATCGGTCACAGTGAGCTGAAGGAAATAAATCTTCAAAGACTGTGCCATCTGGATGTCGGTAACAGCCGAAGTCGGGTTGAGAATGGCGACGTCACCGTCGAGTGACGACCACTGGAATTTCAGCGGTGTGTTGCCGGCCGAACTGCTAGAACCGGACGCGTCGAGACGATACAACCGGGACAACGCCTCCTGGTTGTCGCCGCCTAAGATCACGATGGTCGGCAGCGGTCCTGTCGGCGGCGGTATGACCGGGGGCGCGATATGAACTGTCAACGATTTCGACGCCGTCTGTCCCTTGGCGTTGGTCGCTGTACACGTGTAAGTAGTGTCGGTCAACGGGAACACCGGGAACGTGGAGTTGGCCGTGAAGAACACAGCCTGCGCCAGGGATACGGATACCGCGCCGCTGGTATTACAAGTCAGGTCCACGCGCCCGCCCGCCACTGGACTGGGCTCGGGAGACGACGTGAACGATAAGACTTGCGGTAGCGGGACTACATTCACCGTTACTGTTGTCTGCGCTGTTACGCTGCCCGCCGGGCTGGTTGCCGTGAGGACGTAAGTGGTGGTGGCTGGCGGCGAAACGGCTTGCGTTCCGGCCAGGGATACGTTTCCAAGTGTGGAAATACTGACTGTGTCCGCGTTGGTCACGTTCCACAGTAGGGTGGACTGCTGGCCCGCCTCGATGCTCATCGGCTCTGCCGAGAAGCGCACGACCGTGGGAAGCGGTCCCCTGGTAACCTTCACGCCGACGGAGCAGGAATCGCTCTGTCCCGACCCGGTGGCCGTCAGGGTGTAAGTGGTGTCCGCCGTCGGGGAAACCGAGACGCTGCCGGTGGCTCCCACCGCGCCGATACCTGAGGAGATGCTTACCCCAGAGGCGTTGTTGGTGGCCCAGTTGAGGGTGGCCGATTCGCCCACTTTGATATTCGCCGGTGACGCGTAGCAGTAGAGGAATTTCGCGCCGACTACGACGATCGTGGCCGTGGCGCTTTCCTCGTTGATTGCGTTCTTGGCGGTCAGTGTGTAGGTGGTTGTGGCATTCGGCGAAACGGGAGCGTTGCCTGAGGCAGCTACGCTACCGATGCCGCTAATGCTGATGGTGTCGGCGTTCAACACTCTCCACGAAAGCGTGGAGGATTGGCCGGCACCGATTTGTTTCGGATCGGCCAGGAAGAACAGGATCTGCACCCGGTCTCCGGTGCGCGTGCTGATATGGACCCGCGCGAAGTTCTGACCGCCCTGGTTGTCTTTCACCACCAGCCGGAAGGTATAGGTTTGTCCGGGGGCCGCGGCGAACGTGGTCTTGGCCGCGGTTGCATTGGCCAGCGACACGGAGCCGCCGCCTTCTTGAATCCACTGATAGGTGATAGGATCGCCATCCGGATCGTAGGAATTGGATCCGTCGAGCGTCACGCTCCCGGCGGCGACGTTGTTTTGGTCGGGGCCCGCGTCAGCCACCGGTGGATCGTTGCCGGTGCGCACGCGCCGCGTCAGCACTTCATAACGTACGCGCGGAATTTCCATGGGGATGGCGTGATCAGCCGCCAGGTAATTCTTGGGCCGCAGGAAGTTGCCTAACTGTACGCCTACCGCCGCGCGGCCCTGTTGGGTGCCCTTCAGCGGCAGCATCGTCTCATTGACACCGCCTTCCAGAGTGAATGCGACATGTTCGTTGACGGGAACGATAAAGCGCAGCGAGCCACCAATGCGATTGCTGGAAGCGGTGCTACGCAAGTACCCGATATTGGCCTCGGCGTAGGTTCTGGCGACTAGAGCGAAGGTTGTGCTGATGCCCACCTGGTCGACGGCTTTCAGGTAGCGCTCCATAATGATGTTGCGTTGCAGCGTACCGTCGGCACTGATGCCGTTGGCCCGATTGATGAGTGCGTTGTCTTTGAACGCCTTGGTGGCAAACAGGCCCACCTTGCCGCGGCTGAAGATGTAATCCACCACTAAAGACCCTTGGCCCAGAGTGCCGCCGGTTTGGTTGCCGGCCAGCGAGACATATTTGAAGCTGCCAAACATGCCGACCTGCACGCGCCGCTGGAAACGGTCGACTAAGCCGAAGTCGACTTGGCCCTCACGCTGGCCGCGGATGTAGTAGTACTCCGCTTGCGACTGGAAGCCCATTTTGCCCCCGAAGCTGTCGCCGAAGGGCGCGAAGAACCGCCCCTTACCTGAGAAAGAGATATTGCCGCGATCGTCGGCACCCACGTTGGCTCCCAGCAATTGCATGCTCGGCCGGGCATTTCGTTGATTCTGAGTAGTCTGGTTTTGCAGTTCCGTCCGTACCGCGGTGGCAATCTCGCTGGCGGTGGGCCCGGCCGCTACAACGGCTCCTCCGCGTCCCGCTTGTCCCGCTTGGCCGTTTCCAACGGCGCCGCCGCGCCCGCCGTCCAGCGAATTCGCGAGCGCCTGTTGGCTCTGCCGCAGGGCGTCCTGATTCTGCTTCATGACGTCCAGATCGCGGCGCAACTGGGCGTTCTGGTCCGCCAGATCCTTGATCATGGTGGCGATTTCGTCCAGCTTATCCAAACGCCGCAGGATCTGGTCACAGCAATCCTGCACTTGTTTACTGGTGGCCGCTCCGGCTTGCGCCGCGCCGGCTTGTCCCGCGGCGCCGGGCTGTCCCGCAGCGCCGGGCTGGCCAGCAGCGCCTTGTCCCGCCCCGACAGTCCCGGCTTGGCCGCCGCCCTGCCCATTAATCGCGCGAATGGCATCGCCAGGACTGCCCGCACTAACGGGATTCCCCTGCGCGTCCATCACCGTTAGCACCACTCGGCGATTCATGTAGCGAGCCTCGTCCGTACGTTTGTACGAGTCCCCTTGATTGGGAACGCGGGGCGCTGTCTCACCTCGCGTCACAGTAGTAATCTGGTTGGGCCGCGCTCCGTACTTCAGTAGAAAATCGCGCACTGCATTGGCTCGCGCCAAACCCAGCGTGTTGTTATATGCCGCGGTTCCCAAGCCGTCCGTGTAGCCTTCCACGCGCACGCGGACGGCTGTGTTTTGCTGCATCAGCTCCGATAAACGCAGCAAACTCGGAAATCCGTCGACTAGAACCGAGGAATCAAATTCGAAGTTAATCTCTTCCCAGTCGCTGGCATTGGCTTGGGTGTTAATCCCTTGGGCCCACGTCGCCAACCTATCCGAACCGCAAAAGAACAAACCAAACAGTAGCGCCAGTGTGAGGCATCTGCGTGCCATATATCCTCCAAAGATCAATGCCTTAGCATTCCAAGCAAAACAAGCGGCAGTACGACGCTGCCTTTTTAAGTGGGTGTCAAAAATGAGGGCAACCAAAACGCAAACAACTCGTGACGCGGCCCTGCCCCCCAGGCGTATAATGTCCCTCCGAGTTCCGCACATTGATAGGAGGTCTTTTGAATCAAGAGTGTTTCAAAGAAACGGGAAGAATCTTCCCGGCTGGTATGCACCGTACGTAACGGGATCGTGACTCGCGGAATCAATGGAATGTCACTATGAAAACAATTGTTTGTATTTCTCAGGCAATCGCGCTGGCAATTCTCGGCGCGGGATTGGCGGCTCCGCAAGGTCTCCCGGCCGACTACGATGCCGTCCTAAAAGCCCTTGGCAAGCAAGGTGATTTCAAGGATAACGTTCTCAAAATCAATCTCCCTCGCAGTGATCTGAACGTGAGCATTGACGGAACTCCCACACCCACTCCGTTTGGGTTCGGAGGATGGCTGGCCATGACCAAGGGCGACGGAGGCATGGACGTCATGATGGGGGACCTGGTGCTTCTGGAAGACGAGGTCAACCCGGTGATGTCAGCGCTACTCGACAATGGCCTGGAAGTGTCGGCCATCCACAATCACTTTTTCTTCGAGAGTCCGCGAGTCTTCTACATGCACGTGCATGGGCACGGCAAGGCGGTGGACCTCGCAAGGATGGTCAAGCCCGCCGTGAACTTAATGGGCAGCGTGCCTATCCAGCACCAGAGTTCAGCGGCGGGAGGCAAATCGGGCGTCACAGGCGGAATGTTGGACGTGGCGAAGATTGCTGCCATTACCGGTAAGCCGGGCGAGCAGAACGGCATGGTCTACAAGATCACCGTGGGCCGGGACGATCTGAAGTTGAAGGAGATGGGCGCGACTATCAACGCCCGTATGGGCCTGAATACGTGGGCGGCCTTCTACGGTACGGACTCGAATGCTGAAATCGCCGGGGATATTGCGATGCTGTCATCCGAGATCACTCCTGTCCTAAAAGCCCTGCGCACCAATAATCTGAACGTAGTGGCGATCCATCATCACATGACGAACTCGCAACCAGCAGTCTACTTTCTGCACTATTGGGGTACCGGCACAACAGAGAAACTGGCGGCCGGGTTTAAAGCGGCTTTGAATGAGTTGGGCAAGAAGGCCCCCGCCGCGCATTAGTTTTGGAACTTGCTCTAAATCACGAGCAACACCATAATTGGAACGGGACCTCGCGGACAGGCAGCCGCTGGTTCGGGTGGAAACACTTGGACGGGAGGAAAGTCCGGTCTCCATAGGGCAGCATGCCGGCTAACGGCCGGGGGGATTCGCTCAAAGTGGATTCTACGGCAAGTGCCACAGAAAATATACCGCTCTTTTTGGGTCCGGCACACTTCGGTGTTGTTGGATCTGACGGGTCCGACACATTTCGGTGTTGTTGGATCTGAGGGGCTGGAACGCCTCGGCGTTCTGGCCTTAAAAAAGGAGTAAGGGTGAAAAGGTGCGGTAAGAGCGCACCGCGGCCACGGTAACGTGTGCTGGCAGGGTAAACCCCATGCGGAGCAAGACCAAATAGGGGAGCAGGAGCGGCCCGCTCCGTTACGACTTCCGGGTAGGTTGCAGGAGCCGGTGAGCAATTGCCGGCCTAGAGGAATGGCTGCCGGCCGTCGCCCCAAAGGTGGCGGTGCACAGAAACCGGCTTATCGTTCGCGGGGTCTCATTTTTTGTCGTATGGAATTCAACGTAATTGGTGGTGGTCCAGCGGGACTGGCAGCCGCGATTGAACTGGCTCGCGGCGGCGGGCGTGTCCGGCTCATTGAACAGCATCACGAGTTGGGCGGACGTGCCGGAACCGTTGTCAAAGACGGCTTTTCCCTCAATTTTGGACCCCATGCGGTCTATCTGCAAGGCTTCACATATCGCACCCTAACTGACTGGGGCATCATGCCTTCCGGCTCCAGCCCAGTGTTGGGCGACCGGGGGGCGATGGTTCGCCATGGGCGCCGGCATGGGTTCGTACGCGATATTCCCAGCCTGGCCTTTTCCACATTCCTGAACCCGCTGGAAAAGGTGGAAGCTGCCGCGGTGGTTTCAAAGTTGCGAGCCTCCACGCCAGGTGCCGGAGCCGGTCTCAGCATGGCGCAGTGGCTGGATCTCGAAACCAGGAGCGCAGCGGTTCGCGATTTCGCCCAGGCGCTGGTTCGCGTCAGCACGTATTGCGGTCAGCCCGAAATGCAGTCCGCCGAAGTGGTCCTGGAACAGTTAGGGATCGCCAACCGGGGCGGAGTCACGTACGTCGACGGCGGCTGGCAATCCATGATTGGCGCGATGGCGGCGTGCGCCCGGTCCCTGGGTGTGGAAATCGAGACGGGTGTTCCGGCCAAGCATGTTCCGGCCAAGGATGTTCCGAACAACGATGCGACGCAGGGCACCGTGCTTGCCGTTAGCCCCCACGAAGTCGAACATCTCACCGGACGTAAACTACCAGCCATGACCAATATCCGTATGGCTTGTCTGGATCTGTGCCTGACTTCGCTACCGGAGGGCTCCGCTGTCTTCGCGCTGGGTTTGGACCAGCCGTTGTATTTGTCTGTGCATTCGGAATGGGTCAAGGTCGCGCCACCCGGCAAAGCTCTAGTTCACGTTGCGAAATACAAGGGCGGGGAAGCTGCCGACGCCGCCGGTGATCGCACGGAATTGGAGAACTTCGCGGACTTGCTGCTGCCCGGCTGGCGGAACCGCGCCGAATACATCCGATTCCTGCCAGAGATGACTGTTAGCCATGCGGTGACCGGCCTGACGCCGAGACCCGATGTGGACGCGTTGGGCTTGGACGGCGTGCGGATTGCCGGCGACTGGGTAGGGCCGGAGGGTATGCTGGCGGACGCGGCAGTGGCAAGCGGTGTTCGTGCCGCGCGCAGTCTCTTGAGCGTAGCCGCTTAGCGTTGCTGTCTAACCCAGGTGAAATTGTTCCACCGGCTTGGTGGGCACCGCATCCGCGAACGCGAGTTTCAGCAGCGGAGGCGCGACAATCGTCGTCGCCACGGCCATGAACACCACGACGCCGTAGATGGTGTGCGAGATAACGCCCATCGTCAATCCCAACTGTGCGACCACCATCCCGACCTCGCCGCGCGGGATCATGCCGACCCCGATGCGAATCGCATCCCGTCTTCCCAAGCTGAGAGCACTGAACCCGCAGCCGATGCACTTGGAAATTACGGCGGCGAACAGGATCAGCGCCGCCAACAAGATGGTGGTTCCCGATTCGAAGACGCTCAGCTCGACACGCATGCCGATCCCGGCCAGGAAGAACGGCACCAGCAATTCCGACGCGCCTTGCGCCAGATCGTTCACTCGCGTCGCGACCTTGCCCGACAGAGCCATGCCGGCGAAGAATGCTCCCACGATGGCGGCGACGCCCACATACACGGCCAGTACGGAAAGGGCGAATAACAGAATCATGGCGACGCTATACTCCGCTTCGCTTAGCCGCAGATTCTGCTGGGCGTGCGGGACCAGATGTCCCATCGCCTTGTTCCCCCAGAAGGCGATTATCAACACAAAGCCCACGGCGAACAAAATGGTGAGTCCGATTTCCCAGTAGTTCACGCTGCCGCGCGCCACGCTGCTCACGCACGCCAATACCAGCAGTCCAAGCACGTCGTCTATGACGGCGGCCGCCAAAATGATTTGACTCGCGCGCTCCTGCAATAATCCCTTGGAGGAAAGCACCTGGGCCGTAATTCCGACGCTGGTGGCCACCATCGCGGCGCCGGCGAAGGCGGCTTCAATGTGCGGGTACCCGAAAGCCCATACGATGCCCCAGCCCATGATCAAGGGCACAATGACGCCGCAGGTAGCCACCAGTAAAGCCGTGCCGCCCAGCTTCATGAGCTCTTCCGGTTTCACCTCCAGCCCCACCTTGAATAGCAGGAACATCACGCCCAAATCCGCCAGAGCGCGCAATAAGTCATCCGGCGCGATCCACGCCAGAACGCTGGGGCCGATGATGACACCCGCCAAAATCTCGCCGACGATGCCGGGCTGTCCCAGCCGCTCGAACAACTCCGCGAGAATCTTCGCCGAGGCGAACACCATCAACATCGCCAGCGGGATGTGCAGAGCTTCAGGAGTATCCGCGAACCAAAAGAACGCAGGCGTTAGAAAATTCAGGTGGCGGCTCCCGTCATTCCAGTCAAGCGGCGATAGATCGATTCACGGATGCATTCGCTGGCTTCGCTAGTTCGATTCATTCGCCGGACACACTGGCGCGCTGCCGCCGCGGCCAAAGCATGCAATAGCGTAGCCAAGTCAGCGTCGCGGTGGACCCATTCCAGGCCGCCCCGATGGACGGAGGTTTCCTGCAGCAGGTATCGCACCACGTAGGTATCCGAGATAGGCATGAGCTATCTACGCCCATCATGCACTTGCCGGGCGGCGGCTACAAGCGAAATCGTTCGATAGCCGGAACGGATCAATGGATAGATTGCATCAATATTTTCTATTGGACCTGAGCAAGTTGTCCCGGTAACGTATAGGACAAGCCTCGTCGCTTAGCTGGCCCCGGTCTGTCCATTCAAAACTCCACTTTAGAGGGGAAATACATGGCGATTATTGGTTTGTTGGTGACCCTGCTGGGATTCATCATCTCGGTGGCCAGCTTGGGAATGGCATCGTCGGTGGACGCACGCTTGGGAATGACGCTACTTGGTTTAGCGGTCAGCCTGGGCGGCATCATCGGGATGATCAACCCGGCATTTCAGAAGAACGCGATTTGGAAGAAGTAACGAGGCTACCATGAGAAAACTCCATCGCTCTTCCCTCTTGCTGGTCACGGCCGGCATTCTCTTATGGACCTCGCTCACATGGGCGCAACCTGCCGCGCCTGCGCCAGCCGCGCCCGCACCTGCGGCGGCCCCCGCGGCGGCGGCTCCCGCCCCGATCACTGTTGACGATCTCAAGGGTGTCACCGCTCCGACTGCCGAAAAGCGCGCAGCGGGTGACCCGGACGGCGCTCTCACCGGCACCGTTGCGGACGTAGTAGTGGCGGATACCAAGGCGGGCTTAACGATTGCCGACCTGGCGAATCAAGCCGGCCAAAACCGTGTCGCTATCAACTTCGTCTGGACGCTAGTGTGCGGATTCCTGGTCATGTTCATGCAGGCGGGATTCGCGCTTGTTGAAACCGGCTTGTGCCGCGCCAAGAACGCCAACCATACGATGATGATGAACTTCATGGTGTATGGCGTAGGTCTGGCTGCTTACTGGCTGATTGGTTTCGCTATTCAGATGGGCGGTGTAGGCGCCTTGGGAACCCTCGGCGGCACCCCCGTGTTGAACGGCGAGTATTCGATTACGCTGTTCGACAAGGCCTTCGGCCTGTGGGGCCAGCAGGGCATCATGCTCGGCGGGACCACCTACGACGTCGCTGTCATGGTGATGTTCCTGTTCCAAATGGTATTCATGGATACCACTCTAACCATCGTGACCGGCACGGCCGCGGAACGCTGGCGGTTTTCGACGTTCCTGGTGTCCAGCTTCTTTATGGGCGCTCTTACGTATCCGATGTTTGCCAACTGGGCGTGGGGCGGCGGATGGCTGGCTCTGCTGGGCGGTAATTTCGGTCTGGGTCACGGCTATGCGGATTTCGCGGGTTCCGGCGTGGTGCACTCGGTCGGAGGCATCACGGCATTGGCTCTCGGGATCATCGTTGGGCCGCGCATCGGAAAGTATAATCGCGATGGCTCGCCCAACCCGATTCTGGGTCACGATATCGTGATCGTACTCACGGGCTGCTTCATCCTGGCCTTCGGCTGGTTTGGATTTAATCCCGGTTCCACGCTGGCGGCATCCGGCAACGGCGCGCTGCGCATCGGTTCGGTGGCCGTCAACACCATGTTGGCCGGTATGACCGGAGCTTTCGGCGCGATGTTCTACATGTGGGGCCGCTACGGCAAGCCCGACGCGTCCATGACCGGCAACGGACTGTTGGCGGGATTGGTTGCGATCACCGCGCCTAGCGGCTTCGTCAATCCCATGTCTTCGGTCATCATCGGCCTGGTGGCGGGCCTGCTGGTCTGCCTCTCCGTCGAGTTTGTCGACCGCGTGATGCGCGTCGACGATCCCGTGGGTGCAATCTCGGTCCACGGCGCCAACGGCATCTGGGGCGTTATCGCGGTGGGTCTGTTTGCCGACGGCAAGAGTAACTACGGCGGGTCCTGGAACGGCGTTGCAGGCTCAGTGACGGGACTCTTCTACGGCGACACGGGTCAGTTGGTGGCGCAGCTTATCGGCGTCAGCACCTTGGTCGGACTTGTCTTTGTGTGGAGCTTCGGTTTGAACTGGATCCTCGACATGACCATGGGTCAGCGCGTCAGCGCCGAGGTGGAACTGGAAGGTCTGGACATCCCCGAAATGGGCGCTCTGGGCTACCCCGAGTTCGAATTGAAACCGCAAAGCATCAACACGCACTGAGGCATCCCATGCAACCAACAGCGGAACTCATGACTCTGGATATGAATCAGGAAATGATGCGGGCGGGCGACATGGAGGTCGCTCGCCCGTCCCGCCTTCCCGCCGTACCTTGGCGGGACCCGCACACCGTCGACCGCGACGAACTGCGTAATCACATCGCGCTGCTTGAAAAGCAGTGCCTGGAACATCCAAAGAATGCCGACTTGCGCACCTGTTTAGGCATGGCGCATGCCATGAATTTCGACGTATACAAGTCCATGGATCGTCTGGACGAAGCCCGTACGCTGGAGCCCAATAACTTTTTCGCGCAGATGAAGTTCGCGGAACTGCACTATCGTTTGCGTATTCTGCACCGTGCTGAGGACGAGACTGCTCAGGCAATCCGCCTGGCCGGCAACGCCTGGGAATTATCCCTGGCGCGCAAACAAATCAACGAAATTCGCCGGCTCAAGAGGGAAGGTCTGCTGAAGCCCGCTTGGACCAAGTCTATGCCAAGATCGTTGATGTACGCTGGCGCGGCCATCGCCGCCTGTGCTGGGGTTCTGTACCTTCGATAGGAGATTCTTGATGAAACGTTATAACTACTTTTTTCCGGCCGCGTTCTTCGGCGGATTCCTGCTCTTCAAGAACGGCGTGCCACTGCTGCCCATCGTTCTCGGTTGCCTGCTGGCCGCCCTGGTGATGTGGTTTCGGCGCCCGAAGGCCTCGCTAGCGCGGTCCCTCAGACCCGCGTCTTGACATCACCGCATCACTTGTATCAACCTCGAGGCGTGCGTACCACCATCACCCTCGATCCGGATGTCAACAAGGCCGCCATGCAGATGGCGCGAGTTTCGGGCCAACGTTTCGGAAAAGTTCTATCGGAATTAGCGCGCCGCGGCCTGCATCCGCCCGAGGCCCCTCGCAAGCGCAGCACGCGCCGCTTCCCAACGTTCCCCGTGCCCCTTGGTACGCCGATGATTTCCGCCCAAAAGATTCAGGATGTCATCGATGAAGAAGGCCTCATCTAATCTCTCGCACCGCCACCCGCAAAATGGCAAACGGTGGGCCCTGCGCTACATCAAGCGCTGGAGTGACTACAGGAAATGGTAAGCGACCCCTCGCATCGATTTTTGTTCGATCTGCCGTCTCCCAGATTCGACGCCCGGCTGCGGGGGGCGCCGACCGTCGAGATCCTGGTGTAGTCCGCCGACCCATCCGCTAGGCAGCCACCGCGGGTAGCCAAACTTCCAGTCGAGCTCCGCCCTCTTTGCGGTTACTGGCCGTGATAGTCCCGCCGTGTTGGGTCGCAATCCCTTGGGCCACCGTCAGCCCTAATCCGGTGCCGCGAGAATCCAGACGCGTCGTCACGAACGCGTCGAAAATGTCCGGCAGGACCTCCGCCGGAATGCCGGGACCGTTATCCTCCACCGCGATGGCCACTCCTTCTTTGCCTCCCCGGCGCATGGACCTGGATCGAACGTCCACATGCCCGCCCGGTGCGTCGAAGGCATTCATCGCGTTACGCAGCAGGTTTACGAACACCTGGGCCAAGCGATCAGGATTTCCCACGACTTGAACATCCAGCGGGACATGGTTCGTAAAAGTGAGGCCGGCCGCGCGCGCGTCGATGGCCACCAAATCCCAGGCGTCGGCCACCAATGTGGCGACGGGAACCGGCTCGCTACGCTGCGAACGAACCCGCGCGAAATCGATCAGGCTCTCGCTGATCGTGCGCAAACGCTGGGTCACGCGTTCCACGCGGGCCAGCCGTTCGAGTGTTTGCGGATCTTTCGTCGTCTCGATCAGCTTCTCCACCGACCCGTGCAGGACGGCCAGAGGCGTATTCAACTCGTGGGCCACGCTGGCCGATAACAGACCCAGGCTAACCAAGCGATCCTGATCCTCAATCCGCCGCAAAGCCGTGGCTAGCTCGTCCTCGCGGCCCCGTAACTCCTCCACCGTTTCGTTGCGCGATTGCATGATCTGGCCGATCTCGTCATCCGGGATCTCGAAAGTCGGAATCATCTCGCGCTGGCGGTCGCCGGCCCTGGTCGCCGTGTCCGCGTCCAACATCAGGCGCAGAGGTCGGTATACGTAGAGCGGCATGATCGCCGCTTCCAGCAAAACCACCGCGCCAACGTAGATGGCTCCCAAAACCAGAAAAAGGGTGGTCCTGGCCTGCGACACCGCCTCAATATAGGAGGGGTCGAGCATAGCCACCTCCGTAGGCCGGCCCCCGGCAACCTGTTGTTCAAACAACGGAATTAGCGAGAAATATACGGAGGACGCCAGTACTAAGAAGAAGAGGTTATGCAGTACGATCAGCTTGACGCGAACCTTGAGATTCCCGAAACTTCTTGTTAGACTGTAGGTGTTCCTGTTATACAAGAATTGCTGCTCCGCTTGCGTAATGGGTGTGGCTATGATAGAAGCTATAGAAGCCCAAAACCACGAAAGTTGTACATTCTTCAGTAAGGTTTTGACCTGAGTACACGGCGGTAACCCGGGATTGGGAGACATTAAAAGAGTGGCGGGACAAACATAAGATGGCAGTTATTTTCCCCAAGTCGTCTGACCTCATTTTGAAAGTTCTAGGAGCCGTTATCGGGCTCGGCGCCGTGGGCGGGGTCGCCGCCTTCGCTTATCTCAGTTATCCCACAGTAATCGACACCGGGTATCAGCCAGTGCAGCCGGTCGCCTACAGCCACAAGCTACATGCCGGCGAGCTGGGAATTAACTGCTTCTATTGCCACTCCACAGTCTATCGTGGCGCTTTCGCCGCGATCCCTGGTACGGAAGTCTGCATGGGTTGCCATTCGCAAGTGCGCGCCGCCAGTCCGCGGCTGGAAAAAGTTCGCAACTCCTACGCCACCGGCGAACCGATTCACTGGCTCAAGATTCACGATTTGCCGGACTACGTATTCTTCAATCACCGCGCCCACATCGGCGCCGGAGTCAGCTGCGTCACCTGCCACGGACGCATTGATCAGATGGTGGAAGTGCGGCAGGAAAAGCCTCTCAACATGGCATGGTGTATCGATTGCCACCGCAATCCCGCGCCTAACATCCGCCCGGCGGAACTGGTGACGCAACTGGATTGGGTCCCGGATCGCGATCCGGCCGAAATCGGCCGCGAAATCATCGCGCAGAAGAAAATCAACCCTCCCACAAACTGTTCTGGATGCCATAGGTAACCTCAAGCATGACGAGTCTCGTACAAATCAAGTTCGCACCGAAAACCGGGCCGAAGTATTGGCGCAGTCTGGATCAGGCGGCCAATGCTCCCGAGTTCCGCCAATGGGTGGAGCGCGAATTTCCCTCGACGGCGGCGGATATGCTGGACGGGAACTCCCGCCGCACGATTCTCAAGCTGATGGCGGCGTCGTTCGGCATGGCTGGTTTAGTGGCCTGTTCGCGGCCCGAACTGCGGTTTGCGCCGCAAGCCCGCTTGCAGGAAGATTATATTCCCGGTTCGCCCTACAATTACACGACGTCGGTAGTCATCAACGGACAGGCCACTGGTTTAGTGGTCAAGACGTACGACGGCCGTCCGGTCAAGGTGGAAGGCAATCCGGACCATCCCAATAGCCTGGGCGCGGCCACGGCGATGATGCAGGCCAGCGTTCTGGATATTTACGATCCCGACCGCTCCAAATTCGTTCTGAACGGCAAGCAGGATTCCACTTGGGAAGCTTTCGCTACAGCGGTTCGCGGCCTGAATCTGGCAGACGGATCCGGGTTGCGGATTCTGAGCGAAACGGTGGCGTCCCCTACGCTGGATGGTTTACGCACCCAACTGCTGGCGAAATATCCGGCGGCACGGTGGGTGGAATACGATCCTGTCTCACGCGAGAACAGCCGCGCGGGTTCGATCCTGGCATTCGGCCAGGCGCTGTACGTTCATCCGCAGTTCGACAAGGCCAAAGTCATCCTTTCGTTGGATTTCGATTTCCTGGGATTGGATTCCCCCTCGCCGCTGGCCACGAAGCAATTCTCCAAGCGCCGCCTGGTGGCCACCGAAGAAGACATCGACAACATCAGCCGCCTCTACGTTGTCGAAAGCCAATTCTCGCTGACGGGCGCGAATGCCGAGCATCGTCTACGGTCGCGTGGTTCGGAAGTAAAGCAGTTTGCGCAGGATCTTCTGGCCGCTGTAAACGCTCCTCCGGCCGCTGGCAGTGACCGCCGTTCGCAGTTCCTGGCCGCGGTCGCGAAGGACCTGAAAGCGGGTGGCGCCGAGGCCCTGGTCGTAGTTGGCCCGCGGCAGCCCGCCGTGGTCCACGCGCTGGCGCATCAGATCAATCAGCTGCTGGGCGCGAATGGGAAGACAGTCACGTTTACCTCCGCTGCGCGGGTCGACCGCGTGGACGCCGGCGTGGAGGGGTTGCGAACCCTTGCCGCGGCCATGAACGGCAGCCAGGTGTCGACGCTGATCGTGCTGGGTGGCAACCCGGTTTACTCCGCTCCGGTGGATCTGGATTTCGGAGCAGCGCTCGCCAAAGTAGCAGCGTCCATCCATTTGGGTCAGGCTGTAAACGAAACCGCGGCCGCCTCCAAGTGGCACTTGCCCGAAGCTCATTTCATGGAAGCCTGGGGCGATACCCGCACCACTTCCGGTGTGGCTTCTATCCAGCAGCCGATGATCGATCCGCTGTACGGCGGCAAGAGCACCATTGAAGTTGTAGCCGAATTGCTGGATCTTCCGGAGAAGCGCGGCTACCAGATCGTAAAGAATTTCTGGGCCGCTCAATTGCCGGCGGTTGGTCGCGAAAACGCGTGGCGCAAATCGCTGAACGACGGTGTGGTTCCGGTATCCATGATGGCGGTGGTAACGCCCGTACTCAACGCGGCCAGCGTCTCGGCAGCGGTTGCCGCGGCGCCGGTTGCGGCCAGCAACGGAATCGAAGTCGCCTTCGTCCCCAGCGGCAGTGCCTGGGACGGAACGTTCTCCAACAACGCGTGGATGCAGGAAACGCCGGATTCCATGACCAAGTTGGTCTGGGGCAACGCGGTTTTGGTTAGTCCCGCCATGGCCCGGCAGCAGAGTCTTGCCAACGGCGACATGGTGTCGCTCTCGCAAGGGAAGTATAAAGTGGACGCCGCGGTGATGATCCAGCCGGGTCAAGCCGATGGCGCGGTTACGCTTTCGCTGGGGTACGGCCGCACACGCTCCGGCAATGTCGGCGATGCGGTGGGTTTCAACGCCAACCTGATCCGCACGTCTGAGAATTTCTTCTACGCCCCAGGCTTCGCTGTGGCGAAAACCGGAGCCACGCACATTCACGCCACCACTCAGGAACACGGCACCATGCAGGAGCCGGAACTTCTGGGCATCGTGGGCAAGATTCGCCCGGTGTTCCGCGAAACGACCATCGAGGAATATAAGAAAGAACCCGCCGTCATCAAAGAGATGGTGGAGGTTCCCGTGCTGGAATCCATCCATCCCGCGGTGGTCGATTATTCGACCGGTTACCAATGGGGCATGGCGATTGACCTGGGCTCCTGCACGGGCTGCAACGCCTGCGTGGTAGCTTGTCAGGCGGAAAACAACACTCCGGTGGTGGGTAAAGATCAGGTCCTGCGCGGCCGCGAAATGCACTGGCTGCGTATCGATCGCTACTACGTGGGCGATGAGGAAGATCCTCGCGCGGTAGAGCAGCCCATTCCATGCATGCAATGCGAGAACGCGCCCTGCGAATACGTATGTCCGGTAGCCGCCACCACGCATAGCCCGGAGGGCTTGAACGACATGGCGTATAACCGCTGCGTCGGCACCCGGTATTGCGCGAATAACTGCCCGTACAAAGTGCGGCACTTCAACTTCCTCAACTATCACAAGAACCAGCCGGATATCCTGGCCATGGTGCAGAATCCGGAAGTGACCGTGCGTATGCGCGGCATCATGGAAAAGTGCACGTACTGCGTGCAGCGCATCCAGAACGCCAAGATCACGGCCAAGGCCGACGGCCGTCAGTCGGACGGCACGCCGCGTGAGATTAAGGACGGTGATGTCGTCACGGCCTGCCAGCAGACTTGCCCCGCGGACGCCATCGCGTTCGGCAACATTAATGACCCCACCAGCCGGGTTTCCAAGCTGAAGAAGCAGGAACGCAATTACGGTTTGCTGGAAGAGCTACAAACGAAGCCGCGCACCACGTATTTAGGCCGGCTGCGCAATGTTAACCCTGAACTGGAGAAGTCATGAGCGCACAGGCGTTAGTCCGTTGTGCGCGATGTCAGGAGACTAAGGCATGAGCGTCGCGGTAAGACAAAACCCGCAGCTTCTGGAAACCAATCCGCCGCTGGTGAAGGGCGGGAAGGATTTCCACGACGTCACGGAAGATATCAGCTCGATAACCGAAGCCAAGGTATTCGAGACGCCGATGAAGTATTGGATTACGCTGGCCTGCACTGGGTCCATCGTCGTTCTGCTAGGCGCAATGCTGGCCTGGCTGGTCGCCAACGGAATCGGCGTGTGGGGCAACAACCGGCCCATCGGCTGGGCGTGGGACATCACCAACTTCGTTTTCTGGATCGGTATCGGCCACGCCGGTACGCTGATCTCGGCGATCTTGTTCCTGTTCCGGCAGAAATGGCGGACCTCCATCAACCGTTCGGCCGAAGCCATGACGATCTTTGCCGTTATGTGCGCGGGTTTGTTCCCGCTGTTTCATACGGGCCGTCCGTGGCGCGCCGCGTACTGGCTGTTCCCGATTCCCAACACCGATCTGAACATGTGGCAGAACTTCCGCAGCCCTCTGATCTGGGACGTATTCGCGGTATCCACCTACTTCACTATCTCGGCTTTATTCTGGTTCACTGGCCTGGTGCCGGACCTGGCGACGCTGCGTGATCGCGCCACCGGCACGGTCAAGAAATTTGTATTCGGATTCCTCAGCCTGGGTTGGCGCGGTTCGGCTCGCCACTGGCGCAATTACGAAGCCGGCTATATGATTCTGGCCGGCCTATCGACGCCCCTGGTGCTCTCCGTACACTCCGTCGTCAGCTTCGACTTCGCGACGTCGGTGATTCCAGGCTGGCACACTACGATCTTCCCGCCGTACTTCGTCGCGGGCGCTATCTTCTCCGGATTCGCGTGCGTTATGACGCTGTTAATCATCGCGCGCTGGACGCTGAACCTGCACGATTACATCACCATCAAGCATCTTGAGAACATGAACAAGATCATCCTGGTGACGGGATCGATCGTCGGCTACGCTTACTGCACTGAGTTCTTCATCGCCTGGTACTCCGGCAACCCGTATGAGCGCTTCACCTTCCTGAATCGCGCCTTCGGCCCTTACTGGTGGGCTTACTGGATGATGTTCAGCTGCAACGTGTTCAGCCCGCAATTCTACTGGTCCAAGACCTTGCGCCGCAGCGTGCCGTTCATGTTCGTGATATCGATCATCGTGAACATCGGTATGTGGTTTGAGCGCTTCGTGATCATTGCCACCAGCCTGTCGCGCGACTTCCTGCCGTCCAGCTGGGGTTACTTCCGGCCTACCTATGTCGACATCTCAACGTTCATTGGAACCATCGGGTTGTTCCTCACTTTGTTCCTGTTGTTCGCACGCTTCCTGCCCATGATCGCGATCTCTGAAGTAAAGGGCGTCCTGGCGAACGAGAAGCATCTTTTTGCGCCCGAGAGACAGGGCGCCGTTACCGGCCACGAGGAGGCCCCCAAACATGCCTAACCCTCCCAGCCAGGCAGAAGCCATCGAGCAATTTAAGGAACGGCTCGGCATCGGACGTGACAAAACGTACGCGGCCATGGGAGCCTTCCATACTCCCGACGCGCTGGTCGAAGCCGGCAAGAAAATCTACGCCATGGGTTATCGCAAACTCGACACTATGACGCCCTTCCCGGTGCATGGAATCGACGACGCCATCGGTATCCCGCGCTCCAAACTGGGCTGGATCGTAGTGTGCTTCGCCATGCTTGGATTACTGGCCGCGCAGGGGCTGATGTATTACGTCGGCGTAATCAACTATCCGTTGATCATCGGCGGCAAGCCGCTGTTCGACTTCACCTTTACCATTCCAGTCACCTTTGAGTTGACGGTTTTGTTCGGCGGCATTTCCGCGATGGTAGGCATCTTCGCCTTGAACGGATTGCCGCAGCTATACCACCCTTCGATGAAATACAAGCAATTTCACCGTACTTCCGACGATCTTTTTGTCTTGGTCGTAGAGGCGGACGATCCGCAGTTTGACGCGCGCCAGACGGCAATCGACCTACACGCGGTAGGCGCGCAGGACGTGGAGGTAGTGGAAGGATGAAACTACTTTCTACGGTCGCACTCGTGTTCGGCATCCTCACGCTCTCGGCGTGCTCGGGAATCCAAAGGACGCCTCCCATCCAAGTCTGGCCGGACATGCGCCTGCAGCCGCGTTTTGAAGCGCAAGCCACCACAGGCCTCTTCGTGGATGGCCGAGCCAGCCGCCGCCGCCCCGATGGCGTGGTCGCGCGCGGACACCTGCTGGAAGACAACGTTTTTAACACCGGTTTGCAGCCGGATGGCATGTACATCGGCAAGAGTCCCGTGGAAATCACGCCCGCTGTGCTGGCCGAAGGCGAGTGGCGCTTCAATACGTACTGCGCGCCCTGCCATGATCGGACCGGCATGGGCCATGGCATGGTTCCGCAACGCTGGCCCGCGATTCACCCCGCCGATCTGACGCAAGACCGTCTGGTGCAAGCCGCCGATGGCGATCTGTTCAACGTCATTACCTACGGCCGCCGCACCATGCCGCCTTACGGCGCGCCGAACCGGGCCGCCGAACGCTGGGCCATCCTGGCTTACGTGCGCGTTCTGCAACGCGCCGGCAATAGCAGCCTGAACGATGTGCCGGAGCAGACCCGTGCCGCTCTTATCTATAAACCCGGTCCGCCGCCCATCGAGCTCCCCTCGGTGGATGACGTGCCCTCGAAAGACGGCAAAGCCGCCCCCAAAGCTCCTGAAGCAAAAGGGGGCAAATAACAATGGAAACGTCCCACACAGCCGATAACTATCAACTCGAAACTGGACGCTGGACCGCCGGCCGCAATGCGCTGGCCTTCGCCGCTTTAGTTTCGATCATCGCCTGCTTCGCCGGCTATCTGTCGGAGCCCGAGCGCTTCTTCCGCTCCTACCTGGTAGCCTTTACCTTCACTTCCGCCATCGGCATCGCGGCCTTCTTCTTCGTGATGGTGCAGTACCTCACCGGCTCGGCGTGGAGCGTGGTCCTCCGCCGCATCATGGAAAACATCATGATCACGCTGCCGGTCGGCTTTCTGCTGTTCATCCCTCTGGCGTTCGGGTTGCAGGATCTGTATCCCTGGATGGATCGGGAACTCATGGCCGCGAATCCCGCCCTGGCCTCCAAAAGCGGGTACCTCGAACACGACTTCTTCCTGTGGCGAACTTTGATCTTCTTCGCGCTGTGGAGCCTGTGGATCTTCAATATCCATCGCCAGTCCGTCAAGCAGGACACCGAGCGCAGCGCTAAACAGATGCACGCCATCACCCGCTGGAGCGCGCCGGGATTATTCCTGGCCGTGGTGGTCGGCTCCATGGCTTCTTTCGACTGGCTGATGTCGCTGGATCCCACCTGGTATTCCACCATCTTCGGCCTCTACTATCTGGCCGACGGAGCCCTCGGGTTCATGGCAGTGGTGACGCTGATCTGCCTCGCATTCCGCAAGAATGGCATCCTCGCGCGGTCCATTCGCGATGAACATTATCATGATTTGGGTAAGTGGCTGTTCGCGCTGACCTGCTTTTACACCTACATCGCTTTCTCGCAGTACATCCTGATCTGGTACGCCGATCTGCCGGAAGAAACCAGCTTCTTCCGGCATCGCTCCCATGGAGCCTGGCTGCCGTGGAGCTTAGCGCTGCCGTTCATCCGCTTCTTCATCCCGTTTTTCATCCTGTTGTGCCGTCCGGTGAAGCGCAAGTTGAACGTGTTGGGCCTCATGGCTTCCTGGAGCCTGCTGGTTATCTATCTGGACCTCTATTGGATCGTGATGCCGAATTTCTACGCCAATGGACCCACGTTCCATTGGTTGGACCTGGCCACCCTGTGCGCCACCGTCAGCGTTTGCGGCCTGGTTTTCTGGGGCCGCTTTAAGAAACATAAGTTGGCCCCTGTCGGCGATCTGCGCTTTGAACAGAGTCTGCACTTTGAGAACGTTTGAGGCAGTGAATGAGAGCACAGCGAATGCGTTGTGCGGAGTAATGAATGAGAGCACAGCGAATGCGTTGTGCGGAGTAATGAAATGAGTCATGACGCACATTACGATCACGAAGTAAAAAAGCATAACCCGCAAGAAGGCTTTGACCCGACAGAGCCGGCGGCATCGAGAATTACGCTCTTTGTGGTCATCAGCGTGATCACCCTGGTGGTGGTCATCGTAGCGCTACAGCGGTACTTTGATAGTGTATGGAACGGCGCGGTGTATGAAAAAGTTCTAGCGGCGCCCGGTTTGGAATTGAAAGACCAGCGCAATCTCGAAAACTGGCGCATGACGAACTACGAGTACGCGACGGAAGCCAAAACCGCTGTCCGCATTCCGCTGGATCGGGCGCGCGAACTCGTCCTTCAGGAAGCCGCGGCCGGCAAGACTTTCTATCCAGCCAAGGCAACCGCGCCAAAGGCCGAAGAACCGGCCAAGGAAGCACCGAAGCAATAACATGACCCGACCCCGTACAACTCGTCTTCTGGCCGCCTTGCTGGCCATCGGGGGAGCGTGTGTCTACGGGCAGCAGTCCATGTATCGTAATCCCGGCTACGTCCCGTCCGAACTACCGCCGGGTCAGGTACCCGAGCAACTCAAGAACGTCGGCATCACTGAGCGCTTGGGCGAACAGATCGATTTGGATTTAACGTTTATCGCCGAGGATGGCTATCCGCACAAACTGCGCGAGTACTTCTACAAAGACCGCCCGGTGATCCTCAACCTCGTGTATTACGATTGCCCGCAGCTGTGCACTTTGATCCTGAACGCGCAGGTTCAGACCATGCGTGAGATTCCTTGGACCCCCGGCAATCAGTACGAGATCGTCACCATCAGCATCGATCCTCGGGAAGCATTCGACAAAGCGCGCGCCAAGAAGTCGATGTATCTATCGACCTATGATCGTCCCGCGCCAGGCTGGCATTTCCTTACCGATAAAGATGGCAATGTTGCCCGCCTTGCCGAACAGGCCGGCTTCCATTACAAGTACGACGAGAGAATTGAGCAATACGCGCATCCCGCCGCCATCATGGTGCTGACCCCGCAAGGCAAGATGGCGCGGTATTTATACGGGATCAACTACTCTCCCAGGGATTTGCGCTTTGCGCTGGCCGAGGCTTCAGAAAATCGCTCGACCATGACGATCGAAAAAATCCTGTTGCTTTGTTATATGTACGATCCCAAGGCGAACCAATACGTGTTGTTCGCCCAGAATTTCATGAAGGCGGGCGGCGTATTGGCGATGGCGGCCTTTGGCTGGTTCTGGTGGCGGATGATTCGCGCGGACCGGTTGAGAACAGCCCGGTTGCTTAGCGAGCAACATGCAAGTGACCAGTTGCTCCGCGAGCAACATGTACGTGAAAGGATGGCGTAAGGCCGAGAATGCAACACAGTTTGATGGATTACATTACGGGCCAGGCAATGTTGCCCCCGCGCGGCTCTGAGTTCGCCGGCGAGGTCGACCTCGTATTCCTGGGCATCTACTGGCTCAGCGTCGTCCTGTTTCTCGGTATCACTTTCCCGGCCCTGTATTTCTCCTGGCGCTATCGCTACAAGCCCGGCCGCATCACGCCGCATCAGACCCACAACACCACCCTCGAAATCCTGTGGAGCGTCGGTCCATTGATCATCTGCGTTGCCCTGTTCTTCTGGGGCTTGAACGGTTACATGAAGTTCGCGGTCGCCCCTGGCGACGCCATGGAAATCGTCGTTACCGGCAAACAGTGGCTGTGGCAGTTCGAATATCCGGATGGCTCGCGCACGGTGAACGACCTGCATGTGCCCATCAACAAGCCGGTCAAGTTCACCATGACCAGCGACGACGTGCTGCACGATTTCTTTGTGCCGGATATGCGAGTGAAACACGATCTGGTGCCTGGACGCTACACGCAACTCTGGTTTACACCGAACGTGCTGGGTCCGCATACCTTCACCTGCGCGGAGTATTGCGGCAAGGATCATTCCGGCATGAAGGGCATCATGATCGTGGAATCACAGCAGGATTTTGAGAAGTTCGTCGCTACCGGCGGCACTGAGTGGGAACCATACCGCGACGAAGGACGCTGGGCGGATTGGGGCAAGCTGCAATATGAGCGTAAAGGCTGCAATTCCTGCCATTCGGTCGACGGCACATCGAGCAAGGGTCCCACCTGGAAGGGCCTTTTTGGAAAGAACGAATCGTTCAACAACGGCAGCACCGCGGTTGTCGACGATGCGTATCTCCGCGAATCCATGTTAAATCCGTCGGCCAAAGTGGTGAAGGGATATGAGCCCATCATGCCGACCTTCCAAGGCTCGCTGCGTCCACAAGACTTACGCGGATTGGTCGAATATATTCAGTCGTTAAAGTAGGGGAGAAACAAGAGTTATATGGAACCCGTACTAACATCAGGTCAACACGTGGGAGACATCCCGCGGCCGGCGAAGAATTATCTAAACGAAAACACCAGCCTGTGGGACTGGATGACCACCGTCGATCACAAGCGCATCGGCTTGATGTACCTGGTAGGCTCGCTCACATTCTTCATGATTGGCGGCCTCCTCGCTCTGGTGCTGCGCCTGGTCTTGTTGACTCCGCAGCACACGCTGTTCGGCATCACAGTGTCTGCCGACGGCTACAACCAATTGTTCACGCTGCATGGGGCGATCATGGTGTTCCTGTTCATCATCCCCTCTATTCCAGGCTCCTTAACAAACTTCGTGCTTCCCCTCATGCTGGGAGCCAAAGATGTTGCTTTCCCCAGGTTGAACCTGGCTAGCTTCTATATCTATGTCGCGGGCGCACTGCTGGCGATCGGCGCAATCCTGATCGGCGGCATCGACACAGGCTGGACATTCTACACACCGTATAGTTCCTCCAGCTCCGAGGGCCCTGTCGCGATCATGACGATGGCCGTCTTTGTCCTCGGTTTCTCGTCCATCCTGACCGGATTGAATTTCATCGCGACGGTCCATAAGTTGCGCGCCCCAGGGATGGGTTGGTTTGACATGCCCTTGTTCGTATGGGGCATGTATTCCACCGCCGTCATCCAGATCCTGGCCACCCCCGTACTCGCCATCACGGTAGTTCTACTGGCCATCGAAAAAACCCTCCACATCGGCATCTTCGATCCCAAATACGGCGGCGATCCCGTGCTCTTCCAGCACTTCTTCTGGTTCTATTCGCACCCCGCCGTGTACATCATGA